>DAIOEK010000022.1:0-45530 GCA_036746315.1 Anaerolineaceae bacterium | reverse complement strand
ATGCTGGCGTGATGCTCGCGCTGAATGGGAAGAAGATTCTTATTGATCCGCTGACCATGCCGGGGAGCGATGCAGCCAAAACCAGGCTGAATAAAAGTAAGGCAAATGTCAGTGGAATTCTAATTTTCGAAAAATGCATTGGTTTTCTCTTATCTCTATGGAATTATCGAATTATAATCGAAAGCATGATACAGCGAGTTTACCATGGTGAAATCACCGCAGAAGACATTGCCCAGGATTTGGTCGCCTATTTCAACCGCGGCAATATGATGGCGCAATGTTTTCGTCAGGACAACTATCTGACCGTTCAAATTGCTACCCGGCAGATGAAGGCTTCAGGCGGAGATACCGCCCTGACAGTTTCCATCAGACCCAATGAAGATGGTGTTTCCATCCAACTGGGACAGCAATCCTGGTTTGGCGTGGCGGCATCCCTTGGAACGACCGTCTTTTCCGTGCTGCGCAACCCCTTCTCCCTGCTGGGCAGGTTGGATGATCTTGCCCAGGATATTGAATCCATCCAATTGACAGACGACGTATGGCGCATCATTGACAAAACAGCCGAAACACACCGTGCATCACTGGAATTGAGCGAACGCCTGCGCCGTTTGGAATGTGCCTATTGCGGAGCAGCCAACCCGATCGGTGAACCGACCTGTCTGGCTTGCGGTGCGCCGCTGGGCAGCCAGCAGCCAACAACGTGTAATAAATGTGGTTTTGTCGCCAGGCGTGGTGAAGTTTTTTGTCCGAATTGCGGGCAAAAGTTATAGCCTACTCCTCGAAAGCGTCTGGATCACCCGTAGTACCATCTTCATGGTTTCGCCACCATCTGCCATCACGCTGGATGAATTCATCCGCCCCGGCAGGTCCCCACGTCCCGGCTTCGTAAACTGGCAGGTTGCGTACATTCTGTTCCTGCCAGGCTCGGATAATATCCGTGGTAAACGCCCAGGCAGCCCTGACCTCATCTTTACGGGTAAATAACGTCGCGTCGCCGCTCATACAATCCAGCAGCAGACGTTGATAGGCTTCGGGGGGTTCTTTTCCAAATGTTTCCACATAATTAAAGTTCATATTCACCGGCTGGACCTCATTCATCAACCCGGGGATCTTGGCACCGAAAGAAAGCGTGATGCCCTCTTCAGGCTGAATGTTCAGTACCAGCACATTCGGCGCATCGTACGCCATATTCTTGCCGTTGAACATCGCCAACGGAACCTGCTTAAACTGCACGGCAATTTCGGTCAGCCGTGCGGGCATCCGCTTGCCGGCACGAATATAGAATGGCACCCCAGACCAACGCCAGCTGTCGATAAACAACCTGGCCGCCATATAAGTTTCCGTGATCGAGGTTGGGGAGACACCGTTCTCATCGCGATATGCCGCGACTCTCTTCCCCTGTACCAGCCCCGAAGTATATTGTGCCCGATACGTGGAAGAGAGCACATCCTTTTCCCGAATCGGTCGCAGCGCTTCCAATACCTTAACCTTTTCATCTCTGACGTCATCTGGTTTGTATGCAACCGGCGCTTCCATGGCAGTCAGGGTCAATAATTGCAGAACATGGTTTTGAAATACATCCCGGATCACCCCGGCATGCTCATAATAACCGGCGCGGGTTCCCACTCCCATTGTTTCAGCAACAGTGATTTGCACATGATCGACATAGCGGTGATTCCACAGAGGTTCAAAAATACCGTTTGCAAACCGAAAGACCAGGATGTTCTGAACGGTTTCTTTTCCCAGGTAATGATCGATTCGGTATATCTGGTGTTCGTGAAATGCTTGGTGAATGGTTATCTCAAGCTCCTCCGCCGTCTCGCTATCCTGTCCGTAGGGTTTTTCAACGATGATCCTGCGCCAGCCATTTTCGCTTTCAGCGCTCAGCCCGGTCTTGCCAAGATCACGGATGATGGTGATATATGATTCAGGTGGCGTTGCCAGGTAGAACAAAATATGGTTGATTTTCTTTTCGGCAAGGTATTTCTTTAGTGAGGTATACCCCTGATCTTCTGCAAAATCGGACCGGATGTAATGTGCATTTTTTGACAGCGTCTGCACGGAAGACTGTATTGGTCTGTCGACGCCACCAAATTCGGTGATTGCCTCACCGATCAATTGTTGAAGCGTCTCATCCGTCCAGTCACGACGGGCAAAACCAATGATGTGCAGCGGCAGCCCCAGCTTTCCGGCATTGATCAATTCATACAATGCGGGCAGCAGTTTTCGCTTTGTCAGATCGCCGGTAACGCCAAAAATGACGATCCCGATCGAGCCTTGATCGACTCCTGGATTGTTCATTCTCCGACCTTTCGAATGGCATGCCCGCCAAACTGGTTTCGTAATGCAGCCAGTATCTTCCCAGCATAGCTTTCCGTTTGCCGGCTTTCGAAACGTTGGAAGAGCGATAAAGTAATGACTGGAGCCGGTACATCGAGATCGATGGCTTCCTGAACCGTCCATCTGCCTTCGCCGGAATCAGCCACCCAGTCTTCGATGGTGCTCAATGCAGGATCATCCCGCAGTGCCCGCTCTGCCAGGTCAAGCAGCCATGAACGCACCACCGACCCCTGCTGCCAGATTTGTGACACTTGATGAACATCGACCCCCAATTCTTTCTTCGAATGCATGATTTCAAAACCCTCAGCCAGGGCTTCCATCATGCCGTACTCAATGCCGTTGTGAACCATTTTGACAAAATGTCCGGCGCCGTGTGTGCCCACCCGCCCCCATCCCGCATCCGGCGCGGGAGCCAGGGCTTTCAGGATCGGACTGATATACTCGATGATGTCCTCATCGCCGCCCGCCATCAGGGAATACCCTTCCGCCAGCCCCCATATCCCGCCGGAAACACCAACATCCACCGCATGGACCCCCTGGCTTTCGATGGCTTGCGCACGTCGAATGGAATCCTTGTAATTGGCGTTGCCGCCGTCGATCAGGATATCGCCCCGGTCCATCAGTTCAAGTAGTTGATTTTGCATCGTTTCAGTCACCGCCCCGGCCGGCAGCATGGTCCAGATGATGCGGGGTGTGTCCAATTTTTGTATCATTTCTTCTGGCGAGAAAACCGCAACCAGATTCGCTTCCGCTTCCAGTTCCCGGGTAACTTCCGGTGAACGGTTGAATCCAACCACCACATGCCCCGCCTTGAGCAGACGGCGTGCCATATTGCTTCCCATTTTTCCAAGCCCGATCAATCCAATTTTCATCGTACACTCCATTGAATTTTTGTTTAACAAATTTAAAAGGTTTATATACCAATTTTAGCCAGTCTCGAAAAGGAAAAGTACCCCTGAATGAAAAATGTATATGGATTAATGCATTTCGATACAACAGAAGGTTTAATTTTTTAGAACCACGGTGATGTCATTGACGTTTGTCCCCGTGGATCCGATCTCAATGGTGTCGCCCAGTTTATGAAAAAAGGTATGGGAATCAAATCTGTTCAAGTAATCCGCCGGATCCATTCCATGCTCCGCAGCCCTGGGGAATGTATCCGGCGTCACTACTGCCCCGCAGGCAGATGAATTGCCATCCTCCCCATCGGTGGCAAATGTACAAACCACCACACCGGGGAACCGTACCAATTCCCGGCTGAGCAGCAATGCCAGGTGACTGTTTCTGCCGCCCCTGCCACTGGCATTGCCCGGGTTGACGGTCGTCTCGCCGCCATAGATCCATACCTGTTTCTCACCGCGATGATAGCCTTCTGCTAGATCGCGAAGGATGCGATGGGCGGCATCTTCCACCCTGCCGGTCAATGCCGGTTCACAGATAGATGCATTCCAGCCAAGTTCCTTTGCAGCATCCACGGCGGCAGTCAGGCTTTGTTTCAAGCTGCCGACCTCTACCGCCCGGCTGAATTTGCATAACGGATCGTCCGGTTTGAGTGTTTCCAGCAGCTCGCCGGCAGTTCCTGCTCGTAGATGTGCAGTGATGCTCTCGGGCAATCCGTTCCAGATCCCGCTTTGCCTGAGGATATCCACTGCCATTCCAAAGGTGGTGCCATCCGGCAGCGTTGGACCGGAAGCCACGGTTCCCAACCCACCGGAAACCACATCGGAAAGGATCAGCGAACGTGAACTACGCTCCCCGATCAGCCGCAGCAAACCGCCGCCCTTGAACAGGTCCACATGCTTGCGGATAGTGTTGATCTGCGCTATGGAGAGGTGACTTCCCAGCATCAGACGGTTCAATGCCTGGTAATCCGCAATATCGATTCCCTCGGGCAGCAGAGTGACCAGGCTTGAACCGCCACCCGAGATCAGCACCAGAAATTCGGCATCCGGCGCGGATGTTCGCACCAATTCCGCTATTCGCCCGCCCGCTTCCTGGCTGCACACGTTTGGGATGGGATGCCCGCCCTGCAATACCGCAATCGTATCAGGCAGGTGGATGGAGTTATCCGTGTTTTTTTCCACCACAATTCCGCTGTGAACCTGTTCCCCCAGAATATTGCAGGCTGCAGCCGCCATCGCCCGCGCAGCCTTGCCGAGCGAGATCAATACCAGCTTGCCCCCTTCCACATGGCCGGGTTGGAATAGACTGGCTTCCTGATGGCGTAGATACCGGGAAACCGCCTCTTGCGGGTCCGCTGCGATCAAAGCGTGTTGAAATATCCCTCCCAGAATGTTGCGAATCTCTGGATTGTCAGGGGAACTTGTCTGTATTCGAAATTGATTCATAGCCAAATAGTAAGCCTTTTCACTCTACAAACTCCAGGCAAAGCAGTGGCGCTATTCCATTTTAGGGCTTGCAGTATTACAAGCCTCAAGCATTCATTTTCATGTCACATATGACAGGTTTCAATGCGTGCGTACAAACACTATAATATACTCAATCTATATAATATGTACTGAAAGAATTGTTTCCTTTTGTTTCGTGCAACCCCGTTTTTCAGAATCAATTATGCTTTGGATGAGTTACCCTCTGGCAACTTTATTTTTTAATTTCCGTACACAGGAATGAGTCCGGTGAAGCACCTTGCGGCTTTCGCTGCCTGAAATTACTCGAGTTTTCCGCTGTATGTGTATAATGGATCTGTAATTCCTTTTTTTCATTTTTCATTCGAGGTGAACTATGGTAACGATCGTTGCAGATACAACCTGCAGTCTTCCCTGCCAGGAAATGCAAGACCTGGGCATTCCTTTTGTCCCTCAGATCATTATCTTTGGAGATAAACAATATCGCGATGATACCGAATTAACCACGGCGCAGTTTTTGGAGAAGCTTCGCGCTTCCTCCAACTTGCCAAAAACAGCCGCACCCGCCCCAGCGCTCTATACGCCCATTTTCAAGGAGCATGTGGATAAGGGCAACAGCATCATTGTCGTTGCGCCTTCGGCAGAGGTAAGCGGCACAACCCGCAGTGCAACCGTGGCCGCCGAGGATTTCTCCGGTGCAGATATTCGCGTGATCGACACCCGCACTATCGCTTCCGGGTTGGGATCGATAGTCCGCCAGGCAAAGAAATGGGCAGATGCAGGGATGAGCGCGGATGACATCGAGCGCAATATCCGTGACCTGGCAGCCAGACAACGGGTTTATTTTGTGGTGGACACCCTGGAATATTTATACAAGGGTGGACGAATTGGTGGGGCATCTGCCCTCTTCGGCAGTATTTTACAGGTCAAGCCCATCCTCACCTTGAAGAACGGGCGTGCCGAAGCGGCTGAGACGCAGCGTACCAAAAAAAGAGCCGTTGCCCGCATTGTCGAAATCATTGAAAGCGAGTGCCCGCACAATGATTCCGGGTTGTTGACCATCGGTCAATGTGATGCAATCGATGAAGCCAAAAGCCTGGCGGCTGAACTTTCAAGGTCCACCGGGATACAGAACGTTTCCATTTATGAGGTGCCCCCTGCCATTGTGGTGCATGCCGGACCCAAGGTGATGGAAATCAGCTTTTTTGTTAAGCCATCTTGAAAAAGCTCTGTTAACGCAAAAGAAGGGACCGGATAAAATCGGTTCCTTCTTTTGCTATACGCATTTTATAAGTATTTCAATCAACTCTTTCCGCGATAACCCCACCGGGTTACCGCGAATGCTGCTGGTGGCGGCAGTCAGATCGGCTATCTCACCTGCCATGGTCTTTTCCACCCCAAATTTACGCATTCCGGGGATTTCAAACTCGCCGCGCAGGTCGTACAAACGTGTAAATACCTGTTCGATTCCATCTTCACCATAACCAAGTAATTCGGCAATCCTGGAATATTTTCGCAAGACCGGGTGTTTCTTGTCCATGTTCAGGAGTGCCGCATAATTTGCCTCGAACACCACCGGCAGGAAGCAGGCACAGATGAAGCCGTGCGGAACATCGAACATACCACCCAGTGAAGCCGCAAAACCATGCACTGCCCCCAACCCGGCGTTTGCCAGTGCAATGCCCCCGATCAGGCTGACATAAGCCATTTCCTCCCTGGCATCCAGGTCCCCACCGTCGGCATACACACGGGGTAAGGCTGCAAACCCCATTCGGATGGCATTTTCACACAGCGAATCAATCAACAGGTTGGATTTGCTGGAAAGATAAGCCTCCATCACCTGGGTCAATGCGTCCATGCCGGTATGAGCGGTTGGGGATGGCGGAAGCGATGCCATGAGTTCCGCATCGATGATCGCCGCGTTGGGTATCATCAGCGGGCTGCGCAGACTCGCTTTTGCCTTTTTGTCGCGGATGATGATCACCGCATTCTTGGTGACTTCTGATCCGGTGCCGGCGGTGGTTGGAATGGCAACCAGTGGCAATGCCGGTTTGCTGATCTTCTTTCCCTTGCCGACCACTTCGATGTAATCGAGGGTCTTACCGGCATTGGTGACAAGCATTGCAATGGCTTTGCCGGCATCCAGCACACTCCCGCCACCGATGGCAATTACCCATTCGATTTGCTTCTGGCGCACAATCGACGCCTGCGTATCAATCGTATCTGCATCCGGCTCACCGCTTAAAACCAAATGATGGATGTCGATATTTCTAGCGGATAACGCCGCAATCGCCGGATTGTTATCTGCATTATGCCTGCCCGAAACCACCAGAACACGCGTGACATCTGTGGGCAGGATTGTGTCCAGTTTTGAGATGCTTCCCCTGCCGAAATGGATTTGATCGCTGGTTCGAAACTCAAACCCAATCATTTTTCCCATTCCTCGTCTGCGGGAAATATGTTCTTGTAGCGCTTGCTGTAACGCGGTTCCGCCATCATGCTCTCGACCAAATTCTTCCATTTTTTGTAATGACGGGTATCCTTATGTGAGGCTGCATCCGCTGGAGAAAGGTAGATTTCCTCCAGTATGAATTCGGTCTTATCGTTTTCCGATTGGATAATATCGAATCGACGATTTCCGTTTTCTTCAATGCTGTGTTGCGCATTTTCCCGGGTCGCAGCAATAAAATCCTGCACTCTGTCTTCCTTAACCTTGACATGCACATGGACCACAAACATGATCGCCTCCTTGGGAGTATCTGTATTTATCAATTAGAATAACCATATGGAATTGCCGCACTCAACAAATTATACCCTGCCGCCATCCATCCCTGTACTATATCAGGATGAGTTTCTGCTCGTCATCAATAAACCAGCCGGTATTCTCAGCGTTCCCGGCGGGTTCTCACCAGACATTCCTTGTGTGCAGCAATTACTGATGCGGGAATATGGCAGGCTCTGGATCATCCACCGGCTGGATAAAGACACCAGCGGGTCAATGATCCTGGCACGAAATGCAGAAATTCACCGCACAATGAATTTATACTTTGATTCCCGCAAGATCAAGAAAGATTATCTGGCGATCATCCTCGGCTCACCGGAATGGGATTCAGTAGAGTGTGCTCAACCCCTGAAAGTCAATGCCGACCGCGCGCATCGTACCCGGGTTCACGCGGGAGGCAAACCGGCCACGACACATTTTGCGGTTATCGAACGTTTCGGATGCAGTCTGACGTTGATCAAGGCGTCGCCGGCCACCGGGTTAACGCACCAAATCCGCGCCCATTTGGGCGACCTGGGCTACCCCATTTTCCACGACTGGCTGTATGTCGACAGCGAGCAAAAGATGCAGATGGAGAACTGCCCCATTAAGACCGACATCCGGCGGATGGCGTTGCATGCTTCACAGATCAGTTTTCCGCACCCTGTTACCTCAGCGCCAACCACCGTTTACGCGCCCCTGCCAAATGATTTGCAGGATCTGATCAATGAGATGCAGGGATAAAAAAGCCTGGCGAACGCCAGGCTTTTCGAAATTTAGATATGCTTCTGAAATACCCGGTGGTTCTTGTAAGGCTTTCCACCTACATTCTCCAGGTCTTTGCGCATCTGTTTAGTCGTCTCCGCCACCTGGGTTAGATCCGCATGCAGGAAATTGAACGAGTGCAGTGTATCCTCCATTTCGGAGTACAGCAGGGCATTCCCACCCCTACCATGATACTCCGGCAACACGCCCATCCCGTTAAGTGAAATCCATTTGGTTTTGCCCATCTCGAAAATCAGGTCGATGATCGAGAACAGGTTCAGGTTCCCCTTTGCGCGCTGCATGGCTTCAGAAACATCCGGAAATCCCAGCAAGAATCCAACTACTTTATCCCCGGAGGTGATGATCTTGATCAGCTTGGGATTGGCAACCTGGATGATCGTATCCACCACAAATTTCACCTCGCGTTTACTGAGCGGATAATATTCCCAGTTCTGCACAAAAGTATTGTTGTATGCTTCTCCAATTCGATCAGCCCACGATACAAGTTCGGCCTTATTACGGAATTTCTTCACCTGAAGAGTTCCCCGATCCTGCACCCTGCGGGAAATTTCATGAATTCTCGGGTCGAGATGGAAATGCTCAGCCGGAATATAACAGGAAACAAAATCGACCTCTTTTTCGAAACCTAATGTTTCCACCAGGTGTGCATAATAATCATAGTTGTAATTCATCATGTTCATGATCTGGCGATGTTCAAATCCTTCAATCTGGATTCCATAGCCATCAAAAGCCGAGAGACCTTTCGGTCCCACTACATGATTCAAACCACGTTGCCTCGCCCAATCGAACACTGCCTCGAATAATGCATTGGCAACTTCTTGATCATCGATCGAATCAAAGAGGTAGAATTCTGCATCTTTTGTTTTGTGGTATTCGTTGAAGGGTTTGTTCTCGAGAGCGGCAATTCTGCCTACAATTTTTCCATCACGATATGCCAGGAAAAAATCTGCATCAGAATGCTCGTAGAAAGGATGTTTTTTTCGGTTCAACATCATTTTGATGTCTACTTTGAAGGGGGGAACCCACTGCGGGCAGCCTTCATATAGATCGTAATGAAATTGAACAAACTTATTGACCTGCTCTTTATCGCCAGTATCAATTTTTTGAATGGAGATCATCGCGGCCTCTCACGAAAATGGAATGATTGCTTCTTAGTTCAAGTATAATGCGGAAAACTCGCCTGTCTATAAAAACACGGAATTGAGTTTTTCGATACACACAAAATATATAGGAATCAATAGCTTGACGCTCATACTCACCTCAGGTATAATCGTCACGCTTAATCAACAGCAGGAAGGTCGCCAGCAAGGTGACCGATTAACAGGAGTAGATGATGGTTCCGCAGCCAAAAAGAAAACTATCCAAAGGTCGAAGAGACCGCCGCCGCGCACAAGATGGATTAACCAGCCAGAACCTGGTGCAATGCAGCAATTGTGGCGAGATGCGCCTTCCCCATACTGTCTGCCCCAAGTGCGGACATTACCAGGGTAAGGAAGTCATCAGCGTAGCAAAAGAAACAAAAAAGAGTTAACCAGCAATCATTTTAGTAAAGAAAAACCGCCGGTGGCGGTTTTTTGTTTCTATTGACTTTCCCTTAAGAACTCCTGGTATCTAGCCAAAAAGCGGACAGGCAGTTTGCCTTTGAGATGGACCCCCTTCTCTTCATATTGAATGGTATCCACCTGTCCATTTTCATGGAAGAACGATAGCAACTGCCCCTGGGTATAGGGGATCTTGACCGAGATGGGAACGAATGTTTGGTAAAGCAGCTCATCGATTCTCGAAAGCAGGTTTTCAATACCTTCGCCGGTAATGGCGGAAATCCCCACCGCATCCGGATAATCCGGTAATAATGGTTGGGAACTATCCCGGTTCTCCAGCAGATCGATTTTATTCAATACATTGACCACCGGAATATGTTCCGCTTCGATCTCTGCCAGAGTCTCGAAAACTGCCCTGGTTTGTTCCACTGCATTTGGATGGGTAACATCAATCACATGCAGCAACATATCTGCCTCGGTGATCTCTTCCAGGGTGGCACGGAAGGCTGCCACAAGCTGTGTGGGCAGCTTTTGAATGAAGCCCACGGTATCCGTGAGCAGGATGATTTTCTTATTCGGCAGGTTGATCCGCCGCGTGGTTGGGTCAAGTGTGGCAAATAATTGATCCGCTACATACACATCCGACTTGGACAATCGGTTCAAAAGCGTGGATTTACCTGCGTTGGTGTAACCCACCAGCGCCACCAGCGGGGTCTTGGATTTCTTGCGTACCTGGCGGTGGCGTGCTCTGTGCTCGCGTATCTTTTCAATTTCCTTTTTCAAAACGTCGATCCGCCGCTTGATCTGCCGGCGATCCACTTCCAATTGAGTTTCGCCCGGACCGCGCAAACCAACACCGCCCACGCTCCCCGCCCGGCCGCCTCCGCCGCCAGCCTGCCGCGCCAGGTGAGTCCAGGCACGGGTTAGCCTGGGCAGCCGATATTCATAGTATGCCAGTTCCACCTGCAGGCTACCTTCACGGGTATGGGCATGCTGGGCAAAGATATCCAGAATGAGCGCCGTGCGGTCCATTACCTGTATCTTATCGTGGAAGACTCGTTCGAGTTCGCGCTGGTGCCGTGGAGAAAGGTTCTGGTCGAAGATGATGACCTCCGCTTCGGTATCCTCCACCAGCATTTTCAACTCTTCCACTTTTCCGGCGCCTAAAAATGTGCCCGCAGATGGTTTATCCAGTTTTTGGGTCAATACCCCCACCACATCCAGTCCGGCGGTGTCGGCAAGTAATTCCAATTCATCCAGTGAATCATCCATCGAGAGGATGGCATCTTCTCCATAGATTTCCACCCCCACCAGAAATGCTTTTTCGCGGGGTCGTTGCGTTGATTCGGGTTGTTTTTTAGCCATTAACGATTAATTTTAGCCACCCATCCTCGGATGCGGTGTAATGCTTTCTGAATTTGATCCGTGGGGCTTGCAAGAGAAACGCGGATGTACCCCTCGCCATATTGACCATATACAACACCCGGAGTCAGGCTGACGCCGGTCTCATGCAAGAGTTTGTCGCAAAATGCCAGGCTGTCTGCACCCGCATCCAGCTTTACCCACACATAGATTGCAGCTTTGGGGTTGTTGACCTTGAAGCCCATTTCCTGAAACGCGCTCACCACCAGGTCTCGCCGGTGTTGATAGATATCATTGCGCTCCTCAATCCAACCTTGATCGCCGGTCAGGGCAACTGCGCCTGCGTCCATCACCGCTTTGAATTGCGAAGTATCCACCTGGCTTTTGTATACGCTCAAATATTTAATTACCTGGGCATTGCCCACCGCCATACCCAGTCGCCATCCTGCCATATTATATAACTTGGAGAGGGAATTAAACTCCACTGCCACATCTTTTGCACCCGGGAACTCCAAAATACTTTTCGCCCGATATCCATCAAAGCAAACATCACTGTATGGTGCATCATGCGCAATCAGAATTTTATGTTGGTGGGCAAATTCGATGACCTGTTCATAGAATGCATCAGGAGCAATGGCACCGGTGGGATTGTTCGGATAATTGATCCACATCATTTTAGACCGTGCAACCACTTCGGCGGGTATGGCATCCAGATCCGGCAGAAAATTATTCTCCTCCAGCAGCGGCATCGAGTATACCTGTGCCCCGGCAATTTCCGGTCCGCTAAAATAAACCGGGTAACCTGGGTCTGAGACCAGGCATACATCTCCCGGGTTCAGCATTACCTGATGCAGGTTGAATAATCCTTCCTTCGACCCGATCAGGGTTAATATCTCCAGATTGTCATCCAATTCCACGCCAAAGCGGTTCCGATAATACGTGGCAACTGCTTTGCGGAAATCCACAGTCCCGGGATATGGCATATAGCCGTGTGCATCCGCTTTTCTGGCAGATTGCGCCAGTGTATCCACAATGAAATCGGCTGGCGGTAGGTCTGGAGATCCCATATCCAAACGAATCACTTCCATACCCTGATTTTTCAAACTGGTGATCTTTTGTCCAAGAATGGTGAAGAAATACGGTTTGAAGTCGGCAATCCGGTCGGCTGGTGAAAATTGGATGGGAGAAGTCTGCATGATCCGCCTTTTCTAATCTGAGATATACCTATGATATCAATGGTGGCTATGGTTTGGCAAGTGAAAGCAAAACGGTTATTTTATTCTCCCGGGTATGTCTCCACCCAGGTCTCCAGTGTTTTACCCACCGCTTCCAGACTTTCAGCGGATACATTGTTCAAGTTGTCCTGCGTGGTATGCCAGAATGGATAATCGAAATCAATAATGTCCACGGCGGGTATGCCCAATTTCAGAAAGGGGGTATGGTCGTCCAGCATGCTGTATCCCGGTTCATCAAGAAAAACTTTTCCATAACCGAGAGTGGCGGCAATCTGCCATATCTTTGACTGCAAGCCTTCGTCCGAGTTGCGTTCCCGCATGAGGTTTAAGTCTTTATCACCCACCATATCCACAATTACCACTGCTTCCGGATATTGGTAAAGCGTTTCCGCGTAATATGTGGAGCCCATAATCCATTCCCATCCCGACAGGCGTCCCTGGTCTTCTGCATCGAACAATACCAGAGTGACGCGTGTATCATCGGGAATTTGCAATACCCTGGCAAGTTCCATGAGAACCGCCACGCCTGAAGCGCCGTCATTCGCGCCATCCACTGCCTGCTGGATTCCGGGGTAACCTGGATCCTGATCGGCAATCATTCTTGAATCAAAATGTGCACCAAGCAGAATCCATCGATTTCCGCTTCCCTTTTCTGCAATTAGATTTTTGATGGATTGACCTCGAAATACGTCATCCTGATATACCAACCAACCCTGGCTGCGCAGGTATTCACCCGCCCAGGAGAGAAACGCAGAGTGGGCGGATGAACCAGGAACTCTCGCACCAAAACCGAGTTGCTTTTCCACCAGCCCGAAAGCCTCCGCACCTGAAAATTCCGTTCGGAAACGGGGCGGCAGCCACAGAAAAAAAACAGCCACTACACATACCAGGACAGCAAAGAAAACCAAACTACGATTAGCGCGGATGATTTGCCGGATCACAATCCACCTTCCTCACCCAAACTTTCCAAAAATGTGTCCATTTCAGTTCTGGCACTTTGTGTTGTCTGGGCGTGTCGGTCCTTTTTGGACATTTTACGCGCCACGCCTGGTTGAGGAAGCAGCCCCAGGTTGGCTTTCATCGGCTGAAATGCAGCCGGATCTGCCCGGGTAATGTATGCAATCATCGCTCCCAGCATGGTACCCTCAGGCAGATGGATCGACTTTTTGTTTTTCACACAACGGGCTGCATTTATTCCAGCCAGCAAACCGCTGGCAATGTTACCCGCATAACCTTCCACGCCAATTAATTGCCCGGCAAAAAAGATTTGCGGATGGTCACGGTGATTCATCGCCGGCGTCAGGAATTTAGGCGAGCACAAGAAACTGTTACGATGCATCTGACCGTATCGCAGAAACTCCGCATTGCCCAACCCAGGAACCATCTGAAATACACGTTTTTGTTCGCTGAAGGTCAAATTTGTTTGAAATCCAACCATGTTGTACATCGAATCAGCCAGGTTATCCTGGCGAAGTTGAAGAACGGCATAAGGTCGCCTGCCGGTATGCGGGTTATACAGCCCCACCGGCCGCATGGGACCGTATGCCATTGCCATCATCTCGCGGTTTGCCAGAACTTCCACAGGCAGACACCTTTCAAAGAAGAACCCGCTTCCGGCGCGAACACCATCTGCGATGTCCTTTTCAAATTCCCGTAGTTGGATGCGCTCTGCTTGCGTCAACGCAGCAATAAATCGTTCATATTCTTCACGCGTGAATGGACAGTTAATGTAATCGCCTTCGGATTCCACCCCCCGTTCGTAGCGCGACGCCCGGAAAGCAACCGTCATATCAATTGACTCACGGCTTACAATGGGGGCAATGGCATCATAGAAGAATAACGAATCACCACCCACCATCCCTGAGATGCAGTCCATCAGCCTGGCAGAAGTCAGCGGACCGCTGGCAATCACACATACACCATCGGGTATTTCCCGCTTTTCTTCACGAATAATGCGAATATTGGGATGTTTTTCCAATGCGGTTGTGATCTTGTGGGAAAAAGCCTCGCGATCGACTGCCAGTGCGCTCCCCGCAGGTACGGCGGTCTGGTCGGCGATTTCGATCAGCAGCGAGCCTAATTGGCGTAGCTCATAAAGTAGTTGCCCGGTAGCCCTATCCGACAGATTCGAACCCAACGAATTGGAACAAATCAATTCGCCAAGATTGCCTGTCCGATGCGCTCCGGTTTGTTGCTGCGGGCGCATCTCGTAAAGGTCTACCTGCACCCCTCGATTTGCTGCCTGCCAGGCAGCTTCACTTCCGGCAAGTCCGCCGCCGATGATCGTGATCACTTCCATTCACTCATCCTTCTTTCGAGATTGTACCAGAATCTGAAAAAGACTTCATATTAAGAAAAAAAAGACCGGGCATATAAGTTGCAACATTCGCAAAAGGATACTATACTGGTGACATATGTTTCAATTACAGAATCAATCCCAGCGCCACCTGACCACTGCTCATCTTGCGCAGACCATGACACTCCTCAGCCTGACGGCGGAAGAGCTGTATCAGAAGATTGAAGCAGAGCTAGCCTCCAATCCTGCATTGGAAATGGTGGAAGAAAGACGCTGTCCATCCTGCAATCGCCTGCTGCAAAACCAGGAAACCTGCCCGGTTTGCTCGCGGCCCAAGACCCAATTATCCGAAGAGCCAATTGTATTCGTCTCTCCCCGTGAAGACTTCTTTACCGGCAATCCCATCCCGGAAGAAGACATGCCGGAGGATAATATCGGTGCTGCCACTGAAGACTTACCTACATTTGTGCTCCGCCAGATCGCACCGGAATTGGATACCCAGGATCGGAGTCTGGCGGCATATCTGCTCACCCACCTGGATGAAGACGGCTTATTAACCATACCGTTGATCGAGGTTGCCCAGTATCATCATGTCCCGCTTTCACGCATCGAAAACATCAAAAAGTTGATCCAGCATGCCGAGCCGATCGGTGTCGGATCTGCCTCTCCACAGGAAGCCATGTTGGTGCAACTGGAAGTGCTTGCAGAAACGCATGATATCCCCCCTCTGGCACAGGAAGCCGTCAAATCCGGCATACATATGCTCAGCCGGCATCAGTATTCTGAACTGGCGCATCTTTTGAAGACCAATCTGAAGACTGTACAGGAAATTGCCACCTTCATCGGCAATAATCTGAATCCATTCCCTGCCCGCTCTCATTGGGGCGATGCCCACGAGCAATCCAAAGGGGACGAGCACGTCTTCCATCGCCCCGACATTGTCATCAACCATTTGAATGATAACAATGCGTGTCCATTGGTAATCGAGATCATCATGCCCATCTCTGGGACCCTGCGCATCAATCCGATGTTCCGACAAGCAATCAAGGAAGTCAACAACGACAAAGTGGATGACTGGAAATCCGATCTGGAACGGGCATCCCTTTTTGTGAAGTGCCTTCAGCAGCGTAACCATACCATGGAAAGGTTGATGGCTCGGATTGCCACCATCCAAAAAGAATTTATTCTACATGGCGAAGGCGAACTAAAACCGATTACCCGGGCGCAATTGGCCAAGGAATTGGAAGTACACGAATCTACAATATCCCGGGCGGTTTCCAACAAGGCGATCCAACTGCCCAACGGCAGGATCGTACCTTTCGCAAAATTCTTTGACCGCAGTCTCCATATTCGTACCGCGCTGCAGGAGATCATCCAGAAGGAATCTCACCCGTACAGCGATACCGAACTGGCGGAAATCCTGGCCAAGCTGGGCTACCAGGTAGCCCGCCGAACGGTGGCTAAATATCGCGCAATGGAAGGTATACTCCCTGCTCACCTGCGTCACGCATCCTCCGGAAAATCATGAGTAATTTGTTGTCTTCCCATGCCCCATTTCAACCTTTTTGGCGTGGGAAAAACCCGGGCGTCAATGAGTTTGCCACCCTTCTTAGTCTGTTGAATTCACCTGCCGTGATCCTTGAACCACGGCAGACTCATTTATTTGCTGCAAATCCCGAATTTTTGAAACTGACCGCCTTCTCTATGAGCGAATTGGCTCAGGTCGAGTTAAAAAATCTCTTTCCCGACTTGAGCCGGTACGAAATGATTCAACCGGGTGAGCACCTCACCCGCATGAATCGCCATATGCGTGATCCACTGGAAGTGCTTATCAAACCGACCTCGCTTGATCCGGCAGGAAGTTGGTTTTTACTAAGCATCATTCCACAGAATCAGGTACAACAACAAACGGACAATCAGGAATGGTTGGAGAAATTCAACCTGACCATGCAAAACCTGTTCACCCTGATCACGCAGCCTGACTCTTCCACTTGCCTGGCACATATGCTGGAGATCGGGCACGTTCTCACCAAATCGCGCTATCTATGCGTCTATCAATACAATCCCGCATTACAGCAATACGAAAAATCCGCTTCGACCGAGAACATCGATGCACCTATTTTCCCATCCACCATTTACGCCGGTACACTGCCGGTGGATGCGGAACCGGAAATTTGGATGCCCGGGAAAAGGGTCGTGCATGAGTTCCATCGCATTGCCCGGGTCGGCAATCTTCCTTTCATAGCGGTCTCATTCCTCCGTCAGGAAAGTGCTCACCTGGGTATTTTGGTCATCTCCGATAATCAGGCGCCCCCGTCGCCTCATTTGGACAAAGTCATGGAACTCCTCAGCAGTTCCTTCAGCAGCGCGCTCTACCATCATGTGCTGGTGCAGAATTTAAATCAAACACTGGCGGAACATCACAAGGCGCAGATCGTCCGTGAGGTTGCCATCCAGAATACCGCCGAAGGCATCGTGATCGTCCGTAAAGATCTGACCATCGAAAGCATGAATCCGGCCGCCGAGATGATGCTTGGATACGGAGAGTCGGAAGTCATCGGTTTTCCATTGGAGAATATCATCGTCGGCACCGACAGTCTGATCCCGGCGCTGAAAACAGCCTTGGATGGCATTCCAACCCACAATCTGGGCAATATCACCCTGCACCGCCGTAACGGACAGACTTTTCTCGGGCATATCCAAACCATACCGGTGACAGTCGAGAACGGTTTGCTTGCGATCTTGGTCATCATCCAGGACGTCAGTGAAAATGAGCTGATCCGCGTCCGCACCCAGCAACTGGAACAACGCGCATTGCTGGGCGAAGTGACCGCGATTTTTGCTCACGAGGTGCGCAATCCGGTAAACAATATTTCCACCGGTCTGCAATTGCTCCAAATGAACACTTCGCCCGAAGACCCACAACAGGAGACGATCAACCGTTTACAGCATGACTGCACTCGTTTGACCCATCTGATGGAATCGGTGCTTTCATTTTCACGGCCCATGGAATACAAGATGGATCCAGTGGATCTGGGCACTCTGTTGCAGCGCTTCCTGGAACGCTGGCGTCCCCGTTTTTCCAAAGCCAACGTTCAGGCATATTTTCAACTCGAACCGGATACAATGTGGGTGGTTGGCGATGCACGCGCGTTGGAGCAGGTATTTACCAACCTGGTCAATAACGCCGTTCAGGCGATGAAGACAGGCGGCGTACTTGCGGTTAAAATGGCTAATCGGAATTTGCCGCATGGGTCATCCCCGGAGGTGGAAGTTACCGTATCTGACAACGGTCCAGGTATTCCGGATGAAATCCGGGAACATATTTTCGAACCGTTTGTTACCAATAATCCGCAGGGGACCGGGCTTGGTCTGGCAATTACCAAAAGGATCATTAATGCACATCGAGGTAGTATTAGCGTAAACTCATTCCCGGGCGGAACAGTTTTCCATGTTAGTCTGCCGGCATGCAAACCCAATGAAGGAGATAATTCATGACAGCGACCATACTGATCGTAGACGACGAAGAAAACGCACGAAAATTCATTTCAGAATTCCTGGTAACCAAAGGCTACGAGGTAAATGGGGTCGCAACCCTGGGTGATGCCCGTACAGCTTTACAAAAAGAGAATGCTGATATTGTTTTGCTGGATGTAAACCTGCCAGATGGTTACGGTCCGAATTTGCTTGCCGAAACAGCCAGTATGCCCCTCCGTCCGCCGATCATTCTTATCACTGCCTATGGCGACATCGACATGGCTGTGGATGCCATGAAGAACGGCGCCCACGATTTTCTACAAAAACCGATTGAGTTGGCTCAGTTGGAATTATCCATCCAACGAGCGCAGGAAATTGTCGCCATGCGCCGGGAGTTGGCGCATCTGCGCAGTGTACAGAACCAAAATATTGATTTCGTCGTTGGCAACACCCAGTCCATGAAAACGGTATTAACCCAGGCAAAACGTGCGGCAACTGCAGCGGTTTCAGTAATCATCACCGGAGAAACCGGTACCGGCAAGGAAGTACTTGCCAAGTTTATTCACGCGAATGGGCCGCGTTCAGGTAAACCTTTCATTGCCATTAACTGTGCCGCCATCCAACCCACCATGCTGGAATCGGAATTGTTTGGCTATGAGGCCGGTGCGTTTACCGGCGCTGAAAAGAAAAAGGTCGGGCTGATGGAAGTTGCTGACGGCGGCATCCTCTTCCTGGATGAGCTTGCCTCCATGCCGCTGGATATCCAGGGAAAACTGTTGCGCGCAATAGAGGAACAAAGCTTCAGGCGCGTTGGCGGAACAGCCCTCATCAAAGTGGATATCCAGGTGCTGGCTGCATCCAACCGTAACCTGATGAACATGATTGCGGATGGGAAATTCCGCGAAGACCTGTACTACCGCCTCAAGGTGGTGGACCTGCATCTGCCTTCACTCCGGCAGCGAAAACAGGATATCCCCGATCTGGTGGGTTATTTCATTCGCAAAGGCAATGCTTCGCTTGGGATGAACATCGATGGAATGACGCCCAATGCGCTTCAGGCTTTCATAAAATACGAATGGCCCGGCAATATTCGGGAGCTGGCAAATGTCATTGAGCGCACCATGCTCTTTTGTGATGATCCCATCATCGATCTGGGGCATCTTCCACCGGAATTAACCCAACCTGCCTGAAATCGGCCAAACCGAATACCACGGCACAGTTCTTGCAATATAGCCTCTTGAATATGTTTTCAGGAGGCTGAAATGTTTAATATGAGTATCCCTGATTTCTTGCTGACCATGGCAACTGGTATTTTCCTGATCGGTGTGATCGCACTCTGCATTGGTATTTTTATCCTGGTATCCCGATCTCTCGGCAAAGATATCACCACCCTGGCAGAACAAACAGCAAAAATGGCACAAAAAGGCATCACGGAAGATATCGCCGGGTTGGTGGGCAATGCTTCTGCCTTGTTGAGCGCTCTCAATGGGTTAATCAAGACCAGTGTTGGCATCGGTGTTTTCCTCATCTTTGTTGGTCTGATCTTAATGGCAGGATCGTATTGGCTCGTATTACAAATCTCTTCAATGGTATAGCTTGGTGAACCACGCATGTCCCTAAGGATGTAATTATGGAACCAGCTGATTTAATCATGCAACTGAAAGACGTCTTCGCCAGCCCGTCAGCGGCTGACGTGTTTAAAACCATTTATCTGGATCCGCTGCTTTTCAGGGCATTCGAAGAATCAGATGCCATCGAAAAGTGTAAAACCGCCTGTGGGACAGAACCTGAAAACTGGACCGTATTACGAATTGGTCTTGCGCTATCCAACGTATCATTATCCGAACAGGATTTAACGCAGGAACCTCTTCAGCCTCTTGCCGCTGACCTGCGCCAAAAGGTCAGCACCTATTATCAGAAAACTTCGCGTAACCCGGGTTGCGTAACTTCTGTGGAAGATGCGGTTATGCTTTCCATTGCTCTGCGGGAGCGCCGCCGCCTGACCGAGTCTTGGTCGGGCTTGAGCAAGGAAATTACACATAATTTCACGGTAAGCCAATTCAACCCCGAAGACTGGATATCTGCCTTCGCCATGACCCTGGAAATGGGTGTGGACAAAGACGGATTACAGGAAGAAATCAGCCTGTTTTCCACCACCCTTGGCGAAATGGAATATTTTGTTTTCCTTTCCCGAATACTGCTTTCCAAAACGGAAAACACTTTGGGAGAGCCTTCTCCCCTGCTGGTTGAAAGCATTCGGGTGATGGATGAAGCGACCCGCGTAAAAGCCCTGGAATGGTTGCATGGTTACGGCTATGACGAGTTGGCGCAGCAAATATCCCATCAATTTATTTCGGGCGGAGAAAAGGGAAAGAACCAGACAGAAATAGAACTTTCTGATCCGCTTGATGTCAGTAATCAACTGGATTTGATCAATAAGCTCGCCCTCGAGCAAAAGATCCGCTCATTTGCCTCAGATCCGGCAGCGCAATCCACCTACCTGTTGCAACAAGAAGCCTTGCTCCGCCAGGCACAGGCGCGCATCGAAGCACAACGCGCAGCAAATATCACCGGCGAGGCACGCATCCAGGCATGGGGAAAAGTGCTCAAGCTGGTTCCTGAATCCGATCTGGCAAAAGCCGAATATGCGGAAGCCTGCCTGCAAAACGGGGATACGAATACCCCGCTGGGCATTACATTTGGCGATTCTGCCCATCCTTATGTGCTGGCTGTCCGTGCACTGCTTGCCTATCGACTGGGCAATCTGATGGAAACAGAGTTATTCCTGGATAGGCTAATGGATGTTCTCAAAGCCAATCCTTACCAGGAAGCCACCACCTTGCAAAGAATCATCGACATCTGCGGCATGATCAACCTCCCGGAAAAGGTCGATCAACTCCTCAGTGTGCTGCCCGCGGGACTGCCGATCCAAAAGGAAGCCATCAAAATCCGCGCCAAGCTGGCTTTCAGCAAGCAGGAATATCCCAAAGCCCGTCAGTTTGCAGCGGCTTCCCTGTTGCTGGATGATGGAAACCCTGACTCACTTCGCATCATGGCAAAGAGCCATGAAAAAGAATCGGATTTTGAATCCGCACTGGGATTCTGGGAGCAGGTTATTAGTTCAACCGGCAATTCGAATTATCGTGATCATCTCTCATATGCCGACTGCGCCATCCACGCTGGATTGGCAGACAAGGCACTTGAGATCAGCAAGGAATACATCGACAAATACCCCACCAGCGGAGAAGGTTACCTTATCTGCGGTGACGCCTGCCAGCAGTTGGGCGATTACGAAAAGGCTGGTGAGCATTACGAAAAGGCGGTCAACCTGTCACCGGAACTGGAAGAGCCGTGGCAGAAATTGGTTAACTTCCATGTGGCGCAGTCCAATCTGGATAAAGCCGTCAGCATTCTGCAAACAGCCGTCAAAGCCGTTCCGAATTCTGCAAAACTGAATTTCGCTCTGGGCTGCCAGCTATTCCAAACCGGCTCCACCTCTGAGGCTATCCCACTTTTCCAAAAAGCTGCCATGCTGGAACCTGCCAACCTCGAATATGTCCGCACCCTGGCAGAGAGTTACCAAAAGACGGGGCAGTGGCAGGAAGCTGAAAACATTTATGCTGATCTGGTCAAAAGAAACCCGAACGATCAGACTACCTTACTGGAACATGCAAAGAGCTTGATCAAACTCAACCGCAAGCAGGATGCTTTGAACCCGTTGCAGCAGTTAATGGAGCTCAACCCGGTAGGAACGGAAGCTTATCTGATCCTCGGGCAGTTGGTCGTGGATGACCTTACGCCCGATGCCGAACAGATTAACCTCAATGATGTCGAGACCATCGCACTGTTGGATTACACAAGAAACATCCTGCAGGATGCCTCCACCAGGGAACCATCAGAAATCCGTTTCCTGCTGCTGATCGCGGAAATTCTAACCAGGATGGGAGAGAAAGAAGCAGCTCGAAAGCTGTTTGCCTCCCTCACAGAAAAGATCGACACCCTGCCTGCCGATTTACGCTGGCGCGTAAGTTATGGGTTGGGCATCACCTCCGGACAGATGGGCGAATTTGAAGTAGCATTGGCCGCTCTGCAGGAAGCTGCCCAGGAGAACCCGGAGAACATTCAGATACATCAACAATTGGCTGAAGCCTTCCTTAAAGCCAACCTATCCCAATCCGCGCTGCAGGCAGCCCAACAGGCATTAGCCATCGACCCGCGCAATCCCGATAATCTGATCTGGTATGCCAACTTCTGCATCCGTTCACATGATCTGCCCGAAGCGCTATCGACCCTGGATGCGATCATCAAGATTCAGCCTGAAAACAGCAATTTGCGCATTCAATTGGGTGCCATGCATTTGCAGGCAGGTGATCTCGCCAATGCCCGTCAGACCTTTGAACGCCTGATCGCTGAGAACAAACTTGCTCCGGCACAATTCCAGCAAATGGCGCGCATCCTGGCGGAACACAAGGAATTTGCAGACGCTGGCGCCATTTTGAAACAGGGCATTCAACAGGATCCCCGATCCTCATTGCCGCTGTTGATGGATCTGGTGCAATATGAACAGAAGATGGGTGATATTTCCTCTGCGTTGAACAGCCTGGAGACTGCCATTGCGATGGACCCGGAAAACGTATACCTGCAGGTGGTGAAAGCGGATATGTATGCCTACGAAGGTATTTACCCTGACGCCATTACCACTTTGCAAAGCATTCTGGCGCGGGTGAACCCGGATGGAACTGCCGATCATCCAATTGATTTCATATGCAGCGTTTTACTGCGTCTGGCTTTCCTTTACCGCAAGGCAGGTGATTTCGCTCAGGCTGCCTCCAGTGCCAGTTCCATTCTGGAATTTGAACCCGATGCACCGGAAGCAAATTTCCTGCTGGCAGATCTCGCTGCTCAGCAAATGGATTTTTCTGTACTGCAAAATCAGGCAAATGTTGCTGTGATGGATGCAGGTAATCAGGCGTCAGACATGCAGTATCTGCTCTCCAGATATACTGCCGTTTTGCAGGGAGAATCACCCGCTGAAAACGTTTCTTCGCCTTTGAATACGCGCTGGTACTTATGGAATACCGCGCTCGAAAATATTGCCCAATCCCCAGATGATCGCGACGAACAGTCTGCCCAATCGCTGACCGGCGAACTGGAAAATATCAATCTGGATGAAATTGACCTGCTGCTGCCCACGATGGGGAACCAGGAAACCCGGCTGCCGGATGTACCTGCTTACAATATTCTCAGCAGCAGCCCGGTCACCTACCTGGTGCTGGCAGAAGCCGCAGCGGTGGTTGGCAAATACGATACCGCACACGAATTAATCAATCAAACCAGAGATAGATTTCCGTTGGACACCTTACCTGTATTCAGTCACGCCCGCTTGTATGCACTTCAGGCCGAAGAATACAGACTGTACGAAAACATGAAGATCAAAAATCATCTGCCTCCATCGGATTCAATGAGCCTCGGTTCATATGAGACCTTTGAAGAGTTAATGCTGGCAGTGGAACGGGTTGCCGATATTCCGCTGGTCATAGCCTGGCACAAACGTGGCATAGCCGCCTTCCATCCCACAGCGGATAACGTTGCCGCCGTGGAAGAAACGGAAGAATTTGGCAGAGAACCCCGATTCAAGATAGCCAAACTCGCCCAGGAAAACAATGTCGCCGGTATGATACAGGCGATCCAAAGCAACCCCGAAAATGCACTGCGCAGGGTCGAAGCAGCAGTTCTGGCAAAGGATAAGGCGCCTCAAGAAGCCCTGCAGTTGCTGGACGAGTACGAAACACGCTTATCCGTCCACCCGATCGTGCTGGCTGGATATGCGCTGACAGCAGGTGAAGCCGGTGAAGCGGAAGAAGCACTCGCTGCCATGGAGAAGGCACTCGGCAAATGGAATAATGAGCCGCAGTGGCATATTTATGCAAGCAAATGGTCGCGTGACTTGAAATTCTTCGATGGTGCAATTGCCCATCTGAAAGCTGCTGCCGATCTCGAGCCGGATAATTTCGATTATGCCCTGGAAATTGGCAAAGATGCCCTTGATTTACAGGATCATACCCTTGCCATTCAATACCTGCGCAAGGCTGCGCATCTGGATCCGGTAAATTACCAACCCTGGTTATACATGGCAAAAACCTACCATATCGAAGGGGATGTTTCCCAGGCAATCGCGTCCATCGAGCGGGCGGTAACGCTGGCACCCAACCAGGCTGATCCACAGATTTTCAGCGCCGGTTTATCCTTACAGGCCGGGCATATCGAGGAAGCTTTGAAAAAGATCGACGTTGCCCTCCGCCTGGATCCCAAGAATGTGGACGGGCTGATTGTCAAATCCCAGGCACTTCAGGCGAACGGTCATGCCGATGAAGCCCTGGAGTTGATCGAAAGATCGCTGGGAAAAGTTGCCAACACCCTGCCTTTGCATCTGGTAAAAGCGGAAATAATCCGCGAGAAGGAAGGGCAAAAAGCCTACCTGCGCTCACTGCAAGAAATCGCTCAGGATTATCCCCGCGATCCCAATGTACTGCGGATGTATGCCCAGGCATTGGCTGAAAACGGATCGCCTGCTGATGCACTGCAGATTACCCAACTGGCAATCAAGGCTGACCCGGATAACCTGCCCATGCACCTGCTCGCCGGTCGTTTGCTGCGCAGCACGGGGCAGTTGGATCAGGCAATAGATCACTTCTCCGCCTGCATCAATATCGATCCCGAAATGATAGAAGCCTACCTCGAGATGGCCAGAACTTACCAGGAGAGAAGGGATTTCTCCAAAGCCATTGCCCTGTACGAGCAAGTGATTGACATTGCGCCACAGGATTACCGTGGGTACTATCAACTCGGGTTGTTGTTGCGTGATGCCAAAGATTACCGTGGTGCAGAAACGATGCTGCGCCGGGCATCCGAATTATCCAGGGATGATGTCAATATCCTGCGGCAATTAGGCGCAATTATTGCACTCAACCTTGTACATCATCCGCAGGAGGCATCGGTTCACTCATGAGCAGCTCAATTCATAACCCACTCCTCAATCAGGGAAATATATCGCGGGATGACCTGCTGACCATTCTTAGCGTCGGATTCCGGAAAAAGGAATACCGTTTTGTTCGGCAATTGGTATTGAACTGGCTAGCGGCATTTCCCGGCGATCTGCATTTCAACTATCTATATGCCAAATCCCTGGTGGATGATGGCAAATCCCAGCAGGCATTACCCATTCTGGATATGGTTTGCTCAGCTGACCCTGATTTTCTGCAGGCACATGAGTTGCGTCTATCCGCATATGCACAATGTGGGAAAAGCACGGCAGCCGATGCAGGGTATGTCTATGCCATTGCCGGTAAAACCGTCGCCGGAACCAGTCTGCCAGCCTGGGCAAAATCGTACCGCGAAGGTCAGGATGCCTTTGAAAATGAAAAGCTGGAAGATGCGGAACTGCTCGTTCAGCAGGCATTGATTGCCGACCCGACTGTGGATCTGTCAGCCTGTTTTCATTTGCAGATAGCTTCAGTACTCCATGATACGCAAACGCTGGCAAATCTGGCGCAGCTCTACCACTCCCGTTGGGCAGATTGCCTGCCCGTCACACTCTATCTGGCGGCAGCCAAACTCAACCTGGGTGAAGATACGGAAGCGGTGGCCCTTTTACACCAGTGCGCCGCAAAAGACTCAGCCGGTCAGGTAATTCAGCGGATCTGGGGAGAGAATCATCCATATCGTTCCCTCTATCCCGATCAGATGCAGATTAGATTCGACATCAGTGTACCTGCATCCATTGTGGCAGCCCTCGGCTGGAATCAACTGCCGTTCAGCACCCAATCCGCCTCATCGACGGAGACTGTCGCTGCTCAACCTGCAGTGGAAGCAGTGAGTGAGTCGCAGGCAGAGGATGAAGCAACAGATGTGGATGTCTCCAAGCAGGTCGATCCTGAATTGACTTATACACCACCACCTGAAGTGCTGGAAACAGACCTTGCCACCGAAGAACCGATCAAAGTGGAAGAACCGGAACAGGTTGCGGTTTGGGAAGATGTCGAGGAAGAGGTGGAGGAAAAGGCTGTACCTGAAAGCCTGCAGGATGTCCGCCAGGAATTGGAGCGAATTGCCTCCCGGCTGCGGATGACAGGCGTCACCCGTACCGATGGTCGTTTCCCGACCTATGTCATCCTCACCACCAAAAAGGGACTGGAGAACCAGTATGGCTCCCAAACCGGTTTCATCCTGGATGAATTGCTGAAACAGTTGGCAGAAGCCATCCGCAAAAAACAGGGCTGGAATGCCGTGCTCTTCTATGTGGATGATGCTGCCTGCACAACAACCTTTGGTATCAAACCGGCGCCTTACAATGACCCGTGGAAGATCAAACTGGCTGTCGCAGACCTGGATAAAGCTCTGGGGAAGCGCGGCGAAATGATCGGTGCATTATTGATCGTCGGCGGACCGGAGATCGTTCCCTTCCATCATTTGCCCAATCCCACTGACGATGTGGATACGGAAATAGCCTCCGATAACCCCTACGCTACCTTGGATGACAATTACTTCATCCCTGAATGGTCGGTGGGGCGCTTGCCGGGTGGAACCAACCGCGACGCAGGTTTGCTGCTGCAATATTTGCGTAAAATGATCACCTACCACTCCACGCAATCCTCACAGGAACCCTGGTGGCAGCGGATCAGCGTATTCTCCCCCATCTGGACGGGGATGCGGCGGGTTTTTGCCCACGGTGTGGTCAATATGCGACCGAGTTTTGGCTATTCCGCAGCAGTTTGGAGCCAGGCTTCTCTGGAAGTGTTCCGCCAGATTGGGGATGGCCAATCCATGCTTGCTTCGCCGCCCACCAAGACGGGCGAACTGGTCGGCAATGGATATCTGCCTGCCAAATTGCAGTATTTCAACCTGCATGGCGTTACCGATGCCCCGGAATGGTATGGACAGTCCGATCACAATGATGTAAACGATCAGCCCGAATATCCGGTGGCAATGAGCCCGCAGGATATTCTTAACGACGGGAATCCCCCGGCGGTGGTGTTCAGTGAAGCATGTTATGGCGCCTATATCGATGGCAAGAATGAAGAAGAGGCGTTATCGCTGAAGTTTATATCCACCGGCACCAAAGCCTTTGCCGGTTCAACCTGCGTTTCGTATGGCTCTGTATCTGCTCCTTTGATTGGCGCTGACCAGCTTGGCAGCCAATTCTGGAAATCGATCAAGGAAGGCACGCCCGTTGGTGAAGCGCTGCGCAACGCCAAAGTATACATGGCGCAGGAAATGACTCGCCGCCAGGGCTTCCTGGATGGTGAAGATCAGAAAACTTTGATATCGTTTGTGCTTTACGGTGACCCCATGTTCTCGATCACGCAGAACAAAATGAGCAAGAAGGGTGTCATCCGCGACCGTATTAAAGAAAAAGTGCTGACGGTTTGCGAAACGGAAGAGAAGAATGTCTCCCTGAACGAAATGGACCGGGAAACAATGGCACATGTCAAGCTGATTGTGGAACAATACCTGCCCGGGCTCAAAGATGCTAATTTTGCGGTCAGCAAACAATTTGCCAGCCGCGTCCAGCCCGGCGATAGTAGAAACAAAGCAGCCGCCCATCCACTGGAAGAAAAACGCACTGTAGTTACGGTAAGCAAGGCATACAATGTTTCCAGAACAAAGCACTATCATTATGCCCGCCTGACCATTGACCAAAAAGGCAAAGTAATAAAACTGGCGGTATCCAGATAATTCCGGTTCTGTGATATAATTTTCGCTACATTTAGGGCACACCTATGGTGTGCCTTACTTTCCGCTCTTGGTTCATCTCCGATGAAAACTTGAGCAAATCCAGGGAAAGGAGGAATCCATGCGTAATTACGAATTAGTTTGTATCGTTCATCCAGATTTGGATGAAACTGCCTTTAACGGTGTCGTTGACAAAGTGAAAGGCTGGATCGCTGAAGGTAATGGAGCACTATCCAAAACAGATGTTTGGGGACGCCGCCGAATGGCGTATGCTATCCGCAAACAGCGTGAGGGTCAATACGTTTTACTTGAGTTCCAGATGGAACCATCATTCAGCGCAACCCTTGAACGAAATATCCGCTTTTTGGAACCGGTAATGCGGCATATGCTGATCAGCCTGGATTAATTCCCCGCTGAATATGCCTTCAATCAGGAGAGGAAACGATGGCACGCAGTTTGAATAAAGTGATGATCATCGGGCATTTGGGACGAGATCCCGAAATGCGCTACACACCTTCAGGTAAACCCGTCACGACCTTTACCGTTGCCACTGGCCGCCTATGGAAATCTTCTGACGGCGAGCAACACAGTGAAACAGAATGGTTCAATGTCGTTGCCTGGGGCAGCCTGGCTGAGCGTTGCAAGAACTACCTCTCCAAAGGTCAGCAGGTTTACGTGGAAGGTCGCCTGCAAACCCGCAAATGGGATGACAACGAAGGCTCCAAGCACGTCAGCATCGAAATTGTTGCAAACGAAATGTTGATGCTGGGTGAACGGAAGGAAAGCTATAACAGCCAGAATGGCGATAGTACCCCTCCCGAAGAAACAGAAGAGGAATTCCCCTTCTAACCTTCGCCCGGTATTTGTAAATTAGGAGTGATGAAATGTCAGATATAAACGAAAATGAAGCTCCTGTGTCTGGTCAGCGTCATTATGCTGCTCGTCCAAAATTCTGCCAGTTTTGCGTGGATAAGAATCTGTCGATCAACTACAAGAATATCGATCTAATTCGCCGGTTTGTCACCGAAGAAGGTAAAATCCGCCCTCGCCGCCAAACTGGAACCTGCGCGAAACATCAGCGTGAGCTGGCAGGAGAAGTTAAACGAGCCCGGCAAATTGCGTTATTACCGTTCACAGAAGAAAGCAGACGCTAATACAAATCATGTAAATGGGGCGTAAGGGAAAACGCTTACGCCCCATTTACTTTGAAGCAGGTGTTACCATGGCAAAAGAAGAAACGAACAAGATTGTCTCGAAGAAACATCTGGCGCGGCTGGAGAGAGAGAACATTCAGCGGAAGTGGATCATCCGCACATCCATCATTGTGGTCGTTCTTGTCGTTGGCATTATCGGCTACGGCATTTTGGATATGACCGTCCTGCGTGGTATGCAGCCCATCGCCAAGGTGGATGGCGATCCCATCCCGACCAATGAATATGTCGCGTTTGTGAAGTATTATCGCTGGCAAATGATTCAACAATACCAGCAGACTTATCAAATGGCGCAGCTTTTTGGTGGCGATTCTACCTATGCCAGCTACTTCCAGAATCAACTCACCCAAATTCAGAGCCAACTGGATGACCCAACCACCATCGGCGAACAGGTAAAGGATCTTCTGATCGATGATCGCCTGATCCGCCACGAAGCTGATCGTCTGGGAATTACGGTCACCAAGGAAGAAGTGGATAAAGCGCTGGAAGAAGCCTTTGGGTTCTACCCCAACGGAACCCCAACGCCCGCTGTGTTCCCCACAGCCCTGCCGACCGGCACCATCTCACCTGAGATTTTAAAAGAGATCGCCACCCTCACGCCCACTGCTGGTATTGCGCCAACGGAAGCTGCGCAGCCCACAGAAACGGTTGAGGCAACCCCGGAACCTACTACTCCTACCCAGGTTGCTGCCGGGGATGCTACACCCGAACCCACCGCAGCGCCGACGGCAACAGCAACTCCCTACACGCGCGAAGGGTTTCAGGACCTGTACACACAATATCTCACCAGTTGGAAGGAAGAAGCTGGCTTGACCGAAGCGGATATCCGCCTGGTTTATGAACGTTCTCTGTACCGTGATAAGGTACTGGAACAGATAACCAAGGATGTAAAACCGGTTGAGGATCAGGTGTGGGCACGCCATATCTTGGTTGAAACGATTGATCAGGCGCGTGAAGTTTTGGGAAAATTGAAAAACGGTGAAAATTTTGCCGCCCTTGCCGCAGAATACTCCCTGGATACCTCCAACAAAGATTCCGGCGGCGACCTGGGATGGTTCGGACGCGGTCAAATGGTCTCAGACTTTGAAAATGCTGCCTTTAGCCTCAAGGTGGGCGAGATCAGCGAACCGGTCAGCACCACCTTCGGTTTCCACATTATTCAGGTTCTCGGACATGAGGAAAAATCAGTAGATGAAACCACCTTCGATTCGTTGAAGCAAACTGCGTTCAACAAATGGTTGGAAGAAGAAAAAACCAACAGCAAGGTCGAAGAGTTTGACTACTGGCGTGATCGTACACCATCCACACCGGATCTTTCCATCATCTCTTCATAGATCATAAAAAAGAGTGGGTTATTGTGCCCACTCTTTTTTCATCACTACCTATTATTCTCTTTTCAACATCTCGTCGGGTACTTCTTCCAACCGCAGACTGATGGATTGGCTGGTGGAATCTTTCCCCATGGTAATACCATAAATCACGTTGGCAGCCTGAACCGTATTACGGTTGTGGGTAACCAGAATAAATTGAATATCTTCGCTCAATTCGACCAGCAGGTCTCTAAAGCGTCCCACATTGGTCTCGTCCAGAGCGGCATCCACCTCATCCAATACGCAAAATGGCGTGGGCGAGATCTTCAGCAGGGCAAAGATCAAAGCCACCGCGGTCAGGCTTCTTTCACCGCCGGATAACAGTGTCAATTCCTGCTCGCGTCTTCCTGGCAGTCGGGCATGGATTTCTACGCCGGTATCATGAATGTTTTCCGGATCCGTCAGCGCCAAACGCGCCGTTCCACCGCCAAAAAGACGGTTGAACATCTTCGGGAATTCATCTGAAACCTTTCGGAAGGTTTGGTGAAATTCAGAGCGCATTAACTGATCCAAATCCAGCAGGATCTTCTTGACGTCTTCCTCAGCCTTGAACAGATCGGTGATCTGATTCTTCAGGAATTCATATCGTTCCAGTGTGGATTGATACTCACTTTGGGCTTCGGGGTTGACCGCACCCATACGGCGCAGCAACGCCTTGTGTCGCACCATGTTCTCTTCCAGATCATCCGGAAGCACTTGGATCCGTGGAAGTTCCTCCACCATGTCTTCAAACGGCAGGGGCGTCGGACCGGTTTGTTCTTCCATATACTCGAAAGCCACCAGTCCGAAGTCCTCTTCGATCCTCCGCTGCAGCAATTCCATTCCCTCTTTTTTATGGGACTGGTCCATTTGTGCCTGGGTAAGATATTTCTCTGCATTCGCCAGGGCATTCTGACTGTTGTTTTCAATATCCAACAGGTTATTGTAAGTCTCTTCCAGTGAAGTCAGTTCATCCTCGGCGGGCTGGATAAACAGTTGCAGTTCGCCAAGCTCGTGAGACCTTTCTTCTTCTGTTTGTTTCTTGGTTACTTTTTCCGACTCCAGATCTGCCAGTGCCATTCTGATCTGTGCAGACTTGGTTTCGATGTTCCGGGTATTGTCTTCAGTATTGCGCAGAAATTCCTGTTTTTCGCTGATCCGGCGCTGCAAATCGTTGATCGCGCGTGTGTTTACGGCAATATTTGTTTGCTGGAAGTTGTATTCAGATTGCAGGTTGTCCATCTCTTCATAACCGGTTTCAACCTGTAAGGCTGCCAGTTCATCATTCAGTTTCTGCACTTCCCCTTTTTGTGTTTCAATGGACTGTTTCGCCCTGTTGATTTCCACTTCCAGTTGTTTTTCTTCACTTTCGATGTTGATCTGCTGTGAGCAGCTCCAGTCGAATTGACGCTTGGCTTTCTCTTCTTGTAGCGCAATCTGTTGGTAATGCTGGTTGGCTACACGCAGCTCGCCTTGTTTATCACTTGCCTGGCTTTCCAAATTATGGATTTGCCGGGTCAGGTCTTCCATCTGTTCTTCTTCCGCTTGAACTTCCGCCAGTTGCACATCCAACTCCTTTTGCAGCTCTCGAGATTGCTGCTCCAGGTCTTGAAACTGGCGTGGACGACTGATGCGCGCACTGGAAACAGCTTTCCCGCCGATCACTGCGCCGTTGGCAAAGAACACTTCCCCATTTAGCGTAATCGCCCTGCCGTTTACCGGTAGCTGCTTCACCGCCTGGCGGGCATGGGAGCGGTTATCAAAAATATAAACCTCTCCCAGAATGACACCAAGCAGATTTTTATATTCCGATGGGAAACGGATCACTTCCAATACACTTCCCAGGCACCCATCCGCAGAAATTCCGCCCGCAGCAGGCAGTTTGTTTACACCCCCAGAAGTGAGCAATGCAGAGCGGGCGTTCTGTGTATTTTCCAATGCGGCAAGCGCAGTCTCAAGGCTGCGATCATCGGCAACCACCACGGAATCAAGAAAATCGCCAAATGCAGCACTGACAGCCATTTCATACTTCTCAGGGATCACCAGGGAACTGCTCAATGCGCTTTCCATGCCCTGAATATCACCTTTGCGAATCATGGTCAATAAGTGTTTTGCCCCGGCTGAATATCCGGTCAGGCTCTTTTCTGCCTGCTGAATCACATCCATTTCGATCTTGAGCTGGGCAATATTTCCCTGCAGCTTGTGGATGCGGCTTTGTTTGGTTTGCAGGGTGGCACTGATCTGGTTCTGCTCACGTTTCAAATTGGATATTTGCACCTGAATCTGCTGAATGGCCCCTTCCAGCGCTTCCTTATCGCTCCGGCTTCGTTTCAACTCATCCTGCAAAGAATCCACCTGCATGGAGTTTTCATCAATGGACTTCTGAATGGAATCCTTGTTTGCCTGCAGGGTCTTCCTGCGGTTTGATTTCTCATCCACCTGGGTTTGGAACTGGATGATGGCGGTTTCTGACTGATTCAGCTTTCGCCGCATATCCGCCAGGGCATTTTCGTGGCTGGTTTTCAGTGCGCGCAGCTTATCCAGCTTCTCTTTCACTTCATCCGCGCGCGTATGTGACTCATGCAGTTCATCCTGCATGGATTTCAGTTCGTCTTCCAACGAGATCAGGTTCTCCCGGGTCGATGCGATCTCCTGCTTCAACCGGGATTGGTCCAACAGATAGTTCCCCGACTGGTCTGTCAGTGAGCGGATGCGTTCATCGATGACTGCAATTTCTTTGGAAATCGCTTCCTTGTCATTATGGCTGGTGGATGCCTGTCCATGCCAGGTATTCAGTTGCGCCCGTGATTCCTGGATCTTCGACCGCAATTCCATTACCTGACGGTTCAATTCTTCATACTTCGTCCTGGCAGATGCAACATGCTTTTCCTGCTGCCGGACGACCTCACGCTGATGAGATAATTCCTGCTGGCTCAAATACCAGTGGTAACCGTACCATTCCCTCAAAATCATCCGTAGATCAGCTTTGACCCGGTCATATTCCATCGCCTTCTTCGCCTGGCGCTCCAGTTGATTCAACCGCGGCTCCAGTTCCGCCAGGATATCCTGTACACGCTGGATGTTGCGATGGGTATTCTCCAACCGGTTGAGAGCTTCTTCGCGCCGGGAACGGTATAAACCGATGCCCGCTGCTTCTTCGAATAATTTCCGGCGTTCTTCCGGACGCAGCGCTAAAGCCGCATCCACCATACCCTGCCCGATGATAGTGTATGTCCGTTCAGACATGCCCGATTGCGACAGAAGCTCGGTGATGTCGCGCAGCCTGACCCGCTGACCGTTCAACAGATATTCATTCTGCCCGTCGCGATAAGCCCGGCGGGTGATGGCGACCTCGGAATAATCGATGGGCAGCCAGCCTTCACTGTTATCGAATTGAATAGTGGCCGATGCCATGCCTGCGCGAGGCTTGCCTTCCGAACCCGCAAAGATCATGTCTTCGGTTTTCTTGCCTCGCAGTAACCCATAGGATTGCTCACCCAAAACCCAGCGTAACCCATCGGTAATATTGGATTTTCCCGAGCCATTCGGTCCCACAATGGCGGTAATCAACCCCGGAAAATCAAACGTGCTTCTGGAGGCGAAGGTTTTATAACCCAGCAATTCGAGAGATTTAAGTCTATGCGGCATGTCTCTTATCCAAAGTGAAAATTAATGACCGTATTTGATCCCAATTTTTGTTAATGCTTCCCGGGCAGCCTGCTTGGCGCCAGCCTGCTTACTGTGACCCATTCCCACACCGTAAGCCTGCTTGTTAATGACCACCTCTACCTCGAATACCTTGTTGTGGTCGGGTCCTGAAATATTTTTGGTATTGTAGACAGGCGTGGATAATCCATTTGCCTGGGACCATTCCTGCAGCATGCTCTTGGGATCTTCGATCTCGTGATTGGTCAAAATATCCTGTGCAGCCGGCTCCAACAGGGGCGCAATAAAAACCCTCACTCCTTCAATTCCTGCCGAAAGGTACAAAGCGCCAACCACTGCTTCGAAAGTATCGCAAAGAATTGCGGTCCTATCCCTGCCTCCGGCAATCTCCTCTCCTTTACCCAGGCGGATTGCGCTTCCCAGGTTGATCTGCCTGGCGTATGTGGCTAATTGTCCCGTATGTACCAGGGCAGATCGCATACGAGTCAGGTCTCCTTCGGGCATCTCCGGATAATGGTGGTACAGGTATGCGCCGACCATGAAATCCAAGACGGCATCTCCCAGAAACTCAAGGCGTTCGTTGTCTTCCAGGGCTTCGGGATGTTCATTGACATACGAGCGGTGCGTTAACGCCCTCGCCAGCAGCAGTTGATCTTTTTCAAAAGGAAGGTTCAGTCGCCTGGCAAATTCGCCTGGCTGTTCATGTACATCTTGCGGATGACCAGAATTCATGTACATTCTCCCGAGTTAAAGGAGCGCAAGATCCGTACCGTGGTATTGGGGCTTGAGATCCTCGAACTCTATTGATTTGCGTACTTGTAACCGGAACCCGTCATGACCAGGATGATTGGCTCCGGCAATTCAGAATAATGCTCTTTCAATGCTGACCATACAATCGCAGAGGTCGGTTCCACATAGATACCTCTCCCCGCTAACTGTGTCCGGCTGGATAAGATGGCATCCTCTTCGATAGCAACAATCTTACCATCAAATTGCTTCAGCAGGGAAATGATTGCCGCACCGCGTACCGGTGCGGATACGCTGACGCCCTCGGCGATGGTCCGTTGGATGTCCACGGCTTTCGACTTATTGGAAAACGCCTGCCAGATGGGGGCACAGTTTTTTGCCTGCACACCCAAAAAGTACGGTACTCGGGCAATGATCCCGGACTGTTGCAGGCTGATAAACCCGCGCATGATCCCCAACAGCAAGCTGCCGTGTCCAGCGGGAACGACTACACTGCCAACTTTGCCCTCGGTCTGGCGGACGATCTCATACGATATGGTTGCAATTCCGTTCATGCCAAAGGGCAAATATGCATGGCTGGCATAAGCCACTCCTGTGTTGGCCACTTCCAAAACCCGGGCGGCGGCTTCAGAGCGTGGTCCGGGCACACCCACGAATTCCGCCCCGTAGTGGATGATCTGCTCTTTTTTGGGTCCCGAGGCAAACTCAGGGGCATAAATGGTCGCCCGGATTCCGGTGCGTGCAGCGTAGGCGGCGAAGGAAGCACCGGCATTACCGGATGAATCTTCCACGGCGGTGGTAATACCCCGCTCCACCAGGTGGGCAGCCAATACGGATGTTGCCCGATCTTTATACGAGCCGGTCGGATTCTGATATTCCAACTTGTAGGCAATCTGCTTCTCTTGATACTTATCCTGCACCAGTGCTGTGGAACCTTCCCCAAGGTAAAGGTCGGCAGGCGGACTTTGCAAACCGAATGACCGCCAGTAACGCCACAACCCGGGCTGGTTGGCGTCGATCTCACTCTCCCGGATTTCCGGTAATTCGACGATGTCATAAATACCGCCGCAGGCAGGGCAACGGAACGGCAATCCCTCAGCCGGATATTCCTTTCCACAATCGACACAAGCCAGTTTCATCACAGATCCTTTTCTCCCCGCAGGCTAAGCTCCTTTACGCAGGTCTTCACCTCACCGGGATACCCTTCAAACCATTCACGCCATATATATAAATTATACTCAAGGCTGCTCACTATTCGGAATGGTTTACAGGCGCTATAATACCTTGCATGGCAACTTTCACCCAGCCCGGGTTACCGGAAGATTACCGCATTAATACCAGTGTATATGAAGGTCCGCTTGATCTTTTGTTAAGCCTGATCGAGAAGGCAGAGTTGGATATTACCAGCCTCACCCTGGCGCAGATCACCGATCAGTACCTGGATTACCTGGAACATCTCGAATATAAGGACCCGACTGAGATTTCATACTTCCTGGTGGTTGCCGCCAAATTGATCCAGATCAAATCCGAAGCGCTGCTACCCACCCCCCCAATGCGGGAAGCCGGTGAAGAAGACCCCGGTGAAACCCTTGCCCAGCAGTTGCTGCTGTATAAAAAATTCAAAGAGATCGCCCATTACCTGCAAGACCGCGAAGAGAATAAACTCAGCACCTCGCTGCATATTGCCCCCGACTACCGCATCGAAGGTATTTTGGACCTCACCGGTATTACCGCCGATGACCTCGCCGAAGCTGCCCGCAGCGTGTTGATGGGCAGCAATGACGCCACCTTTGGCGGCAAGGTCATCTCCCTGCCTCTGGTCACCATTCGTGAAAAGATCGGCATGATCATCTCGTCCATCCGTGAAAAAGGGACGATATCCTTCTCTTCCATGCTGGCCAACCCGCATGACAAGCTCGAATTGGTGGTAACTTTTCTGGCGTTGCTGGAACTGGTCAAGCAACATCTGATCGAGACCCAGCAGGATGGCTTGTTTTCCGAAATATTCATTCAATCCGGCGGCGAAGTTCAGGAACCGGCAGAATTTTCATCGGAATTCGGCGAATAACCTTATAAATCTCCGTTACACACCTTAACCCGAAATATTAATATGCTATAATTTTTTTATGAATACAGATGAAATTACTCCTGAAAATGAGGGAACCACTCCTCCAACTCCTTCCGGGGCGGATACCGGAAAACGAAATCTGGTCATTACCGCAGTTATTGTCGGCATTTTACTCCTTGCAGGTGTGATTTTTGCCATCTACACACTGTCGGGGATGGATGCGGATGGAACCGGCAAAGTCAGGGATATCTTCATCATTTTTATGGCTGTAGAATTCCTCATCATTGGCGTGGCTCTCGTCGTATTGATTGTGCAGTTGGCAGCGTTGATCAATCTGCTCAACAATGAAGTTCGCCCCATCCTCAAGTCGACGAGTGAAACCGTAAATACCCTCAAGGGGACCACGCAGTTTCTGAGCGATAACATGGTCGGTCCGGTGATCAAGCTGAATGAATACCTGGCCGGGCTAAAGAAGCTCATCGATTTGGTAAACATCTTCAAATAAGTGATTGGTAAATTGAAAGGAGAAAAAATGTCAGACAGATCAGATTTTGGCTCATTCCTGGTGGGTTTCGTTATTGGTGGATTGACCGGTGCGGCAGTTGCGCTGTTGCTCACACCGCAGTCCGGAGAAGAGACCCGTACCATGATTAGAGAAAAAGCCATCGAGCTGAAAGATAAAGCCGTGGATACCTATGAAGACGTATCCGACAAGGCGGAAGCAATTGCCGCCGATGCAAAAGTAAAAGCAACCGATCTTTCACGCGAAGCCAAGGCAAAAGCAGATGAACTGACCAGCAAGGGTCAGGTGGTCCTTGAGCAACAAAAAGCCAAGGTAACCGAGATCGCCAAGAAAGTCCGCAAGTCAACGGAAGCCGAAGCCTAAAGACAGAAGAACCTCCTCCAGCAGGAGGTTCTTTTTTTCATTCATCCCCATCCCAAACCTGATTGAATGCCGACCCCAGATAGGCGGGGATATCACTGGCAAGCACGCTCGCGCTATGACCCGCTTCTTCGGCGGCGATGACGGCTGCTTCTGCATGTGCCCACACCCCGGCACAGGCAGCAGAGAAAGCCTCCATGCCCTGGGCACGCAGACCGAGGATGATGCCCGCCAAAACGTCACCCGAACCCGCGTGTGACAGCGCCGAACTGGCGACCGGAAGGATGGCGATCCGGCCATCCGGGCTGGCAACAACCGTCCCGGCACCCTTCAACGCCACAACACAATTCCACTTTTGGGCAAATTCTCCGGCGGCTTCCAGCCTGTTCGCCTGGATCTGCTCTACGGGCAGCCCGGTGAGAATGCTCATTTCGCCGGGATGTGGTGTGAGAATGGTATTTTGAGGCAGCAGCGCCCACCAATCTTTGATCCCGGCCAGCAGTTTCAGCCCGTCGGCATCGATCACCAGCGGCAGGGACAGATTGCCCTTTCCCGGCTGTTTTGCCCTGCCGGTGGAGAACCCCATCTGCTCCTCCCCGCCCCGGCTGCCTTTCAGCAGATTCTCGACAAACCGCGCGGTTTCCGGGTCCTGCCCGATGCCCGGACCAACCAGCATGGCAGCCGCCTTATCCAGGCTCTTTTCGAGTAGCCTGGCAGCTTCTTTGGCAATACTGCCGTTGTCATCCGGCAGCAGCAGCCAGATCGCATCCGCGAATTGCCCAGCCAGGATGGGATGCAGTTTCGCGGGGATACACATTCGCACCAGCCCGGCGCCGGAACGGGCAGCCGCCATCCCCGCCAACAGCGGCGCACCGGTATAGTTGCTGCTGCCACCAACCACCAGGGCGGTACCGAAAGTACCCTTATGCCCATCCAGAGCGCGCGGTGCCAGCATGGCATTTACCCCTTCGGGGGTGAGCATCTGCGGGAGTGTCCTGTTCCACTGCGGCATGATCTCCTCCAGACCGATCGATACCACCAGTATTTCGCCGCAGTGCTGCCAGGCGCGCGGATTCAGCTGTCCATGTTTGACCGCCGCCATGCACACGGTCAGGTCCGCGGGGAGGGAATCCGGGTCGAAGTCGCCGCTGACGCAATCCATCCCCGAGGGACAGTCGACCGCAACCGTGATCACTTCCTGCTCATGTTCTGCAATCCAACCGTTCAGATGCCTGAAAAGCGCCTTTAAATCCTCTCTAAAGGGCGGAGTGAAGCCGGTGCCGATCATCCCATCCAGAAGAATGACCTGACCCTGTAGGGCGGCTGTGATGGTTTCGGCGGAGAAAGTTTCGACCAGCCCCCCGGCGGATGCCAGCGACTGGCAGAGCGGGTCGCTCTTGACCGTCCGTTTGTACACCAGCCCCTTCACCTGCCAGCCGTTCCCTGCCAGTTGTTGGAGGGCGATCAGCGTGTCGCCGCCGTTGTTGCCGCTGCCAGCCAGCCCGACGACGGTGTATTCATCCTTCAGGTCGCCGAACTCGCGCTCGATGATCTGCGCCAACCCACTGCCGGCGTTCTCCATCATTTGCGCATACGACAGCCCGGTCTCATCCGCCAGTTTTTCCAGCGATTTCATCTGTTCCACAGTGACGAGGTACATGGTGTACTCCTTGTAAAAAAAATTCCTTCCGCTAGGTGACCGGGGGTACTGAAGCCCGATCTCCCCTGCGATAATTTATAGTATCCTTTGCGCGGATTCGCAACCTGTAAATGACCGGCTTCTTTTATAGAAAAAGCCACATCCGGGGCGGCGCCGCAAAAAAATTTTTGTTCACGAAAAAAAGTGTTTTAGGAACAAAAAGAAACAAATCCGGGGAGCGAAAATCAAATTACCCATACACACTTCCCAGTATAGCGAAATCCGGGTGAGGATGAAACCTGTCAAAAGTGACAAGAGTTTCCCCCGATTTGACAACATGATTAATCGTTATGGTGTTATTGTGCTATAAACGATTAATGATTTCGTGCAAGAAATGAGATCCTGGGAATATGCACTACGCCGATTATAAAACCATCCTCTCGCCTCAAAACAATATGAACCTCTATCGCGGCTGCTCGCATGGCTGCATCTATTGCGACAGCCGAAGCGCCTGTTATCAGATCAATCACGATTTCGAGGATATAGAGGTCAAACGCAACGCTCCGGTAATTTTGGAAGCCCAACTGCGCAGGAAAAGAAAGCCCTGCATGATCGGCACGGGGGCCATGTGCGACCCGTATATCCCCCTGGAAGAAAAATTGGAAATGACCCGGCAATGCCTTGTGCTTATTGAACGATACGGCTTTGGACTTAGCATTCTGACAAAATCCGCCCGAATCCTGCCGGACCTGGACCTGCTGAAAGCCATCCATGAAAAGACAAAATGCGTGGTGCAGATGACCTTGACCACCTACGACGAAGATCTATGCCGCAAACTGGAACCACACGTCTCGACCACTTTGGAGCGGTTTCACGCCCTGGAGGTAATGCGCGACAACGGGATACCGACCGTAGTGTGGCTGTGCCCCATTCTGCCCTTCATCAACGACACGGAAGAAAACCTGCGGGGATTGCTGGATTACTGCATACAGGCAAAGGTGCGCGGGATATTGTGCTTTGGGTTCGGCGTGACTTTACGGCAGGGCGACCGGGAGTATTTTTATGCCCAACTGGACAGGCTCTTCCCGGGCATGAAGCAAAAGTATATGTGCACCTTTGGCAATGCGTACGAGTGCAGCAGCCCTAACCACAACCGCCTGATGGATATTTTCAGCGAGATATGTGCGCGGCAGGGTATTCTGTGGAAACCGGGGGATGTTTTCGCTTACCTGCAAGCATTCGAAGCAAAAAGCCGGCAACCAGCCCTGTTTTGAAATAAGGGAAAGAAAACCAACAGTCCATCGAAAATCGAATATTGTCTTATCTGAAAAATACTTCACGATGAAATCAACTACGGGCTTGTTTAACTCAATATAAACAAGCAAATTTTTATTCAAAATTTATTTTGTTAATGATCATTTTTATGACTTTATTTGTAAATTTGAGTAAACTAATTCTATAAATTTGGGGAAAGCATGCCTAAACAAAAATATTATGTCGTCTGGAAAGGTCGTGAAACCGGAGTATATACTACCTGGGAGGAATGCTCCGCCCAGGTGACCGGTTTCAATGGTGCTGAATACAAATCCTTTGAGAAGCGCGAAGCAGCTGAGTTGGCATTTCAATCTACTTACGAAGAATACAAAGGAAAGCGTATATCAAATCTTAGTCCCACCATGCTTGAAATCATCGGCAAACCAATAGACGAGAGCTATTGTGTAGACGCTTCTTGTATTGGAAATCCCGGGCTTCTGGAATATAGATGTGTACACACATCCAGCAAACAGCAGATATTCCATCAAGGGCCATTTAAAAATGGAACTAATAACATTGGAGAATTCCTGGCAATTGTTCATGCACTCGCCTTATTCCAAAAGAAAAATATTGATGCCCCAATATATTCCGATTCAGAGGTGGCAATTGATTGGGTAATGAATAAACTTTGTAAAACGAAGTTACCTCAAGATGAAAAGAACTCTCAGCTTTTTGTATTAATCATACGCGCCCAAAACTGGCTAAATGAAAATAAGTATTTAAACAAAATCATAAAATGGGATACAAATGCATGGGGGGAAAACCCAGCCGATTACGGGAGAAAATAAAAAATATGCAAACTATTACAGACCTCCTCAAACGTTTGCGACATTTTGTCCAAGCTGAAGCACAAACCCAACTTGACACATTGGAAAAGCAATGGGCTAGACCTTTATCGGAGCGTGTGGCCAAGGGCTGGGCAATTGAAGGTATTAAAGTAACAAAATATGAAAAGGGGATCATTCACCTGCATTGTGATACCAATGACTCCCGTTTTCGTGAAGGGGATCTGTTGGTACTTCACCAGGGGGATCCCAAGGACTCCGATGCCCTGCATATTGAACTCCAATATGATGGTGAAACGGAATTGGAAGCAAGTCTGATTCGGGGAAATCATTTCTTTATGCTTGCTAACCCAGAACGTTGGATCATAGACCAAGACTTATTCGATGCAAGTCCATTTTATTTGGGCGCATTAGATACAGCTGCCGATTCGCTCCGCGGACGAACCACCATTCTTCCCTTGTTACAAGGGTCGTTGCCTCCGAAAATTGATTATGCCCGTTATGAACGAGTAATTCCGACTCTAGAAGAAACACCCTTAAATGACAGTCAAATTGAAGCTGTTGCCCTGGCATATGCCACCGATTTACTTTATTTGATTCAAGGTCCCCCAGGTTCGGGGAAAACCTTCATGCTTGCTCACCTTGCCAAGTTGCTGGTTGAAGATGGTCAACGCGTATTAATAACCGCCTTAACGCACCGGGCTATCCATAATGCGCTCAATAAAATTCCTCAGATAGACGACAGTCTACCCGTTTGCAAAATTGGAGAAGACCGTAATATTGGTGATCTAAAAGTGCCAAACTTCAGAACTTTTGACGAGTCCCATTTTGGAGATTTGAATGAAGGATACATTGTTGGCGCAACACCTTTCGCGTTTCAATCTCAACGTTTAGCAAATGTAGAATTTGACGTGATACTTTTTGACGAAGCATCACAAGTTACACTTCCTCTGGCAATTATGGGAATGTTGGCTGGGAATAAGTACATTTTCATTGGTGATGAAAACCAATTGCCGCCTGTAGCTGCCTTTTCAGCGCAAAAAGCTGCACAGACTTCCATTTTCGCTTACCTCGCTGGCCACGGTTACGAAACCATGCTTAACATAACATATCGCCTGAACGAAGAATTAACCGAATGGCCAAGCCGGACGTTTTATAACAACGAATTGATATCCAGCGAAGACGCCGCCAAGCGACGCCTTCGCTTATCAGACCGTTCCACGCGATGGGATTTCGTACTAGACCCAGAATCACCAATGGTGTTTCTTGATCTTTGCCACTGTAATACTACTGTTCGAAGTCGCAGAGAGGCAGAGACCGTCGTTGAATTAATCCTAGCTTTGTTCGAACACGGAATCTCACCGGATGACATCGGTGTTGTTGTGCCATATCGAGCGCAAAGTCGTTTGATTCGAAGTTTATTACGCCGCAATATTGTAGAGGAAGAAATCTGGACGCAGATAGTAGTGGACACGGTTGAACGGATGCAGGGACAGGAACGCGAGATTGTGATAGTCTCTTTTGCCACTGCCAGCCCGGCTTTTGCCGCACAAATGTCTGATTTTCTTTTCCAACCGCAACGGCTCAATGTAGCAGTCACACGCCCCCGCAGTAAGCTCATCCTTGTAGGAAGTCTACATATGATGGATAACGATCAATACGACGAACGGCATGCGGAAACATTTGGTTTATTGCGTGATTTAATCGATACTTGCCAAGTAATTTCTCTTCCAGAAGGGTCACTAATTTAGGAATGGCCCATATTCTTCCAGATTCACCCCCACTAACCCTGCCCGCTGAAGTGCTTCGAACCTATAAAGCACTGAAATCGTTGCCAAATTCATATTATGTTTGGCATCATCTGGCTCCCTGGCAGCTTGAAACGCCAGATTTTTTAGTTGTCACAAGGGAGGGTCGAGCACTTCTACTAAAGGTCAGTCCAGCATCCACTACTGATGCAACTCCAGCCGCTCAGCTTTTATTACTTGATAGTCCTCGCGTTCCTCTGGGTACCGGTGAGACAAAAATTTTAACGACTTTTACTCAGTGCCTTCATTTGCCTAAGGATGCACCATTAGAAACCTTGATAATTTTCCCCAATATTTCCAACAAACAAGTGCAAGAAAGCCGTTTACAACGAAACGACGGTGATCCAAATTGGATTGGACGAGAAATATTGCAACCTGAATTCGAGAATTTATGGGAAGGTTTTTTCCCTGAAAAGCCATTGGATTCGATCTGGCTAGAAAAAATCCGCCAACAGTTCACACCTGAAATTGTTGTTCCAGCCGATATGTCTGTACGTCCAACAGCCGAACACAGAATCCAGGCTGGGTTAACTGATTATTTGCTCGATTACAACCAGGAGGAAGCCGTAAAATCCGATCTTGATCTGGGAAGTGAAGGGCAAAGTCTCGGGAATGATTTCAGGTTAAATATTATCAATGGGGTAGCAGGAAGTGGAAAAACTCTGATTTTGCTTTACCGCCTGCGATTACTTTATCACTTTTATCCTAATAAACGATTTCTTGTGCTTACTCATAATCGGCCACTCAACCATGACTTGCAAAGTCGTTTTGCACGTTTAAATGGGCATCTGCCAGAAAATATTGAGTGGTCCACATTCAATGGGTGGTGTTTTAACCACTGGCCCACAAACCCAGCCTGGAAGAATCCAGTCAGTATCCGCAAACGTGAAAGAATAATTTACCAAGCATGGCAGGAAATATTAGCAAATACATCTATAACAGAACGAATGTTGCTTGGTGAAGTCGATTGGCTGAAAGATCAATTACCAATCAATGAATCTGATTATTTAAGCGCAGACCGGCGAGGACGTGGTTTTGGTTTATCTGTTGAGCAACGAATTCGTATGTGGAAGGCAATTCAGTCTTATGAAGTTATCCTCAAACAATCTGAAGTTTTAGATTGGGGGGATATTCCTCTAAAGCTCTGGAAATTCTCTGAAGATGGAACAATCTCGCTACCCAAATATGATTTTATATTCATTGACGAAGCGCAATTCTTTGCACCAATTTGGGTCAGCTTGATTCAAAAAACACTTAATCCCAACAATTCACATTTATTTATTGTTGCCGATCCAACACAGGGTTTTCTCAGGCGAAAGGTGACATGGAAATCACTTGGACTCGAAGCAAGGGGACATTCACACCAATTGCGCCGCAGCTATCGAACAACTCGTGACATTCTGCAATTTGCCACCATGTTTTATCGAATGCGCTTACCTGAAGAAAAAGACGATGATATTCTGGTTCCAGACCTTTTCAACATGCCAACAGGAGCCATTCCCCAATTGATTCCGTTAACGAGTTCTCAAGATGAAATAGCACGAGTAGCGAATGAAGTAGCCGTTTTTGTAGAGAACGGTTATCCAAAGAAGCATCTGCTATTATTACACGCCAATGGACATAGTGTCCAAACATTAATTGATGCCATCAATCATCGACTGGGCAAAGACTCAGCCATTGACCCCAAAAAGACCTATCCGGGTGATTATATAAGAGTCACCACGTTAAATGCCGGCGCGGGATTGGAAAGTCCTATTGTCTTTTTGATTGGTTTAAGAGAACTCTTTGAGAACGAACAATCCTTGCGCCTTGCAGATGATGAGAGAGAAGAACTAATCCGAGATAATACTCGAAAAATTTATATGGCTTCCACTCGTGCGGGGCAAAGATTAGTATTCACTTACGTGGGAGACTTACCAAATATCTTAAAAGAAATATTCGCACAATAGCCGATTTTCAGATCGCCAGTTTCACACAAACGCCCACTGCGAACAAACCAACCAGATTGCACCGCCAACCCTGCCCCCCAACACCTTGCAGAAATCATTATTCTCGTCTATGCTTAACCCGCGCAGGGATTAAACAAAAATGCCGCGTTATGCGGCTTGCTTGTGCGCTGGGGGGGACTTGAACCCCCACGCCTTGCGGCACATGGCCCTCAACC
>DAIOEK010000021.1:0-45530 GCA_036746315.1 Anaerolineaceae bacterium | reverse complement strand
TGCCCGGCTATTTCACATAAACCGAAAGCGAGTGGAACTTCAGAGGGGTGATACCAGCCAAAAACGCGGGGACAGGCTCATCGTTGCGAAAAACATACATAGCGTGAGCAGATGTAATCATACACTCGTCCATCCGAAAACTGTATCTGTCATACATTCCCGGTTTGCGAAAAGGTGTATCACCATCGATGTACCCTGTGGTTTTCAAATACGTCGATGGGTGCGGCTTGTCCAAAAACAGCAGGTAAATGGAGCTCTCGTGGATATTCTCTGAAATGCAAACATCATGGTCGGGGAATTCTTTGGTGTAATTCAGTACGTCCAGGATGCCATAATTCACAGACCGGGCTGCCTGCTCCTGATAACTCCCCTCCCCAAAATAACGGTAAAGAAAACCAGCGAAAAACGCCAGGTACAAAATTATAACGACGGCAAATGCTCTGGACGACAAGGTGAATATCCGGTAAAGCAGGTAGCCCATTGTGAACGTCATGGGGATATAGACCAGCGACAGGCGATGTATATTTGCCGGCTGGAATAATCCAATGGCTAGCGAGGTGATCAGCCAGAATATAACCAGCAAAAAAGCATTAGCCTTCCGTTTGCAAGCATCCAGCACACCCAGCACCGCTCCGAGCACGGCAAACACCAAGGCAAAGGGATATAAGAAACCATACGGCTCGATACTATTGAAGACAATCCCATCCCTCTGGCTCCACAACACCTCCAGAAGTTTTTGCAGATTGCCCCATATCGTTACCCATGCATTCGCCTGGAAAATAGATACCGTCGTGACATAACGCGGGTCGGTGGGCAATCGGGGAATGGTGAACTTAAATATATCGATGGGGGGTAGATCGAAGGCATTAATCACCGTGAACAAGATCATCGGCAGAGCCATCAGGATAAAGGCGACCGCTCCCAGAATCAGATTGCGCCAGCCCAACCTGTTCGTCTTCCACAAAAGCACAACGGATGCGGCGATGAAGAGCGGAACAACAGCAAAAGTGGTGCCATAGGCGTACAACGACAGCGCCAGAAAAACGGAACCGGCGGCAAACCAGTAATTCGTCTTTTCGGCATACAAATAACAGCAGAACCCGCACAGAAAGATCACCACCACAAAGTATGCTTCCAACCCCCAGCGTGAACTCATGATGCTCCAGGGGCTGATGGCAACCAGGAACATGGATATCAATCCAAACCGGGTATTTAAAATCTTCCTCCCGGCCAGAAAAACCAGGGGCAAGGTTAGAAGCCCGGCAATCAAGTTGGGCAGGCGCAGGGTTGTCTGCGTCAGTCCCCACAGATAGATGAACGGAATGGCGAGATAACCATACAGTGCACTTTGTCCGCTGCCCCAGGAGATAAACTGAATGGGATTATGTATTCCGGTACGATCCATGCGGTAATGGAGGACATCATAAGCGTCGACCCCGTTCGCCACCTCATCCTGATGCAGTCCGGCCGGAAGGACGCCAAAATCCAACACCCGGGGCAGAACCCCAATGATGAGAATGAGAAAGAAAATCAGGATGGTCTTTGCAGGTAATCTGTTTTTCATGATGCACTCATTACCCTATCTCACCTTATCCGAATTGATCACGGAGTCAGATCGACCAGTTTATACTCGCTACCCATATAAGTGTAACTGGAAAGCACTTGTTCCGGCGGAGGATCGCAAAGCTGGTCGCCCTGGACAAGCAGATACTCGTTCACATCCCGGTACTTGACCAGCAGAACCGAGGAACATCCGCGAATTTTCACATCACGAATCTTTTCCGCTAGGATATGAAAACCGGTGGGATCAATTCCCCTAACCAACATTTCATCCCGATGCAGGCTTGCACTATCGCGCGTCTCAAGCCAGGGTACGATGATGGTGGTATTCTCCTTATCCCTCATCATATACAGATTTGCGGGGTTATCCAATACCTTCACGATTACTTCGTGGAATTGGCGCCCCATCACATTATTGTTTTCGATGTTGCGAATGTAATCCGGCCAGGAACCCAGGAACAATAAACTAATGAAAATAATGGCAGCGTTAAAGCGCATATCGGGTTTATTCAATAACCCGAAGATCACGTCCAGAATCATATATACGCACAAATAGACAACAAACATCACTGAATAAGAATGATAGGTGAAGAAATCAACTGTGCCGCTGTAAAGGAACTCGGTCACCAGCCAGTTTTGTGAGGCAAGATGGAAATAGCTTATCGCGATCGCCGATATTGCAATGAGGGCAGCCAGCAAGGCCCTGCCTGTGGAAGCCGATTTTTCTTTAAGCGCCAGCAAACCTGAAATCCATAACAGGGTCGGCAAATAAATAATATAACGGGCAATGTAATTATGCGGTTGATCAATATTGTAGCTGGCCTGCCAGGCATGACGGGTGGTGACAAAAATCATGGACGCTGATATCAAAAAGACCGAAATATGCCAGAACAAGTGCGGCGATGTGCGGAAATCCTCCAACAATTGCTGCCGTTTTTTGAGCTTTAATGAACCAATCAGCCGGTGCAAGACTGGGCTGGACATGAGAATAAAATATGCCAGAGAAATGCCCCACCAGAACAGAATTTGTTCCGTGCTGCTGACAGGCTTTGGCCCTTTTCCTTCCACATACAGACCCAGCAGCGCCTTAATCTCTACGCCCTGCAGCAACCCTGCAATGACCCAAATCATGAATAGGGCAGCTGAAACCCCAAGAATGGCAGCAACCCGGATTATTTTCTTTTTGGATGGCAAGAGATCAAGACCGGCTTTTTCAGGCTCCAGTTTTATCCAGGAAATAATCAAAAATACCGGTATCAAAGTAAGGGTGGCGTAACGTGACAACCAAAGCATCCCAATGGAAAGCCCGGCAAAAATGTTCCACAGAAGTTCCAGCCTGCGCATTGGTGGATCTGAAATACAAAAGTAAACCGCCCAAAAGAACAGCGGATAAGCGATATTCTCGCTCATAAACAGGGAGGGATAAAATAACTGCGCTCCAAATGCTGCCCCGGCAAAAGCAACCAGCAAGCTCTGCGCTCCTGTAAAATACTTGCGCGAAATCAGATAGATTGGAAAGACCGCACTGGTCATAGAAAGCACATTGATCACAACCAGATAATGGTAAATAAATACTCGATCGAATGAAAAAATAAAACTGATGAAAAACGAATACAGCGGCGGGTAATGGTTGAACTCAACAATCGATAATCCGCCCGCATTGATTTGTTGTGCCATCCGGGAATATTCAAGTGTATCCGTGTAAAGGGCATAATTTTGAACAAGCGGCAGCAACAAATAAAGTTTTACAGCCACAAACAGGAAAAAAATTACGAAAATGCCGTATTTTTCCATCAAGCGGACCGCCGGCGACAAGGAAATGTGCCCGCCGGAAAATCTGATCCAGGCAAGCCATACGAGGATTTGAAATAGCAACGCAGAAATGAAAATCAAAATCGTCTGATAGGGGAGCCAGGCAAAAACCCTGCCCTCCAACCATCCCCGAAAAATCACACCCAGAATAATTGATCCGATGACAAACAAGGCAAAAACACCCAAACTTGCATTATTCTGCGCAAACTTTTTCAGAGCGTTCGTTGCCCGGTTGTGATATCGATGATTACGATTGGAAAGTACCCAGCCAACCCCAAAAATAGCCGCCATCAGAAAGACCAACACCAATAAAATCAAAAATACAGATTTGCTAAAAACAGCCAATCTGCCATTCTCAAAATAATAATTAAGCAACTGGAATGTTACTGTGATCAGTTCGATAAAAAGAAGATATGACAGAAAACCGCCCATGTAATCCATGCTCCAGCATTCGTGATGATTCACCTGCAATAATATATCAATAACAGATTATAAAGCACGCATTCACTACCAGGATGCTTTTACCTGGTGCCGCTAAAAAATTGAACCAATTGCTCTTCATACTCTTTTGGATAGTCCTCAAGCGCAGTGGAATGGTCGGAATCCGCGGCAATCCACAGTTCCGCCCTGGCACCCAGCTCATCCTTGAATAAGCGGTTGAATTGTACTTCCATCTCATCCCTGCCCGCGGCAATAAGCAAATACCGCGTATTCCCGGCATCGAGCATGGAAGCAAGGATCGGCGTCGGCGGCTGCCCGCCACTCAACAAGCGGACCGTGGCATACATCACCCTGGCGGTATAACTCCTCGCCAGCGGGCGTTCCGACTCAAGCACCAGCAAGTCATTCAGACAGCGGCGGGTTGCGCCATCCGCAGCAATAGCTTCCATTTGCGGGTAAGCGGATGCCGCCCCCAACAGCACCTCACCGCCCAGCGAGATGCCCAGACCGCCGATATGCTGCACCTCCGGGCGGTTTTCCAGGAACGCAACCGCAGCCCCCACATCCAGGGTACCCTGCCAGCCCAGGCGGTTGGTTTTTCCACCGCTGGTACCATGCCCGCGCATATCCAAAGCGAGAACGCCAAACCCATGCGAAACCAACAATTGGGCATAAGGTCGAATGGATTCGCGGGATTCCCCTGAACCGTGAAGCAGGATAATTGCCACCCCATTTTGGGGTTCCTTGTACCAGGCGGAAAGGGTAATGCCATCCACGGTTTGCAATTGGATATCTGCAAAGCCTTCAGGCGGCAAGCCAACAATGGAATGTGCCGGGCTTAACACTGCCGCGCCCATGCCAACCGGAAAGATGACATAGAGTACCAGGATGATCGTCCCCACACTCGCGCCCAGCCCTAAAAGTGTTTGTCGGTATCGCATCTTTTTTGAGTTCATTCATCCACCCCACAAAATCGCATTGGGAATAAAAAATTTATAACACAAATTGTCGCATTCCAGATCAAAACAGGCAAATGGAACAGCCAGGTTGTATTGCCATACAAAAAAAACCAGCCGGTAATTTGGCTGGTTCCAAGGATCTACCACAATTCGATATTATTCCACTGTAAACTCGAGCGTCTTATCCAATTTATCGTTCAACCATAGTTCAACCTTATAACTGCCTAGCGGCCAGGGACCATCATTTTTAAGGGAGAAGGGATAAGTACCATCACCGCCAGTAAGGGTAACCTCATCGATCTTCTGGTTTGGATCCGCTCCCTCCGCATCGACCGCATACCATACCGCCTTCACGGCAGTATCATCCGGAGCATTCGACAGAGTGACAATCGCGTAGAACGGCTGATCCTGCGCGAATGAGGTGGTCTTCGCGGCACCATCTTCCGTCGTAGACAAATAGGCATCCTTGATCTTAGCCGTGCTGGCGCTAAAATTACACGCCATTGCAGATACCACCAGCATTAATGCAATACCAATAAGTTGCAGTTTCACTTTTTTCATTTTTTGCTTACCTCCTATGAGAGGATACTTCGATGGCAGATGTGCTGCTAACGATTGTATAACTATTGCCCAATATAAGGTTTGCCTATTCTTTTCCCGTATCCTTAGTGCTATACTCAAAAAAATGCTTTACAGGGATCATGAATGTTGGGAGGAGAAATGTCAGATCACAAAAAAATCCTTGTAGTATTATCCGTTTTGCTGATTACAGGAATAGCATGTTCTTTGAGTGGAGCGACTGGTCAGACCACCCCGATTGTTCAAACTGTGGTGGTCATAGCCACATCCGAGCCGCCCACCGCCACCGCTGAACCCACGCAAACCGAAACTGCCCTGCCCACCGAAACGCCGTTACCGCCAACCGATACACCCACCGTCGCGCCTACTGCCACGCAAACTCCCATCCCCTGCAATATGGCGGAGTTTGTGGCTGACCTGAATTATACAGATGGAAGCGATGTGCTTCTTGGCGCGGAATTTACCAAAACCTGGCGTTTGAAAAATGTCGGCACCTGTTCGTGGAACAACACTTATAAAATTGTTTTTGTCGATGGTGATGACCTGAATGCGCCAAGCTCCACCAAGGTTACCAGTTCAACCATCAAGCCGGGCGAATCCGTGGATGTCAGCGTAAAACTAAAGGCTCCCTCCAGTGAAGGAACTTACCGGGCATACTTCAAACTGATGGCGCCTGATGGCACCACCTTTGGTATCGGTCCCAACGCTGCCAATGCCTTCTGGGTGGAAATTGAAACGATCAAATTGGTGATCAAGCCAGGCATTTTCATTTCTGCCATGCCCATACTCCCCTAGCGCCGAAAATAAAGCAACCAGCGGCACAGATGAAGTAAAATAATCAAAAGAGTCTGGTACATCAACCAGACTCTTTTGATATCATTTGTCATTCTGACGGCGTATCGAAAAACCCTCTGATACGTCATAGTATAGGGAAGCATGAAAACTCCCCCAGATCAAGATCTACTCCAACGTGCAAGGCAGTTGAAAACGGAAGCGCTGGCTGATATTTACGATCAGTACAGTACCCCGATATTTCGTTATGCCTTTCGTTTGCTGGGCGATGCCGATCTGGCAGAAGACTGCGTGGCAGAAACATTCAACCGTTTTGTCACCTCCCTGGCTCAGGGAGGCGGGCCGCAAAATCATCTGAGAGCTTATCTATACAGGGTCGCTCACAATTGGATTGTGGACCATTACCGAAGCCGGGCAAATACAGATTGGGTCGACCTGAAGGAAGATATTGCAGCCGAAATGGATACCGCTCATGAGGCGCAACAGCAATTGGAAAAGCTTGAGCTACGGCAATTGCTCATGCGGTTACCCTACGAACAACGCCAGGTCATTGTGCTCCGATACCTGGAAGAGTGGCCAGCGGAAGAGGTGGCCGAATCGATGAATAAAACAATTGGCGCAGTCAAAGCACTGCAGCACCGCGGAATCGCCGCCTTACAGCGGTTATGGGATGAACAGAGTGAAGGAAAACATGAATAATAAAATCAACTCTTCACAATATCCGGTGGAAGACAAACTGGGATTACTGCAAGATATACCCACCCGGGATGAGAAAGTTGCACAAAACCGGCGGGCAAACTTTCTGGAGCACGCCAGGCAGATGGAAGAAACATTTCACCTGCAGGGAGCCGTATCTTCGAACCGGTATCTACGTCAAACATGGTGGAATCAAATTTTTACAAGAAAGGGAACTTCAAAAATGTCTTTCATTTCCTCCATGTTGATTGCACTGGCGCTGATTTTCGGTGGCACGGGGATCACCGTTGCCGCTGCACAAAGCGCCATGCCTGATGAATTTCTTTACCCGGTAAAGCTGGCAAGTGAAGAAATCGCCGTTGATTTAAGCGCAAACCCCGAGGCGGAAATTAATACAGACCTGGCGTTGCTTCAACGACGCGCCGAAGAAATGAACCGGCTTACTTTTATCCAGGGGCAATTCAACGAAGATGCCGCATTGAGATTGATGGCTCGTCTTGACGAAACCCTGCGAGACGGTGCCGCTCTGGACAACGAGCAAATGCTGCAAACGATGGATCGAATTCAAACCCAGTTACACACCATGCTCCAGGTAATGGAACAAAACAATCTGTCAGACGAACCCCGGCAACAAATGCTGGAATTAATGTCGCAAATCCAGTTGCGGATCGCCACCTTGCAGCAAACCCAAAACATGGAAGAATTACGCATCAGAATCCACAACGGGCAATTCAACGGTGAAACGCTGGGGGAACAGAAACAGGAGATGAATCAGAATCAACAGAGAAACAACAATCCGGCTTCAGTAGCCAACACAACCTCCACGCCCGAAACCGAAGCAACTTCCACTGGAACTGGCAAACAAAACCAGGGTAACGGATCGCAATACGGGGTGGAAGGAACGCCTACACCGGAAGGCACACCTACAGAGAACGGCTACGGTCCCGGTCCGCAGGGTACCCCACAAAAGAACAAACCATAAAGAAAGAAGCCTCTGGAAGATCTTCCAGAGGCTTCTTCTAATATCAGCCGTGTCGTACAAAATCCATCTCGTTCAACATATCTGGAGATTTTACACCTTGCGAGGGATGCGAGCGACGGATCTGCATCACCAGCCCCAGCAGTAACAAACCGAAGAAGATAATCTGGCTGGCGGGCGGTTCCAGCGGCAGGGATTGGATCAACAGGAGCGAGCCCAAACCTGCCGAAAGGATTACCGCGGACCAATCGAACAGGGTGAGCATTAATGCCGCGCCGCCAGCGCCCACCATCAGCATGACCAGCCATTTCAGCATGCCCAGGTCGAGTTGGAGTACGTTCATCAACCCGCTGGCGAAATAAGCGCCCAGCAGAAATCCGCCAATGCCAAAGGCGATATTCTTAAGCATGCGAACCAATACCACCAGAATAATGCCGCAGATCACTCCGACGGCAAGGTAGTACCAAATCTTCAAATCACCGGCCATTCGTTGAAGCGAGGTAAAACCGAACATAAAGCCAGCGGCTCCAACGAAAATCCATAATAGCTTTCGACCGAAGAAGAGGAGCCCACCGCCCAACAACAACCGGATCACTTCAAATTCCACTGCAACCTCGTAAATTTCAAGATGCAGTGATGGGTGCAACTGTCATGCCTTAGTCTGGCTGGTTGGACCGGTTGCCATAATTCTGCCAGTGTATCCGCGCTGGATCATATTGAGTGCGCGGTTCCTTCTCCACCGCGGGATACCCCAAATAGATCAAATTCAACGGGGTGACTGATTCAGGGATATGCAAAATTTGTCTGACCCGTTTCTTGAACAAAAGTATCGGGTGAACACCAACCCAACAGGAACCCAATCCCAGTGCGCTGGCTGCCAGCAGGATGTTCTCAGCCGCGGCGCTGCAATCCAGCGTCCAGAACAATTGACCCGTCGGGTTGCGAAACAGGCCCGTATTGCCGCATACCGATATCACCAATGGCACCTTAAACTTGCAGTATGGGGTGCTGCTGCGCAATTTTTCCAACTGCTGCGGGTCGGTAACAACAATAAACTCCCAAGGGCGGTTGTTCATGGCAGATGGCGCCGCCATGCCCGCCTGCAGCAACAAATCAATTTTTTCCGCTTCCACAGGGGTTTCCAAATACCTGCGAATACTGCGCCGTCGAAATATAAAATTCAATCTTTCATCCATTTTTTTCCTCAGCTGCGTGGGATGCAGCTTTGATTATACTCATGGTTGTGTTACGAGGTACAATACTCAAAATGGGAGGTTGAGATGATCGGTGCGATTGCAGGGGATATTATTGGCAGTGTTCACGAGTTTCTCGGCACAAAAAACACACAGTTCCCCTTATTTACCCCCGCCTCACGGTTTACGGATGATTCTGTATTGACCATCGCACTTGCAGAAAGCATCCTGACCGGCAAGTCATACCTGGATGTGATGATTCGCTATACGAAGAAATATCCTAATGCGGGGTATGGCGGATATTACTCACGCTGGATATCAGGCGGGGATTACACCCCGTACTATAGTTACGGGAATGGCGCCGCCATGCGCATCTCTCCGGTCGGTTTTGCTTACGATACGCTGGATGAGGTGCTTCAACAGGCTGAAACAGCCACCGCCATCACCCACAACCATCCCGAAGGGATCAAAGGTGCACAGGCAACCGCCGCAGCCATTTTTTGGGCAAGAACAGGGGGATCAAAAAAGCAAATCCGCGAGAACATTGAAAAGCTGTTCGGCTACGACCTATCCAGAAAGGTGGATGACATTCGCCCCGGTTACCACTTCAATGAAACCTGCCAGGCAACGGTACCGGAAGCCATCATTGCTTTTCTGGAATCAACTTCGTATGAAGACGCCATCCGGTTATCCATCTCACTGGGCGGTGATGCGGATACACTGGCGTGCATCACGGGCGGAATCGCCCAGGCATTTTATAAAAGCATTCCCGTCAGCATTGTGGAAGAAACCTTCGACCGGCTGAACGAGCCGTTAAAAATGATCGTTCGTGAATTTTCAGATAAATACCAGATCAAATACTAGAAATCTGTGCACCGCAGCACACACAACGCCCGCATGGTAACCCACGGGTTCATCTTTGTTTTGCCCGCCGGTCCCCAATTTACCGTACTGTAATTGCTGGTGGACGAACGCTGGTGGTAAAACTTCTCCTCTGCCGGGAAGCCCCCATCGGGTAAGCGCTTATCAATCAACAGTTCCTTTGCCGCCTGGCAGCGGGGATCATCCAACCGGCCAAGTTCCATCATCGCCCACAGTCCCGTCAGAATATCGTAATGCCAGTAGACGGGATAATGCAGGACGGTAAAGCTGCGATCCATCACATCTCCCGTGGATAGCTTTTTGAACAGCCCATGCCTGAGAAACACCTCGCCGGCTTGTTCCGCCGCCAGAATCGCCTTGCGGTCGCCGCTGATATTTCCATACAGATTCAACGCCCGCATCGGGATGAGCGTTTCAAAAAACGATGAGTGGGATGCCGCCAATTTAGTATCGCAATTCCACCCGCCATCCGGCCACTGCCAGTTGAGCAGCGTTTCAGCGAACACAGGTACCACATCCTGGCGCAGCCCAAGTTTTAGCAAGGCGATCAGCGCGTTCCCTTCCAACGAAGCGCACGCACGATACCTGCCGGTGGTATTCCCCTTGTTCCTGCGTTTCAAGCCATCCAGACGGAGCGCACCAAGCAAGAAGCCCGCCACCTGATCCGCCAGAGGCAGTAAGGAGACATCCCCTTCCGGGTAATTCAACTCTGCCAGGGAAGCCAGAACCCAATGTGCACCACTCCACTTGTGATATGGATGCTGGGGAATACGTCCATCGGCATCCCGCTCGGAGAGCAATTGCCTGACCGGTTCGGAGGAGACAACCTGCTGCTGCAAGTCCTTCAACTGCTTTGTGTTCGGCGGGGTTTTGGATAAATAGCGGAAATAATCGATATGCCGGGATGGGTTTGCAAGCAGTCGGTCAATCAGGTCGGTTGGCATACCCCCTCCTCGCTAAATTCGGATGCCCCAGGAACCAACCGAAAAATCACGGTCGCGATCCATCTCCCATGGGTAGACAATATAAGCATCCGTCGTTGCGGCGTAATAATCCGGCTCCACCGGTTTAAACATGCTGCGATACGGGTTGTAATGCAGGACACAGGTAAAAGGCAGACCTCCCGCCACCGCCACCCGATTTTTTACCGCGGTAATGGTCCTCCCGGAACCCCAAACATCATCCACCACCAGAACACGCTTTCCGCGGATCAACTCATCGGTGGGAAATTGCAAAAACTGTGGCCAGGACATTACCTGATTGGTCTTCGGTTCTATGGGGGCGGGAAAATCCACGGCGGCAGTCAGCACTTGCGAGATTTTCATCGCTTCCGCCAGCAGACCACCAGGGACAATTCCACCCCGGGTGATCATCAATACCACATTAAATTCACCCTCCATCTGGGGGAGCAAATGATCGATCAGATTTTCAATATCATTCCAGGTGAGAATTTCCTTGCGCATTCAACCAGCCTCGAGCATACAGCCTAGAATCATTATAGCAGATTCAGCGGATCCAGTTCCACACGCAGGCTTTGCAATTCCTGGCGGTGTTTTTGCAGCACCGGCAGGTAGTTTTCCCCCCGGAGAACGATCTGCCAGCGGTAGAGCCCACGTAACCTTTCATAAAAGCAGGGCACCGGTCCAACCATATCCACCCGGTTGACACCTTCTTCGTGAAGCCACTTTTGCAGTAACTCCGCCAGCCGGGATGCCTTCCCGGAAGCCAGTTCTGAGGTGGTTTCACGGATTTCGAAGCGGATCAGCCGTCCGAACGGCGGGTACCCCAGGCTGCGGCGCTGTTCGACCTCCCAACGATAGTATTTCTCGAAATCCTGGCTGGCGGCCGCCTGAATGGAAGCATGTTCCGGCTGGTAAGTTTGCAGCACAACCTCCCCCGGCGCCGAACCGCGTCCGGCACGCCCGGCAACCTGCACCAGCAACTGAAAAACCCTCTCCGGGGCGCGGTAATCCGGCAAATTCAAGCCCACGTCCGCCAGGATCATCCCCACCAGACTGACCTGTGGAAAATCAAAACCCTTGGTGACCATCTGCGTGCCGATAAGGATATCGTATTGATGGTTGCGAAAATGCAGCAAACTGATCTCTTTCAAATCGGATTGCCGGGAGGTATCCCTATCCCAGCGCAGGATGCGCGCTTCAGGGAGCAACCTGGTTACTTCCTGCTCAACCGTCTCGGTACCAATGCCAACCTGCCGGAAAGCGGTAGACCCGCATTGCGGGCAGAGCGGAGGTTTTTTGTGCGAATAATTGCAATGGTGACAACGCAGCTCGTTTCCCGCTCCGTGCGCAATAAGCGGTAGATTACAACGCGGGCAGCAAAGGATATAGCCGCATTGGCGGCAGAAAACATGTCCCGCTGTTCCACGCCGGTTCAAGAACAGGATGCTTTGCCTGCCATCCTGAAATGTCTGGAGCAATTGCTGGCGCAAAAGCGCGCTCAGAATGGAGCGGTTCCCCTGGCGGAGTTCATTCCGCATATCCACCACGTGCACATCCGCCAGCCGGGGTAAATTCTCACCGCTGGCAATCCTCTCGGGCAGCTTCAATACCGACCAGTTTTCCTGCTGCGCCCGGTGATAATGCGCCACATCCGGGGTTGCGGTACCCATCAGGCACACCGCCCCGCAAATGTCAGCATAGGCAATTGAAAAATCGACCGCGTGATAAAAAGGCGGAAATTCCCCCTGATAATAGGATGAATCGTGGCTCTCATCCAAAATGATCAGACCTGGATCGGCGAGGGGTGAAAAGAGTGCGCTCCGTGCGCCAACCACGATACGGATCTTGCCCGCCCGAATCCTGCGCCAGGTGTCATAGCGCTCGCCTTCACTAAGCCGGCTGTGCACCAAACCCACCTGTCCGGGGAAGCGGTGCAGAATCCGGCTGATGGTTTGAGGCGTCAGAGAGATTTCAGGCACCAGCCAGAAAACCTGCTTTCCCTGTTTCAACACTTCTTCAACCGCCCGCAGGTAAAGCTCGGTCTTGCCTGATCCGGTCACCCCGAATAACAGGATGGGTTTGACCGGACGATGCTGTGCCGCCGACTGAATTTCACCGTTGATCTTCTGCCAGGCTGCCTGCTGGGCTTCCGTCAGGATGTGCCGTGCGAACATTTCCGGCTGGAACCGCTCCACCGGGTCACGGATGACCTCGGTTTCCCACAGCCTGATCCATTCGGCTTCTTCCAGCGCATTCAAGTCGACACTCTGAAGCGGATCCGGCAGGTTCGCCCGCAGCCATTGCAGGTCAATCGGCTCGGGGTGGGCGATCAGATATTCCATCGCCGCCCGACGGGCTTTCATGCGCTGTTCGCTCCGGCTTTGCACCAGCGGATTATCGAAATCAATCTCCTCCACAGGGGCAGCCAGTTGTATGCGACGCACCATCCGCGGATGCAGGGTCGGACGCGGAAGGATATGACGCGCAGAGAGAATACCCTGCTGCTCCAGTTTTCGGGCGGTGTTCCGCCATTCGATGGCGCCCATCGCAGCATCGATCTGCCTGCCGCGCAATTCTCCACGACGGGCGACCAGTGAAACCAGCTTTTTTTGCAGGGGCTTTGCCGCGTCGGGCAAGCCTGCATCCGTCAGGGAATAAGCGGTATCCGCCTGCTTGCTCAAGCCAGGCAGCAGCAGCATATCCACACACTGGCTGATGGTTGCCAGGGAATGCTGCTCCAACCAGACTGCCATTTGAAGCTGCCTGCCGGTTAGCACCGGCTGAGGATCAACCAAATGGGAAAGCTCACGGGTATCTTCCACCTCGGGAGAATCGATCAGCGCCAGTACGACCCCCTGAAGCATCCGGCTGCCAAAAGGCGCCTCCACCAGACAGCCCGGCAGTACCTTCCCGAGCAGGTGCTGCGGTATGGCATAATCAAACGTGCCGGCTACCTGGGGCAGATTAATGCTTACTCGGGCATAGGCAGGCAGCGGAACATCCATATTTCAAACCGAAGGTTGTGATTTATGTTCCATGCGGGTAATGACCACCTGGGAAATCCGCAGCCGGTCCATTGAATTCACCGTCAAACGCACACCAGCATCCACATCCTCCACTTCATCGCCAATGTGCGCCAGCCTGCCCAATTTTCCCAGGATGAAACCGGCGACGGTATCATAATTGGGATCATACAGGTGGATACCCAGATGGTCGTTGATATCCTCCATCAACGTCAGTCCGTCCACCAGAATGCTGCCATCCCCCCGTACCTGGATGGGCGGAGGAGTCGATTCAAACGAATCCCGGTAATCACCCACAATCTCTTCCACCAGATCTTCCAGCGTGACCAGCCCCGAGGTGCCGCCAAACTCATCGAGCACAATGGCAATATGCTGGCGCTTGGTGCGGAATTGATAGAGCAGATGATTCACCGATATCGTCTCAGGCACGAACAGCGCCTCGCGGGTCAGCTTCCCGGCGATGACACCCTGTTCTGAGGGGTTTTGAAAAACCTGAATCAGGTCGCGGATATGCAAAATGCCGGTAATTTGATCGAGGTTGCCCTGAAAAACCGGTATCTTCGTCAGTGGATGCTCGGAAAAGATCGCCAGGATTTCAGGCAGCCCGGCATCATACTCAATGGCAATCATCTCCGTCCGCGGAATGGCAACCTGCCGGACGATCATTTCGCCAAAATCCAGTACCGCAGAAAGCATATCCCTTTCCGGCTCTTCGATGACGCCCTCCATTTCAGGTCCAGCCAGCATCACCTTCATTTCATCCAGTGACATCGAAGCCGGATGCGCGCCTTCGGTATTGACGCCCAACATTCGCAGTACACTGCGCGCAATCCATTCCAACAGTGAAATAAAATGCCGGAATATTCTGGCAAAAACATCGATCCAGCGGGCTGAGAACAGTGCAAACTTTTCCGGAGCCCTGAGCACCGCCACCTTGGGAACCAATTCGCCGAAAACCACCTGCAATCCGGTGGCAATTACCAATCCGAGGATGATCGGCAGCGCAGAAATGGCGGATTCCAGGAATTCGAAGGGCGGGCTAAGCTGTATCTTCGAAAAGAGGGGGGCAAAAATGAGTGTAAAGGTGTTCTCGCTCAACGCACCCACAGCCAGATTGATCAATGTGATCGCCACCTGGTTGGCGGCGATCAAGCGGTCACGCGCATTCGGTTGATCCAGCCAGGAACGCACCAACTGAAGAGATTTGCTTTCGCCATCCGAAATGGTCTCCAGGCGGGAACGACGTGAGGCGACAATAGCATATTCCACCGCAACAAAGAACGCGTTCAAGCCAATACAGGCGGCAATAATGACGAGATTGATTAATATCATTTGTTCACCGTTATGAGGATGGCGCCATACCCGACCACGGAGGATTGATCTCCGGTAACTGCTGCCGAAGTGGCATAGTCCAACAGGCGGGCATTCTTTGCCCCCCAACTTTTACACACTTCGAGAACGGCAGCCGCAGCCCCAACGCCACAGGCAGCGCCATCACCAGAATGTTCCAGACGGTACATTTCGGTCGTTGAAAAAGCTTGCATTGCCTTCAGCATTTTCTGATCCATCCGGTTGGCCTCTGTCTCGGTGAAAAAATGTGAAAGGTCCGTACTGGCAATTAACAGAGTGTTTCGCACTGGGAACAATGCCGCAATTCCATCCGCAAGCGCTCTTACCGTCAGGGGGGATTGGTCAACAATCATAATGGGGATGAAGCGATAGGAATGGGTATAAATCCGCTGCAAAAAGGGCAGTTGGATTTCAATGGCATGTTCCTGATCGCGCAGAACCGGCTGGATGGACAGCGCGCTCTTCTGCGTGAGATATCCCGAAAGCGCATTCACCCCCGCGTGGTCAATTTCAAGATTACCAAGCGGCGTTGCATAAGCAGCATGCCCGCTGACCAACAGAGGATGGGATGCATAATGATGGGATGGCGAAAGCAAAACTACCACTTCCGGCTGCGTCGCCTTCAGAGCAGCATATCCGGCGGCGGCTACGGCACCGGAATAGATATGCCCCGCATGCGGAACAATCATCCCGATTGGCTTTTGGCCGATCTCCGGCAAAATAGCCTGCTGAATGAGGGAATCAATTTGAGCCGCCAACTGTTTTGAATTACCGTTGTACCATTTACCGGCTATGGGGGATGGTCTGATATCCATATTCTCCACCCGTTCCTTCTGGGAACTGATTACATTTATTTTAACATACCCCGTTCCCGCGATAACAAAAAAAGGACTGGCAGCCCGCCAGTCCTTTGCATTCATTCGAACTTTAGGGCGACGGCAGATAGTTCCACGGATTCACATAACCGCCCGAGGCATTCCGCAATTCAAAGTGCAGGTGCGAACCTGTGGAGCGACCGGTACTGCCCATCGCGGCAATGGTCTGTCCCTGGTTTACCCAGGAACCACAGCCAACGAAGTAATCGCTCAAGTGAGCATAAAGGGATTGCCAGCCATTGCCATGATCGACGACCAGCATGTAGCCATATCCCCAATCGTTCCAACCGGCATAAACGATCACGCCGCTATCAACCGCATAAATCGGGTCACCGGTTTCGCCGTTGAAATCCAGCCCGTAGTGGTTGGTCTCCGGGGTATAGTCATAGCCCGAGAGGAAGTGGTCGTTTGTGGGATAGATGAACGTGCCCGACCCGATCGGACCTCCATCCACAGGACCACAGGCACCCGGACCGAGTACTTTGGCTACGCTCGGGTCGGTTCGCGAAATCTGCGGTGCACTCCAGTTAATAAAATCACGCTTTCCATTCGGAACGATCAGCCAGGTACCTTCCTTGATGTTCGGATTACCCAAATCGCCGATCGTATCCTCGTCCAGGTGGTTGGCGGGGTAATTGATGATATCCGCCGGGGTGACACCGTAATAACCTGCCACGCCATTCAAACCTTCCCCGGCACTCCAACGATGATAAACGCCATCCACAGGCAGAATATTCAATGTATCACCCGGGCGCAGGAACGCCGGGTTGTCGAACAGGGTGAAATAATTGCCCCAGAGTATTGTCTGCGGGGTCAAACCGAATTTTTCGGCAATGCCAAAAACCGTATCACCCTCCTGCACCACGTAGGTTTCCACTTCCTTCCGCGGACGGGTGGGGATATTGGTATGCAACTGTGCCAGGCGTGGGATGCCGATGGTGTAGGCAACTTCCTGAACAGTATCCAACTGCGGCGGCTGGAAATCCAGCGTGGCGGTCGAGGTAACCTGTTGGTCTTTTTGTGCAGTAACAGACTGCACTGCACCATTGCCATCGCGCAAAAAGCCTTTTAATGCCAGAACGACGACCACCAACAAGATCAGCGTAACGATTCCGGCGCCAATGCGAAAGACAATGGACCGCGAACCGGAAACATCCTGTGCGGGTATGATTGCTCTGGTTTCTTCAGTTGAAGAGGGAGTTGAAAGTTTGGCCTGGCCTAGCTCCGGACCATCAGTCAGAGGATCGTAACCTCTGTCATTATTTTTGTTTTGAGACATTCTTGCTCCAGCGTCAATATATCATAGCCAAAAAGAATGGTCAAGACGGTTTTGGACGAATCAGACAATATTTAGCCGATTCTCATAATTACGAAAAGTCGGGTTTTTGCGCGCAGATTGGATTTTAGACGCCGATTAACGTATGATCCGAATGGCGTTTCCTTCCACCACCCGGCCAATATCCCAGACCGGCAGCCCGGTTGCAGCCGCTTCACGTTGGAATGCCGCCACCTCATTTTCCGGGATGCCCATCAGCAATCCACCACTGGTCTGGGGATCGTGAAGGAGCATCTTTTCCCAATCCTCGAAATCAGCATCGTATTCCACGTGCTGTTCGAAGTAAAGACGGTTATCCGATGCCCCACCGGGGAAGATGTATTTCTCCGCATATCCTTTCGCACATGACAGCCAGGGAAGGTCAGAATAACGAATCTCCAGCCCCTTTGCCGAAGAGTTTGCCATTTCCCAGGCGTGTCCGATCAGACTGAAGCCGGTAATATCCGTCATGGCGGTGACCTGACATCGAACGGCGAGGTTGGCGGCATCCCGATTAAGACGCTTCATCCACCCGGTAACCTCGGCAACATGTTCTGCGGTGGCAAGTTCTCTTTTCAACGCAGTGGTGGTGGTACCAAATCCCAGCGGTTTGGAAATCAACAGGTGATCACCCACCTGCAAACCGCCTTTGCGCGCTATCCGCCCGGTATCAACGAAGCCCAATACCACCAGTCCAAATTTAGGTTCCTTATCCTGAATGGTATGCCCGCCGGCAATTACCACCCCAGCTTCAGAGGTTTTTTCAGCCCCGCCGCGGATGATCTCCGCCGAAACTTCTAGCGGCAGATTGGGCGGCAAAGCGGCGATGCTGAGCGCCAGGAAAGGCATCCCGCCCATGGCATACACATCCGAAAGCGCGTTGGCAGCAGCGATGGCGCCATAGTCGTATGGGTCATCCACAACCGGGGTAAAGAAATCGGTGGTAACCACCAACGCGCGCTGTTCGTCCAATTTCCATACCGCGGCATCATCTGGAGAATCCAAACCAACCAGGAGATCAGGAACATCCTGGTTTTTGAAAACGGTTTTCAGTGGGCGCAGCACCTGCGCCAGCGATTCCGCATTCAGTTTGGACGCTCAGCCAGCGCAACTGCTCAAGCTGGTGAGGCGAATCTCTTTGCCACTTTGCGGTATGGGCATATTACCTTCCTTTATGGTTGTGTAACGGTTGTGGTACCGTCCGTTCCCGGCAGAGGAATGATAAACGGCGAATTGCTGGGCAAAAGCATGGTTTGGATGCTGGGCGCCAGCTTGGTAATGTACTGGTAGGTAAGCAAATCCGGGTTATTTTTCAAGGCTTCATTGATTAATTTCAATGCTTCGGCTTCGGCTTGAGCTTCCACAATCCGTGCCTGGGCTTCTCCCTTTGCACGGATTACTGCCGCGTCGGCAGCGCCCTGGGCGGTCTGACGAGCCTGTTCGGCTTCCTGCCGCTTGGTCTCCACTACAAACTTAGCCTGCTGGGCCTGTTGTTCGGCTATTTGTTTCTGCTCTATGGATGCGGCATATTCCGGGGTGAAGGCTATGTTGCGCAGAACAAAGTCGACCAATATCAAGCCATTCTCAGAGAATTTTGTGATCAGACCATCCCGAATTCGACTGGTCATTTCTGTTCTTTTCGTACTGACAACTTCATCCACCCGATACTGCGATACGACATCGCGGATGATCCCACGCGACTGCGCCCGGACCAGATCGTTGTCATAGCGTCGCTGCCACTGAATATGCACCTGCACCACCTTTTCGGGGTCCACCTGGTAGATTACGGATGCATCCACATAAATCTCCTGTCCATCCAGGGTACGGGCTGCAATACTATCATCACCCTGAATATCACCCTCCTGCCCGGCAATGGACATGGTATAGGTTTGTTTGGAGATCGGGTAACGGATCACATTTTCAGCGAAAGGCACGATCCAACGTAGACCGGGCTGCAAAGCGACCTCGCGATAACCTTTTGGAGCCACCGCTGAAAGCACAACGCCCCGCTCTTCCGGTTGGATAAACACCAGCCCTGAGCTGGCTGTGGTAAGCGCAATTGCAACTACGGCAATGACCGCAATGATCGAGCCGGATTGTTTGAGCGGCTTATTCCGCAAGGTGCGAAATACAGAAAACCCAATAAAGATGATTAATCCAATCCAGGTAAGGGTCGCAATTCCCTGTATCAAGCTGGCAATATTCATTCTAGCCTCCCGCGTAAGAATTCGCTGAAATAATTATACCGGATGGGCTTTGGGTTGGGGTAGATGCGTGGACGTTCTGATAATTTATTAACAAAGCACTTTTTTTCCGATAAACAAAATACGAACTGTTCTGGGTATAATTCTCATCCAGGAGAAGATATGCCTTTCGAGGATTTTGAAGTTTTTCGAGATTATCATCGAATTGGAGAGCGGATCTTTACCAGCGGGCAGCCTGCACCAGATCAGTTCACCATCATGGCAAAAGCAGGGATCGAAATCGTCATCAACCTGTCGCCCTCCAATGGGCTGGATGCCCTGCCCGATGAAGGGGACCTGGTGAGGGCAGCCGGTATGGGATACATTCACATCCCGGTCGAATGGCAAAATCCCCAGAAATCCGAACTCGAAAAGTTTCTGGTGCTCTTCTCGAAGCATGACTACCATTACATATTCGTCCATTGCGCCAGAAATATGCGCGCTTCGGCATTTGTTTTTCTTTACCGCATGATCGTGAATCAGGAACCCCGCGAAAAATGCCTCACAGATCTGCACGCAATCTGGAAGCCGGATGCGGTCTGGCAATCGTTCATCGAGCGGATGCTGACAGAGGTAAAGAAACCGGCTGACAGCCGCGATTGGGATATTGAATGGAGCGGTTACACAAACTTCAAACCAAAGTGAGCCATAACAAGACGAACCTGCCAGATCTATTTTTTGTCATCAACAAATGCGTCACATTCGTTATAATTACCACTCAAGTAATCGAGATTGAAGAGAAGGCAGTACGCATCCCTTGAAAGGGGAAAATTATGAAACCTGAAGTATTCTACGCCAAAGTACTTGCAACATCCCACCAACCGGCCGACAAGCGGGTAAAGGGGATGAACCATCTGCATGAAGAGTGCCTGGAGCAATATCTGAAGGCTGTGCGCGCAATCGATGAAGAACGCGCCGGCCGGATATCTTCCGACGGACGTACCATTGCCCAGGTTGTCGCTCATATTGCCGAATGGGAAAGATACACCACACTTGCCGTGGGTGAAATCATCGCCGGCGTTCGAGAGCCGCAGATCATGCGTATGAAAGGCTACCTCGAGCCGGATGGAACCATGCTCTCGTTCAAAGACACCAACGACTTTAACGCTTACCAGGCGAAAAAGTATGCAAGCATGCCATGGAAAGAAATCCAGGATCTGGCAATTCGGGTGGCGATCTCATTACAGGGGACGTTCTGTCAGCCGGCCATTTTACCCTATGATCTTCTTGAAAGCACCGAACCATATCGTTGGAGATTGGCAGGCGGTTCATTGATCGCTCTTCCGGTTGCCTGGTACCTATGGATCGTTACTCTGGAACATGAAATCGTAGACCACCGGGAGGACTTACGCCTGGAGAATTAATCCCGGTATCAGCTCCATAAAACACAGCAGGCGCTGCTTTTTGGCGCTTCCTGTTATATAATCTTTTTATACGGTGAGAAGTGGCAACCCAGGAGGAAATTCATGAAAGTCTACATCTCGTATACCCGTGCCCAGATGATCATTCACAAAAATGCGAATTGCGCGGACATCAAGCAGGAAGCAAAAGAAAACGAACGGATTGTCATTTTAACCCCTGAAAACCTGCTCGATGTATTGCAGCTTTTTCTGAAACAAAATTGGAAGTTTTCCAGCGCAAAAAACAAGGAAGACCTATGGCTGGATATGACACTGAATGATCCTAAATTGGAAGAGAGTCTGGTGTTTGTGATCAGAGCCATTCTGGCTACTTACTACAAACCCTTCGTCCAATCCGAAGTCGTATTTCACTGCTAGCGATTCAGATCAAATCTTCATCCAGCATCCGTAAAAATTCTGCCACAACCCGGGGATCAAAATGCTTTCCCTGCTGATCCTCGATATAGGCGCGCGCTTCTGCTTCTGAAAGCGCCGGGCGATATGGTTGTGAATGCGTCATTGCATCCCAAACATCGACAACTGCAAAAATCCTGGCGGAGAGGGGTATCTCCACTTCCTGCAATCCCTCGGGGTAACCGGTCCCATCCCAGTGTTCGTGATGGTAATAAGGAATGTCCATCGCCTTGCGCAAGTAGCCGATCGGTTTGATCAACTGCCGGGCATACTGTGGATGTTTCCTTATCTCCTGCCATTCAACTTCCGTCAAAGGTCCAGGCTTCAGCAGAATATCTTCCGCCACACCCAGTTTACCGATATCGTGCAGCAGGGCGCCCCGGCGAAAATGCTCCAGGTCTGTTGTGCGCACACCCATACGCAATGCCAATTGCGTGGCAATATCCGTTACCCGCTGGGAATGCCCCTCCTCCTCTTTGTTGCGCAAATCCAATGCCCTGACCCAACCTTCCAAAGTCGAATCATATGCCAGAAGAAGTTCATCATTACTCCGCTGCAGGTTCAACAGCAGTTCGGCATTGTCAACAGCAATTGCGGTCTGACTCGCCAGCATATTGAGATAGTCGAGCCACTCACGATCCGCAGAGATTTCTCTGCGCGAAAACACCTCGAGGATTGCCTTGACGTTTCCCTTGGATATCAGGGGAACCCAGACCCCGGCAACAAAACCTTCCTTCCGCATTTCAGGGTTGAAAAAAATGGGGTTCTGAAAATCACGGGGGTCATTGGAGTAAATAAGTTTCCGCTCTTTGAGCGCTCTCCCGGGGAACCCTTCTCCAACATTCAGATTAAAACTCTTGATCGGGTCGTGACTATATCCCCTGCCAACGGAAAGCCGCATGGTTTGCGTGAACTGATTAAGCAGGAGCACACTGGCTGCATCCACATCCAATTGGGTAATGACATGCTCAAGGACAATGTTCAGCGTTAAATTCAGATCGAGGCTGGCTGAGATGGCATTGTCGATCGCCAGCATTGCAGACAGACGCTGCATTTGTTGTTGAATATGCTGTTCCGCATCTTTGCGCTCGGTAATGTCGCGGGTAATGGTCTCTATCGCAAACAGCTGTCCATCCGGGGTGTAAACGGGAACATGCCGTTGCTCAACCCAAATGTAATGACCGTCTTTATGCCTGTACCTGATCGACGTGGGTTGGGAGGTAACAGTGACCCCATGAAAAATCGAGTTTTGAATATCGACATCATCCGGATGGATGGTTTCACTGATGAGTTTTGGATTGTGGTAAAACTCTTGCGGGTCATATCCCAACACCGCCTTGGCTGCGGGGCTGACATATTCAAAATGCTCTTCAGGCAGAAAAACGTAACGGGAAATGACATCCGGTGCATTTTCCGCCAGTCGGCGAAATCTTTCCTCGCTGGCTCTTAATGCTTCCTGCTCCTGCAGAAGCTTGTTGCGATTGTATGCATTTTCAATCACGGATGGCAGGTGATAAAGATAATCCGTGCTTTTTACCACATAATCCGCCGCCCCCATTTTCAACGCCCGAACCGCCACTTCCTCATCCCCATGTCCGGTTACAAGTATGATGGGACTGTTGAGATGATAAAGCTTCAATTCGTCCATTAGCTCGAGCGCATTTAATCCCTGCAAACGGTGATCGAGCAGGAGTACGTCATATTTTTCGCGGGCAACGGAATTTTCCATCAGCGCCAACAGCTCTTCCGGGTTGTTGACTACATCCAGGTGGATATGTGGAGCATAGCGTGACAAATGGCGAAGTGTGAGATCGATATCCGTTACATTATCCTCGACGTAAAGCACATGAATTAGATTCGTCTTCTTCCCCAGGGAAGCCTGGTAGCGGTTGACTGCATTTTGCAGCACCTGGGGTAACTTTTGCAGGTAGCCGGATGATTTCGATATGTAATCATTTACACCGGATTTTAAAGTCGCAACCGCAACATCTTCATCCCCATGTCCGGTGATGAGCACGGTGGCGCACGAAATTTGTTTTTCGCGAAGCCACTCCAGGTAATTAATGCCATCCCCATCCGGAAGGTGCATATCGGTTAAGACCAGATCATATTTCCACTCTTCCGGTTTGGTGAATTTATCGCGCGCCTGTTGCAGGCTTTTCACCACATCCAGATTTACGTAAGGAGCATTTTTGGAAAGCTCCCTGCGCGTCAGATCAATATCCATCTGGTTATCTTCGATATATAACACATTCATAGCTATATCCCCGGCTGAATATTCAGACAACACCAATACTTGTGCAACATTGCCACTACTTCCATAAATTCATCAAAATCAACAGGTTTGATAATATAAGAATTTGCTCCCAATTGATAGGCATTGGCAATATCGCCGCTATCCGATGACGACGAAAGAACGATCACCGGAATTTTCCGATAGTGCGGATGCGCTTTCATCACCCGCAGAACTTCCAACCCATCGACCCTGGGAAGTTTAAGATCCAACAGAATGATCCAGGGTATCCATTCCCCTTCATCCCATTTCGAAATATAAGCCAGGGCAGTCTCTCCATCACGTGCAATCTGAATTGGAACCGGGATATTCAATTTGCCAAATGCACGTTTGGTCAGATCAATATCCATTGGATTATCTTCCACCAATAATATCGGACGATAGTTCTCTGCCATTTAGCCCCCCCTCGGAAATTCCAGATAAAAAGTTGAACCTTTCCCCGGTTCACTCTCAGCCCACGCATTTCCACCCATCCGCTGCATGGCTTTTTTGACCAACGCCAGACCAATCCCGGTGCCGGGATAATCATCAGCCAGGTGAAGCCTTTGGAAGATATCAAATATTTTTTCGTTATATTTCATATCGAAACCGATACCGTTGTCGGCTATGGAGAGGACAACCGCATCCGGCTGGCTGGTTAATGAACAAACGATTTCTGCCGAGCCGGATTTTTTGGAAAACTTGATTGCATTATCAAAGATGTTCCGCAACGCCTGACTAAGCGCCTGTTGATCGATGACCACCCACTCATCGGGAATACGATTCACAACCCTGATTTTCTTTTGTTGCAAGTCAGCCTGCCGCTCACTGATCGAACGGGTAATCATATCCGCCAGGTTTACTTTATCACTGGTAAGCGATCTCCGTTCCAACCGGGAATACGAAAGCAGATCCTCGATCAGGCGGCTCATTTGCGTGGTTGCCTGGCGAATGGTGTACAAAAATGCTTTCCCCTCCTCATCCAATTGCCCGGCGTGATCTTCCAACAACAACTTACTGTATCCTTCAATTCCGCGGAGCGGAGCTTTTAGATCATGCGATACGGAATAGGTGAATGTTTCCAATTCCTTATTCTTGGCTTCCAAATCTGCGGTCCTGCTGGCAACCCTGTTTTCCAATTCCTGGTTCGCCAATTGGATCTCATCCAGCAATTTCTGTTTATAAAGTCCCAGGGCAACCTGACCAGCAACCTGACTGGCTTCGATCACCTCATTTTCATGAAACTCATGATCGTGGTTGTACCCGACAATCAACGCCCCCAGTTTTCTTCCACCACCAATCAGCGGCAGCACAAGCACGCTCTTGAGGGAGAACTGATTGGCCAGTTTTTTCTCGATACATTCCGAATGGTGAAGGTCCGGGATGATCAACGCCTCACCTTTCTGAAGTACGGATTTAGTTAGCGTCAACCCGTTGGGCGGAACAACCAACAACGGATACGTTTCCCGCAGTGAACCGGATGCCGCAATGGGGATTGTCTTTTCCTCCTCGGGATCCCAGGTGGTAAGCATACAATTATCTGCCGCAAACATCAATGCCAGTAAATCGGTAATATTTTTAATGTAAGTAGGTGCATCGGTTGTTTCCAATGCGACTCGGGTTACTTCGTTCAAGCGGGTGAGGAATTGCGCCCGGTCATGCAATGCCTGCAAAGCGGTTTTACGGTCTGTGATATCCTGCGTCATCACCATGCCGGCATTAATATTGCCATCCTCATCGCGAATGGGCACCGCATAAAATTGCATGATTTTCTCGCCCAGTTCCAGCTCAAACACCTCAGTACGCCCTTTTAACACCGCCTGATAGTACGGCTCCAGGGTGCGAACGGTCTCGGGTGTAAAAATGTCATAGATCGTCTGTCCTTCCAGAATTTCACGCTTGAGTCCCACCTCGGCAAGTCCGGCGCCATCTGCCACCGTATAACGCAAATCCTGATCAAAGAGCATTACCGACCCGTTGGGGAAATTCCTGGCAAGCGTTCGATATCGCGCTTCACTCTCACGCAGTGCATCGCTCGAAAGCTTCCGGTCGCTAATGTCACGAATACCGAAGACTGCCCCCAGGAACTTGCCCGAATTATCATAGGTGATATTCACCAGAGATTCCATCCATAGATAAACCCCGGTTTTATTCAGGCAGCGATATGAGACCTGACCTCGCGTTTCCCCCTTGTGTATGCAGCGGAATATGGCATCGCGCACTGGCTGTACGTCATCCGGGTGCATGTAATCCATAATCGAGTTTGATACCATGTCAGATGGTGCATAACCCAACGTGGCAGAAACAGACGGGCTGATATATTGAATCTTCCAATCTGCGTCCGAATACAACACCACATCCAGCATATTATCGGTAATGTAGCGGAGCTGCTCCTCACTCTTCTTGAGCGCAATTTCCACCGCTTTCAAAGAGGTGATATCGCGGCTAATTGCCCCGGTCATATATGCCGATGGGGTTCTGATGGGGAAATATGTGGTCTGCGCCATGACCTGTTTCCCGCTGGGTGACTGGATGATCCGTTCGATAGTCTGGGTATAGATGGCATGCATTCCCTGTGAAAGCAGGTCAATCGTTCTTTGCTTTAAAGAATAAAGACCATCTTCATTTCTTTCATCCGCCGGAAGCGTTTGATATTCGACTTCCCATATATATTTACCCATCACCTCGTTTGCACGCAGACCGGTGATCAGTTCCTGTCCCCGGCTCCATTCGATTACCCTGCCTTCTTCGTCAGTCAAAACGATGCCATCGGAAGATTGTGTTATGAGGGCACGCAATTTCTCTTCACTATCACGCAATGCCCGCTCTGCAATCACTCTTTCACTGATATCGCGCGAGGTTACCTGGATCTCATTCTGTTCCGGTTGATCAATGGAGTGAGAAATCGCCACAGTTGACTCGATCCAGATGATTGAGCCATCTTCGCGCACCATCCGGTATTGGATCGGGTAGATATCGCTGCCGGATTCAATTTGAGAAAGAATGTAATTTACCAGTGAGCGGTCATCAGGATGGATAAAATCCAGGATGTACTTTTTCTCCATGTCGGCAGGGCGATAGCCCAGCAGACGCTCGCTTGCCGGCGAGGTATACAGGATCGAACCATCGGGCAACAGGCGCGAGATCATATCCGATGAACGCTCTGCCAGCATACGGAATTGATATTCCGAGTGCTCCAATGCTTTTAACAGGTTCTTCTGTTCGCTCAAGTCAGTATGAACGCCCACCATACGGATGGCTTTGCCGTTCTCATCGCGCGAAATCACCTTTCCGCGGTCTAGAATCCAAATATAACTGCCATCCTTGCATTGCATTCGAAATTCCGTTCGATAAGAATCAGCTTTGCCGGTGACGTGTTTTTCAATTTCCTGCAGCGTCATTTCCAGGTCGTCAGGGTGGACACGTTTTTGCCATTCATCCAGGTCGTCAGAGATGTCCTCATCCGCATAGCCCAGCATCTCTTTCCACCGATGCGAGAAGAGGACTTTTCTGGTGGGAAGGTGCCAATCCCAAACGCCGTCGCCGCTGCCTTCCAACGCATAGTGCCAGCGCTCTTCACTTTCCTTCAAAGCCGCTTCCATCTGGCGACGTTCAGAAACATTTCTTCCTACAAACAGAAAATGATGCGGCAGGCCTTCCGCATTGTTCAAAGTGGTTATGGCTACTTCGTACCATGCGGTCGAACCATCCTGGTTGAAGAACTCCAGTTCCAATTGGGTGGCCAACTTTCGGACGACCCGCCCGGCACGCCTGGCGCGGCGGACCTGTCTGACCACATTATCCAATCGTGCATAGGATTCTGCGGTGACCTGCCCTTCCATTGGAATTGCCGTAAGTTCCTGCAAGGAATACCCTCTTTGGGTAAACGCTGCCGGGCTGATGTAGATGGGTTTAAGTTGCAGATCGGTGAGATAAACCGCTTCGATCATGCTTTCTGTGATGGCCCGAAGCCGTTCTTCTGATTCCTGTAAAGCACGTGTTGCCTCAATACGATCCGAGATATTGCGCGTAATGGACAGCAGACACTTCTCGCCATTCACATTGATCGCACGAGCCGAAAAAAGTCCGGTGCGCTTTTTGCCATCCTTGCTCTGGAACATCGCTTCCAGGTTGAGCACTTCGCCAGTCTCATCAAGCTGAGCGATCATACGTTCGCGATCCTTGGGATCAACCCAAAAATGAATATCCAGGGTAGTCTTGCCAAGCACTTCATCGCGCTCAAACCCCGAGAAGGCAACAAACCCGGGGTTGACATCAATAAACCGCCCCTCTTTCGAACTTGTGATCGCAATGGCATCCGGAGAAGTCTGATAGATCTGATTCAGCTTTTGTTCGGATTGCTGTAATGCCGTCAACGTATGCAGGTAATCCTGACGGTTGCGAATGGAGCGCACCCCGGAGGAAATATCGCTTCCCAATGCCGCCAATAATTGCATATCTTCCTCGTTGGCGGAAAAATGCTCGTCGGCATACATGTAAAGCTTTCCAAAACTCGTATCGCTAAATGAAAGCGGGATAATCACCAGTGTCTGGCACTTTTCCTTCAATGGATTCTTCAATTTCTGCTTTTGCGCAGCTTTGCCGGAATAAGGATGCCCGAGAACCGGCTGCCGTTTTTCATTCGCCTGCCGGGAAATATCTTCCATGAGCGGCGAAAGGGTTAAATCCACCTCTTCCAGGGGGAACTTGTGCAATGAATATGACGCCAGGCATTTTTCCTTGTCTCCATTCGTGGTATCGGATCCTGCAATCCACGACAGGTAGAATAAACCTGAATTCGCCAACGCCCGACATATTTCTTGAAGCAGTTCCCGATCATCATCCATTCTGACGATAAGTTGATCGCATTGAGTGATCATTTGCAAAAACTGATTGGCTTTTTGCAAACGGCGTTCATTTTGTTTTAGATCGGTGACATCCTGTGCCAGCCCCCAGAGCACCTTAAGTTTTCCGTTGGCATCGACATAAGGATTGGTGGTGATCCAAATATTTCCGATTTCACCATTTTGTCTCTGATATCGAATTTCGAAGTCCGTCGCTTTTTGCTGTTTCACACTAATAAGGCGGTTTTTTTCATAAATCGGCAGGTCTTCAGGAAGAATTAGCGATGCCAGCGTTTCAAGTGTAGGTTTGAAGGTGTCTGGGGTTTGATTGATCAAGTGATATAACTCATCAGACCAAAAGAATTCGTCGGTTAAGATGTCGCATTCCCAATAACCAATGTGTGCACGACGACTAGCTTCAATGAAAGCGGCACGGTTCTTCTCCAGATCTTCTTCCATCTGTAACCGTTCTGTGAATTCCGCCATCAGCTCTCTGGTTTTGTTCTGCGCATAACGTGATAATTTTTCCTGCTGACGGATCAAGTGGTAGAACAATACCCCGAGCAAGATGACCCACAGACTTGTAGCCAGTTTAATGACGGTTGTTTCGGCACGGATTGATTTTTCAAACCCCTCCGGATAGTATTCCCGGAGAAAGACGGTCTTCCCCTGCAGGATAATCTCCGTTTGCATGTAACTTTGCTTTACATCCCTGGGTGTTCCTGCGAGCAAATCGTCTTTCAAATCCAACAGCTGGGCTACTTCCGGTTTCTCAATCCTGGATAGCCACCCATCAAAACCGATTGCAATAAAAATAGTATGGCTGTTATTGCGGAAGGAATTCTTACGATTAAGAACAAGATACTTATTTCCCCCGGTACCGATATATATATCCGCCTGCCACCCAGCCTGTGGAACTATCTTGTTGACAAAACTCAACAGATCCTGGGGCAAAACCTCTCCGGATGGTGCGAGAAAAGCCATCCCCTCGCGAGTAATGCTGCCCAGGGAGATAATGGTATGATCTTCGGTCAGCAGGTTTTCTGAAAAATTTTTCCACTCAAGCTGTATTTGAGAATATGGAGCGGGATTCTCGGCATCATCGTTGAGTTGATACCAGGTATCCACCTTGTTTTCCACATCGATGATATATTCCTCGAGTATCTCCCCATCCTGCAGCATGGCATTATGAATGCCAAATCGAGCCTCCTGGATAAACCTTTGGTCGATTTCGGTAATCAGTTCATACCAAATCAGACCGCCGATCAACATGGCAATACCCGCCATCAGCCAGGGGGTCTTTAACAGGCGTAGAAATAATTCCCGGATTCTCTTTCCAGGAGTGTTTCCGGTTTTCTGCATACTTTTTCCTGATTCAGGTCTTTGCTAACATAATAGTATGTCAGCAAGCCGCATCCACCAATAAATTTGTAATAAAAACAATTGCAAGAATCTTGCTTACTATTTGGTTCTGTTCGCCGCCAAGGCTGAAATTGCCAGGCTGATCAGCCAGAAGACGACCAGCATCGGATTGGCGGATATCTGTACGACGAACGCCTGCCAGACATAATTCAGCGGCGGCAGGTTTATAGGTGGTGCGCCCTCGCCCATTGCATTCCCCACCACGATGCTGAGCATCAGCCACTCCCGTAACAGAATGATCCAAAAAGTAAACCAGACCGCCCACCACATCCTTTTATCCTTGGATAGCTGTGCCTGCCGCGAAAAGTATATTCCCATCAGCCAACCGGCAAAGACTGCATACACTTCCCACGGTGAAGCGGTAAAAATAAACAAAACCAGCCAAAGAATCAGCAAGCCAAGTGCAAGCAATACGGCAAACCAGAACACGCGACGCTTCGTACGTTCACTTCGTTTTTTACTCTGGTTCAATGCTTCGAAACAGGCGGGGCATAATATCATATTCTCAGCCAATGGAGTCTCACCCTCATGGACCACCGCTTCCATGGCTGAAACCTGTTTTCCACATTTTGCACAATGGAACATACAAATTTGCCTTAAGAATCATTTACCCCGGATTGCAGGGCTGCCTTCCAGGGGTATCATTCACGTTGCTGATCTCAACACACGCCGGAGTCATTCATCAGCAGGATTAACTTGAGAGAATCTAGCCTTTAGGCGTAATCCTTGGCTGCAACCGGACAATTGCCTCTTGAACGAACTGCTGAACCTCCTCCGATGGGTCGGTCGTTCCCAACGCCATCAACTGGTCCATGGCGCGCAGCCAAAATTGCATTGTTCCAGCCCCTCTTTGTCCCAAGTCGGCGAGGGCTCGCGCAGTATTAAGACGCACAGATGCGTTTGTATCATGCAGCATTTCCAGAAGAGGCTCAAGCGCCTGTGCATCACCCAATCTGCCAAGCGAACGGGCGGCGCACAGCCTGGTGAAGAAATCATCATCGCGCAACATGCGGATCAAGGCAGGTAAAACCTCAGGATATGGACAACCGCTCAAGCCGGTGCTTGCAGCAGCGCGTATGGTGGAGTTGGTATCTTGCAGCAAGGTAAGCAGTGTTTTTGCTACTTCCGGTTTTCCGTAATTAGCCAATGCTGCCGCCGAAGAAGCACGAACGTTGGCTTCCTTATCTTTGAGCGCTTTCTGCAAGGCGTCTGATGCCTTCCTGTCATCGGTCATATCCTCAAACCGACCGACCGGTTTCCGTGTGTCATTTGGATATCGTATACCACCCAAAGCCCGGGCTGCCGACTCCCTGACAATCACCTCGGGATCATGAAACATCTGGATCAGAATACTTACGCCATCAGGATCGGCCATTACCCCCAATGCCCACGCAGCGGCTTCGCGTACGGCAGTTTCTTTATGCTTGCTGGCAGCTTCCAGTTTTATAAAGTCATATTCCGCATCCAGAATAATTTGTGGGATCGGTTTGTTTCTGCGTAGTGGCGGGTATTCCTTTTTCGCGCCGGCAATCGCCGATTTCATGATATCCAGGTCAAAAACGGTAGCTGGCGGTGCCACCTGCGATGCAGAGACTTTTCGCGGTGAAGTGGCGATTTCCGGGGTGGTTACTTCCATTTCCTTGCCGTATGTCTTTAGCGCTTCAGCAGCAGCAATACGAACCCGCAATTCCCGATCCTTGCCAAGTTTCTGCAGTTCATTCATCGCCCAGACATCATCGGGTGTATCTTCAAACATGCTCAATTTACGATTGATATTCGGTAATTCCTTAATTCTGCCCAGGGCGTAAGCGGCAGATTCACGAACTACGGCGTCAGGATCCTTTAATGCATCCACCAGGGGCGCAATACATTCAAACGTACCAATTTCTCCCAATTTCCAGGCTGTCGCTTCGCGAACCTCAAAATCTGGATAACGAATCGCGTTGGCAAGTTTCCCCAAGTCATTCCCTGCCTGCAGTACGATCTCGGGAAGTGGTTTTTCTCGTTTATCTTGGCTCACAGCGACCTCCTGGTAGGATTTTCTAATCTTATTTTAACAACAATTATAGAACATACCACCCATCTAATCTAACAGATACGGCGTCTGTTTGCATCAGAAAGCTTACAATCAGCTTTCATCTTCCCTTAGTTGCAATCGATGTACCAACTGGGTAGGATGTTGTATTCTATTCGAGCATTTTCAAGAAAGCTTCAACCACCCGGGGGTCAAATTGTTTACCGCCTTGATCGCGGATATATGCCTTGGTATCCTGTTCACGCCAGGCAGGACGGTATGGCCGCTTGGAGGTGAGCGCATCCCACACATCGACGATCGAGAATATACGTGCAGCCAGCGGTATTTTTTCGCCCGCAAGTCCGCGCGGATAGCCGGAGCCATCCCAGCGCTCGTGGTGACAATAGGGAACATCCAGCGCCTCGCGCAGATACGGAATGCCTGACAGCATTTCATACGCGAATGTGGGATGCTGTTTCATAATTACCCATTCATCGTCCGTTAACGGACCAGGCTTGAGCAGAATATTATCCGGTACGCCCATCTTCCCGATGTCATGGAGGAGTACCCCCCGGCGGAGTTGCGCGAACTCTTCCCGGGGAATGCCGATCAGGGATGCCAGCCGTAAGGTGAGATCAATTACCCGTTCGGAATGCCCCAGCGTTTCTTTATCACGCAATTCCAGCGCACGCGCCCAACCTTCGATGGTGGCCTCGTACGCTGCCAGCAATTCCAGGTTGGTATGCTCCATGCGATTGAAGAGATCAGCATTATCGATGGCAATCGCCACCTGCATGGCAAGAGAATGGAAGAATTCTTTCCAGTCGCGCTGAACATTCATTGGTTTTCTGCTGAAAACTTCCAATACACCTTTCACCTCATTCTTGGCAATTAACGGGATGGCTGCATATGAGGCAAAAGATTCATCAAAACGAAGCGCCGGGTTCTCCTTTGGATCAGGGTTATTGGCTATGGGAATGAAAACCGGCTTGCGTTCCCGGTATACCTTCCCGGTAAAGCGATTATCCCGGACGACCATCCGCTCCAAGATGGACAAACCAAGAATATTGGCTTTAAAACCATCCTGCCCGACAACCGCCAATTGGTCGGTATCCAGGTGCGGGATCAAGAGCAGCGCCGCGTCCACGCCCAACGACCGGGTGACATTCGGCATAATATCGCTGACAATCTCGTGAAAGGTGGAATGCCCGGTTATGGCGGTATCGATGTTCCGCAATGCTCCAAGCCGGTTAACCATCAATTCCATTTCTTCGTAATTTCGACGAAGTTGCTCATCAGCCACATAGCGGCTGGTTACATCCTGGTAGCTCCATACGCGCCCGATCTGATGGTTGTCCAGCATTTGTGGAATGGATAATTCTTCAAACACGGAGCCGTTTTTCAAACGGAGAACCTGCCTCGATCGTTCCAAGGGGTGGCTGTTCACATTCGCCAGGAAGGCTACGTAATCTTCACGGGTACGAAGCATCGAATTAAGCTTGCTGACAAATTTTGGATAAGTCAGATCCTCCACATCGACTACGTTAAGCCCCCACATTTCAAACAGTTTTTGATTGAAATTGGTTACATTTCCCTGAAGATCCACCGCCAGAATGCCGCTCTCGGTAGACTCCAAAGTTGCCTGATTCAGTGAAAGAGATTCTTTTATCTCCTGCTCTTTTTGCTTCAACTCGGTGATATCCGTAATGGTGCCAATGAAACTGCGTATTTTCCCATCGCTGCCCTTGTAAGGGCGTTCCCGGTCCGCAACCCATACGACCGTGCCATCCGGCTTGATACGCCGGTATTCCAAATTAAAATCACGGAATTTCTTCTTCGTGTTCTTCCATTCGTGGATCACCCGCTCCAGATCATCGGGATGTATTCCCTGCAGCCAGCCGTCATCCCTGCTTTCCAGGTCATGAAGGCCGGTAATCTCTTTCCATCGCTCATTGATATAGGTGGAAATGCCCTCGAGATTCGTTTCATAGATGCCGACCGGCGCATTTACCGCCAAATTGCGGAATCGTTCCTCGCTTTCCTGCAATTGTTTACTTGCTTTCCGGTATTCGGTAACATCCTCATAGGTTCCAAGAACGCCGGTCACCTTTCCTGTCTCATCATGCAGTGGAACCTTGTTGGTCCGGGTCCATAATTTAGATCCTACAGACGTCAATTGCTGTTCTTCAATTTGCAGCTTTGGCAGGTTGTTCTGCATTACAAAATTGTCATCATTCCGATACGTTGCGGCAAACTCCGCCGAAGTCAACTGAAAATCATCCTTCCCGGTTAGTTCATCCAGGCTTTTCATTCCCAGATCATACAGAAAGTTTCGGTTGGCGCCAATGTAACGCAATTCGTTATCTTTCCAGAAAACCCGCTGGGGGATCGTATCCAGGACCAGCTGCAAAATTCGCCGCGATTCCCGAACCGCCTCTTCCGCCAGTTTTCGTTCTGTAATATCCGACAACATGGCAATGGAGCCAATTGTATTGCCCTGCGCATCCAGCATATTGGTTGCAGACACCAAACACCAAATCAAACTTCCATCCTTGCGCACCATGCGGATTTCATAACGATCCACTTCACCCGGCTTGCGGAGTGTCATGGGGTCTGTGTAAACTTTTCTATCTTCCTGCGGGAAAAACTCCTGCACCTGGTGGTTGGTCAACTCTGCTACAGAATAACCCAATATCTCAGCCATTCGCTGGTTGACAAAAATACTGCGGTTGTCCAAATCCAAAGTCCAGATGCCTTCGGAAGCGGTTTCAACGATCATGCGCGTTTGCGCTTCGCTTTTGCGAAGCGCTTCCAACGACTCTTTGCGCTGCAGGATATTCCACATACCGGTCATCAGCAAGGTAAGCTGCCTGATATCGGTTTCATCGTAATCATCCGCTTTGTTCGCAACCCCGGCAAGGACAACGATCCGTTCCGCTTCGAATATGGGAGCATTCAAATACCGCAACAATTTTACATGCCCGTGCGGATATCCTTTTTTCGGCAAATGAGAAGCCGCGTAATCATTCACAACAATGGGTTTGCGCTGCCGGATGACTTCTGCCCACAAGCCGGCTTCTTCTATTTTGAATTCAACCGGTAGCCTCTCGAGATCACTCCCGGGCACCATAGATTCCGACCAGGCATACATGGTGAGACTTGTTTCTTCCCGGTTCACAAAAGCGATATACCCAACCTCGCTCCTGGTTAACCGGATGGCCTGTTCCATGGTGTAGTGGGTTATTTCCCGGGTTGACTTCTCATATATTTCGTTCAAATGCTCCAACGCTTCGAGGCGGGCATTACTGAGCGTGATAAAATCTTGTGCTTTTATCCGCTCAGAGATGTCATCAACCATTGCCAGAACATATTCGATTTCCCCTTTTTCCGAGCGGATGGCGGCAAATTTAATCAACCCCCATTTTGCCTGACTGCTCAATCCCTGAAATTGGATTTCAGCCTCATTCGAGGTCTTCCTGTTCCCTATGATCTCTCCCATGGCTTGTGTGATCAGCTCTTCATATTTGGGGAGTACAGATTGGGTAAGATCGGCGCCGACCAATTCGGCCGGTGTTTTCTCAAGCATTGTTGCCAGTGCCGCATTTACCTGTACAAACTTGCCCTTAGGGGTAAGCAATGCAATGCCTGAAGCGGCATTTTCAAAAATCGCCCGAAAGCGAACCTCACTCTGTTCCAGTTCTTTTTCGGTGACAAATTGGGCTACATGGTTCTCAACCTGGCTGACAATCTCGTTCAGCATGTCCAGTATCTGCTCAAATCCGGCAAATGGTGCTGCATCCGCCAGAATGATTGCGCCTGTCACCACTCCCTGGTAGCGGATGGGAAGTGCAATGCAGCTTTGGATGGTCTCATTCGCAAGGAAGGGGTCGGCAAGGTCTTCTTCGCATATCGGATGATAAGAATCGATGATTAAATGATCGACGTTGTGCAGCCGTTGCAATATGGATTGATCGGCATCGATCTTGGTTCTGATCGGTTTCTTTGTATTCGCATTCAGCCGAATGGCCACTTTTTCACGATTGTCGGAAAACAACTCATAACCCGATATGTAGAAATCCAGCTCTTTGGCTATCAACTCCGGAATTTGCATGCATATATAAGAGACATCTTTTGCCTGTGTAAATAATTGGTTGATCGCCAGGGAAAGGGTTTGCGTAATTTCATGCAGCCGTTGACTGGTAACTTCTTCAAATATCATTACCTGTTGACCGAGTGCCGGTGAATAAATGGTAATGTTAAGCCACTTGCCTGATAATTTGACAAACTCGAAAAACTTGTGCGCTTTCTCCAGGTAGGCAATTTCCAGGTCTTTATGCATCCAATGATGTTCGACCTCTGAGAATAGATCATGAAAAGTTTTACCAAGCACTTCCTTGCGCTTCAGACCCGTCATTTTTTCAAAGCTATTATTGACATCGACAAAGCGAAAATCTGCTGGCTCCCCATTTTCATTACAGATAACTTCAAAGGTGGCGACCCCGTTGTTCATGGAATTAAATAATTCCACATACTGCAACCTTGTTTCATACAAAGATTGACGGGTATAGAAGCGTTCCGTGATATCCTCGAAAACCAGTATTGCCCCAAACTTCTCCTGATCGGATCGGACGATGGGGGACATATTCATGGAAATAATTATCCGACCCTCATCCTGCTCCAGGGTCAGGGTCTGGGCAAAAAGACGGTCTCCGGTATCCTTGACCTTGAGGAAAGGAATATCAGCATTGGGGAGCGGTTTGCCATCCAAGTCGTGAAGATATCGACTGCTGATGAAAAAATCATCCGGCAGTTTTTCACTACGCGGAATTCCCAGAATAAATTCCGCTTCGTGGTTGATATATGTTGCCTTGCCCAAGTCATCCAAAATGCAAATTCCCACCGGGGCATTCTGCACCAACTCTTCGAACAAATCTCTTTGCTGTTGAAGCTCTTTCCGGATCACCATCTCGCGATTAATATGTCGGGAAACAGCAAGTATTCCGAGGGGAAGACCATTCCCTTCATAAGCAATCTCCAGGTGAGTTTCGCGCCAGAGGCTTGTGCCATCTTTACAGATGAACTCAAGGTCAATATCGTGCGGATGTTTGTCCCGACCATTTCCCTCCGCCGCGGCTTTCTTCAACTCGGTGTATATATCCCTTAGTTTCTGGTATGACTCGTGAGTGAGCTGTTCCTTTAACGGCAGAGTACAGACTTCTTCAAGCGTGTAACCTCTTGCCGATCCTGTGGCTGGACTGGCATAGAGGGGCTGCCCTGAGAAATCGAACAGCACCACTGTTTCAGATGTCACACTGGATAATATTTCATACTGGGTGGAGATCGGCAGTATATTCTTTATGTTCAGGCAAGACTCCAACTTATTATCCCCATCAATTCGATGAAGACTTTCCAAAGAAGTGTTACCCTTTTCCCGCTCGCGCAATGTCATGTCCGATCCCATTCTACGTGGTTGATCTTGTTCTATAGGATATTTTCTTTTTTGCCTTTTGAATGAACATGTTCTCATCGGCAATTTGGATGATCTGTTCCATTTTTTCGCCGCTGCTGGAAGTTGCTCCGCCAAATGAAATACTGATCGGCATTGGTGGCTGATGGCTGTGGTAGATATCCAATTGCATTTGGATGCGTTCCATTGCCTTGGTCAAGGCAGCCGAATCCGCGCCTGGCAGTAAAACAGCAAATTCATCGCCGCCGATACGCGCCACGGTATCCTCACCGCGAAATGCAGATTTCAAAACTCCGGCCACCTGCCTGAGCAGTTCATCCCCAAACGGGTGCCCCATTTTGTCATTCACCGATTTCAGGTCATCGACATCCGCGATGATTACGGATACAGGATGATCGTGCTGCTCATCCAAAATCTTCCGTTGATCTTCAAAATATGCGCGATTATAAATACCCGTAAGCGCATCGTGCGTACTCGAATATCGCAAATGATCTTCCTCTTGTTTCCGTTCAGTAATATCGCGAAACACGCCGAAGGAGCCGAGATAATTACCGGAAGAATCAAGCTGGGGCGTTGCCGTCACCAGGATTGTTCTATGGCTTTGATCCTCGCGACAGATCTGCAATTCATAGGTTGATACTTTCCCGAAAATGCGTTGCTCAGTTTCCTTTTCAATTCTTGAATATTCCTCTTCACGAACGAACTCTTTCAAATTCCGTCCCACAAGAGTGTCGGGTAGGACGCCAAATATGGTTTCAGCCGCCGGGTTCGTGTACACAAAAATTTCATTCTGATTTACGAATGCAATACCTTCACCCTGTTTCTCGACGAAACTGCGGTATTGCTCTTCGCTGATGCGCAGCTCCTCCTGAATTCTTTTCTGCTCGGTAATATCACGAGACAGTACACCAGTATGGTATCCCCTGCCTGTACGGATCGAAAACAAGTTTAGCTGGACAATGAATATTTCACCGGATTCCCGTCGCATGGGAATTTCATATTTGAGATCCAGCTTTCCTTCCACGCTCTCTTTCGTAATCTGCTGGTATTGTGCCTTGAGCAAATCCATTTTTTGAGGATCGGTAAATTCATCCGGCAGTATCCGGGTCACGAACTCCCAACCTGACAAGGCAAAAATTTCTTCACGGGAGTATCCGGTTAGGGTTTCAAGGCTGTGATTAATCTCAACCATCCTGTCCTCATTGTCGATGATCATCACGGCGTCTGTGGTTTGTTCGACGAAGCTTCTGAACTTTTCTTCACTCTCACGCAATTTTTGTTCGGCTTGTTTTTCCAGAATGGCATTTGCCACCTGGTTGGAGACAAAGGTCAGTAATTCCATGTGGTCAATAGAATAACGCTCGCCTTCCTGATAAGTTTGCACAGCCAGAATGCCATAGGTGGCACGATCCTTATCCTTGAGCGGTACACCCAACCAGTCGATGGAAGGCGTTCCAACATTTTCCACCATCCCCTCCTCTGCCATGCGCGAGAATGCCTCCGGGTCCACCAGGCAGGGCTGGCCGGTACTGAGGATGTATTCCGTCATTCCCCGTCCCGGTTTTCTTGGAGCAGGGAATTCGTCCCGTTCGTCCACGTGATAGGGATAATAAATTAGGTCCGACTCTGAATCATAAATGGCAATAAAAAAGTTCTTCGCGGGAATGAGTTCGCCGATAATTTCGTGCACAATGCGATAAAGCTCATCCAGGTTGACAGCTTCGGAGACAGCCTCCGATATCTTGTACAAAGCTTTTTGCCTTTTATTCGCTTCCACCTGTTCGGTGATATCCACCACAACACAGGTCATCCCGATGACCACTCCGCTATCATCCAAAGTTGGGCTGTTGAACCATTCGCATTGAACGATTCTATTATCGCGGGTAACATGCTCGACAGTAATCGATTCTCCGCCCTTTCCATGGAGCAGTGAGCGAAAAGTTTCCGCCAGCAGGTGGTGCCTTTCTGCAGGAACGATTAATTCATTTACTGTTTTTCCAATCGCATCGGGGGCGGAATAACCAAAAATTCTTTCCATAGCCGGATTCCAGGATAAAATCCGCCCTTTGCGATCCAGATTCACCACGCCGATCGGCGTTTGGTGGATGAACAACTTCATTTTCTGTTCGTACAGGCGCAAATCCTGCGAGACCTTTGTCTCGTGGTCTACAACCAGGCGCAAACGATGGATCGCAATCCCACTGATTAAAGCAACACCAATAAATGTAAACACATTCGGCGAAGTGTAAACAATGATATCCATCCAATCGGTTGTGTTGGGAATCGCACCTATATATATCGATGCAATACTGATGCACAATACGAGGAACATGATCCGCCCGTTTGTCAGTATACCCGCCAGGAGAATGGAAAGAATAAATGCAAAAGAACCCGACATCGAGAAGTCATTAACAACAACGGTAAAGATGCCAAAAACTGTAAACAGTAAAATTGGAATATAGTTCGAGACATGGATGGTCTTATGGTTGATCAACAAATAGGACAAAATCAACGTTCCATCCATGAACAGAAACAGAATAAAAACCGGCCAGGCAGTATTTGTACCATCCGTATTGATCCCAATCAGGATGGTCAATATCAACAATGGAATCATCGTAACAACATGCACCAGTCTGAGTAGATACTGATGCCGGTTATCTACGGCCCAAGAACCAAGTATTTTTAACAACCGATCCAATATATTCATCTATCTTCTTTAACCAAAAACCTTAAACCTTCATGCCGATTACATTAACGGCAATTTACTATACCCTCACCGGTATGGATATTCCATAATAATCATGTAAATAATTAAGCCAAAAAATTAACGTAAATTATTTCCGCAAGGCTGGGAAGTTTGGTTCAAACGTATCGTACAGTAGATTTTCCACACCACAGTGGAACAGTGTAAGTGAAATGACCTGGCAGGCTGCGGAGGGTCGGGTTATTTGGAAAACACACCCATCATTTCTGCGGTGCCTACGGTATGCCCCTGTATTGCCTGAATCACATCCGCCTTGCTTGCTTCAGAAGTCAAATTAAGCATTGTATCCAGAGCATACAGTTTAAAGAAATAACGGTGTTCACCGGTTGGCGGACACGGACCATTGTATTGATTTCTGCCCCAGCTGCTTTTGCCCTGCACCGAGCCATCTGCCAGGGTTTTCCCGGCCACCACTCCTTCGCCCAATTCGGATACCGCTCCCGGAATATTGAACAACACCCAATGCACCCATGTTCCAGCAGGAGCATCAGGGTCATCCACGATCAACGCATAAGACACAACTCCGGTTGGGGCTTGCTGCCACGAAAGCGGGGGGGAAATATCCTTTCCCTTGCACGTATACTTTACCGGAATTTTTCCCTTGTGCTCAAAGGCGGAACTGGAGATCGGGAATTTCACCATATCTTCCTCCGTAGCTGGAATTTCTTCCTGATCGGTGGACATCTCCTGAGGCTGCGCCTGGCTATCGTTCGCTAGCGGTTCGTCGGCAATTTTAGTGGAAGGTACGCATGCGCACAGGAAAAATAACAGACCACTAAAAAATATTCTGGAAACAACCTTCATCTTTTACTATGATACAGAATTAGAAAACAAAATCAAGACAATGTGGATTAACCCAACGATTTCCATTGGTACAAATGTCCATCCCCAAAACCCCGGCTGCGGTAATAGATGCGTGTACCAATGGCAGAAATCACCGCCAGTCGAGAATAACCTGCATCTCTGGCAATCTGCTCCGCTTTTTCGATCAGCAGCGTTCCCAAACCGATATGCTGCGCCGCGCCATCCTGCTCTGACCCTACCGGTAACGATTGACCATACACATGTATTTCACGGATGATCGCACTATCCACAAGGTCAGGAATGATCTCATCGCGGCGGACTTCCACCCGGAAGGGAATCGATAAACGCAAATACCCGGCTATTTTATTCTGAGGAGTTACATACGAAAGAAAATGCTCTTCGCTCGCCGCCTCTCCGGGCAGCGATTCGGGCTGATATGCCAGATCTTGCAGGGTGAGCTGATGCGGATCGATCTTTTCCCCACGTACCTCGCGGCAACGAATGCACTGGCAGGTAAGCCCCCGAGCCGCCATTTCGTGCAATGCGTCCTGGCGCAAACTGGTGCGTTTGTTGCCTGCAACCACATTGGTGCTGGGAATATCGCGAATTACCCGGTTGACCCGGCAATACTGCGGCACGGTGGATTTGACCTCTGCCAGCAGGTGAACCAATTGCGCCTCACTATACGGCCGGTATTCCCCGCGCAGCCAATACTGGTAAAGCTCGGCACTTTGCAATAATTGCGTGGGATAGATTTTGATCTCATCCGGGCACAGTCCACCTTTGTTCTGAATATCACCCCATAACTTGCGAAAGTCGGCAATATCCCCTTCCGGAGTTGCACCCAGCAGATTGGGCATCCAGTGCAACACCAGCTTGAAACCGGCTGCGCGCGCCATATTCATCGCCCGCAGGGTTTGTTCGGTGGTATGGCCTCTTCGATTGAGCTTCAGAATATGATCATCCAATGACTGGGCGCCCAATTGCAGCTTGGTTGCGCCCAGGCTGCGCAGCCATGCAAGCTCTTTGTAGGTGATCTCATCAGGGCGTGTTTCCAACACCAGCCCCACATTGCGATGCGCTGCCGATTCATTTTCCGTGTGCAGCTTTTCCAGACTGCCCCCTGCCAGATCATAGCCGGCGGGAGGATCAGCCGGAGCGGGAATGCCGGTATTGTCGGCATCCACATCCACGCCTGGCAATTCCGGGATGGACACCTGGTTCAACGCCTCGTAACAGCGGGAGACAAACCAGTGTTGATATTTGCGCGGGTAAGCGCTGAATGTGCCCCCCAGAATGAGCAACTCGATCTTATCCACCGGATGCCCCACAGCAGTCAATGCCTGCAAGCGGGTGGTAACCTGGAGAAAAGGATCGAAATGGTTTTGCAGCGCACGGCGCGCCCCCGGCTCATCGGAAAGGTAGCTCTTGGGTTCGCAGGTTTCCGTGGGGCAAAAGATGCAGTTCCCCGGGCAGGGATACGGCTTGGTCAGCACGGTCACCGTGGTCACCCCCGAAAGGGTACGCACCGGCTTCATGCGGATGCGCGCCAGGAGCTGATCGTCTTCCTCCCATTCGCCCTGCTGTACCAGCCGCCGATACAGGTGAACTAACGCATGCTTGGCAACATGCCCGCCGCCGGAAAGCGGATGGCGGCGAATGGCATCCAACACCGGCAGCCCGGCCTGCACATCCTCCACAATCTCCCGGGCAAGATGCAGCATCTCGGGAGTGTAATTTCGTTTTTCCAGCCAGCGTCGGGAATCATCCATTTGTGAGCGTACCCGCTATAATATCTCTCATGAACGGTAAAACAACCGCGTATCTTGTTGAAATCAACCATCAATTTTACCAGAGCTGCGCCCGCTCGTTCTCCCAGACGCGCAGGCGGGTACAACCTGGTGTTAAGAAAAGCGTGCTCGAATATTTGCATCCCGGAAAGGTTTACAACCTGCTGGATGTTGGCTGCGGGAATGGCGAGCTTGCCCGACTGATCGCAGAACACGGCATCGGCGGCAGCTATACCGGGCTGGATTTTTCTGACGCGCTGATCGATGAATATCTGGCTCCCCGCGGACAAAGTGATCTCACCATTCGCTGGCTTGTCAGAGACCTGGTTGCTCCCGATTGGGGGAAGGATTTACCGCCGTCATCTTTCGACTGCATTTTCTGTTTTGCCGTACTTCACCACATCCCCGGCAGCCAGAACCAGCTCTGCCTGATGCAGAATATCCGCCGCCTGCTGAAACCCGACGGCGTGTTCGTTTTTTCGGTCTGGCAGTTTCTATCCTCGCCCAAGCTGGTGCAGCGGATACAAAGCTGGGAAAAGATCGGGCTGCATCCCACCGATGTGGATGAAGGCGATTACCTGCTGGATTGGCGTGCGGAAGACAGGCAAAATTGTCTGCGCTATGTACATCATTTTTCGCCTGAGAAGCTCGAAGCTTTCCGGGAGCAGTGCGGCTTTCAACAGATCGTCCAGTACCGCTCGGACGGGGTAAATGATCAATTGGGTCTTTACAGCGTCTGGATGCCAGAGTAACCGTATTCCGTCATTCTTCACCACGGAAATTCAGCAGTACCGCCAAAACCCGTAAATTCATCTCAAAATCGGTGCTATCATGCGTGGATAGTTCCAGATCGACTGATGGAATTCCCTGCAAGGCAGCCCAATCCACCATCGACCCGGTATACCGGCATCCGGTATCCACCGGCGGATAGGCGTAATCGGTGACGGCGGCAATCTGCTGCGCCAGCTTTTCGGATGTTGGATGCGGAGGGTAGCCCGCCGGAAATATCCCCAGCGCTGCCGAGTGATAGCTGATCAGGGCATCAGCCGGATTTTCCAACAGAAAGTGGATGAGGGTTAGCGTCTCCGGCTCGGAATTGGGATATTCCCCGGCTGTGGTGGGGCGCAGCGACCAGCACCCGGTACGATCCCAGTACTGCTGCCAGTCTGCATCCCAATTGCGGTTGAGATCAACCCCGTGGTCGTTTACCCGCCCATCGGGGTTGAGGGCACGTGCCAGACCGTCGGGGTTCAAACTGCGAATGATATACAAAGACACATCTTCAGGCATCACCTGCGGATTTTCCTTGAGGTACTGGATCAACTCGTCCGCCAGGGCGGTCGTGTTCCATTCGTTCCCGCCATGAATGCCCGCCACGATCACCCGCACAGATGGTCCTGCACCAAACCGCACAGTTTCTATCGGACGTCCGGCCACCGAGGTGCCGATCACCGCGGGGGTAACGCCCGGTTCGTAGGGCTGGATGGTTGCGCTGGCGACTTCCGTGGGATAGGGAGTGTATGGGGTAAAAGTCGGCATGGCAGTTTGTGTCGGTACCGGCGTCATGGTGTCTTCATACCCCAGCGGCGTACGTGTTGGCACCGGTGTCCAGGTGGGCGGAAAAGTGGGCAGTGCCAGCGGCGTCAGCAGGGTCGGGTGCAGGGTGGGAGAAATAAAATATGGATTGCGCATGCCGATGGATATATAGGCGCACACGCCCAAAACAATCAGCAGCGTAAAAACGCCCAGAATAATCAGGGCTTTCTTTTGTCCGGAAGAGAAGTGCTGACGAAAATCCATCAGGTTATTTTATCGGAGCTACCTTCGACGCGTGGTTAATATCAACTATGGAGTTACAGTGCAGGGATTGTACCCGTTTACAGTTTCTGGCACGTCGGGCAAAAATGTGTCCCCCGTTGCCCCACCAGAATGCGTTCGATGCGCGTGCCGCACCGTGGACAGGTTTCACCGGTTCGCTGATAAACGTGAAAATGGTTTTGAAAATCGCCGCCCCGATAGACCCAATCGATGCTGGCACCGTTTCGTTCAATGCCTTCCAGCAATACCGTCTGAATGGCGGAATGTAAAGCAGCGCTTTCTGCCTGCGACAATGACTGCGCATTACGCAGCGGGTGCAGCTTCGCCTGGTGGAGCGCTTCATCGGTATAGATGTTGCCCAACCCCGCCAGAAAAGTTTGATCCATCAGCAGCGGTTTTAACTGGCGCTTCTTTCCCATCAGCTTGGCATGCAAAACCGCCGGGGTGAACGCGCTTTCCAATGGTTCCGGTCCCAGGTTTTTCAGGATCAGTTGCGGATCATCGACCAGCCATATCCGCCCAAACTTTCGGGCATCGGTGAATAGCATGCGCCTGCCGGAGCGGAATTGCAGCGAAAAGCGTGCATACGCAGGGTCATCAGGCTTGGAGGCGGGGAACACCAGCACATCGCCGGACATGCGCAGGTGCATCAACAGGCAGCCGCGGTCCAGGTGGATCAGGATGAACTTGGCACGCCGGGAGACATCCAGGATCGTGCAGCCCTGCAGCCATTGTTCAGCCTCCCGGATGCCCGGAGTCGCCAGTGTTCGCGCCCAGTGGATGCGGGCAGCCTCGATCACCTGACCGACAATGGATGGGGAATCAGGGCTGCCGTCACGCAGTTTGCGTGAAATTGTTTC
>DAIOEK010000020.1:0-46448 GCA_036746315.1 Anaerolineaceae bacterium | reverse complement strand
GAGCGTGTTTCCGCGAAACCCAACACCCTCAATTCATTCTATACCAAATTCTCACCCGCCCCCTACTCATTTTTTGCCCGAATTCTCATACCTGGCCACGATATCCGTCAGCAGCCGGATCTGCTCCTGCTGCATCTCGATCAACTCCGACCACTTGGCTTCGCGCAGCTCGTCCACCTTTTCGTGCAGCCCCATAATCTCCAGCTCCGCCTTCAGGTTCACCTCGTAATCATGCTCGGCCTCCAGCCGGTCGCGGATCGCCTGCCTGCCCTGCGACATCAATATGATCGGCGCCTGAATGGATGCCAGCATCGAAAGGAACAGATTCAGCAAAATGAACGGATACGGGTCAAAGGCGGCTTTGTGCGGCGCCAAAACCACCACGTTCAGCGCCACCCACAGCAGCAAAAAGACCAGGAAAGAAATGATGAACGGCCACGAACCGCCGAAGGCGGCAATTTTATCCGCCAGGCGCTGCCCGAAGGTCAACTGCTTTTCGTACTGGATGTTCTGATTGCGGCTGATCGGCATCCGTTCGCGGTAATGTTTCAGAATGTTCTGCTCCCGCTCGGGCAGATTCTCGGGGGTGGTGTTGTAACGTGTTTTGGCGTAATGGCTGATGCGGTTATTCATCTTCAAATCCTCCTGTCACATCGGCAGACTGATGTTAAAGATTATAGCGAAAAGCGCCCCGCGCCGCACGGCTCAGGGCGGGAATACCTTGTGCAAATTTCATCCATAATAAAAAAACAACAATTACCATGGGCGAGGGATGGTGAAGCGGTTCAGTATAGTAGGTTGGGCTGCTCGAAGAGCGCACTTTTCCACTCAGCCCAACCTTCACCTTCAATTTCATACCGAAAAATCATGTCACTTGTGACAGGCTGTATAACACCCCGCCAATCCTTATAATAAGATGGTATGAATAAATTCCAACAAAAGAATTGTTTCTTTTTGTTCCTGAGAACTTTTTTTTCATGAAACAAAAAAATCGCCGGGGCTTGTAGAAATCCCCCTCTGTTCAAAAATTGGCGAGTCTGATATATTAACCTCCGCTGGAAAGAGCCCCGGCAGATGTCGGGGCGTTTTTAATGGAAGTACGGAATGGGAAGCATATGCTTGTAGAAAGAAAAGACCTTCGTAATATTGCAATCATCGCGCATGTCGACCACGGCAAGACCACGCTGGTGGATGGCATGCTTAAACAGGCGCGCGTTTTTCGTGAGAACCAGCAGGTCGTCGAGCGCGTCATGGATTCCAACGACCTCGAACGCGAACGCGGCATTACCATCCTCGCCAAGAACACCGCCATCACCATCCCCGATTCTCGCACCGGCGAGCTGGTCAAGATCAACATCGTTGACACCCCCGGGCACGCCGATTTCGGCGGCGAGGTGGAGCGCGTGATGAACATGGTGGATGGCGTTCTGCTGCTGGTGGATGCCGCCGAAGGACCCATGGCACAGACCCGCTTCGTGCTCAAAAAGGCGCTGCAAATGGGGCTCTCAGCCATCGTGGTCATCAACAAGATGGACCGCAAAGACGCCGAGCCCGATCGCACGCTCAACGACACCTTCGACCTCTTCGTGGAACTGGGCGCCGACGACAAACAGGCGGATTTCGGCATCATCTATGCCAACGGCATCACCGGGCAGGCGGGTGAAACGCCCGACCTCACCCCCGACCTTCAGCCGCTCTTCCGCGCCATCCTCGATCGCATCCCCGCCCCGGTGGTCGATGCGGATGCACCGCTGCAAATGCTGGTCACCAACCTGAGCTACGACGACTACCGCGGCACCACCGCGCTGGGGCGCATCCACGCCGGCAAGATCTCTGCCGGGCAGAACGTGGCGCGCATCACCACCACGGGACAGGTGCTCTCCGAGCGGGCGCGTTACCTTTACATCTTCCAGGGTCTGGAAAAGATCGAAGTGGAGGAAGCCCTCGCAGGTGAGATCGTTGCCATCGCCGGGCTGGAAGGCATCGCCATCGGTGAGACCATTGCCGATACCGAGAACCCGGTGGCATTGCCGCCCATCCACGTGGAAGAGCCCACCGTGCGCATGACCTTCGGAGTGAACACCTCGCCCTTTACCGGCAGGGAGGGCAAATGGAGCACCTCGCGCAAGCTGCGCGAGCGCCTGTTCGACGAACTGAAGAACAACGTGGCGCTGCGCGTCTCCGAGACCGAATACCCCGACACCTTCCTGGTTGCCGGGCGCGGCGAGTTGCACCTCGCCATCCTCATCGAGACCATGCGTCGTGAAGGCTATGAATTCCAGGTCTCCCGTCCCGAGGCGATCATGCACACCGGCGAGAACGGCGAAACGCTGGAGCCTTATGAAGAAGTGCATATCGAAACCAGTGCCGATACGGTCGGCACGGTGGTCGAAATGCTCGGCAGCCGGCGGGGCAGGATGATGAACATGGTCAACAACCCCGACAACACCGTCAGCCTGAACTACATCGTCCCGGTACGCGGGCTGCTTGGGTTCCGCTATCAATTCCTCACCGCTACGCGCGGCATGGGCGTGCTCAACTCGATCTTCCACGGCTATGATGAACTCGCCGGTCCCATCACCCAGCGCGCCAGCAGCTCGATTGTCGCCTGGGAGGCGGGCACCACCACCAAGTATGGTCTGAAGAATGCCGAAGAACGCGGCATCCTCTTCTGCGGTCCCGGGGTGGATGTGTACGAAGGCATGGTCATCGGCGAAACCATGCGTCCCAGCGATGTGCCGGTGAACGTCTGCAAGACCAAGCACCTTACCAATATGCGCTCATCCAACAAGGATATCGAGGTTCGCCTCACCCCCCCGCGGGAAATGAGCCTGGATGAAGCGATCGAATATCTGGCGGAAGATGAACTGCTGGAGGTTACTCCGCAGAACTACCGCATCCGCAAACGCATTTTGGATACCGAAGAACGCGGAAAGCAAACCAAAAAAGCCAAAGAAGCCCTGGGCGAAGACTGAGCTTTCCAAACTCGATCGAAAAGTATTTAAGGTGCGTGCAAACGCACCTTTTTCTGCGGATTTTGCCCGATAAAGGCGAATGACACCCCATCATTTCATGATATTCTTAATCCTATGAACGAGAAAACCCTGCAAACACTCGAATTCAACAAAATCCGCGCTGCCCTGGCGGCATTTGCCGGCTTTTCTGCTTCCGCAGAACTGGCGATGAAGATCCGCCCCACGCGCGATATTACCCTGGCACACACCTGGCAGCGCCAGACCAGCGAAGCCCGCCGGCTGCTGGCATCCAACATGGAGATATCTCTCTCCGGCATGGCGGATATCCGCCGCCAATGCGATCTGGCAGCCCGCGGCGGCATTCTGCCCCCTGAAGATTTTCTGCTCATCAAGCAGTCGCTCATCCTTGCCCGCGATACGCTGCGCCAGCTGGAAAAACACCAGGCTGACCTGCCGGAGATCATGCAGGTGGTGAGCGGGCTGCAAATCCCATCCGGCATCATCGAGCAGATATCGAAGTGCATTTCCGATCACGGCGATATCCTCGACCAGGCATCCGACCGTCTGTCAGAAATTCGCCGCGAGGTGAAGATCTGCCACGACCGGCTGCTCGCCAAACTGGAACGCATGATCAACGATCCGCGCCAGTCGCCCATGCTGCAGGAACCCATCATCACCCAGCGCGACGGGCGTTACGTCATCCCGCTGCGCTCGGAGTTCAAAGGGCAGATCAAGTCCATCGTGCACGACCAATCATCCTCCGGGGCGACCCTGTTTGTGGAGCCGCTGGCGGTGATGGAGCTGAACAACCAGTTCCGCGAATTGCAGCTGGCGGAGCGCGATGAAGAGCGCCGCATACTCGCCGGGCTTACCGCGCTGATCCAGGCGCACAACACCGAGATCAGTCTGGTGGTCCAGGTGATCGCCGAGTTGGATTTTATCCTCACCCGCGCGCGTTATGCCGATGATCTCATCTCCGCCGAACCGATCCTGGTACCGATCCAGCGCCGCAAAGAAGATGGTCATCCGGGTTCTACGCTGCAATTGATGCGCGCCCGCCATCCGCTGCTTGACCCGGTAAATGTGGTGCCGATCGATCTGGAACTGGACCGGGATACGTTCTCGCTGATCATCACCGGCCCCAACACCGGCGGCAAGACGGTCACGCTGAAAACGGTGGGCTTGCTGGCGATTATGGCACAGTCGGGGTTGCATATCCCCGCCCTGTCGGGGTCGCGCATCAGCGTCTTCGATGATATTTTTGCCGATATCGGCGACGAGCAATCCATCGAACAGTCGCTTTCCACGTTCTCCGGTCACATCACCAATATCATACACATCCTGAAGAAGGCGGATGCTTATTCGCTGGTACTGCTGGATGAGCTGGGCGCCGGCACCGATCCGCAGGAGGGTGCCGCACTGGCAATGGCGATTGTCAAGCACCTGCTCGATCAGCAGGTGACCTGTCTGGTGGCGACTCATTACCCCGAGTTGAAAAGCTTTGCACATAATACGCGCCATGTGATCAACGCCAGCCTGGAGTTCGACATTCAAACGCTCAAGCCTACCTACCATTTGCTGTTGGGTTTGCCGGGCAGATCCAACGCCCTTTCCATCGCAGAACGGCTGGGATTGCCCGAGACGATCATCCAGCTGGCGCGCGAAACCATCCACCCCGATGAACTGCGCTCCGAAGATTTGCTGGATGAAATCTACCGTCAGCGTTCCGCTGCCCGTGAGGCGCGCGCCGCAGCGGAAGCTATGCAAAAGCAGGCAGCCGCGCTCGAAAAAGAGTGGCGCACCAAAATGGAACAGGTCGAACTGGAAAGGGAGAAGGTGATCGATTCCACCCGCACCCAGACCGAGGATGAACTTTTCCAGCTGCAGCGCGAGATCGAGGACGTCCGCAGGGAACTGGTGAGAGCCAGGCTGCCGCTGGATGAAGTAAAGGACCTGCAAAAAAAGGCGAAGGATGTTGAAAAAGCCGCTGAATCAGCCGCGCAGACCTCCAAAGCGGCGCTGCCTTCAAAGAAGGTGGAGATCCGCAAGGGGAGTAAGGTTATCGTCGGCGGGCTGGGCATGCAGGGTGTGGTGGAAGAGATCTCGGGCGATGAAGCCGAGATACGGGTGGGTCGCCTGCATTTGCGGGCGCGCATCGCTGAACTCCGCCGCATGGGTGAAGCCGAACCGGTCAAGGCGGTTGCCGCTGCCCCCTCAAAGACCACCCCGCCGGCCGCGCCGCGTGCGGTGTTGATGGAGTTGGACCTGCGCGGTGAACGGGCAGAAGACGCCCTGGACAGGGTGGACCGCTATCTGGATGAAGCCTACAGCAGCGGCATGCCGTTTGTGCGCATCATCCACGGAAAGGGAACCGGCCGGCTGCGCCAGGTGATCCGCGAAGCGCTCAAAGCTTCATCGCTGGTCAAGCATTTTGAAACGGGGATGGAATCCGAAGGCGGTGACGGGGTCACGGTAGTGCATCTGAACACGGATTAAAACAAAGAAGTCGATAGTGTGGGACGAGTACACCATCGACTTCTTCCCGTGAGGCCCCTTGCCTCACGTAGAGATTTCTGCGGGTCGGTGTAAATATACCACTGACCCGTAGACAAAATATAGACAAAATACGTCTGTCTAAGCTTGTTTGTCGATGGTCTGGCGAAGCATCTGCCACTTTTTTTTCATGGGTACAGATTTACATCCGGGGGCAATGATATCCATGTAGAAGATGGCTTTTTCCTTCCACATGTGCCTGACCGCGGCAGGCACATCGTCCTGTGGGATGGTCTGCAAAATCAGATGAATCAAGCCTGGCCAGATTCCCTCAACCTGGATCGGCGCGGACAAAGCCAGATTGAACAAATCCGTACCCGCCTGCGCATCCCCTCGCAGATATGCCAGACGGCTCTGTAATAATTGAAGGATGCTGGCGTAAGAGAACAGTTGGCGGGTGGTTGCTTCGTGCCGCAAATCCTCTAGTTCTGATTTCCCGGCGGCAAGGTTTTGCAGGGAGGGATCGATGATGAATTGGTGCACCCGGCTGGTGAGGGTATAACCCCCAATATTTAGATCGATGCTCATTTTATGCGCCGCGCTCAGATGTGCGGAACCCTGCATCAGGTTACCCTGCAAACCCACCACCAGACCGAGCCGCGAGAGTAGGTCACATTTAACAAAATCCCCTGCCTGAATATCCAGCGCCTTGGCATACAGTGTGGCAGCTTCCTGGTAATCATGCAGGTAGCGACAGATATCCCCGCGGGTTTGATAACAAAAGGCTTCGATCTCGGGGAATGGAAAAGACCTGCCGGCAGTCATCGCCTCGTTTGTCAATTCCCATGCCTGGTCCATCTTTCCGCGGCAAGCCTTTGCGACCGCATTATAGGTGCGCATCAGTGCCGCCACGCGCAAATGCCCGCTCCGCTGGGCAAGGGTGAGGCCAAACTCTGCTTCCTGTTCGGCTTTGATGTTCTGGCTGGTGTAAACAGAGCTGATGACCATTTGCGCGAACACCTTCGCCTGCCCTTCCAGGTGATTCGCCTGAATGTACGCCCGGTGTGCCTTTTCAGAATATTCCATGCCCTCAGCTGGAAAACCCATCAGGATCAGCAGATTCGCATAGTCGTGGTACAACCTGGCGGATATTACCAGCAGCTCGTTATCCAATTCCTCGGGAAGGATGGCAAAGCCTTCCTCGAGGATCGATTTGGCTTCAGGGAATTGTGTAAGCATGTAGAGGAATTTGGATTTTCGGTCGAGCGCATGCAGAATAACCGCCAGATCCCCGGTCTCCCGCAGGTAACGCAGCGCCTGGTCCACGATGATCAACCCTTCCGGGTATTCATGTGTGGAGAATTTTTCCATCGCCTGGAATAGCAGCCCAGTACCGAGAAGCAGTGCTGACGACCGTCTTTCACCCATCCGCCCGATGGCGGCGGCGAGCTGTTTGAGCGCGGGGATGTTCTGCGTTTCATAGGCAATTACCGCCCAATTATCATAAAATCGTTGGATCGCCCGGTTGTCCAGCTGCATTTCAATCAACGGCAGGAGCAATTCGGCTTCCTGATAAGCGTGGATGGCGTCTTCCGGAGAAGACAGCCTGCGGGCGAACCTGCCCGCCTTGACCCAACTGTTGAAGGCACTCAGCATATCTCCGCTGGAGGTGTAATGGTATGCCAGAATGGCGGCAAGGGTGTCATCCGGCTGGTTGGGGGTAAGTTCCAGTGCGCGGGCGATTCGGCGGTGCAGAAACCGCTTGCGGGCGGCGCTTATTTCGAGGAGCACGACTTCCTTAAAGATGTTTTGCGTGAAACAATAGCTGATAATCCGCGAGGATGCCTCTTCGGCAGGTTTCAAAATCTTCGTCTGTTCCAGCACCTCGACCGCATCGACGATTTCTTCGGGCGGCAACTGTGATACGTTTTCAATTAACTCCAGCGCGATCGGAGCATCGTATACGGCGACGATGGAAAGTATCTGTGTTAAATTGGGGGCAAGCTGCGTATATTTTTCGCGCAGAAGTGCATGCACATTACTCGGAATGGACGGGTTGCCGTTCACTCTTCTTGCCGTCGACTGGTTGGGGAATGAGCCACGTACCGTTTCAATGATCAGCAGTGGGTTCCCATTGGTCTCGGCGTGCAAGGTTTCGAGAAGATGATCGGCGATCGGCTTCCCCAGAACGATTCCCGCCAGTTCCTTTTCCTCGGCCTTTGAAAACGTCCGGGGAGAAATCGTCGTAAGCATATCCTTTTCTGCAAGGAAGCGGATAAATTCGCCGTGCCCCTGGTGCGGACGGCTCAGATCGCAGGTGATCACCAGTGTGATCCGCTGGGGGATTAGCTTGTGGCGGATCAACTTCAGCAGCAATTGGATCGTCGTTTGATCGACCCACTGGTAATCATCCAGCAGCAGCAGTATTTTTTTCTTTTCGGTGAGTGTTTGGAAATACCGCAGGAATAGCTCCTGAACAGACAACAGGGAATCCGCCGGGACGGTTTTTAACGTTTGCTGCGGTGAGATGGGATTGAGAGCAACATCCAACGCCAAAAGCTGGTGGCGGTCCTCCTCTCGCAGCCGTGCCAGTTCCTGGGATTCCAGGTCGATGCGCGACATGGCAAGGATCGGCTGGAGTGGGATGCCGTGCGTGGAAGAGTAGCAGGGCGCCAACATCAGGCGGTTGGTACGGGAAGCACGCTTGAAGAACTCCTGCGCGAGGCGTGTTTTGCCTATTCCCATTTCCCCACGGATGAGCGATACTCTGCCCAGGTTTTCTGCCTCGGTCAATGCCTGAATTTCTTCGTACCTTCCCACAAATTCGATGGTGGAATTATCCACAGCGCTTTTGGCGCTACCGGACTTCGTATCCTTGCGGATGTTATTCTTTTTCAGGTCGTCCAATACGGCGATCAATTCACTGGAGGGCTTTTCCGAAAGCTCCCGCTCGAATTGCTGTACGATGTTCCTTCCATATTTGAGCGCTTCTGCGGCATTGCCGGATTCGGCAAGTGACTTGATCATCTTGAGGTGTAGATCTTCGTTGTATGGGTCAGAAGAGATGGCTGCCGGTATCCACTCGATCGCGCCGATTGGGTCATGGGTTGTTTCACAGTGGGCAATCAAACGTTGGATAAGGTTCTCGCGGGTCATCAGCAGGTTTTGCTCTGTTTCAGAGATCCATTCCTCCAGCGCTGCGCTGTTGGGCAGGGAGATGCCGCCGAGAAAACTTGTAGAACGCCACAGGCGTACGGCGGCGGCTAGAACCTGGTACAGATCTTCGCTCAGCGGTTGTGTGTCCGGGGTCTGCCAGGGAATGCGACCCAGGCCGTTGACCGTATTGAGGAAGTCCACCACATCCACCTGCACCAGGTCGTGGTTTAACCATACCTGGTGCGTATTCGCCTGCAGCATATTAGCATCGGGCAGGCTGGCCCGCAGTTTCCCGAGGTGATCGCGCAGTTGAGCCCGCGCGTTCTGTTCACTGGCTTCGGACCAAAAGGTGATCAGTATCTCACTGCGCGAAACCGGTTCGGTATGACTTGCCAGAAAAAATAAAAGCGCCCGGGATGTGCGCCTGGGGATGGGATAGGGCTGGTTTTTCCAGGTGATTTGTGGATTTCCAAGGAGAGAAAGGCAGAGCTTCTCCATGGCTGCTTATTCCATCACTGTATTCGTGGCAACCGCGTTCAACAATTCTTCCGCAGAGTTTAAAGTGTTTTCGCTGGTGCTCCCCATCATGGCTGCCAGCTCCACCACCCGGTCTGCCCGGGCGAGTGCCTGCAGGGTGGTGGTGGTGCGCCCATCCAGCGTATGCTTTTGCACCCGGAAATGTGCTGCACCGTATGCCGCCAACTGCGGCAGGTGGGTGACGCAAAAAACCTGATGCGACCGGGCAAGTTCCCAGAGCTTTTTGCCTACAATACTGCCAACCCGACCGCCGATGCCCTGATCAATTTCATCAAAGATCAGGGTGGATACCGGGTCTTCCGCAGCCAGAACATTCTTCAAGGCAAGCATCAGCCGCGATGTCTCGCCGCCTGAGGCGATCTTGACCAGCGGCTTCAAACCTTCACCGGGGTTGGGGGCGATCAAGAACTCCACAACATCCATGCCGTTGCCATCAAAAGCCATCTGGCGACCGTCCGGCATGGGCATACCGTGCGCATCCGGGCGCTGCTCCATGCTTACCTGAAAGCGGGCGCCATCCATTTTCAGGTCCGCCAGTTGAGCTTCCACGGCGGAGCAAAGGGTGGCAGCCGCTTTTTCTCTGGATTGCGAAAGGAGCAAGGCAAGCTCCGCGGTCTTTTGCAGTGAAGTTGCCTCGGCTGCCTGTAATTCAGCCAGTCTCTCACCGCTGCGGGAGATGTTTTCCAGCGTTTTTGCTGTCTTTTCTGCAAATTCCAACGCGGCGGGGATGCTTCCGCCATACTTGCGTTTGAGGTTTTGCAGCAGTTGCAGCCTTTCTTCCACTTCCACCAGCCTGCGCGGATTGAATTCGATCTGGTCGGCATACTGGCGGATATCGCGGGCGAGCTCCGTCAGGTTGACTAGGATCGATTCAAGCTGTTCAGCCTGGGCTGTCAGCGAAGCATCCACCCGTGTGACGGATTGCATCAGGTGGCGCGCCTGCCCGAGTTGATCTTCAACCGATGGTGCCTCGGCGGATGGCTCTTCCAGCAGGGTGATCATTTCACGGATGGAGGCAGCCAGGTTTTCCGCATTTGCCAGCCGGTTCCGCTCGGCTTCGAGTTCAACATCTTCCCCGTCGGTCAAACGGGCAACCGTGATCTCGTTGAGCTGGAATTGCATCAACTCCATTCTGGCGGCGGTATCCTGTTCCAGCCGCTGCAGGTCGCGCATCTCCCTGCGGATGTCGGCAAGCTCCCGGAAGGCGGTTTGATACTCCTGCAAAACGGCGTCGTTCCTTGCAAAATGATCCAACAACGACAGGTGGGATTTTGTATTCAGCAGGGAGAGATATTCGGATTGACCATGAATATCCACCAAGTAGCTGCCAATCTCGCGCAGCATGGACTGGCTGACCGCATGCCCGTTCACCCGGGCGGTGCTGCGTCCCTCCGCGCGAATTTCACGTTCGATGGAAAGATTCCCCGGTTCATCCAGCAGGTCCTGCTCTTCCAACAGGCTGCGAAGTTCTGCCTGTCGGGCATCGTACTCGAACCAGGCTTCCAGCCGGGCTTTGGCCGTACCGGAGCGAATATATGTAGTATCCGCCGGACCGCCGAGAATGGTCTGGATTGCATCAAGAATGATCGATTTTCCTGCGCCGGTTTCACCGGTGAGGATCACCAGCCCTTTGCCGGGCTCAAAATCCAGTCGGTCAATGATGGCGAAATCGGTGATGGCGAGACGGGTAAGCATATTACCTGCCCAGGGAAATTCCGCTCAAACGATAATACATGGATGAGGTTACCAGCACGATATAGATGCTCTGCCAGACCAGTGACAGACCGGCTCCCCCCAGGCTGGTCAGCCCTTCACCGTTGAATGCGGAGAGGAACAAAAATGTAAGCGGAAGCGCCATTAAAGACAGACCTCCCAGGGCGGTGGCAATTGCCGCAGTGAGATACACTCCCGAGGATCTGCGTTTTCGAATGACAAATCGCACCGCTTCTGCAATGATAACGCCAACGATGGGTGCAAGGATCAGGGTAAAAAAGCCAAAGAAACGGGAAATATAACTGCCGAGCAGGCTGACCAGAAAAGCGCTGATGAAAGCCAGGGGATAGTCGTACCACGTGGCGGTATCGAATATTTTCTGGTGTCCGCGAACACATTCTTTGCAGCGGTATCCAGTTGGGGTAAGGACGGCGCATTGCGGACAGATGGGTTTTTCGCAGCGATTGCAGCGCAAACTGGTCTCGCGGTCAGGATGATTGGCACAGGTGAGGCGTTCGGTATTAACTTCGGTCATCGATTTTTTCCAGTGGACGGATTTTGCTCCATATGTGACATAAGGCTGCGGTAGAAATATCCGGGGTCCTGAAAACGGACAACCCGCAGGGTATGATCGCCGGCATAGGCTTCGACGCGATCATCCTGGTCGATGGTAATGGGGTGCTGCCCATCCAGGCTGAGGACCGCCGGGTGATCGTTCTTCACAGAAATGCTGACCCGTGCGCCTTCTGAGAGAATGATGGCACGGTCTACGGTGAGGTGCGGTGCAACGGGGATCAGCAGGATATTGCGCAATTCGGGCGGCATGATCGGTCCGCCGGCAGCCAGGGCATAGGCGGTGGAACCGGTGGGCGTAGATGCGATCAGCCCATCTGCCACATAGGTGGTGAGAAAGTGCCCGTCGACCGAGGCGGAAAGGTGTAGGGGCTTGACCAGCTGTCCTCGGCAGACGACCACCTCGTTCAACACCTCCCACTCCCCGAGCACCTGCTCGCCGCGCCAGTGGACGGCATGCAGCATCATGCGTCTTTCATAGCGAAAGTTGCCCTTCAATAGGCGGGGGAGGTAATTTCTCCAGGCGGCACGCTGGATTTCCATCAGGAAGCCAAAGCGACCGTAGTTGATGCCCAGGATGGGAACATCGGATTCGGCACAAATATGCCCGGCACGCAATACAGTACCGTCACCGCCCAGCAGGATCACCAGGTCACAATCACCTGTAGCCACCTGGCGGCGCAGTTCCGCATCCTCCAGTACACCCGCGCAGGATTCCACCTTTCTGGATTTCAGGTAGGCATCCACCTCGTGCGCTTCCTGGACGGCTTGCGGTATGGAGGGATGGGCAAGAATCACCACCCTTGAAGGCGGTTCGGTTATAGGCACCATATCTGATTAATTATAGCCTGATTGGGAAAGTTTGAACCGGCAAATAAAATCTGCCGGATATCAAAATGCCGCCCGTAAAGGCGGCATCGGGTTGAAGAACGGCAATCAGATTTTGAATTGATCCACCACCGCCTGAAGTTCCTGCGCCAGTCGGGCAAGTTCCTGGGAGGAGGTTGTGACCTCCTGCACCTGCGCTGCCATCTCTTCTGCCGAAGCGGAAACTTCTTCTACGGCGGCCGAGTTCTCCTCCGAGATGGAAGCGATATTCTCCATGGATTGGCCGACCTCATTGGAAGAGCTCGACATGAGTTCTGTGGCGGCGGTGTTCTCTTCCACCACGGCTGAAACGGTATCGATGACGCCAACCAGTTCGTTGGCAGATGATTCCATCTGCCGGGCGGCATCGGCTGCCAATTGCGCCTGATGGTTGACCGCTTCGTTGGCGGTGAGGATCTCCCGGAGGGCTGAACCCGCCCGGGTTGCCCGGCTGACGCCTGCTTCCACCTCCGAAGAACCTTCGCGCATGGAGTTCACCGCATCCGCCACAGTCTGCTGGATGGTTTTCACCAGATCGGCAATCTCATGAGTGGCGGCAGCCGAACGCTCTGCCAGCTTGCGCACTTCATCCGCTACAACGGCAAACCCCTTACCTGCTTCACCGGCGCGTGCGGCTTCGATGGCAGCATTCAACGCCAGCAAATTAGTTTGCGAGGCAATATCTTCAATGGTACTGACGATCTCTCCGATCTGGTTGGAGCGGTTGCCCATCTCCTGCACTTTGTGAGCGGAAAGTCCCACTTTATCTTTGATCTTTTCCATCCCAGCAATGGTCTCACCGACAATTTCACTGCCATTACGGGCCGATTCAGATGCCTGGTTGGATTGGTTCACCACGGCTTCGGCATTGCCGGCTACCTGAAGAATTGCGCCGGATAGATCGGCTGTGAGGCTGGATGCGCGTGACACGCTCTGCGATTGTTCCTGCGCACCGTTGGCTACCGTGCCGATTGCGCCGGCAAGCCGCTCTACGGATGAAACCGTATTCTGGATCGATTCGGACTGCTGGGTGGTGCCGTGAGCTACCTGCTGGATGGTGGCGGCAATCTGGCTGGTTGCCCTGCCGGATTGATCGGCTGTTGCTGCCAGCAGCATGGATGATTCTTTCAGCTTGCCCGCATTCACTGCAATCGTACTGAGGGAGCGGTTAAGGTTGACCACCATGCTCTGAAAGGCAATGCCCAATTCATCTTTGTCACTGTGGGGAACTACTTCGGTGGTCAATTCGCCGCCGGCGATGCGGTTGGCATGATCGACCATGGTGATCAAATAATCACTCATCCCGATAAAGGCGCGACCAAACGACCCGATCTCATCCCTGCGGTCGGTGATATCCCCGGTAACCCGCTGGGTGGAATTACGGTTTTGATCTCCTCGGGAAAGCAGGGACATGGAATTGAGCATCAACCCGAGGGGGCGGTTAAGGCTGATGGTGATCAGGTAGGCGAGTCCGCTTGCCAGCACCAATCCCACGACCGCCACGATGATATTGAAAATCAGACCGTTGCGAGTCTGGTTGCGGGCGCGGAGAGTCTCCTGCTGCACTTCCGACCAATTTTGATCCTTCAAACGGATTGCAGTATCACTGGCTGCCTGCCAGGTCGTGATCCAACTGCCCGAATCGGATATACGGTCTTTGGCTTCACGAATATCGCCTCGATCCACCAGGTCCAGAACCTCGTACTGGGCTGCTTTTAATTGCCCCCACGAAGTTTCCATCTCCATCAGCGGGTTGTTGTTTGCATTCTGGATGCTGCGCAGTTTGCTATCCTGAAAAACGCTTTCCACCAGGGCGAACTCGGCATCGATTGCCGGTCTGGCTTCCGCCCGGCTATCCGAGGTGAAGATGTAGCGGATCAGTTCCGCCCGCACTTTTTCGAGTGAAGTCTGAACCTGTCCCAGCGCTTCGGCGTTGGCAAACTGGTTGGTGATTACATCATTAAAACCTTGGCTGAGGTCAAGAGCAAGAATGGAACTGAAAGTACCAACAGCGAGCAATAAAACGATGATGACAATGAATCCCCCGGAAATTTTAGTGGCAATCTTCTGGTTGTTGATGAATTTCATTACCCCTCCGATGGGCACGAATTCAGGCACACGCTGATTCTTTCCAGTGGGCATGCCTGCGAGGAAATGGGAATTGATGATAAAGGTTTTATATTATTCGATGGTATGCACAGTATAGGCAAGCCATTCTGATTTTTCAGTAAAGACCAAATAAAAACCACCCCGAAAAACCAGGGGTGGTTCGACTGTGGATTCATTTTTATACCAATTGGATTTTCTGGTTGCAGATATCCCGGTAACCGCAGCGCAGACACTTCCAGGCTTCTTCGTGACTGCGGGGAATATTTTTGTGGCGTTCCTTTTGGTGCATTTCCGAAATTAAATCCAGGGTCTTTTCTTTCAACTCGCCGGTGAAGGAAATGGCAAAAGTGTGCTCGGGATAATGGATCAATCCGTGGGGCGGCGTATGTTGAAACACCTTTTCGACCAGCAGGCAGTACAGGGCGAGCTGGAAAATGTGCGCATCGTAGGGAGCTTTGGGCGTTCGGGTGGATTTTACTTCCACGGGGATCACATCCTCCCCCTTCCTGACGAGGTAATCCGGTTTGCCGGTGATGCCCAGGCTGCCATCGAAAAGAGGTTGCTCGAGCGGCGCCCCCCACATTTTGGTATCGGAAGAGATGATCTCGCCGCTGGGCAGCCCCGTCTGTCGGCGGAAATGGAGGGAGACCAGCCCGAAGATGAGCGCGAAGACGAGGAGAAAAATTATCCAGATCATCTTTTTAGCGAAGCCACACGCTAACCGCCACCACGATGGCTGCCACCAGGAATACCCATGCCAGCATTCCGCTGAGTCGCGCTGCAACCACCTGCCTGCCATGCTGGTAGTGCATTTCGTTGCCAGATTGCAGTTCCTGCTGATTGGCGGGTTGAATGCCCTGGATGCGGTACATCCAGGCACGCTGACAAAAGAGGTATGAATTTACCTCGGAAGCGCGAATGATACGCACGGAATTATGCCTCGTCCAGTTTGTGGCTGAGATCCGCCAGCGCACTTTCCAAATGCTGTTCGCGCAGGCTGATGGTCAGATCGCCACGGGTGCGCTCCACAATCCCGCGCACCAGATCGGTGTGGCGGCGCAAGCCAAAGGTGATTGCATCGGGATAATCCATGGTGACCAGAACGGAATAGATGTCATCCATGCAGCCGAGCAGCCGTTCCGCTTCCTGGCTGTACCCCTGGCGAAGGATATCCATGCAGCGACGGCGAAGTTCTCCCACCGTTTCAGCCAGCCCGTTCAGATAAGTTGCCCCTTCCACCCGCAGGTCTTCCGGCTTGGGCAGTGGTTGATTTTGAATCAACGCACAGGTGATGTGGGCTTCAGAGAATTCTTTCAGGGCATCCTGTGTGTAACCTGAAAAGAACAGATCGGGGTAATCGGCCAGGGAAGAGCGCAATTTTTCAGCGAGCACGTTGGCTTCTTCCAGCTTGCTCTGCGCTTCATCCCGATCACTGCGGTGAATGGCGCGGATGGCATGTGATGCATGCCGAATCAGGATGCGGCTGGCGGATAATGCTTCATCCCGTGCGGTGTTGCGGGCTTCGAAATCAGAGCGGATTTGCTCTGCAATTTGCTCAAGGTCTTCCATTATTTTTCCTCGGGAGGGTTATCGGGTGGGGTGGGGGGGCGGAAGAGTTCTTCCGCCAGGTGCCCGGAGGTGGGGATCATGATTTCGCCGAACGAACTCTCATAGCGCGAGATGTTCTCCGCCAGCGCGCGCATCAACAGCTTGGCGCCGGTGGGCGACATGATCATCCGCTGCAGCAGTTTGGCGCCCGTTTCACCCGGCAGAATCCGGGCAAAATCCAGGACAAACTCCATGGGCGAATGGGATAAACGGATCAGGTTGGTATACTGCGGGGTGAGTGTTTCCGACGACTCAAACCGCAGCGGAGGGGGAGTATTCGCTGCGTTCATGCTTGGTCTCCTGGGTCAGACGGATCTAGAAGGGTATTTCTTCGTCGCCGCTGGTTGGCGAATAATCCGGCGCGCTTCCGGCGCTGTAATTTTCGTCATCTCCCGACTTGGGGGTGAGGAAGCGGATCTGGTTGGCGACCACTTCGAAATTCGCCCCGGTTGTGCCATCCTGACGGGAGAAGGTGCGCGGCCCGCCGCTGTTGGGGTCCGCCTGAAGGCGTCCTTCGATCAACACCTTGCTGCCCTTGCGCAGATAATTGTTGCACGATTCCGCCTGTTTTCCCCATACGCTGATCTTGAACCAGATGGTCTCTTTGACCGTCTGACCATTGTTGCCGGTATAGGTTCGATTTGTGGCGACGTTGAAGGATGTAACCGGCTGACCGGATGGGGTGTAACGCATTTCTGGGTCGCGACCGAGGTTGCCTACGATGATGATGGTGTGATACATATTATTCCTCCTGAAAATGTAATTGGATCGGAATTCAGGTTCGTGAAGGAGGAACCTTCTTCCAGCGATACTGTAATTTTACAGGGATTCGGAAAAAGCAAGCCCCGCAAAGCCCCTTGAATTTGTTGACCCATGGATGTGCAATCGGGTATCATAGTTTCAATCCTGAATGAGGAGATGCTTATGCTGCTCTGTGTCGATATCGGCAATACCAACATCAAAATCGGTTTGTTCAACATGGGCAAGCTTTGCTGTTCCTGGCGGATCAGTACCGATCGCAACGATCTGGCGGATGAATATGCCATGCTGCTGCTGGACCTGTTTGCCACGGAGGGCGTCAGACCATCGCATATTACCGGGTGCGCCATCTCATCCGTGGTGCCGTACCTGACCCAGGAATTCACCGAACTTTGCAAACGCTATTTCAAGATCGATCCGGTGATGCCAGGTGGGGATACCTTCACCGATGTCAGGGTGCATACTGACAATCCGGCTGAAGTGGGGTCGGACCTGATTATGAATGCCCTGGCGGCCCGGCATTTGCTGGGCGCCCCGGTGATCATCGTCGGGTTGGGAACAGCGACCACCGTGGTGGCGGTGGATCAAGCCGGCGATCTGGCGGGCGTGGCAATCGCCCCGGGGGTCATCACCAGCGCCAACTCATTGTTTAGTTCCACGTCCACGCTGCCGCGGGTGGCACTTTCCAAGCCCAAGTATGCGATGGGCAAGAACACGGTGGAATCGCTTCAGGCGGGGCTGGTGTACGGATTCGCCTCGTTGGTCGAAGGGCTGGTGAAGCGGATGCGCGATGAACTGGGGGCGGATGCTCCGGTGGTCGCCACCGGCGGGCTTTCCACGGCGATTGCAGCAGAGACGGATATCATCACCCGTGTGGAACCCGACCTGGCATTGATTGGCTTGAAACTGATGTATGAAATGAATGTAAAGGGACGCAAAGCACGCAAAGAAGAACATGCTTAGTATCTGACGTTGCCCTGGTATGCTAAACCGCAGATTCTTCGTAAGCGTGTCATCCTGAGCGCCGCAGGCGGGAAGGATCTCTGCGAAAGCAGGGAATATCGGAAAGAGCATGGAGATTCTTCGTAAGCGTGTCATCCTGAGCGCCGCAGGCGGGAAGGATCTCTGCGCAAGTGGGGAATGGCGGAAAGAACACAGAGATTCGTCGTAAGCGTGTCATCCTAAACGCCGCAGGCGGGAAGGATCTCTACATAAGCAGGCAATGGCGGAAATATCGCAGAGATCTACTTTCCCTCCAGTCCTCCTGCAATGGGGGAGTCCCCTTCTTGAGGAATGCCAGGAATACAAAACCGCCTTCAGGAAGGCGGTTTGATGAACCTTGCAACGATGGCAAGCCAGCCCGGGCTTGCTTAATTGAGCTGCGTTGCCTCTTCGTGGAGGGCAATCTCTTCGGGGGTAACAGGGATAAACTCTAACCCGTGTGGCATCGGTTTGCCATCCAAATCCACATGGATGAAGGAAATGAATCCGCGCACAGCGAGCTTGCCCAAAACATGCACCTCGATCAGGCTGACAATGCGGGTCTCACCGGTCAACACCACCCGGCTGGTGAACACCGGCAGTTCGCCCTTGCGGATGGGGCGGGAGAAGGTCATGCCGTGGATTCTGAGGCAGACGATATTTTCGGGTTTGGTCATCGAGGCCGCGGCGATAAAGCCCGATTCAACGAACCATTCCGCGGTGCGTCCGGCATAGAGTGTGCCGTGGTGATTCAGATCTTCCCCCTTGACTAAATGAACACTGGTAAAAACTGGGAAATCCATAAACTGCCTTTCTCGAAATACAAATAATGGAATGCGGCAGTCGCCTTCCCCGGGGCGTTGCCAAACCCTACTGTACCACAATCATCACCGCGTGGATATACGTGAATTTTTTGTCACAAATGACAGGTTTTCCCCGATTCCGAATCCCGCTATACTGAAAATGATATCCGCCCGACAATTGTCCGGCGGCGATGCGGCGCATTACCAGTTACGCAAGGCTTGTTTTTGGCTGGCGCCAGCTGAATTGTTTTCCTTTTGTTCCTGAGGGGTCTTTTTTTCTGCACAAAAAATATTTTCGTCGGCAACGGCAAATCCGCTAGTCCCTTACCTGGTATTCCCCACGGATAACCCACTTATAGGTGGTGAGTTCGCGCAAGCCCATCGGACCGCGGGCATGCAGCCGCTGGGTGGAGATGGCGATCTCCGCGCCCAGCCCGAGCTGCGCTCCATCGGTAAAGCGGGTGGAGGCGTTCACATATACCGCTGCCGAATCCACTGCGGAGACAAACTGCGCGGCGTGCGCCGAATCTTCGGTGAGAATGCCATCCGAGTGCCCGGTGGAGTGGGCGGCGATGTGCACCATCGCCTGCGGCATATCGTCAACCACACGAATGCCCAGCACCAGCGAAAGCCACTCGTTGTCGAAATCCCCCTCGCCAGCCGGGGTGACCGCATCGGAAAATTTGCCCGCCAGGGCAGCCAGGGCGCCCTCATCCGCGCGGAAAGTCACGCCATCTGCGGCGAGGCGCTCGACCAGGCAGGGGATGAACTGCGCGGCAATGGCGCGGTGCACCAGCACGGTATCCAGTGCGTTGCACACGGTGGGGCGTTGGATCTTGGCGTTGCGAATCACCTCCAGCGAGAGGTCCTGCCGGGCGCTTTCATCCACGAACAGGTGGCAGATGCCGATACCGCCGGTGATCACCGGAATGCGGCTGTTCTTGCGGCAGAACTCGTGCAAGCCGGCGCCGCCGCGCGGGATGACCATATCCACGCTGTCATCCTGTCCGAGCAGTTCGAGCACCAGCGCCCGGTCGGGGTCATCGATCAACTGGATGGCTTCCACAGGGATGGCAGTATTTTCCAGCCCGGCACGGATCGCCCTGACCAGCGCGCGGTTGGAGAAGATGGTCTCCTTGCCGCCGCGTAAAATGGCGGCGTTGCCGCTCTTCAGCGCCAGTCCTGCAACATCCACGGTCACATTGGGGCGCGCCTCGTAGATCACCGCCAGCACGCCCAGCGGTACGCGCTGCTTGCGGATGTGCAAGCCATTGGGCAGGGTCTGCTCTTCGAACTCCTCCCCCACCGGGTCGGGCAGTTCCGCCACGTGGCGCAGGTCGGCAACCATGCCGGAAAGGCGGGCTTCGTTGAGCATCAAGCGGTCGAGCATGGCGGGGGAAATGCCCGCCTCGCGTGCAGCAATCTGATCCGCCCGGTTGGCGGCGAGGATATCCTCCCGCTCTGCCCAGAGTCGATCGGCAATTTTCAGCAGGGCGGCGTTCTTTTCCGCACCGGAAACCGGCGCCAGGATGCGCGAAGCACGCTTCGCCTGTTGGCAGATCATCTGAATATTCATGGCTTTTTTCCTAGAGCAGCACCAGGTTGTCGTGGTGGATGATTTCATCACCCAGGGTGTAGCCGAGGGTGGACTCGATCTCTGCGGTTTGTTTGCCGCACAACTGCTGCACATCCGGCGTGGGATAGTTGGTGAGCCCGACGGCGATGGGATGGCCGTCCGGCGAGATCACACGGATGGAATCCCCTCGCTCGAATTCACCCTTCACCGCAGTGACTCCCGCCGGCAGGAGCGAACCGCCGCGGGAAAGCGCACGGGCAGCCCCGGCATCCACTATCACTTCCATCCCCGCCCGGCTGCCGGAAAGGATGTGACGTTTGCGCCCTTCGATCTTGTTGATCACCGGCAACAGCCGGGTGCCGGGGGTTTCTCCGCGGGCAAGGCGCAGCAGGATGTCGGGCAGGTCTCCGCGGGCGATCTCCACCGTGGTGCCGCCGTGGCGGGCAAGATCCGCCGCCTGAAGCTTGGTGCTCATGCCGCCGGTGCCCAGCCCGGTAATGGAACCGCCTGCCGCCTGCCACAGCTCGGGGGCGAAAGGTTCCGGTCCAATCTCATTGATCAGCTCGGCATCCGGGTCGATGCGCGGGTCGGCGGTGTAGAGTCCGTCCTGATCGGTAAGCAGCACCAGCAGATCGGCTTCCACTAGGTTGGCAACTTGCGCCGAGAGGTTGTCGTTGTCGCCAAAGCGGATTTCTTCGGTGGCAACGGTATCATTTTCATTCACGATGGGGACAATGTTGTTGCGCAGCAGAACTTCGAAGGTGTCACGCGCGTTGAGGAAGCGCCGCCGGTCGGTGAGATCGGCACGGGTGAGCAGCACCTGTGCCACCTTGATGCCGTAGATGGCAAAGAATTGTTCGTAGAGTGCCATGAGGCGCGGCTGCCCGACCGCGGCGAGCATCTGCTTGGCAGGCAGGTGTTTGGGCAGGGAGGGATAACCCAGCGACTCGCGCCCGGCAGCGATGGCGCCGGAAGAGACCAGCACCACGCGCATGTTCTGCTCGCGCAGGGCGGCGACCTGGCGGGCGATATCCACCATGCGCGGGGTGGAAAGCATCTTCCTGCCACCGGTGAGAGTGGAGGTGCCGATCTTAACAACGATTCGCTGTTCTGCGGGCATTACCATTTTCAGATTCTAGCATAAATCACCCAGCGGTTGGAGGTTTGTCTTGTTATTTGGACCGGGGAACGGGAGAGAGGGTGAAATACCTTTTTGATGGAGCTACGTGGTGTCAGCCCGCGTTACCACGGTTGTGTGTGGGGATAGCAGGAGGATGGAAGGACTTCTGTGTAGAGATGAAGTATCGCAGAGATTCTTCGGGATTGTGTCATTCTGAACCGCCGCAGGCGGAAAGAATCTCTACGGAAACTGGGATTAGTGGAAAGAGCGTAGAAAGTCTCTCCCTTGAGGAGAACACCCTATCATTACCACGCTCCCGGGACCAGCCCGCCAGGCAGACAGAATGACAGCGGATGGATCACAACGGGGTGTATAATCGTCCCAATTGGAGGGAACATGACCACGATTGATCCGAAACACCTGCTGGGAACCCTGGCCATTCACACCGGGGATGAAGACAACCCACACCATGCGCACGTTACCCCCATCTACGAGACATCCACCTTTGCCTTTCCGGATGTCGCCACCGGGCAGGCGATCTGGCGCGGAGAGCAGCCGGGGCACATCTACACCCGGCTGAGCAACCCCAACCAGCAGGAGGCGGCGGTGAAGATCGCCGTACTGGAAGGCATCGATCTACTGCGCGAGCAGAATGCCACCACCGTGGAAGATCATGTATCCGGCGCTTTGTTCGCCTCGGGCATGGGAGCCATTACCGCCACGCTGCTGACGCTGCTGAAGAGTGGAGATACGGTGATCGCGCAGGAGGCACTATATGGCGCCACCTTTACCTTCCTTAAAAACCTCGCCCCGCAATACGGCATCCGCGTGGTGTGGGTGCAAGAGCCAACACCTGAAACATGGCAACAGGCATTCAGCAGCGCTCCGGATGCCAAAGTCGTATACGTGGAAACCCCCTCCAACCCATCCATGGCAATTGTTGACCTGCACGCGGCAGCGGAGATCGCCCACCAACACGGCGCCTGGCTGCTGGTGGATAACACCTTTGCCACACCCTACTGCCAGCGTCCGCTTACCCTGGGCGCGGATGTGATCCTGCATTCGACTACCAAGTACATCGGCGGACACGGACTGGTAGTGGGCGGCGCTGTGGTCACACGCCACCCGCAATGGATGAAGGACGACCTTGCCAAAATGGCCATCCATCTGGGCGCCAGCGCCAGCCCCTTCGATGCGTGGCTGGTGGCCAACGGGCTGAAGACGTTCGAAATCCGTATGCAGCGGCACTGCTTCAACGCCCTGAACGTCGCCCAGTTCCTGCAATCCCACCCGGCGGTGGCAAAAGTCAACTACCCGGGGCTGTCGACCCACCCGGATTACAAAACCGCCCGTGCACAGATGGGTCACTTTGGGGCGATGATCTCCTTCGAATTGAAAGACGGCTACGATGCCGGTGTGCACTTGCTGGAGCGGGTACAGCTGGCAACTCTGGCGGTATCGTTGGGTACGGTGGACACGCTCATTCAGCACCCCGCCAGCATGACACATTCCAAGGTCAGCCGCGAAGACCGGCTGCGCCAGGGCGTCAGCGACGGATTGATCCGCCTTTCGGTGGGTATCGAGAACGCCGATGACATTCTGGCGGATCTCGACCAGGCGCTGAAGTAGCCCGACACGCGGAGCAAAATGTCGAAAGCCACAAAATTGCCGCCGGATGGGTACACCCAGACGGGCGGCATCAACCTGAAGACGCAAAAGAGCCTGGCGGTATGGATGAACGTCGCCGCGTTCCTGGTGTTGATCCCGGTGATACTGCTGCTGATCGGGTTCCTGCGGGCAGTCCACCCGGGGGATGCGGACAGTTCGGTGAACTTTGCGCTGAATTTTCACAGCCTGATGCAGTTTTTACTGTTCGTGCTGGCGGTAATTGTCATGCTGTTGCTGCACGAAGCCATCCACGGGGTTGGTTTTCTGCTGGCTACCGGTGAGCAGCCCAAATACGGGCTGAGCCTCTCGTATGCCTACGCCGCCGCACCAGCATGGTACATCCCCGCCGATATCTATTTCTGGATTGGGATCGCCCCGCTGTTGGTGATCGACACCGTTGGGTTGTTGCTGATCTGGCTGTTGCCGGCATCCGCTGCGTGGCTGGCGACAGTCGTGGTGGCACTCAACACCGCAGGCGCGGTGGGCGATGTTTACATCCTGTGCCGGCTGCTGCGCTCAGGCAAAGACACCCTGGTAAATGACTCGGGGGATCAGGTTTTGTTTTATACTTTGAATAATTCCGCATCAGGAGGCTAGTTCATGGCAAACCGCAAGCAAAGCTCAAACGTACGTTCCAAAAACGATCGGGTATCCTGGATGGCGATGGGGGTGGTCTTCCTGGCTGTCATCGTGCTGGTGATCCTGGTGGTAACCGCCATTCCCAAACAGACAGCCGCACCGGCGGAAGTCAGCGCTCCACAGGCTACGCTTAAACAGTATGATGCCGCGCCGGAAATGAGCATTGATGTTAACAAGCAGTATTTTGCCACCTTCACCATGGAAAACGGCGGGGTGTTCAAGGTACAGCTCTACCCCGACAAAGCGCCCATCACGGTGAACAACTTTGTCTTCCTGGCGCGTGACGGTTACTACGACGGTACGACCTTCCACCGCGTGCTGGAAGGATTCATGGCGCAGGGCGGAGACCCGACCGGCACCGGCATGGGCGACCCCGGCTATGAGTTCGTCAATGAATACAGTGACCTGACCTTCGACAAGCCGGGAGTGGTGGCAATGGCAAATGCAGGTGTGGATACCAACGGCAGCCAGTTCTTCATCACATTCGTCGCCACGCCGCAGCTCAACGGCGGTTACACCATCTTCGGGCAGGTGATCGAAGGCATGGATGTGGTCAACAACATCACCCGGCGCGATCCCATGGCGAAACCCGATTTTGAAGGTGACAAGATCGTCAGTATGGTAATCACAGAAGAATAGCCGCGCAATCGAACGATAAATTCAGACATCTCCCTCGGGTATGAGGGAGATGTCTTTTGTTCAAATATTGATACTGCTTGAATAGTGTAGGGGGATCCGGTCGCCCATCAAGGCATAGCGCACACGGGAAGGGTCGAAATAAGTAAGCAGGTGCGGCATCACCTGGTTGAAGTGCTGCACATTCCATTGGTCGTTCTCATCGCGACCAAGCTCATACAGATGGGTGATCAATACCTGCCTGGGGCGCAGCTCCTTGCAGAACTGGGCAAATGCCTTGACTTGCGGTGGATCGGGCATGGCGGCAGCCGCCTTACCCAGCCAAAGATGGGCAGTCAGACCGTGCAAGCGCGGCATCAGGGGCAGCCGGGCAGCATTGTAATTTCGCGTATCTCCGGGGAACAACCAGCGGGTATGATCGAATTCAACCAGGTAACCGGTCTCCGGCACGCCGCCGTCACCAGACTCGGGGAAATGCAACCCGTCGAATGGCAGTAGGGACAGACTGCCCAGGCGGACGGGCACCGCATTTTGCGGCACGATGATGTTATCTTCGGGTATGTCAACCGCCGCCTGTATCAGTTCCAGCATATGCTGCGGGATGACCCACTGGAGCGGCTGCGTGCGTAAGGCTTTCACCAGGTTCCAATCGAGATGATCGCTGTGTGCGTGGGTAAAGACGATCATCTGCAACCCGGCAAGATCCGCCTGATAATCCGGCGGGGAAACCTCCGGCAGCCGGGCGGATAAATGGAACGGGTCCATCGCCCAGCGAATGCCATTGGTGCAAAAAAGGTAATTGGCCGAATAGGTCAGCCAGAGCGAATCTTCCCCCTGCCAGTTCCGCCACTGCTGACAAAAATCATGCCAGAGCAAGGGGTATTCTTCTCTGGCATGATTAATCCGTCGTTCGATTTGTTCTTTACGCGCTCCCGGCAGGTTGTTGGTGATCATAATGCTGTTGGATAAATTCCTCCACCTCTGAGATGGGTCGGTTGAACGGACCCAGCCTTTCGACTTTCAGGCTGGTAACAGCGGCAGCCCATTTTCCCGCTTCTTCGGGCGACAGACTGAGCCGCTTGGCAACATACGTTCCCAGGCAGGTGTCGCCCCGTCCGCTGCGGCCATCCACGGAAATGGAATGGAAATCGAAGTGATAATCCCGACCACCAGCATGAATCAGTACGCCCTTGCTGTGGGTCAAGACGACTTCCTTCACGCCATAAGAAGTATACACCCGAGCCGCTTTTTCAATTTGCGTTTCGCCGGTCAGGTATTCCGCTTCGACCATATCGGATTTCAAGATATCCACATTCTTAAGAACATCCGGCATGGCATCCCAGGGTTCATAAACCAGGCTTTCACCCCGCAGGACGCGCACAAACCCCTGCACATCGACCGCGCTGATGGTGCCGCTGTGCTGCCGGATGGCTTCAAAGAATTCGGGCTCCACTTCACCGCGCAGGCTGCTTCCCACCACCACGGCTTTGGCGGAAACACCCGCGAGCTGACCGGGGTTGATCGTACCCGCCGTGCCAGCCACCTGTAACTTGCGCTGGTCCACATCACGGGTTTCATAGATCAGCTTCATCAAAGTGGATGAGGGAGTATAAACCGGGTAGCAATCCACACCCGCCAATTCCAGCAGGTCGATCATGCGCTTATCTTCACGAGCAAGCCGGGTGATCACGGCTGTTTTAAAGCCGAGTTTGGCGGCGGCGTGGGCGGCATAGTTCACCGCTCCACCATCCACATAGCGGGTACCATCTGGGGTGATGATGGTGTCTTTGGTGTAATTGCCAACATAGGCAACATCGTAGTGTTTTGATGTAGTGAATGTCATACAAACCTTTATTTTTTAGAATAATGCGATCAATTTGGGAAAACCAACCGTCAAAAGCCAATAAATTCCAGCACTGACCAATGCCGTGGCGGGGATCGTCAGCAGCCAGGCAGAGGCAATCTCTCCCGCCACGCCCCAGCGGACTTTGTTCACCCTATCCGCAGCGCCGACACCCATGATGGCTGCACTGACAACTTGGGTGGTGCTGACCGGTCCGCCAAAAAGGGAAGCCGCGAGGATCACAACAGCCGAAGATGCCTGGGCAGTAAATCCGTGGACGGGTCTGACACGGTAAAACTTAGTACCGAGCGTTCTTATTAGCTTCCAGCTGCCGATACTCGTTCCCAAAGCAATTGCCATTGCACAAACAAAAACCACCCAAAACGGGACATGGAATGTGGACTGTACGCCACTGGTCACAAGCCCTAATGTGATAATCCCCATAGTCTTTTGTGAATCATTTGTCCCGTGGCTGAGCGCCAAACCCAGCGAGGTGATGACCTGAAGTCTCTTAAAAAGCCCATTAACACTTGGCGTAGCATTCCATGACATCAGATATGTAATATTGGCTATGATCAACCCTGCCAATAAACCCGCAATTGGCGATACAAAAAGAGCTATTAAGATTTTCGCCAATCCTGCAATTTTAACCACCTGAAAACCGGCGTTCATGACAACAGCGCCCAAGATTCCGCCGATTAAAGCATGGGAAGTGCTGCTCGGAATACCCAGGAATCTGGTGACAAAGTTCCATAAAATCGCACAGGTTAATGCTGTGATCAGTACGATCATGTTCACATGCTGCGGATCTACAATATCATTTCCGATGGTGGTCGCAACTGCCACGCCAAATAGGAACGGTCCGCAAAATTCTGCCATTGCCGTCATGAACATGGCTAACTTAGGGCGGATCGCCCGTGAGGAAATCATCGTTGCAACAATATTGCTGGAATCATTCACGCCATTGAAAAAATCAAATCCCAGTCCCAGGACAATGAGAACGATGAGGAGAGGAGGAAGGTGAGCGATCATGCAATCTTCACAACAATGTCGGCAATCACGTTGGCTGCTTCATCCCCGCGGTCGGCTGCGTTACTGAGGTGGCGATACACTTCCCGCATTTTCAGGATGTTCACCACCTGCATGGCGTCGGTTACGTTGTTGAACATATCTGCCAGCGCCTCACGGTAAATATCCTCCACCTTGTTCTCGAGGGCTTTGGCACGCTGCGCATGCTCACCAGCCACACCGGGGTGATCTTCTAGGCGCGACACACCTACCTGGATCTCATAGGCGGCATCTTTGAGCAGCTTTGCCATGCGGGACATATAGGTGGTAGGGGTCACGTTTAAAATAGTGATCTCGGTCACCGTGCTGTAGGCATAATCCAGGATATCATCGATGGCGCGGGAAAGAGCAAAAATATCTTCTCGGTCGAAAGGGGTGATGAATGTCTTGTTCAGTTCAAAGATCAGGATGCGTCGGGCTTCATCGGCCTCCTTTTCTCTCAGGCGCATTTCTTCCGCAAGCTCCGTGGTGGGGTTGTCTACATAGCCGACCAGAATCTCCAACCCCTTGAGCGTCAGGTCAGCCTGTTCCTGAATAAGCTTCAGGAACACATTCTTGCGTTTCTTGAAAATTTTTAACACGGCGTTTCTCCTTTTCCTCTGGTTATATTCTTTGAATGATGCCAAATCGAGCCAGGCAATCAAGACCGGATGTCAAGTCAGAAATTTCCAGCCTGTGGTTCACCTCAAGGGTGAGATAAGCTGTTGGGGGCAGGTAACGGGCGATCATAGCGTAATCCACTTCCCCGCTGCCGGGCGTCTGATGGTCATCCACGCCGATCACATCATGCAGATGAACGCCCACAATACGCCGTCCATATCTTTTCAGCCATTCTTCATGGTTGCACAAACCAAGCCGATGTAGAGTCTGGGCATGTCCCACATCGTACTGGAAGCCAAACCATTCCTCTGCGCATACATCCAGCAGGGTTTGCATCTCCTCCAGGATGGGAAGGTCATAATAGCGATAACGATTTTCCATGCCGACACGCAAACCGGTTCCGGAGACGTAATCGGTAATTTCCTGCATGCTGCGAACAACCGCATCCATATGCGCCGGTGCACGGGAGGCGCGGTCGGCGATCAGATTTTGCCTTAACTGGAAGTACTCCCGGGTATCCTCCCTGCCATCGCGGAGCATCTGACGCAATTCCTTATCCAACACCGTAGTGCCGGGGATCGACCCGGGATGGATGACCACCAAACCGGCATTCAGCTTCAAAGCCGTATCGATGGTGCGCTTGGCAATCTCCACTCCTTTGGTGCGGTTTTCTTCGTCCACGGAAGAGACCATCCAATCGCGGGCTTTTTGCTCATCCATCGATATGACTGCCGGACATGGGTCGTGAAGACTCGCAATCCGGTAGCGATGCAAATCGATCTGTTCGAAAAGCTCGGGCGGCACCTGGTGATTCAGTTCAAAGCGCGGGAACCCGGCAGCCACCGCCATGGCGAAAGTCTCACCAAACGGCTGGGGCTGTTTTACATTCCACATGGTGGAGAGCGCCACATCATAAATATGCGGAACCGGAGAAGCCGTCTCTTCCTCACCGGCTTTGGATAAGGGCGGGTAGAGATCCAGCAATTCTGCCAGCTGCCCGATCACATGCTCGGGTTGCAGAGTAAAGCTTCTTTCCTCGGGCTGGGTCCCTTCAGCATCGATGATGACTACTTCGCCCATCCCCGATTCGCGGCTTCCGACCAGATCGCGGGATTCCCTGTCGCCCACATAGACGCATTCAGACAATGCGATATTCATTTTGCGCGAAGCTTCCATGAAGATGGCGGGGTGCGGTTTTTTGCGGCCAAAAACGCAGGAGAGAATCACGGTCGAAAAATACTGCTCAACGCCATATTCGCGGATCAATTGCGGCACTTCGATGCTGCTGGTCGTGTTACTGATAATCCCCAGCCGGTAGCCCCGGCGGGCAAGCTCGGTGATGGTATGAACCATATCCGAGCGGACATACCGCGTGCCGCGCGAATCCCGCCACAACTGGTTCAGCGTAATGGCATGTTCACGGATAAAGGCTTCCGATTTTTCCGGCAGCATGTACTTGATCCATAATTCGGCTTCATCCAACTCGACCAGCGATTTTTCACACCACACGCGATATGCTTCTTCGCGCTGCTCCAGGGTGCGGGTGAAATCCTGGGCTGATCCACTTTGACCGATGAATTCCATCAGCTTCCGGATGAGTCTTTGATCTCTTCCAGGGACCTTGCGGATAAAACGCAGTGTTCCGCCAATATCAAATAAAATTGCACGTATCATTTGTAAACCGGCATCCTATCCATTATTGGCGTCTGCAGCAAGGGAACACCCAATAAATCTTTGAAATTCTGAATATAAAAATCCCCCGGCGCATCGGCATCATAATTGAATGCCACGGTTGCCATCCCCATTTCCCGTGCGCCTTCCAGTTCGGACGTTTTATGTCCAACAAAAATGCATTGCCCGGGAACCAGCCCCATGCCATGGATCGCTTCCATGTACATTTTGCTGGAGGGCTTTCTGGCACCCATTTCACGGGAAGATACCACCGTATCCCAGATGTGACCAAAACCACCTTTTTCGAGCCATTTCAGCTTGATGTGGATGGGCAGAGCCGTGTCGGTAATGATTCCCATCAGGTAACCGCGGCGCTTCAACTCCAGAACCACTTCTTTCACGCCCGGCATGATTTCCACGGTCAGGTCATCTTTTTCGATGGCATCCACACCCTGCTGCACCACTGTGGGATCGGTGATGCCATACAGGCGGACCAGCTTTTCATAATACTCGTGGCGGTGGATCTTGTTCTCGAAAGCCAGTGATTTCAAATAACGCTTGCTGCTTTCAATATCCGCCGGAGGGTTCACCGGGTGCGAATTTAGAAATGCGAGAAAGTTTTTACCCGAAAGGGGACGATGGTAGAGTATATCCCCGGCATCAAAGTAGATGGCTTGATATTGTTTTTCTTTCAGTGGGTAACCCACCTGCCGGTCTTTAATGATCTCTTTTTCCAACAGGGGAACCAGTTCTTCCATGCTGTGAATGACTGCATCGGGTTCGGCACCTTCATCCGGCTCGCCATCATCATATTCGTGGCGAATCTGAACAGCCATGCGGAAGCCAGCGCGGTGCGCACCCAGGATATCGCGATTGATTTTGTCGCCCACATAGGCACAGGCGCTGGATGGCACACCAGCCTGCCTGCAGGCATAATAGAAAATGGATGGGTCCGGTTTTCTGACACCACACTCTGATGACAGAACAATCGGATCGAAGTATTCCAAAATACCATAACTTTTCAAATTGCCAGGTACCTGGCCAAAACTCTGAGTATTGCTGATACATCCGATGCGAAGTCCCAACTCCTGGATGCGGGCAAGCACTCCCGGTATTTCCGGGCGCATCTCGCGCACGTAAAGCTGGGTTTCGTACAGGTAACATAATTCTTCGCCAATGGGCTTTAGCTTTTCTTCAGAAATGTTGTATTCGGACAGGATGTATTCCCGCCAAATCCTTTCCTGTGGTATTTCGATCATCGATTGCAAATTCCAATGATGGTACGCCTTGATGCCGGCGGTGATCATATCCGCCAGCTTTTCATCCGATATCGGCAAGGTAATCCCACCTTTTGCCAGACACTCACGAATCAACGGAGCATTTTTTATTCTGAATTCCCGGGTGAAACAGAACGTTTCGATCGTTCCACCCATGTCAAAAAGGACTACTTGTAATGGCATATACTCTCAGCTCCGATTAAATCTGCGGTGTGAAACCCCAATATGCACAACAAACTGGCCCGCCTATGGATGGGCACGGAACAAAATTCCGTGCCCATCCGTCAGGAAGAGCAACTAACGACTACTTGCTTCCAAGGTTCAGCAAATAGAAATCGCGCGCCTGGATGACATTGTCATAGACATAACCATCCTGGTAAACGTAGGTGATATTGCGGATTTCTTCCAACGGTAACGCGCCTTCCGGAGCGGGGATATCGGTGCGGGGCAGATAGTTGCCGATCTTCATCCAGGGGTCAGCGCCTTCTTCGGTGAGCGCAAAGCGGATGAACATCTTGGCGGCATTCGGATGAGGCGCCTGGTTCATGATGCCCAGGTATGCCTGTGTCTGCACACCCACCACCGGTTTGACGGTCCAGCAGGGTTCAAAGGCTAGCGCGCCGTCGAGAACATCGGGATAGTTGGAGTAGGATGTGAAGCCAAGCAGGTTATCGGTCATGCCGGGGGTGGCAAAGGCGGAATCAACTTCATCGCCACCGGGTTCGGGGATGGGGTTGTTCTGGGCGAAGCGTTTCAGCCACAGCCAACCGGCATCAGGCGTATCGGCATCGAGCACGGGATCACTGCCGTAAAGTTCCTTGTAGGCGGCAGCCATGTCATCGGCGTGATAGGCAATGGTCATGAGAATGCCCAGGGTGGAGGCATCGTTTAACGGGTCTTCAATGTGGACTTTGCCTTTCCATTCTGGATTGGTGAGTTCCCACAGGTTGCTCACCGGGCAGCCATCCGGATTCAATTCCTTGTTGTAAGCCAAAACACGGACGCCGAAGCGTGCGGTCAGCAGTGGATCGGTCAATTCAGCTGGAACCACATCCTTGTCCTCATCGGGAACGAATCTCCACAGATACTGCTTTGGAATCAGTTCGCCCTTGATGTTCGGACCACCACTGCTGAACCAGACATCGCCGGTGAAAGCGCCAGCCTTCTGTTCCTCGACGGTCTTCAGATAGACGTCATCACCACCGAGGTCGTATCCTTCGACCTTGATTTCAGGATACAGCTCCATGAATTTTGCGGCAGCTTTTTCGATCTTGGATGAATTGGCGTAAACCAAGACAGTGCCTTCCTGCTTTGCGGCAGCTTCAATGGCAGCCCAATCCTGCGGCTCAGTTTCATACGGACCAAGCTGGTTGTCTTTCAGCCATTGCTCCTGAGCTGTTAAAACAGGCTCCGCCGTCGCAGCGGGCTCCGCCGTTGCGGCGGGTTCCACCGGTGCAGCGGGTTCTGCGGTGGGTGCAGCAGCAGGTGCCGCACATGCGGCAAGCATACTGACCAGAACGATAAGTGTTGCGAGCTTCCAAATTGCTTTCATTACAATCCTCCTAAAGTAGATGAATAGCCGATATGAACACTACTGGCAACGATTCGTATTTTTCGATTCTGCTCCTCCTTTAGCATCAAATTGTCGTAAGAATCAGAGGCTGAATTACCCTCGACGTTATTCACAGATGAGTTCGCCGGTTGCCTTATCGAACAGGTTGATTGCATCCTTGTCGAATTTCAGCCAGATCTTCTGATCCATCTGGATCTTGCTGACACCCATCTCTTTTACGGTCAATTCGGTATTACCACGGCGGGCGATAATGGTGGTATCCGCACCGGCGGGCAATACCGAATAAGCCAGAAATTCCACGGCATTATCCTTTTCCTTTAAGGAAATCTCCACATCCTCCGGGCGGATGCCGACCACCACTTCGCCTGACTTCCGGCAGGTGTTTACCGGAACATTGAAGTTGCCGACATCGACCAGATTCTTTTCCGCCACCCACCCGGACATCAGGTTCACCTTCGGGTTGCCGATGAAATCAGCCACGAACAGATTGCTTGGATAGTGATAGACCTGGTCGGGGGTTGCCATTTGCTGAATGATGCCTTCCTTCATTACGGCAATATTGGAAGACATGGTCATGGCTTCCACCTGATCATGGGTGACATACACGGTGGTGGCGCCTGAAATGTGATGAAGGCGTTTCAATTCGGTACGCATATCCATGCGCAGGCGGGCATCGAGGTTGGAGAGGGGCTCATCCATGAGGAAGACCTTGGGACGATATGCCAGCATCCTCGCCAGGGCTACGCGCTGCTGTTGTCCGCCGCTCATCTCGCGGGGATAGCGGTCTTCATAGCCATCCATTTGAACTTCCGCCAGAGATTCCTTTACGCGCTTGTCCATATCCTCTTTGGACATCTTTTGCATCTCCAGCGCAAAGGTCATGTTCTTGTATACGGTCATATGTGGCCAAAGGGCGTAGTTCTGAAAGACCAAGCCCAGGTCACGCTGACCAGGCGATACCGAAATGCCTTTCGAGCGTGAAAAGACCAGTTTGTCACCGATGTAGATTTCACCTTCATCGGGATCTTCCAGACCGGAGATACAACGCAACAGGGTGGTTTTTCCACAACCGGAAGGGCCGAGGAGGGTTAGAAATGACCCGGGGTCAATGGTCAGGCTGACATCATTCACTGCGGTGACTTTTCCAAAGCGTTTCGTTAGGTTTTTGATCGTAATCGGGGTATCCATTATCTAATCTCCTACATTCCAAGACCTTTTTTCAAACTGCCACCGCGGAAGCGGCTTATCAGGAAGTTGCCGGTAAGCACTAGAACAATCAGGATGATGATGACTGCATTCGCCTGCTGTTCGTTGCCATTCTCGATATAGCGCATGGTCATACTTGCCAGCACCTGGGTGGACGGGGTAACCAACAGGATGATGAGTGACAACTCGCGCATGGTGGTGATGAATGTCATCAGGAAGCCGGAAACAAACCCCGTGCTGGTTAATGGGAAGATGACGCGCTTGAAGCGTTGCCACGGTCCCGCGCCGGCAATTGCGGCTGCCTCTTCCAACTCCTTGCCCACTTGCAGCATGGCGGAAACGCCGCTGCGCGAAGAGTAGGGGATATGCTTGGCAACGGAGACCACGACCAGCAGGGCAAAGGTCCCATACAGCGCCGGGATCGGTCCGACCGGCTTGGTGAACATCGAAATATAGACCGCGCCAAAAGCGATGCCCGGAATGACATAGGGAATGAATGCAATTTGTTCCACGATCTTCGCCAGCCGGGTACCGCGCCCCTTGACAATGGCATACCCCAAAATCACACCCAGAAGCGCGGTAAATAAGGCCGTCAGCAAGGACAGGCGGATGGAGTTCCACGCACCCAGGTATATTTTGTGATTCAACAGGACGCCGGGTTCACCGTTGTTGATCGACAGATCGCCTTTCCCGATCCAGTGAGCCAGGGTGAAATTGCTCAAACTATAGTTGCCGGTGCGGAGCATAAGAGTGCTGTAGATCAGCAACACCAGCGGCAGCACCGCAATAATGAACTGGAAGACCACCACCAGGGCGGTGAGGATGCCTTTGAAATTGCGCAGCTTCACTTTTTGCGCCATGAAGCCTCGTCCTCCGATCGTCTCATAACTCTTGCGCGTTCCGACCAGCTTTTGGTTGAGCATGACCGTGGTCATGGCAAACAGAATCAGGACGATCGCCAGCACAAACCCATCGCCGTAGTTGCCTATCCCGGTATTGGAGCGCAGCATGGTGGAAAGGGTGTAATACCTGACCGGCACACCCAGCACGTTCGGACCGCCGAAGGTACCCATGGTTTTGGAGAAGGTCATGATAAAACCGGAGGCAATGGCGGGAATGACCAGCGGGAAGGTGATCTTCCGCATGATACGCCAGCGTCCGGCGCCCATCAGTTCACCGGCTTCCTCCAAAGAGGAATCGATCGACAGCAGAGCCGCCGAGACAAATAGGAAGAAAAAGGTGTAATAGTGAAGACCGCTGCTGAAAATGATCGGAATGGGACCGTATGCCAGCCAATCCGGCGGCGGCGTGCCGGTGATAAATTCCAGCAAACCTGGCGTACCGCCCGATGTCCTGTTCTTGAACATGACTGTCCACGCCATCGCGATCGTCCAGGAGGGCATAATATAGGGGACGGTAGCCAATACGTGGATGATCTCGCGTCCGGGCATATCGGTGCGCACCACCATCCATGCCATCAATCCGCCGATGATCAGCGCCAGGGCGGTCGCCCCCAGTGAGACCGTCAACGAATGCATCAGCGGTTCATAGGTCATGATCTTGCTGATCTGGCTGGAGAGCATACGCAGCCAGTGGTACAGGGTAAAGCTGCCCACCTCTGCATCTTTTATCACGCGTAAATCGCTATCCTGAACAGTAAAGGTGGTGACGAACATGCGATACAGCGGAATGATGACCATGTAGAACATAACCACCAGCATGATCAATGACAGGATCACCTGCGGGCTGCTGATCCACCTCCAAAGCCGCCTCAGCCTAGCAATTGTTGTTTCTGAAAATATCCGTCGAGTGCTTGAACCTACTTCCATGCTCTTCTCCTCATCCACGACACTTGATGAAACTAACAACCAACCTCAGGTACAGAAACGAAAGCCTTCATCCCCAACCTCATGGGGGCAACGAGCCATTGGTTTACATCGGGAAACTCCTCCTTGCATTCGTACTGATTTGGAATTCATATCTGGAGATCGTTTCAATTTACTGTACCAATAATGAGTACAACCATCTTTCGGTGGAGAGATCAATGCAGGCGTAGGTTAATCTGACTTGGTCAATATTTTTAACCTTTCGCGGAGTGTATCCAACTTGTCGAGCACGGGAATGATTTTTTCCTGGTCTTCACCGGCCAGGGCAAGTAGCAGGGTGTTTACAATGGTCATTGGAACCACGAGAGAATGGAACTTGGATACCGGCCCCCGGCGTGCCGTGAGAACGACATCGGCCTTGTCGCCGATGAGCGACTCGAGCGTATCGGTAAGCAGGATGATCTTGCAGCCGGCTTCGTGCGCGTATTCCAATACCAGGTTGAGCGTCGGGTTCAAGTCGAAGAAAGCGATGACAAAGAGCACATCACTGCTGTTCATTAATAAGAGATTCTCGAGCACTTCCCGTCCGGCATTGGTCAGCGTAACAACCTGTTTGGCGGAGCGTTTCAGGCGCAATTCGAGCAAATCCACCAGGGTCTCGGATGGTCCCAGCCCAAAAACATAAACCCGGTTGCGCTCTTTAAGTAATTCAACCGCCTTGTTCAATTGAGCGCGGTCGACCGTTTCCAATGCCTGGGTCAGATAATCAATTTCGCTTACCGTCAGCCGCTCGAAAATATCGCCAGCCTCACGCAGGTCATCTAGTTTGGAGCGCAAGCGCGATGAATGGGTGATGCGCTTGCGGAAGTTGTTCTGAAGGTCGGAACGCAGCGCAGGATAAGAGGCATATCCCAGGGTGCGGGCAAAACGCACCACCGTAGCTTCGCTTACCCCCAGCCGGTCTGCAACTTCTGCGGCGGAAAGGAAGGCGGATTCATCCAGATTCTTGCGCAGAAAGGAGGCTATTCTTTTTTCACTTTTGGTTAGTTCCTGGAATCGTAATGAAACAAGCTGGGTGAAGTCTAGGTTTGCAGTTTCGCCATTCATCAAGTTTTTTCCTCCTCTAGCGGGGTAGGGAGATGCCTTTTATACTGATGTATTGCTACTTGCAGAATATTGATTATTTGTAACTAGGCTTGCATTTGATTTGATAATACAACATATTTTAAATTATTGCAAGATGTCTTTCATTTCTGGCTTGACTTTCCTTCGAATTTTTGATACCATCATGTGTGCATACGTGTGCGAAGCTATCGTTCGCACTGAATTTCTCACCAAAATGTATCCCCATTTGTGTAAGAGGAGTACCCATGTCTGCTTATAAAAGTAACCTACTTCAGACGGTCTCAACCACTGCGACCGATTATTGGAACGACTCATGCTCGATCCAAGAATTGACCTACGCCATTGACAACGGCGCGGTTGGAGCAACCACCAATCCAACCATTGTGGTCAGTGTATTAAAGAAGGAGCTGGAGTTGTGGAAGGATCGCATTCCGCAGATCATCCAGGAAAATCCTACCGCATCCGAGGTGGAGATTACCTGGCAGTTGATCGAAGAAATGGCGGTGCGCGGTGCGAATATGCTGAAACCGGCTTTTGACAAGAATAAAGGTAAAAAAGGTCGCCTATCGATCCAGACCAACCCGGCATTCTATCGCAACCCGCAGGCAATTTGCGATCATGCCGTTCATTGTGGCAAAATTGCTGCCAATATGCAGGTAAAGGTCCCGGTGACCAAAGCCGGCATCTGGGCAATAGAAGAAGCCACCTACCAGGGTGTATCGCTCAACGCCACCGTCAGCTTCACCACGCCGCAGGCGATTGCGGTTGCCCAAGCGGTGGAACGCGGTTTGAATCGCCGGATAAAGGAAGGCAAATCCATCGAAGAAATGTCTCCGGTGTGCACGATCATGATCGGTCGCACCGACGACTGGATGAAGGCGGTCGCAAAGCGCGACGGCATCGAGATCGACCCCGCCATCTTGGACTGGGCGGGAATTGCCACCTTCAAGAACTCCTATCGAATTTACCAGGAACGCGGATACCGTACACGCTTGCTGGCGGCAGCCTACCGGCACTTGGGACACTGGTCTGAATTGATCGGCGGCGACATCATCCTGACCATTCCCTATGAATGGCAGCTCAAAATCAACGAGAGCACCATCGAAGTCAAAGAGCGGATCAACGACCCGGTGAACCCGGCCTACATTGAAGAAATGCTCAAAAAGATCCCGGATTTCCACAAGGCATACGAAGAGAACGGCATGACCGTGGACGAGTTCGACAGCTATGGCGCCACTGTCCGCACCCTGCGCGGCTTTATCAGTTCTTACCATGAGCTGCAGGGAGTCATCCGCGAATACATGCTTCCCAATCCAGATATAAAAGCTTAAGGAGGGCATATGACCACCATCCGTCTCACCATGGCACAGGCGTTGATACGCTTTTTGAAATCGCAATATGTTGAACGAGACAACGAACAAATGCCCTTCTTTGCGGGCGTGCTGGGTATTTTTGGACACGGCAACGTTGCCGGGATTGGCCAGGCGCTCCAGGAAAACCCGGATTTCCGCTACATCATGGTCCGCAATGAACAAGCCGCTGTGCATATTGCCAGCGGCTTTACCAAAATGAAAAACCGGATGCAGGCATTTGCGTGCACTTCATCCATCGGACCCGGTGCGACCAACATGATCACCGGAGCCGCACTGGCAACAATCAACCGTCTGCCGGTTTTGCTGCTGCCCGGAGATATTTTCGCACGCCGCAATGTGGCGCCGGTACTGCAACAACTCGAATCTCCTAACACGCAGGATGTCAGCGTGAACGACTGTTTCAAACCCGTCTCGCGCTACTGGGACCGCATCACCCGCCCGGACCAACTGCTGACCGCACTACCGGAAGTGATGCGGGTGCTCACCTCGCCCGCAGATACCGGGGCGGTTACCCTATCCCTGCCACAGGACGTACAGGCTGAAGCTTTCGACTATCCCGAAGAATTCTTCCAGATGCGCGTCTGGCGCATTCACCGTCCGCTGGCTGACCGCAGCCGGCTGGAGGATGCTGTCAGAATGATCCGCACAGCCAGGCGTCCGCTGATCGTGTCGGGCGGCGGGGTGATGTTCAGCCTGGCATCCAAAGCACTGGATGCGTTTGTACGCCAGACCGGCATCCCGGTCTGCGAAACCCAGGCGGGCAAGGGTTCGCTGCCATACAACCATCCCTGCAACCTGGGCGCCGTAGGTGCCACCGGCACGCTGGCCGCCAACCGCATCGCTCGCGATGCCGATCTGATCATCGGTATCGGTACCCGTTATTCCGACTTTACTACTGCTTCCAAAACCATCTTTCAGAATCCCAAGGTGCGGTTTGTAAACATCAACCTGTTCGAAATGGATGCCTTCAAACATTACGGTGTTCCGCTGACTGCCGATGCCCGGGCAACCCTGGAAGAACTCACCGGCAAATTGCATGATTACCATGTAAACGAGAAATTCACCGCCGAGATCGCCGCTCTCAAAGCAGAGTGGGAAAAAGAAACCGACCGGCTGTTCCACCTCAACCACAAGCCGGTCCCTGCGCAAAGCGAAGTGATCGGCGCAATCTGGGAAGCTGCCAAACCCACCGACGTACTACTCTCCGCGGCTGGCAGCCAACCGGGTGACCTGCACAAGCTGTGGCGGGCGCACACCCCTAACTCATACCACATGGAATACGGCTACTCGTGCATGGCGTATGAGATCCCGGCCGGGATCGGCGTAAAAATGGCTGATCCATCCCGCGAAGTGTACGTATGGGTGGGAGATGGCACGTACCTGATGAATCCGACCGAGATCGTCACCTCGGTTCAGGAAGGTTTGAAATTGACCATTGTGGTGGTGAACAACCTCGGATTCGGATCGATCGGTTCCCTGAGCCATTCACTGGGCAGCGCCGGGTTCGGCACATATTTCCGCAAACGCGATGAGGAGACCCACCAACTGACCGGCGACCAGCTCCCCGTGAATTTTGCAATGAATGCTGCCAGCTTGGGCGCCAAAGTTTTGGAAGCGGACACCATCGAAGGCTTTAAAGACGCCCTGAAACAAGCCCGCGGGATGAAGGAAACCGTAGTGATCGTCGTCCGCACCGACCGTGAAGAAAAGGTGCCCGGGTACGAATCCTGGTGGGATGTGGCTGTGGCTGAGACATCCCAAATGGAAAGCGTTCGGAAAGCCCGTAAGGATTATGAAGTTCAGCAGAAGAAGGAAAAATATTACTTCTAAAAAAGCTGCTTAATAAATTCGTTTATCACATCTTATGTCTTGAGGAGGATTTATGATCCAAATCGCGAATGCCCCCTGTTCCTGGGGCGCATTGGAGTTCGACCTCGACGGGAAGGCTGCCACTTTTGATATCGTGTTGGATGAAATGCAGCAAACCGGCTACGCAGGCACCGAGTTGGGCGATTGGGGCTTCATGCCCACCGATCCGTCAGAGCTAAAAAAAGAACTGGCGAAAAGGAACCTGGCGCTATTGGGTGCATTCGTGCCGGTTGCGCTGAAAGACGCCGGTACCCATGCAGACGGTGTGGCTGCCGCTTTGAAAGTTGCCAGATTACTCTCCGGCGTGGAGGGAGATAAACCGTTCATCGTTCTGGCAGACGACAATGGCAAAATTCCCGAGCGAACCAAGAACGCCGGCAGGGTCAAACCCGAAATGGGATTGACCACCGGTGAATGGCAGACATTTGCTGAAGGTGTGGAACGAATTGCCCGTGAAGTCAAAAAAGAGACCGGCATGCGCCTGGTATTTCATCATCATTGCGGCGGTTATGTGGAGACCCCTGCGGAAATCGACACCCTGCTCAGCCTGACCGACCCCAGCCTGGTGGGGCTCTGCCTGGATACCGGGCACTACCAGTTCGCCGGCGGTGATCCGCTGGCATTTCTGAAAAAGCAGGGCAAGCGTGTCTGGCATATGCATTTTAAGGATTGCCATCCCGGTATTGCGGCGCAATCACGCAAGGAAGGCTGGGATTACTTTACTTCCGTTGGCAAAGGTGTGTTCTGTGAACTGGGCAAGGGCGCCGTTGATTTTCCGGCGGTGGCAAAGCAACTGGATGCCCAGGGCTTTAACGGATGGATCGTGGTGGAACAGGACGTGCTGCCCGGTATGGGTAAGCCGAAAGATTCAGCCCAACGCAACCGCGACTATCTGCGGTCCATTGGCTACAAATAGGAGGAGAAAATGACCGAGAAAAAGACTCTCCGCGTGGGCGTGATCGGCGCGGGACGGATCGGCAAGATACATGCGCAGACGCTGGCAACCCGCATCCCCGGTGCGGAAGTCGTTTGTATTGTGGATGCCAACCTGGCGGCGGCAAAAGAGCTTGCCGGAAAACTGCACGTCAGCCAGTACGGCGTAGATTACAAAATGATCATGGAAGACAAGAGTATCGACGCGGTGGCTATTTGCTCCTCCACTGATACCCATTCCATGCTGATCATCGAAGCCGCCAAAGCCGGGAAGCACATCTTCTGCGAAAAACCGGTGGATTACGACCTCGCGCGCATCCATTCAGCCATTGAAGCCGTTAAAAAAGCGGGCGTCAAATGCCAGATCGGCTTCAACCGCCGGTTCGATTCCAATTTTCACAAAGTGCGTGAGATGATCGCCGCCGGCAAGATCGGAGACCTGCATATTCTGCGCGTTACCAGCCGCGACCCGGCGCCCCCACCGCCCGAATACGCACGCAGCTCCGGCGGTATGTTCCTGGATATGACCATCCATGATTTCGATATGGCGGTCTTCCTGGCCGGCAGTCCGGTGGAGGAAGTATTCGCCGCCAGCGCCGTATTGGTGGACCCGGAGATCGGCAAGGCAGGCGACATTGATACCGCTGTGATCACCCTGCGCTTTGCCAGTGGCGCGATCGGCACCATCGATAACAGCCGCAAGGCTGTCTACGGCTACGATCAGCGCGCCGAAGCTTTCGGCTCGGGCGGTATGGTGGCAACATCCAACAATACACCGGATACAGCCATCTACAGCAACGGGGAAGGCGTGTGTGCCGCGAAGCCGCTGTACTTCTTCCTCGAGCGCTACATGGATTCCTTCATCAAGGAAATGGTCGACTTCATGGAAGCCGTACAGGATGATAAACCTACACCGGTCACCATCGAAGATGGTCTCGTTCCGGTCTTGATCGCCATGGCAGCCAAAAAATCGATGAAAGAAAATCGCCCGGTCAGGATTTCCGAAATAAAGTAAAAATTGTGCCTTAAGATGAATAGCCCTCTCCCGAGGGCTATTTTTTGTTTCCTTTCAACGCATCTGGTAGTAAACTGTCGTATTGGAGGGAAGCACATGGATCCGTTGACTGATTTCATCACCCGAATGCCCAAGGTGGAATTACACGTCCACCTGGAAGGCTCTGTTCGACCTTCCACATTGCTCAAACTGGCAGAGCGCCATCAAATCAGCCTGCCGGCGACAGACTTGCAGGGGTTGAACGAATGGTACCGGTTTCGGGATTTTGATCATTTTGTTGAGATTTACATGACCATTTCCTCCTGCCTGCGCACCGCTGATGATATCGAGCTGATCGCACGTGAATTCCTGACCGGGCAGGCGGAACAAAACATCCTTTACAGCGAAGTAACTTTCACCCCCTACAACCAATATTTCAGCAGCGGATTGGGGTTCCACGAGCAAATCGATGCGGTCAATCGGGCTCGCACCTGGGCAGAAGAACGTTACGGGATAAGCATGGGGATCATCATGGATATACCGCGCATGATCCCGCCGGAGGAAGGAATGCGTATCGCCAATTGGGCAATTGAGCGATACGGAGATGGAATTATCGCGTTTGGTTTGGGCGGACCGGAAGTTGGCAACCCCCCGGAAAAGTTCAAAGCAGCTTTTGATTTGGTACGCAAACAGGGTATCCCCTGCATCCTGCATGCCGGTGAAACAGATGCCCCGCAGAGCATCTGGAAAGCAATTCAAGTGGCAGATACACGCCGGATCGGTCATGGGGTGAGCGCGGTGGAAGACCCGGTATTAATGGAATACCTGAAGGAAAAGCAAATTCCACTGGAGGTCTGCCCCACCAGTAATATTTGCCTGAAAGTCTATCCTTCGCTGGAAGAACACCCATTACCCACGCTGCTTGAAAAGGGTTTGTTCATTACTATAAACAGCGATGATCCGCCCATGTTCAACACCACGCTGACGGGAGAGTTCCTTGCCGGGGTGAGGACATTCGGCTGGGATCGGGATCGTGTGAAAGCGTTTTACCTGAATGCGGTTGAGGCGTCATTATTAGCTGACCCGCAAAAACAATTGCTGCGGTCAAAAATGGAATGGTTTGAAAAGGAGTGGGAACATGTTCAATGACAGGCGCAGCAAGAAACTGGTGATTGTTTCTCACTGCCTGCTCAACCAGAACGCAAAGATCGACCGCTGTGCGCATCACCCGGGAATGGTGGCATCCATCGTCCTGCCGCTGCTGCAATCGGGGATCGGTGTCATCCAACTGCCCTGTCCTGAGTTATGTGTATTGGGACTGGATCGGCAGGCAGATGCAGCATCAACTGCCGGCATCGAAGAGGAAGACACCCGCGTAGCAAGATTAATGAAGAATAGACCCGCCGGAGATTACTGTGTCCTTGCAGCCGGCGAGATTGCCTGCCAGGTGTTGGAATACCAAAAACACGGCTTCGAAGTGCTTGGCGTTCTGGGCGTGAACGGTTCGCCTACCTGCGGCGTTGAGAGCAACTGGGAAGAAGGAAGGGAGAACGATAAACCCGGAGTGTTTATGGATGCACTCATGAAAGAATTCATGCAGCGTAACATCCAACTGCTTTTTCGGGGAGTAAAGGTCTACCGCGCAGAGACCATCGATGCCGCCCTGCGTGATTTAATCAATCCGGCTTGACCTTCGGGACATACCCCTGGGTTCATAGTATATTTTTTACACAAAAAATATGGCAATCGCTGTTCCGTTATCGTATGCTCAAATGCCGGCAATAACTTCCGAAAAATACAGCCGCCAACAGTGCAGTATCAGATAAAGTTCAGGTGATTGTATGAAAAACACCCTCTATACCCGTACCCGCTTGATTGCAATTATTTCGATCATTCTGGTATTTTCATTTGCCTTTACCAGTATTATCAGTTTCAACGTCACCCGTGAGACTGTCAACAAAGGCACCAAAGACGAAATCCTGCCGCTGGTCAGTAACAATATCTATTCTGAAATTCAGCAAATTTTGCTCAACCCAATCAATAATTCATCCCTGATGGCAAACGATGAGTTTCTGATCAATTGGGTAGCGAATGGCGAAACCGATACGGACGAGGTGATACGTTATCTGAAAAGAATTCGAGACGAATACCACTATTTCAGCGCATTTTTTGTCTCAGACCGAACCAGAAATTATTACTACTATGATGGCATTCTCAAAACCATCAGCCCGGATAATGACCACGACGTATGGTATTACAACTTTATCAACAAAGATATCCCCTATAAACTGGATGTGGACACCGACGAAGCAACCGCAGGTACGATTACTATTTTCATCAATCACCGACTCGAAGACAACGATGGGAAATTGCTGGGAGTTACCGGGGTCGGGCTGAAAATGGAATCGGTGGGGCAGATGCTCAGTGCATATCAGGAAAAGTATGGTCATCTGATCTACATGATCGACTCGGACGGCGTGATTCAAATTCACCCCGAAATCAACCTGGTAAAAAAACAGAACATCCGCGACCTGCCCGGCATCGGCAGCGTCAGCACAGAGATTCTGGCAAACAAAACGGACACCCAGATATACGAAATTAAAAACAGGGATCATATAACCCTGGCGTCGTCACGATATTTTCCCAACCTCGAATGGTTCCTGATTGTTGAAGAAGACCCAAGCGACTCTCTCAAGCCAGCCCAAAACCACTTGATCGGCAACCTGATCATCGGGTTGGTCGTTACCATCGTGGTGATTGTCCTGATCGCACTGACGATCAACTTGTTCCATTCGAAAATCGAAGCTCTGGCAACCACAGATGAGCTGACCGGAATAAAAAATCGGCGAAAAGCCGAGGAGGTATTCCTTCACGAAATTGCCTTTACCAGGCGTTACGGTCAGCCTTTCAGCATTCTGATGATCGACATTGACACATTCAAGTCGGTCAACGACCAATATGGTCATCTTGTGGGAGACAGGTATTTGAAACTTCTGACTGAAGCTTTGCAGGATGAGATCCGCGAAGTGGATACCATTAGCAGGTGGGGTGGGGAGGAGTTTCTGGCATTGCTGCACCAGACGGATGCCGGGCAGGCTGAAATCGTTGCCAGGCGGATACTGGATCGGGTATCCTCCCTGGAATGCAGAGCGGAGAATGAAGCATTCACCAGGAGCGTCAGCATCGGCATTGCCACCGCCCCGGAGGGGAAAGTGACCGTGGACGAAATGATCGCCCTGGCAGATCGGGCGCTATACCAGGCAAAAGCCGAAGGCGGAAACCGGGCTCATTTCACTCCCGATGCGAATCAAGGATAATTGACAGGGGAAGTTTTTCAGAGATTCCGATGCGCCCATTCGGGAATAATGGGACACTCCCCAGATCATCCCATTATTTGTGCGCGTGTCCCATTTGTTTGTACGTCGTTATCTCGTTGTGCTGACTCGGGGTATAATCGGGCATCCGTTTTCAAAATCTGTGGGAAAAGGCAGGCAAAAATGGAACAGCATTGGCCTCATCGAATCATTGGCGACAAAGTTGTCATTCGGACCAAGGACCGGATCTGCGAGAATGCAGATGAACTTCTTTCCAGCAAATTGTTTTTAAAGGTACTGCGCCGCTGCGTCAATGACTTGAACCATCGCAACTCCAACCTGATCCACATTTTTGGAAACCGTCTGGTACGGGATGAAGAAGTTTCCCTGCTGGCAGAGACTCTAAAATATATCCTTAAACTTGACGTCACTTTGATTCCGCGTGTGCTGCCCGGCTCGGAGCAGTTCCTGAGCGACCGGCAGCTGCTGTATGATTTCGTGGAACACCTTTACAACTACTGGCGGCACTTCCAGCGGGTGATGATCTGCGATTCGGAGGGCAATCGTTTTGATAAACGCCCCTACCAAACTTTCAACCGCACCGTCGAAACCCTGACCAACCTGATCCGCAGTACCTACCGCGACCTGCAGGAGAACATCTCCGGTGTACATCCGCGGATTTACCGGCAGGTACCGGCGGGCGCCGAGATCGCAGCCATTGCGCTGCCGCGCAACGTAGCATACCCCACGCCCACCTACCAAAAGCTGAATCAGATTGCGGTCATCCGCCAGATTCTAATCTACCCGCCGCTGATCTTTAACCCGCCGATGAACAAACGGTCGGGGCAATTTGAACGGGTGTATGAAAATCCGTTGGATAGTCTGAACCTGCAAAAAGAGAATTTCCTTTGCTACCCGGCAAAGGTGGGACCACTGTTGATCATGGTGTACTTCTCACTGAACTTCTCCGATCTGGGCTTTTCGCTCTGCAACCTGTTCGAGATGGCAGACGAAGACGACATGAAACGCAAACCCGATGCCGCATTCATCTTCGGCATTCCGGATGAACAGTTCCCCGCAAACGGGAACGGCAAAACCATCTTTTTCGACGACCTGGAGAACAACATCCTGATTGGCGCCATACCGGACGGGGATTACTACGGATACTTCGGATACGTCAAAAAGATGATCCTAACACTGCATAACATCATCATGATGAAGCGCGGTTTCCTGCCCTTCCACGGCGCGTTTGTCCAATTGCGCGTCAAAGGCGGCAAACCGATGACCATTCTCACCATGGGGGATACCGGGGCGGGAAAGTCGGAATCGCTGGAAGCTTTCCGCCAGATTGGCGGGGAGGATGTGCAGGAAATCACGATCATTGCCGACGATATGGGATCGCTGCAATTGAAACCCGATGGCACCCTGACCGGATTCGGCACCGAAACCGGCGCCTTCATCCGCCTCGACGACCTGCAAACGGGGTACGCCTTCGGTCAGATCGACCGCACCATCATCATGAGCCCCGACCAGACCAATGCCCGCGTGGTTCTACCGGTGACC
>DAIOEK010000019.1:0-46753 GCA_036746315.1 Anaerolineaceae bacterium | reverse complement strand
GTCAGATGGCGGTGCTCAATGCCAATTACGTGCGGGAGAAGCTCAAAGATACGCTACATCTCCCGTACGACAGGCCGTGCATGCATGAATGCGTATTTTCAGACAAGCTCCAGAGGCCATATAAGGTGAGCACCCTGGAAATGGTCAAGCGGCTTATGGACTACGGGTTCCATCCTCCGACCATCTATTTTCCGCTGGTCGTTGCTGCCGCGATCATGATCGAACCCACCGAGACCGAGAGTAAAGAAGATCTGGACCAACTCATTGATGCGATCAAGGCTGTGGCAAAAGAGGTCGTGGAGGAACCTGACCTGGTGCGTCAAGCGCCCCATCGCTGCAAAGTCCGCAGGCTGAATGAAACTGAAGCAGCCCGGCATCCGTGCCTTGCGCGATGTCACCAGCCGGGAATACCAAAAGATCAAGCCCGAAATTCCCCCGCCAGCGGATCGACATGCGCAGCATGTGGTCGAAGAATGTGAACGGGTGGATCGCGCCATCCCCTTATTACTGGCGGGGGATGCTGCGGGCTTTGGCAAACTCATGACCGAGTGCCATGCCAGCCTGCGGGATCTATACGAGGTCAGCATCCCGGAACTGGACCAACTGGTCGATATCGCCGTCCACGCCGATGGCTGCTATGGCGCCCGTCTTACCGGCGCCGGTTTCGGCGGCTGCACCGTGAATCTGGTGGCGGAGGAAAGTGTCCCCGACTTCATTAAGAAATTGGAAACCGGTTACCTTGCGGCAACCGGTCGAACAGCCAGTGTATTCCCCTGCAAACCCAGCGATGGAGTGCGGGTATATCCTAATCGGTAAATACGGGCAGATGCCCCAGTGAAACGATCTCCCGCCATTTTGCCCGTTCGCCTTCGGTGAAAATGGCTGCTTCGGCAACGATCTGCGCCCCAGCCTTTTGGATCAGCAGCCGCATGCCCTGCAGGGTCGAACCGGTGCTGATCACATCGTCCACGATCACCACCTTTTTCCCCTCCATCAATTCTCGATCTTTTTCATCCAGGTAAAGGGTCTGTGGTTGCCCGGTGGTGATGGAAAGCGTTTCGGCGGAAAGGGCTTTCCCCATATATGGTTTGTACGATTTCCGAAGAATGACATAAGGCTTCTTCGTTTCCACACTGAGTGCGTGCGCCAGCGGAATGGACTTGGTCTCTGCGGTGATCAAAAGATCGTATTGGGTGGCGGAAAGCTTTTTGCCCAGTTCCTTTGCACATGCTTCCACCAGTTCCGTATCGCCCAGTATGTTCAAAATGGCGATCTTCAACCCCGGTTTGATTTCAAAAAGGGTGAGATCCCGTTTTACGCCGGCAATGTCTACCGTATAAGTGGCTTTATCTGGCGACATAACTGTCCCTCCAGCAAAAGAATAAGATATTTCTAGTGTACTACAATTCCGCTCAACGATTCATACAAAGCGCCTTGCAGACCGGTTGAGGGGGGCAACCGATCCACAAGGCTTTAATATAATAGGGTAAAAAGTCCGTTTATACAAGCACGAATTTATGATTTTTGGGGGATTTTCTGTGATTTAAACAAAAAATTTGAGTGCCGGGGACGCCGACCCCGGCACTCATTTTAAGGAGGAGAAGAAGAGAAGTCGCCCTTTGATATTAATATAATCGGTCATAACGAAAACTACTTGACGCTTACCCTACGCTTGGTATACGATTTAGCTATGAGCATAAAAATATCCCCCAATCCACCTCATTTTTGGGTTACAGACCTGCCGATTGTCGGCAGTCTGCAAATTCTATACTCACCTGCCGGTATCACCCGCATCCATATGCCCGGGCGTTTGCCTCCTGGCGCAGTGCCCGCTTCCACACCCATCCCCGAAGCTTACCTGTCCTTTGCTGCGGATCTGCGAACATACTTTCATGGCAGGCACACCCAATGGGATGTTCCCCTCGACCTGCAGGGTATGGATGGCTTTATGCGCGATACCCTGGAGTTGTGCCGTCAAATCCCCTACGGGCAGACCCGCTCCTACGGCGATCTGGCAGCGATGCTGAACAAGCCGCCGGCGGCTGCGCGGGCGGTGGGCATGTGCATGGCAGCCAACCCCATCCCCATCGTGATCCCCTGTCATCGCGTCGTCGGCAAGGATGGCAAACTTCACGGATATTCCGGGGTGGGCGGCATTCAAACCAAGGCAGCCCTGTTACAGCTTGAAGGCGCCCGCCTTCTGATTTAGCACGCTATCCGTTCACATCGTCTATAATCAAATCCATGACTGAACAAAAAACCGCCCCTTTCCGCAGCGGCTTTGCCGCCGTCGTCGGACGCCCCAGCGTGGGCAAGTCCACCCTGATCAATTCGCTGCTCCACCAGAAGATCGCCCCGGTATCGCCCCGTCCGCAGACCACCCGCCGCCGCCAGTTGGGCATCTACACCGATGAGAACACCCAGTTGGTGCTCATCGACACCCCGGGGATACATCAGCCGGTGCACAAGCTCGGCGAATATATGAATCAGACGGCGGTGGAAACCCTGCAGGATGCCGATGTCATCCTCTGGCTGGTGGATGGATCATCCGCCCCGTTGCAGGAAGACCGGCTGGTAGCCGCATATCTGCACGAACAACCCAACCTTTCCCCGGTGGTGCTGGGGATCAACAAATCAGACCAGCTCTCCGAAAAGAAACTGGCTGCCCGGCGCGAGGAATACACCGCCCTCTACCCTGTGCAGAATTGCATTGTCTTCTCGGCAAAGACCGGCGAGAGTGTGCCGGAGGTCTTCGCCGCCCTTTCCGCCAACTTGCCCGAAGGGGTGAAATATTACGATGCAGAGCAGGTTACTGATCTGTATGAACGGGATATCGTGATCGACCTCGTTCGCGAGGCAGTGCTCAACCTGCTTCAGGATGAAGTTCCCCATGCGGTGGGTGTTCGCCTGGATGAATACACCGATGAGGGGGAGACCTTCGCCCGCATCCATGCCACCCTGATGGTGGAAAGGGAATCACAGAAGGCGATTGTCATCGGACAGGGCGGGAAAATGATCAAGCAGATCGGCACCCTGGCGCGCCGGGAGATCGAAGCGCTGACCGGTCGCAAAGTGTACCTGGAACTCAAGGTAAAAGTCCTCAAGAACTGGCGCGACGACCCCAACGCGCTCCGCCAACTGGGCTATTTCTCAGCCAAAGACGAATAAACTCCATGATCTATATATCCGGATGGGTGCTCTCGCTGGCTTTTTCCGCTGCCGATTGGGTGGTGGTCGCCCGCCATAGGCAGGCATTGAAATACATCACCAAACCGCTGGTCATGCTGGTGATGCTGGGCTGGCTTTTTGCCGTCACCCGGTTTGCCGGGTTTACGCTCATCTTTGCACTGGGGCTTTTCTTCTCGCTGCTCGGCGATGTCTGGCTCATGCTCCCGCGGCGTTTCTTTATCGCCGGGCTGATCTCATTCCTGATGGCGCATCTCTGCTATATCATCGGTTTCAACCAGACGCCGTTCCCTTTTTCGCTGTCTGCCATGGTGGTGGGAACCATCGTGGTGCTTGCCGCCCTGTTGATCATCGTCAAGATCAGGTTTGGCTTGATGAACATGATCGGAACGTTGCGCATGCGTCTCCCCCTGGTCATCTACGGGATCGTCCTCACCGCCATGCTGCTGAGCAGTTGCTCCACCCTGTTCCGTCCCGAGTGGATGAGAAACGCCGCATGGATGGTCTCCATCGGCGGCGTACTGTTTTTTGCTTCTGACAGCCTGCTGGGCTATGACCGGTTCGTTCGACCTTTCCGCAACGCCCGCCTGCTCGTCCGCATAACCTACCACCTCGGGCAGCTTCTCATTATCGGCGGAGCGATCACCCAATATGCCAGCCTCAACCGGCTGCAGTTATTTTAAGGGTCTGAAACCTTCCCCCAGCGCCTCGTGGGCGATCCCGATCACCATGAAAGCTGCCGGATCGATTTGTTTGACCAGGCTCTTCAGCACCGCCACTTCCGCCCGGTTTACCACGCAATAGATCACATCCCGATCCTTGCCCGTGTAGGCGCCCCTGCCCGAGAGGAAGGTCACCCCCCGTTCCATCTCACTCATGATCTGTTGCGCCACTTCGGTCGGGCAGGCGGTCACGATCATGGCTGTACGGAACACCGAGGAACCCTCTGCGGCAACCTCGGCGGCCAGCCCGCTCACGTAAATCATCACCAACCCGTACAGGGCAAACTCCCAGCCAAACACGAATCCCGCCGCCAGCACCACGATGGAATCGGTAGCCAGGTAAGCCTGCGAGATGGATATCCCCAGCCGGTGATTGAGGATTCTGCCGATGATGTCGCTGCCGCCGCTCGTGCCCTGTCCGCGGTAGACCAGACCCAACCCGGCGCCAAGCATCAAACCGCCGTACAGCGAATTCAAGACCAGATCATGCGTCAACCCCTGCACGGGAATGAACCACACCAGTGCGTCCGTCAAGAACGAGAAGGAAATGATCGCCAGCGCCGTGCGGATCACAAAGCGCGGTCCGCCCAGGTAGCGCCATCCCAGCAGGAAGAGCGGCAGGTTGCCCAGGAATACCATCAAGCCGATCGGGAAACTGGTGTAGTGATTGACCAGCTGCGCGGCGCCGCTGATTCCGCCGCTGACCAGTTTGCCCGGCACCAGGAAAAGACGCATCGCCAGTGCCTGTACCAGCGCGCCAGCCAGGATAAAAAAGTAATCCCGCAAACTCTGGCGCGAAAAATCCAACCCGGCGGCCCCGATGTAATTCTTCAAGTTGAACTGCCTGTTGCCTGGTATCTGCATATTCCTCTGCTCCTGATCGTACACAAAAAAAGACGCCCCGGAGAGGCGTCAAGGTTTCGCGGATAACGATGGTGTGGACCATCACTTTGCGGCTACGGTTTTTTCAGCCTTCTCTGATGAAGTTGACTTGGCGGCGGAATCGGTGGATGTGGATGTAGACTCCGCAGCGGTTGATTTTTCACTGCTGGGAGGTTTTTCCTCACTCTTCGAATTTGAGCTCATCCCCGACGGGGAGCGATGATCGGTGGCATAGAAACCCGACCCCTTGAATACGATGCCCACCGGCTGGTAGACCTTACGCAGGGACTTTTTGCCGCATTCCGGACAGGTTACCAAAACAGGATCTGTAAATTTTTGTTTCTCGTCAAACTGCACTCCGCAGTTCTCGCACCGATATGTATAAACTGGCATGGCTTTCTCTAATTCTCTCTGCTAATCGCAAGGTTATTATTATATTCACTGTCAGGGTGAGTTGCAAGAGGCAAATCCCAAACCGTGTAAGCCCCGGAGATTGGGTGTGGCAGGCGACGGGAAGTAGTCATCCTGATCCGCCGCAGGCGGGAAGGATCTCTGCGAAGGTTATGGTTTGACGGAAAAAGCGTAGAGAATGGCTTTGTGAGTCAATAAAAAAATTGTCCGGTGTTAGTCGGGACAGGCAGAATGACAGGGCGGGCTGAATGAGTCTGACCGCCCTTGATTTTTCCGCGCACCGATTTGCCCCTAGCATACTGTGCGATTAGAATTAGTTTCATATGGAAAACAACCGCAAACCCATTTTCCTGTCTTTCTTCTTGATCAGCGCGGTGATCATCCTGTGCCTGTGCCTGATCATCTTCCTGGGAGCCATGATCAGCTGGCTGCCGGGGCAGGTCGCCGAAGCATTCCCCACTCAGGCACCGACCCCGTTCCCGGTGGCTGAACTCCCCCAGCCTGCCAACGATTCCGGCTCGAACATTCCGTTGAGCCTGCGCGAAGAGATGGAGCGCATCCAGGTGCAGGTCATCCAGGAACGCGGTTTGCTGCCAAAGGAAGAAATCGTACGCGACTTCCTGACGCCCGAGGAACTCCGGCAAAACGTCGAGACGGACTTCTTCGACTCTTACACCCGCGAGGATGCGGAAACCGACCGCAAAGCCATGGTGGCGCTTGGCTGGATCGATGCACAGGAGAACCTGCTCGCCCTCTACCAGGATCTCTATGCCGAGCAGATTGCCGGTTACTACGATAACGAAGAAAAAGCCATGTATGTCATTCGCGGCGGCGACTTTGGACCGACAGAAAAAATGACCTACGCCCACGAATACACCCACGCCCTGCAGGATCAGGTCTTCAATATCAAGAATGGGCTGCATTACGGCGACGAGGAATGCGCGGGGCAGGACCAACGCTGCGAAGCATTGCAGGCATTGATCGAAGGGGATGCCTCCCTTTCTGAATACCGCTGGCAGGCAGACCAGTTCGGAAATTCGGACTATGAGAACTGGCTTTCCGTAATGATGGAGATGGAATCCCCGGTCTTCGACCAGATACCCGCCTATTTCCAGCAATCGCTGATGTTCCCCTACCAATACGGATTGAACTTCGTGAACATCATCTACGACCAATCCGGCTGGGATGGGGTCAATGCCGTGTACCAGAACCCGCCTGTTTCCGCCGAACAGATTTTGCACCCGTCCCTCTACCCTGATCACCTTCCGGTGACGGTGCAAATCCCCGATGTCACAGCCGTACTGCCGGGCAACATGCAATTGCTCGACGAAGGCGAATTGGGCGAATGGGACCTGAGCCTGGTGCTGTCGGCAGGAGTGGATTACGCATAGCAATTGTCCCCGCTCGTTGCCAGCGAGGCAACCCGTGGATGGGGCGGAGATCACTACCAGATGTTTGGAGACCCCCAGGATACGGATGTGGTGTGGATCGCCTGCCAGGCATGGGATACGGAAAAGGATGCGGTCGAGTTCTTCGATGCCTTCAGCCAATACGGCGACCTGCGCTGGGGCTACGGCACCACGGAAAAAGACGCGCAGCAAGCCACCTGGACGGCTGGCGCCATCATTCATACCATCCTGCGCAGCGCAGACCGCACCTGCTGGGTGGATACGTCGAAGCAAAGCCTTCACGATAAGCTAATCCCGCTCGTAATGGAGTAGCAAATGCCGCTGGATTTCGCACGCATTAAGGGCATCTGCTTTGATATCGACGGCACCTTGAGTGATACGGATGACCAGGCGGTCGCCGCCTGTGCCAAACTAGTCAGACCTCTTACTTTGATTTTCCGCAGAATGGATCATTTGCATTTTGCCCGCAAGCTCATCATGGCAGCCGAAACGCCCGGAAACCTGCTTTACACGATCCCCGACATGCTGGGGCTGGACGATGAGCTGATGTGGGTGATGGAAAGACTGGCGCGCTGGAGCAATAAGAAACCCGGGTTCATGTTGATCAATCGGGCGGCGGAGCTGCTGGCGACGCTCGAAAAAAGGTACCCGCTGGCAGTGGTCAGCGCCCGCAACCAGTACGGAACGATGCAATTCCTGGAACAATTTCAACTGGCGCCGTTCTTTCGTACCATCGTCACTGGTCAGACCTGTAAACACACCAAGCCTTATCCCGACCCGATCCTGTTTGCCGCCGAGAAGCTGGGCGTCCGTCCCTACCAGTTATTGATGGTCGGAGATACCACCGTGGATATTCTCGCCGCCCGCCGTGCGGGTGCGCAGTCGGTGGGCGTCTTGTGCGGATTTGGCGAAGCCGCGGAATTGCAGCGCGCCGGCGCTGATTTGATCCTGGACCATACGTCCGATTTGCTGGCTTGTTTCGAAGAGCCTGACCCGACAGTCAACGGAGGAGCACAATGAAAAACAGTCCACTGCAATCCATCTGCGTATACAGCGGATCGTCGGATGACATCCACCCCGTATTTTTGCAGGGTGCACGCAACCTGGGGCTGCTGCTCGCGGAGAAGAAGATCCGCCTGGTATACGGCGCAGGTAAAACCGGATTGATGGGTGCGGTTGCCGGAGGGGTGCTCGCGGGAGGCGGTGAGGTCATCGGCGTGGTCCCCGAAAGTCTGAACCAGCCGCAGTTGATCGCGACTAACCTCACCGGTCTCGAGGTTTGCCCGGATATTCAATCGCGCAAAAAACGGATGCAGGAACTTGCCGATGGATTGATCGCCCTGCCCGGCGGCTATGGCACATTCGACGAATTATTCGAAGCGCTCACCTGGGCGCAAATCGGCATACACACCAAACCGATCGGCATCCTCAACCTGGAAGGCTACTACGATCCCTTCCTGACCCTGGTGGAGCACGCCGGCATCGAAGGCTTCATCTATCCCGAGCATAAATCCCTGTTCGTCTGCTCGGAGAATGCCACAGACCTGTTGCTTAAGATGGAAACCTATCTACCCCCAAAAAACCTGCACCGCTGGGTCAGCCGTGAAGATGAGCACAGGGAACGGCGCTCCGCCGGGTAGCAGACCGCCGTTGAGATTACCAGGGGATGGCGAGAATCACCAACAATAAAGCCAGCGCGGTGGACAGAAATGCCCACCGATATTTGCCCTGATCCGACGCGGTGGATTTCGTCTGGCGGCGCATCCAGTGCAAAAGAAATACAGCCGCCGTCATCATCAGAAAATGAAAGATGCCGAAGAACTGAAAAGATGGCGAATAGAGAACTTTATAAAAATCAGCCCAGATGCCGTTGGTGACCGGACTGAAGATCAGATAAAGCAGTGCGCCCGTCAACAACTGCACATCCGCCACAATGGTCAGCGCCATTCCCAGGCGGTTGTCGAACGCGCCCCAGGCGCGCTTGCCGCGCCACCCTGCCCAGGATTTCAACAACAACAGGATCAACCCCGCCAGAAAGATCCAGCGGATCACCGAATGGATGGATAGCAGAATCGGATACATGTTCCCCTTACCTGCCGCAGAATGCGGACCGGCAGGATTTGCAAGGTTGGTTTACTAGCTTAAAAACTGCTGTTGCATATGTCATTCCACGTAGAACGAAACGACTTCACTCTCGCTGGTATTGCCTGCCTGATCGACCGCGATCACCTGCAGGGTATGCTCCCCCGGCTGCACCGCCCACACGTAGGTGAAGGGGGGCTGCGACCAGACAACCGCTTTCACCCCGTCGATGCGCAGTTCCACCGTTCCCAGGTTAATTTGATCTTCGGCGCCCGCCTTGATGAATAGCTCCGGGGTGGAGGCGCGCTCCACAAATTGATCCACAGCCGGGTATTCGATCCAGGCTTTCGGCGCCTGGTTATCCACCGTGACCTGCAGCAGGGCGGTGGTGATCCGGTTCTGGCGATCGGTCACCTGCAGGCGGATCACATACAGCCCCTGCAATCCAGCGGTGTCGAGGGTTGCCAGCTTTCCTTCGGTAACAGGCTGATTCCCATCACTGCCAACCTGCCGCCACGAGCGCGGATTCAGCCCCTCACCGATATCCACCCGGTAGCTGGCAAAATCATCGCCGCCGGCCATACCGGTCAGCTCGACCACACCATGAATATAGCTGAACATCCCCGGCGAGGTGAAATGAACCGCCGGATCATCCTGCGAAGAGAGCAGAACATCGTAATCCTGCGGCGGAATGCGCAGCCCGGCTGTTTTTGCCCACGCCTGGTATTCCGCCGGTATTTGCAAGAAAGTCTCTTCTTCCATCAATTCCAGCGGGGTGAACACGGTAGCCAGCCTTCCGGTTTCCTTGTTCACTGCCTGGCGCACATACAAAGTATCGATGCCCTGCGGCTCGGTGCCCGCGATGAACACCTCGTCGGTCACTGCCGGGCAGTCTGCCGAAGGCAGCATGCCGCCGGGGTCGCAAACCTTCACCGTCGTAACTTCAGCCGGTCGGGTAAAACCGGTGGAAGCAACCCCTTCCATGGAGCGATCCATCACCGCCCGCCACAGTCCCGCCGTCCAGAGTTCCTGTGCCTGCCCGCCGGATTTGGAATCCTGTGCGCCGCCCATCCAGACCGTCACCAGACGCTCGGGGGTATAACCCACCGTCCAGGCATCCCCGCCGGACGGAGCCGTACCGACTTTTACCGCAGCCGGAAAACCAAACTGCAGGGTGTTGGAAATTTCCTGACGCTGGCGGCGCACATTCTCATCGCTCAAAGAATCGGTCACCAGATAAGCCAACCCGGGGCTCACAATGGCGGTTTGTTCCGGGGTGGTGTGTTCCCAGATCAAAACACCCTGTTCATCCCAGATCCGCTGAATATAGTTGAGCGAGGGGTATAGTTCCCCCGGGGAACGAAAGCCCCGGCGATACCCACCGGCTGCCAGCACGTTATATGCGTTCGCAATCTCATCCAGGCGATAGGATTGGGTCAATACATCCTGCGGCGTCGTCAGTGTGGAGAGGGGAATGCCCAGCGTATTGAGCATCCGGTTCAGGCTGTTCCAACCCAACTGCTTCACCTGGGTGATCGCCGGCTGCAAATAATCATTCACCATGGCTTTGCGGATGCTGACCGGACCATGATACTTGCCATCCAGACTTACCCCGGCAAATGAACCGTCCGCCTGCTGCAGGGGGGCATCCCATGCCAGGGTCGCCGGCGATAGTCCCTGGGTGAAGCTATCCAGGTAAATAAAGGGGGTGATCGCCGAACCGGCGGGATGGGCCGCGAGGGAATTCTCCGCTCCATCAGAAGTGACCTCTCCGCTCATTGCCAGCACATCGCCGGTCTGCGGATCGACCACCGCCACGCTCGCGGCGATCTGGTGCTGCGCCAGCGGGTCGGCAGGCGGCAGCAGCGGCAGCAGCCGCGAAGTGGGGCAGGATTTTGCAAAAGCAACCGACTGGGTCGCATGCCCCTCCACCGCCGATAATTGCGCCAGGGTGGTACACAGGATTTCGGATTGCAGACCGGCATCCAGGGTGGTCTGGATGGTTAGCCCGCCCCGTTCGGTACGGCTCCTGCCCAGGATCTTTTCCAATTGCGCCAGCGCCATCTGATCGAATGCCGTGCGCTCTGTTTCCGCCGCGGGGGAACGGGGGGTGATCTCGGCCTGCGCCCGCACGGCGGCGGTAAACACCGCCGGGGTGATCTTTTTTTGCAGGGCAAGCAGCTTGAGCACTTCCTGCTTGAGCGTTTCCGCACCTGCCGGAGAATCCCAGGGATTGATGGCGGGCGCAAACGCCGTCCCCGCCAGTATGGCGGCCTCGGGCAGGGTGAGCGTGGCGCTGGATTTGCCAAAATAGGTTTGTGCGCCCGCTTCCACACCATACGCCAGATAGCCAAAATCCAGACTGTTGATATACCACTCCAGCACCTGTTCCTTGCCGAAGCGCGCGACCACCTGCATGGCAAGCAGCCGCTCGCGGATGGCGCGCCGCGCATCCGCCGGCTCGGTCGAAAGCAGCATCTGGTAGACCAGCTTTTGGGCTATGGTCGGGTGATCTTGCGGATCGAGCGAATCGAAGCGCACGCCGGTCGAAGTCCAGTAATCCGGCTGTTCGATCGCCAGCAGCGCATCCACGAATTCCGTGGAGACGGTATCGCCGACCCCGCTCAAGCGCATATACTTGCGCTGCACGCCGGGGTTATGGATCTCCAGCAGCACCGTGCTGCCGTCGCGATCCAGAATTTGCGTGGGGCGGGTAAATACCGCCGATTGTGCATTCAACTGGCGGGGAATGGATTCAATGGAGGGCAGATCGCCGGTCAACCGGCTGTACTGCTGCACCAGCACAAAGAGCGCTACAGCCGCCAGCAGCGAGAAAATGCCCGCGATGCCCCAACCGGTAATGTTCACCGACTGCCTGCGCCTGACGCGCTGATTATCGCGCCGGTTGCGCCGCCTGCGGGTAAGCAGCATATAGTGCAGTGATTTCACTTTGCCCTCACAATGGCATCCGCCAGGCGGGCGGCGCGCACGGTCTCGCGCACATCATGCGCGCGCAGAATATCCGCCCCGCGGATGATGCCCACCACCGCAGCCGCCAATGAGCCTTCCACCCGTTCGGCGGGCAGTAGATTCTGGCTGAAACCGATGAACGATTTCCGCGAAGCGCCCAGCAATACCGGGTAACCCAAAGCGCGGATGTCATCCAGGTGGTTAATGAGCGCCATGTTCTGTGATATCGATTTTCCAAATCCGATGCCGGGATCGAGGATGATGTTTTCCGCCCGGATGCCCCGTTGCAGGGCTAAATTAACCAGCATTTGCAAATCCGCACAGACATCGTGAACCACATCCGTATATTCGGCGGCGCCGTACATCCCGCCCAATCCTGGGTCGAGCTGAACGAACTCACCTTTGCTGCGGTTGTGCATGAGCGCCACCGGACAGTCCGCCGCTGCCGCCACGGCAGGCATTTGCGGATCGCGCTGCAGCGCCCACACATCGTTGATCCAATCGGCGCCTGCTTCCAACGCAGCCTGCGCCACAGCAGCTTTACTGGTATCCACCGAAATGATACAGGTGGTATGTTTACGCACCTCGCGGATCACCGGCAGAATACGCCTTTTTTCCTCTTCCTCATCCACCGGGGCAGAGCCGGGACGGGTCGATTCTCCACCGACATCAAGGATATCCGCCCCATCCTCTTCGAAGCCCACCGCCTGTTCGATGGCGGCTTCCAGCAGTCCGGTGGTATTCAGTAACCCGTCCCCCGAAAAGCTGTCGGGGGTGACGTTCAAAATGCCCATCACGTAAGTGCGGCTGCCCCATTCGAAGCCCGTGTTACACATGGGAACCGCCTTCCCACAGCCTGACAGTGGATGCATCCAGCCCGGCGAGCAGCGCCGGGATCGATTTCCCCCTGCCGGGGATGACCAGCCGCGGAGCCAGTTCGGCCAGCGGCACCATTACGAAGGCGCGCTCCGCCATTCGCGGGTGGGGAATGGTCAGTGCGGGTTCTTCAACCATCTGCGCACCGTACAACAGGATGTCCAGGTCGATCTCGCGCGGTCCATAGCGGAAGGTGGGGGTGCGTCCCACGCCTTGCTCGATCTCCTTCAAAGTGGTTAACAGCTCCCCCGGAGACAGGGACGTACGGCATTCGACCACCTGGTTGAGGAATCTTTCCTGCGCTTCATACCCCCAGGGATCGGTTTCATAGATCGAAGACACGCGCGTGATCTGTGCGTATTTTTCCAGCGCCTGCCGCGCCTGCTGCAGATGGGTATCGCGCGGCTCGATGTTACTGCCCAGCGATATGAAAACAGGAAAAACCGCCTCGCGCGTCATGCCGGCTCAATCCTCGCGGATGCAGTTCAGCCAGTCGGCGAACAAACCGAAAGCCGTGGTCTGTGGACCGGGGTCCGATTCGACCACGCCCAGCCCGGGCAGGGCATCGAGCTTGAACTGACAGTACGAACTGGTGCCCTGAATGGAATAGAGCACCGAATCGGGCGGCACCATTTCCGGCGCCACCCGGGCGCGGATGCGCCCGCCGTCGCGCTCTGCGGTGCAAACCAGTTTCCATCGCATTCCCGCCGCCTGCGCCTTTTGGATATCCTGCGGGGTAATATCACGAATGCCGGTGCGTTCGACCTGCTGCGGGGTCAGGGGAACACCCATCAGCACGGTGGAAAGCGCCGCCACCTTGATGGCTGCATCCCAGCCGTCGATGTCTGCCGAAGGGTCTGTCTCGGCGATACCGATGCTTTGCCCGTAGGCGATTGCCTCTTCCAGGCTCTCGCCGGTCTCCATTCTACCCAGGATCATGTTGGTGCAGGAATTGAGTATGCCGCGGAAACTGATCAGATCGGCAAGCGGCAGCGTCTCTCGGAACAGTGAAAAGATCGGCGCCCCATCCATCACAGCAGATTCAAAGTAGAACTTTCGCCCCATGCGCGCTGCCAGATCGGTCAACGTGCGGTAGCCATGTACCACCGGACCCTTGTTGGCGGTCACCGCGTGCATTCCTTTTTCCAGCGCAGTGCGGATATGGTCGATGGCGGGCTGTCCGCTGTGATGGTTCACCGGCGTGGTTTCGATCATCACATCCCCGTCGCACGCCTCGATGAATTTCACACCATCGTCAGGCGCCGGCTGCGCGGATAACGCTTCCAGGCTGCCGCCGCTCTCCAGCAAATGTAGCGCCTTCTCCAGGTCAATGCCCTGCGGATGAATGGCTCCGCCGTGTCTGCCGGTCAGAATGCCGGTAACCCGAAAATCAATATCCTTGCGGGTGCGCAGCGCATCCCGCTTCTGCATCAACAGGCGGGCAAACGCCTTGCCCACGTTGCCAAAACCGACCAAAACCAGACGATACTCTCGCATACTCACCTCACATCTCAACAGATATTCTATTTTACAACGGGGGAAAAGGAAACATCCGGCGGTCATTTCCCGGTTGGGGAAAAACAGGCTCATTCCATATTTTTTCCGCCCGGTGGAGAATGGCATTCACCTCACCCACCCGCAGGTATGGCTTTAACAGCGCATGCAGCCCGTCCTTTTCGGATCGCAGCCTGGCGAGGTCTGCCAGCAAATTTTGCGGCACTTCCTGCCCGGCAAACGTCCAGATCACGGTGCGCAATTTGTCTTCGCTGTGAAAGCACAAACCGTGATCGATGCACCACAACCGCCCCGCTTCATCCACCAGCACGTGGCTGCCCTTGCGGTCGGCATTGTTCATCAACAGGTCGAACAACGCCACGTTCACCAGGCGCGCCCGGTCCTCCCCGGAGAAGTTGAAATAATGGTATCCGGCATCGTGGGGAATGTATTTTTGCAGCGAGCCGGGTCCGAAAGGCAGACCCCGGCGGCGGTACACGGTAAGCGGCACCAGGTCCCACCCCAGCCAACGGCTGAAAAGATAGGCGGCGGTCTCCCGTTTTGCCAGCGTGTTGGGCGGAAAATCCCACAGCGGCTGTTCGCCGCGCGTCGGTTTGTAAACCACCGGGATGCTTTCACCGCTGAACGCCACGTCGCCCAGAAAAGTGTAGTTGGACCCATGCGTAAACTGCCCGCTGAGGGTAAAAGACCCTTCCATGAATGCGCTGGTCAGGGGCTGCGTTTCCATCATGTTGGTTGGATGAATATACTGCGGCAGGCTCCTGCCGCCGGTAAATCCGCCTTATTTTTTATGCCCGTTCTTCTTGGGGCAGAGATGCCCTTCTGGAGCCATCGGTTCACCGCACTGCGGACAGATGGGTCTGCCCCTGCCGGAAAGCTCGATGCCCCAGTGGCTGAGATCAGCCATCTGTTCGCGGGTGCACCAGAAACGGATCTCGCCCAATTCAGCTTCCACCAGCTGCGTGGTCGGGATTTCCTTGACGATGAAGATCGCCAGGTCGTCATCCACCGAATAAGCCAGACCGATCTCGCCCGCCCGGAAAACCGGATCCACCGGCGGTACGATGCGCATATCCTCTTCGTGGTATTTTCCCTCCACCGGTGAAAGGTCGGGATATTTCTGGGCGATCTCCGCCAGAAATTGCTCCACCCCCACGCAAATGGTCTGCACCTGTATTTTTTCCAACAGGATGGTGACCACCTGTTCCGCTTTCTGCGCCTGAATATAGAATACCCGGGCGCCCGGCTGCCCGATGGCATCCACGGTGATGCGGTCAACTGGTTTCAAATCCATATCGATTCTTGTCATGTTATTCTCCGGGTCTTGCGGATTGAATTATCCTGACGCGGTCAGGCAAATATCATTGAATGTTTACCGATTCCACCTGGAACTGATCGTGTCCGACCACACGGGTGAGGTTCTCCAGCAGTTCGTTGCACACCTTGGTCGTGTAGTTGGGAAATTCGATCAAGGTGCCCTTGCCTTTTTCGAAAATCTGGAAGGCAAAATAATCCTTGCCGGGGTAGGAGAGCAGCGTTCCCTGGATGTTGCGCATCTTGCGCATATCCCGCTCCAGGTCCCCCGAAGCGCGGATGTAGATCACGATCCGCTTCCGTTCTGTTTTCGCATCGGCAACCGGCGGGGTGATGTATTGCGTCTCCACCGGCTTGACTGGCATGGGGGGAGCCGCCGTCACCGCGGGCTGTGGCTGCGCCGCCGTATTCTCGCGGATGACGTGCGCCGTCTGCTCCAGCGGGGCGGGTTTCTCTTCCGCGGCTGCCGGTTGGGGTTCCTCTGTTTCGGGTTGGTCATCCATCAAATAAAGCGCCGGATCGGATTCCTCCTGCGGATAATCCGAAAAGTCCACTTCGCCTAGGTCGGGCTGCGGTAAGTCGGTGTCCCAATCGGATACATCCACCCCGGTCTCGTCCGCCGGAGAGTGAGGATGGATTTTACCCGGTTTCACAGCGGTATTGGACGGTGCTGCCGCCGGCGGGAGCGGCTTCCAGGCTGCCGCGCTGTTGCCCATCTGCATTTCTTCTGCATTCACGCAGCGCACGTTATCCGCCAGGATCTTTGGGGTGGTGCCGTCGTTGTCGACCTTGCCCTCCACCACCAGCACTTCGTCTTCTTTGATCTGCTGCGAGCACTTGTCCCAGGTTTTGGGAAAGAGCACCAATTCCATTTCGCCCTGCACATCTTCGATGGTGACGAATCCCATCGCTTTTCCGGTCTTGGTCTGGTGCGGGCGGAAGCGGGAAACCAAACCGGCAACCCTCACCTTTTCATTGGGGGCAACATCCTTCAACTGCCCGGAATAATGCGAGACCACGTTCCCCAGGTAATTGAGATAGGGTGAGAGCGGATGGGCTGACACGTACAACCCGATCAATTCCTTTTCCCAGTTGAGCATTTCACGCCGGTCGGTCTCTTTCGACGCGGGCAAAATAACCTCTTCCGATACGCCGCTCTCCATGCCGAAGAGGCTCATCTGTCCACTTTCCACGGCGCGGAAATGCGCCGCCGAGATATTCATAATACGATCTAGGGCGTAGAGCATCGACTGGCGTTGACCGAGCGCATCGAGCGCGCCCACCTTGATCAGGCATTCCAGCGAACGCTTGCCTACCGCGCGCAGATCCACCCGCTGGGCAAAATCGGTCAGGTCGGTAAACGGGGTGGCGCGCCTTGCCTCGACGATTGCCGCGACGGGGGCGGTCCCCACGTTCTTGACGGCGCCCAGCCCAAAGCGGATGGCGGCAGGTTGGTCGGCGCGGTCTTCCACCGAGAAATCCCACTGGCTGAAGTTGACGTCCGGAGGCAGCACCTCGATGCCCATTGCGCGGCAATCCGCCGCGTATTCCGCCACCTTGTCCGTCTGGCTGGCGGAAGACGAAAGCAACGCCGTCATATACTCCACCGTGTAGTGGGTTTTCAGGAAAGCCGTCTGCACCGCCACCACGCCATACTCTGCGGCATGCGATTTATTGAATCCGTATCGTGCAAAATTCTCCCAGTCTTCGAAGATGCCGCTGGCGGTCTCTTCGGGAATGCCTTTGTCTACGGCGCCCTTCACGAATTTTGCGCGGTGTTTTTCGATCGCATCCTTCTTCTTCTTGGAGATCGCCTTGCGCAGGTCATCCGCTTCCGAAGCACTGTAACCCGCCAGATCGATGGCGGCAAACATTACCTGCTCCTGATAGATGGCGATGCCGTACGTTTCCTTCATGATCGGTTCCAACGCCGGATGCCGGTAGGAAACTTCCTCTTCGCCGTGCATGCGGCGGATGTATTGCGGAATAAAATCCATCGGACCCGGACGGAAGAGCGCCACCATGGCGATGACGTTCGCCAGCGTCTGCGGCTTCATCTGCACCAGCCAGCGCGTCATCCCGTTGCCTTCCAGTTGGAAGACGCCCGCCGTGTGTCCCTTACCAATGAACTCATAGGTCTCAGGGTCTTCGGTGGGGATGTTTTGCAGGTTGAAGTCGATGCCATGCCGCTCTCGGATCAGGTCGCATGCCCGCTGCATGATGGTCAGGGTGATCAACCCGAGGAAATCCACCTTCAGCAGACCCAGCTTGTCAACGTGCGCCATCTCGTACTGCACCACACTCTTGATGGGTGAGTCTTCCGAGCCGTTCGTCGGACGGTGCAGCGGAGCATATTCCACGATGGGCTTGTCGGCGATGATCACGCCCGCCGCATGCGTGCCTGCGTTGCGCACAGTGCCTTCCATGCGCGAGGCGGTGTCGATCAGGTTGCGCACGCGCGAATCCTCGTTGTATACGCCCTGCAATTCAGGTGATTCCTGCACGGCATCCATCAGCCCCATCGGCTTGCCGGGGATGGTGGGGATCATCTTGGCGATCCGATCCACCTCGGGGATGGGAATACTCATCACCCGTGCCACATCGCGCAGCGCCGCGCGCGCCCCCATGGTGCCAAAGGTAATGATCTGCGCCACCTTGTCCGAACCGTATTTGGTGGCGCAATACTGCATGATCTTTGCCCGCTTATCATCCTGAAAATCCAGGTCGATATCGGGCATTTCAATACGACCGGGGTTGAGGAAGCGCTCGAAGATCAAGCCGTGATTGATCGGCTCGACCAGGGTAATATCCAGGGTGTATGCCACCATCGATCCCGCCGCCGAACCGCGCGCGTTGTACCACACGCCTTCCTGGGTGGCATAGCGGCATAGATCGGAAACGATCAGGAAGTAGGCATCGAACCCCATGGTGTGGATCACACCCAGCTCGTATTCCAGCCGTTCGCGGATCTTGGGATCAGCCGCGCGAGCGCCGTAGCGCCGCTGCAAACCTTCCTCGCACAGCTTGCGCAGGTACGACTGGGTGGTGAAGCCCTCCGGCACATCGAAGGTGGGCAGATGGTAGCCCTTACGCTCTAGGTCGATGTTGCAGCGCTCGGCGATCAGCAGCGTGTTGCTCAACGCTTCGGGCACCTCTGCAAATATCTGCGCCATCTCCTCGGGGGAGCGCAAATAATAGGATGGATCATCCATGCGGAAACGACCGGGATCATCCAGACGGGAGCCGGTCTGCACTGCCAGAAGCACATCCTGCAGACGGGCATCCTCGGGATTGATGTAATGCACATCGTTGGTGGCAATGAAACGCGCCTGGTACCGTGGGCCGAGGTCCAGCAGCGCCTTGTTAATCATCGGCAATTCTTTAATATTGTGCTGCTGCAATTCCAGAAAGAAGTTCTGCTTGCCGAAGACGTCGTAATACCAATCCATCTTCTTGCGCACCGCTTCCATCTCTCCCGTGGCAATGGCGCGCGGGATTTCCGCCGCCATGCAGCCGGAGGTGGCGATCAACCCCTCGGAGTGTTTCGCCAGGAATTCATGATCGATGCGCGGGAAGTAATAGAAACCGTCCAGTTGAGCGGCGGTCGCAATTTTCAACAGGTTCTGATATCCGGTCTGGTTCTCCGCCAGCAGAAGCAAATGGCTGGAATGCTTATCCAGCTTGCTGTCGCGGTCGCTCATCCGGCGGGCCGCCATGTAGGTCTCCAGCCCGATGATCGGCTTCACCCCGGCGGCGGTCGCGGCGTTGTAGAATTCGATTGCACCGAACATGGTGCCGTGGTCGGTCAAAGCGATGGAGTCCATGCCCATCTCTTTAACCCGGCTCACCAGCTTCTTTAAATCGCTGAAGCCGTCTAGCAGGGAGTAAGTGGAATGAACGTGAAGGTGGGCAAAAGACATAAGGTTTTTGAGGTGCGGTTGCTGGCGGTACCGGTAATCATGCAATGCCGTCAAAGGTGCGGCGGGTTGTTATGCAGGGTAGTTAAATTATAGCATCGGGATTCGATTGGGACACAAGGTTTAAGAAACAAACCCTCCGCAAATTGCACGGAGGGTGAATGGCAAAGGCTTTTCGCAGCTAGTTGCCGGTGAGGATGCGCCCCATGCACACCCCGTTCATACTCGCCTGCATCAAGCCGCGGGTGATCCCCGCGCCGTCGCCCAGGGCGTGCAGATTGCGGATGCTGGTTTCGAACCGCTTGTCCACCACCAGCCGGTTGGAATAGAATTTCACCTCCACACCGTAGAACAACGTCGCCCCGGTGGACATGCCCGGCATGATCCTGTCCAGCACTTCCAGCGTCTCATCCAGGTCGAGCATCACGCGATAGGGCAGCACCAGGCTCAGGTCGCCGGGTACGGCGTCGCGCAGCGTCGGGCGGATGGTGTTCTTCGCCAGCCTGTCGGCGGTGGTCCGCCTGCCGCGCTTGAAGTCGCCATAGCGCTGGACGATGACCTTGTTGCCCGAGAGCATGTTACCCATCTCGGCGATATAGCGCCCGTATTCGATGGGTGTCTTGAACGGTTGGGTAAAGTTCTTCGAGACCAGCAGCGCAAAGTTGGTGTTGGTCGTCTTCAGCTTTTCATCCTTGTATGAATGCCCGTTGACCACCGAAAGATGATCGCCATATTTCTCCTCCACCACCTCGCCCCGCGGATTCCAGCAAAAGGTGCGCACTTTGTCTTCGAAGGTCGGCGTGTAATAAACCAGCTTGGGTTCGTAGAGAATGCTGTCGATGGCGGAGGTGATCGAGGCATCCGTTTCCACACGCACGCCGATATCCACCGGTCCCGGCTTGGAGCTGATGCCGTACTTGCGGCACATGTTGTTCAGCCACTCACTGCCTTCCCGTCCAATGGCTGCCACAATATGGTCGCCATACAACTTTTCCCCCGTATTCAGTTCCACCCCGCGGGCGGTCTTCCCTCCGGCGGGTTTGTCTTCGATGATCAGGTCGACCACGCTGGTCTCAAAGCGCATCTCCACCCCCAGACCGGTCAATTCCTGCTGGATGCGGGAGTAAATATCGTATGCCTTTTCGGTGCCCATGTGGCGCACGCGGGAATCGATCAGCTTGAGGTGAGCCTGGGCTGCCGCCCGGCGGATGCCCTCCACTTCGGGTTGGTTCCCGTTGCCATATACCTTCGGGTCTGCGCCAAAGCCCACATACAGGTCGTCCACGTAATGGAGCAGTTCCCTGAAGCGTTCCAGCCCGACGTGCTGCGCGAGATCGCCGCCGATCTCGCCATCGTTGTTGATGGAAAGCTTGCCGTCGCTAAAACTCCCCCCACCCGAAAATCCGGTGGTGATGGCGCAGGGCTGGCAGTTGGCGCAGATCCCGGTTTTGCGCTTGGGACACTTCCGTTTTTCGATGGATTTGCCCTTCTCGATCATGACCACCCGCGCCGAGGGGTCTTTTTTTCGGATTTCGTAAGCCGTAAATATTCCGCTTGGACCGGAGCCAATAATAATTACATCATATTGAGCAGAGGATGAAGACATATTCACCTTGAAAGGGATGGGATTCCGGTACGATTATAACCCACTAAAAACCAGATGCTGCTTATAAGGAAGAAAAATGTTAATTTTTAGAAAAATAAAATTCAGATGTGATTGTCCTGGCTGTTCGGGATGGTGAATATCATGTGGGTGCCCACACCCTCACTGCTTTCCACGCGGATCTGCCCGCCATGCGCCTCCACGATGCCGCGGGAAATTGCCAGCCCCAGCCCGGTGCCCCCCGTTTTGCGGCTGCGGGATTTTTCCCCCCGGTAAAATCGTTCGAACACAAACGGAATGTCTTCCGCCTTGATGCCGTCGCCGTTGTCTGCCACTTCCACCTGCACCCGGTTGCCCGATTTGCGGGCGTGGATGCTGACGGTGCCGCCGGGCGGTGTATAGCGTAATGCGTTGCTGGTAAGGTTGGTCAACACCCTGCCGATCAGTTGTGCATCCATAACCACCGGGTCAACATCCTTATCCACACTGGCATCCAGCAGAATGCCGTTCTGAAATGCCTGCTCGGTAAAACTTTCCAGTGTATCCGAAACCAGGTCGGTCAATGAATTCTCCTGGATCTCCAGCTTCAGACCGCCCGCCTCCATTTGCGACATATCGAACAGATCGTCGATCAAGCGGGAGAGATAGCGTGTCTCCTTTTGCGCCGTGGCAAGGTAGCGCTGAATGGTTTCTGGGTCGTCCACCACCTGGTCCGTCAGCGCCTCCAACATCGCCCGGATGGAGGTGAGCGGGGTGCGCAGGTCATGCCCGACCCATGCCAGCAGTTCGTTGCGCATCTTGCGCATCTCTCGCTGGCGGACATCCATTTGATCCAGCTGGATCGCCATATCGTTGAAGGCGTTGCCCAGGCGGGCAAGCTCGTCGTTGCCGGTCACCGGAACGCGCATGGCAAGGTTCCCCTGGGCAATTTCCTCCGCCGCTTTTGCCAGTTCCTCCATGCGGTCGGTCAACGTCTGGGAGAGAAAATAACCAAACGTCATGACAATCCCGCTGGTAAAGATGAGCAGGATGCCGGTGAGCACCACATCCTGCACGCTGGTGAACATCACCCGCGAAATCAAGCCCATATTCAGCAGCACGATGGTCAGGGTGATGGCGTATCCGCCCAGCATGGTGGTTTTCAATCCCCTGGAGCGATACAGCCATCCCAGCCGGAAAGCCAGGTACACCGTGATCAGCGAAATGATTGCCAGCCCGCTCATCAAGCCCGTCAGGAAGATGAACGAGGAGACCGGCGGACGCAGCAGAAAAAAGAAAAGCACCAGAGATATCTCCAGCGCCAGGACAATGGCAATGGTCAGGCGTAAAAAGCGCAGGGTGTTGCGCCCCATCCGGTTACCCGTTGTTTTCTTCATGGTTCGAATTTATACCCCACCCCCCAGATGGTCAGGATGTGCTGCGGGTTGGAAGGGTCCACTTCGATCTTTTCCCGCAGCCTGCGCATATGCACGGTAACCGTACCTGGGTCGATGAAATCGGATATGCCCCACACCCGTTCCAGCACCTGGTTGCGGCTGAATACCTGCTTGGGATGGCGGGTGAGCAGCAGCAGCAAATCGAACTCCTTCTGGGTCAGGTCCACTTCCGCGCCCCTCAGGGTCACAATGCGCCTGCCGATATCGATTGTAATATCGCCAAAAACGAGGGGGAGCATCTGGTTGGCTGGCAGATCGGTCCGCCCGCGGCGCAGCACCGCCTTCACCCGGCTGACCAGCTCCTGCGTACTGAAGGGCTTGGTGATGTAATCATCGGCGCCCATTTCCAGCCCGGCAATGCGGTCGCTTTCCTCACGCCGCGCGGTGAGCATGATAATGGGGACGTTACTGCGTTCGCGGATCCATTTGCAGATTTCCCAGCCATCCACGTTGGGCAGCATCAAATCCAGTATCACCAATTGCGGAAAAGAGCGGTCGAGAATTTCCAGCGCGTCTGCCCCATCCCGGGCAACCACCACTTCATAGCCTGCCCGGCGCAGGTACAGGCTGACCACCTCGCCTACGCTGGGTTCATCTTCAATCAGCAAAATTTGATCGCTGTCCATCGATTTCCCTGCCTGTCATCCGCATTAATTGTACATGAGGTTTACGGTTGAGGTTGCCCCCGGAGCGCAACCTACTGCTTCAGGAAGATATCCTTGAAACGCTTGCGAATTTTGTGCAGCAGATAGCGCACCCGCTTACCGAGGTTGGCAGAGTACTTATCCGCAAAGTGACTGGCAGCCTGTTCCGCCGGTACGTCCTTTCCGGAGTCCTGGGCAAGGTAATACTGGTGCTGGATGATCCACAGGTACAGGTCGCCTTCCGTTCTGCCCGGAAAATCCTTCATGATCTGCCGGCTGCGGATGACGCGCACGATGGGCATGTATACCTTTTTGTACCAGGACAACACGGCTTCATCCCATCCCACCGGACGCTGGTACCGTTCACCCAGGTACCAGCGGTGAACGTTGATGTGCTCCAGCAGGGTCTGGTACTGCCCCACCAGGGTCAGGTTTATGTTGGCATCCGGCCGGATGTTCTTGAGATAAGTGTTCTCGTAGAACTTTTCCCGTTCATATTTCAGGATGGCGTCATGCCAGTCTGCATCGGAGGTGATATTGAAGGGCACCTTGATCTCGGTAACGTGGGCATCGATAAACATCTGCCCGCGTTCGCGCGCCACGCTCACCCGATGGTTGCCGTCGATCACGAAATAGACTTCCCCAATTTTGTATACTTCGATCGGCGGAAGCTCCACCTCCTCCAGGCGCGCCTTGTCGATATTGACCCAGCGCGAGCGGATGTGATTCTCCCGCGGCAGGAATGCCCGGTCGAAATCCTGGGAGCGGTTCACGGAGCCGATGATATTGTCGATCGGGATTTCCCGCATCCCCAGGTCGAATTGCCCGTACAATGGCAAAGCCTTGCGGACTTCATCGAAGGGAAGCAGCTTGTTATTGGTACGATAAACTTTGCTTACGATTTCGCGCATGAAAGATTTGAAGTGTGCGCGGTCGAAATCGGATTTTGCAGTCTGGTCTGACCAGCTCATAATTTTGCCTTGTCTACATCCTGCTCATTGAACGCCCGGAGAAAGCTTGATCACGCGATAACCATATACATTCTGAATGGTCGTCTTTCCCAGGCGGGTTTTGGTAATTACATCATTTCGATATACGTGCGTATGACCGTGTAAGTGGTAAGCTGGCTGAAATACTTTATCTAGCCAGCGGAATGCCCTGATGCCCACATGCGGTCGGTCATCGAGATCGTGGATGCCCAACGGCGGGGCATGGGTGACCAGCACATCCAGGTAGCGTCCAAAAAGAATTTTATTTACCAGCAGTCCCGGAACCAGCCGGAATGCCAGCGCCCACATTTCTGCCTGGGAGTACTGAAACGGTCCGTTATTGTACTGCACACACCCCTCTATGCCTGCCATCAACAGCTTCTCATATCTGCGAAAACGCATATGGAGATTAACCCCTCCATCCGGTGAACGTTTTGGCCCAGCCACGGTTTGCTCCACCTGGTTGGCGTGATTCCCCAAAACGTAATACAGAGGAACGTTCAACATGCTCACCAGGTACTCCAGGTAAGAGTAACGCAAATCGCCACTGGATAAAATGAGATCGACATCATGAAACCGGTCAGCTACGCTGGCGTTATACAATAATCCAAGTTCCACATCACTGACCGCCAGAATCTTCATCGGATGCCCAGCCCCACCACCGAGGCAATCGCATGTGTACGGGTATGGCTGATGCTCACTGCCCAGCCGGTAATGCCCATTTCGCCTGCCAGGTCTGCCGCCCTGCCGGTCAGGTGCAGCACCGGTTTGCCGCGGGGATCGGAAAGCACCTGAATCTCCTGCCAGGAGATTTCTCCGATGCCGCAGCCCAGGGCTTTTGCCAGCGCCTCTTTGGCGCAGAAGATGCCCACAATATGTTCATCGGGTGGTTGAGGATGGCTGCGCTCTGCCGGCGTAAGGACTCTTTCGATGAACCTCGCGCGAATACGCGGCTCGAGCCGGCGCACCCGCTCGATCTCCTCCATATCCACCCCGTTGACCAATACTTGTTCCAAAAGCTCTCCTTATTAAGGTCCCGCCACTGCGATAGCCATCTTTTCGGGTTGCAGATATTTCTGCGCGGTGAGCAGAATCTGCCCCGGCGTTACACTGCGCACCAGGTCTTCGTACCTCTGGTAATAGTCCAGCCCCAATTGGTAGCGCTCCATGGATACCAGCGCAGCCGCCACCCCCGCATTCGACTCCATCGATAAGGGCAGTCTGCCGATGTAGTTTGCCTGGCTGTCCGCCAGTTCCTCTTCGGTGACGGGCTCCTGGATGAAGCGCGCAACTTCGGAATGGATGAGCCGGATGGCTTTCTCGACGTTCTCAGCGTTCACCCCCGCAGAGACCTCCCATGAACCGGGTCCGGTCCCTGCGTTCAGGCTGGTATACGCATAATACGCCAGCCCGGATTGTTCACGCACAACATCGCCGATCCGTCCCATCAAGCCAAATACACCCAGGATGTTGTTGCCCAGAGAGGCGGGCATGAAATCGGGGGAGTTGCGCAGCGGACCCGCGCAGCCCATCACAACATCCGCCTGGCTCTTCCCGGAAATGGAAACATTGTGCCGGGTGGTTTCGTGCAGGGGCGTCAGTTCGGGCAGGGCGGGCTGCTCAGGCTGCCGGTCATTCCGCCAGGTTGAAAACCGGTCGGCAACCCAATCCACCACTTGGTCTGCATTCACCGCCCCCACAATCGAAATCACCATTCCGCGCGGTCCGTAATGAGTGTGGTGAAAATCGATCAAATCCTGGCGGGTGATGCGCTGGATCGTTTCGGGATATCCTTCCTCCGGATGACGGTAGGGATGCCCCGCGTAGAGGATCTGGTCAAAGGCCAGAGAAGCCATCTCCGCTGTATCCTGTGCGCGGATCGCCAGGGCGGTCAACAGTTGGGCGCGGAATTTTTCCACCTGGTCGGACGGAAAAGCGGGCTGCGTGACCACATCGTAGAGCAAGTCCAGCAAGCCTGGCAAATCCTCCACCAGCCCTTTGGAATTGAAACTGGTGGTGTGCACGTTCCCGCCAAAAGAAAGGCTGGCGCCCACCGATTCCAGTTGGTCGAATATCTGGTTAAAGCTCCGTCCAGCCGTTCCCCGCGTCAGCAGACTCGCCGTGAACACATTCGTGCCCAGTTTGTCTTCCGCATCCTGAATGCTTCCGGCCGCAAGGTAGCCCTGGATCACGAAAGACGGCGTGGTATGGTTGGTGCGCACCAGCAGGGTGATGCCGTTCGGCAGCACCACCCGGGTAATGTTGTGTGGACCGGGATAAGAAAGGTTGGCATTCTTTACATCAGGCATGATCGTATCCTTTCGCAGTCCCATCCTCGGGGTGATAGATGCCGACCACCCGGTTGGATGCATCCAGATACTTTTGCGCGGCATGCTGCACATCGGCAACGGTCACCGCGGCAATCCGGTCGAGGTAGGTCAGGAACCAGTTGTAATCGGCAAAGATTTCAGCATACCCCATCCAGAATGCCTGGTTTGTAATGTTCTCCGCACTATAGACGAATAATGCCCTGCTCTGCTTGATCGCCCGGTCGATCTCCTCCTGCCGCACGGGATGCGCAACCACGCGCTGTAATTCTTCATCCAGCGCAGCAAGCACACTTTGCGGCTCGCGGCTCGGATGGACCGTCAGCGTCAGGTCGTAAACGTAGGGGTCCAGGGTGGTTTGCAGGTTGCCGCGCAGGCTTACCGCCAGTTCCTTTTCCACCAGGCTTTGATACAGGCGGCTGGTCTTGTTGGAAATGCCGCCTCCGCCCATCATATTCAGGCTGGTGGGTCCGCTCAAAAGTGAATCCAGCACCAACAGCGGGAAGAAATCAGGGTCGGATGCGCGGGGCGAGCGATAGGCAATTTGAATAAAGCAGGTCTCGCCGGGACCGTGCACATCCACCCGTTTTTCACCTCCCAGAGGCGGCTCCTGCGCAATTACCGGGGTGAATTTCTCTCCGCGTGGAATGGATTCGAAAACGGCGCGGATGCGGTCTTGCATTTCGGGCAGGTCGAAATCGCCCGCCACCGCCAGCACCGCGTTGCCCGGATGGTAATAGTGGCGGTAGTGCCCATACAGATCGTCACGCGTCATCTTGCGCAGATCTTTCATGTCGCCGATCACTTCGTGGTGGTACGGATGGGCGGTAAAGGCAGCCATCTGCACCGCTTCGCCCAGCCGGAACAACGGTTCGTTCTCGTTGCCCTCCCGCTCGGAAATGACCACTGTCCGTTCGGATGCCACTTCTTTGGGGTCGTAAAGACTGTTCTGCATTCTATCTGCTTCAAGCTCAAAGGCAATATCGATGCGGTCGGCGGGCATGGTCTCGAAGTAAGTGGTCCAGTCGATGTGGGTCATAGCATTCCAGAAGCCGCCTTCGCGGGAGATGACCCTGTCCAGCAGTCCCGGCGGGAATTTCTGCGTGCCCTTGAACTGCATATGTTCCACCCAGTGCGAAATGCCGGTAATGCCCGGCGTTTCGTTCCGCGAACCCACACGGTACCACATCCAACTGCTGATGATGGGCGCCGAATGCACCTCTTTGAGGTGCACCGTTAATCCATTGGTTAGCTCGATTTTCTGATAAGCCGTTGTATCGGGCATAGCGCTCCAATCCGCCGCAAAAATTTGTAGAATGATTTCTTACAATATATCATAATGCCTGTAAGAAAAAACTTTTTTGTGGAAATTGTTCATTCTTACTTAGAAAAAATAAATTCAGTTGCGATTGCCCTGCTGTATAATACAGAGCGACTGCATCTTTTACAGTGATATTGTGTTCCATGTGCGCAACATCACTGCTGTTTACTTATTCCCCGCCCCGGGCGGAGCCAGGCGTGATTGCCCTGCTGTATAATAGGCAATCTAAGTGGTTCGTTGAGAGGAAGTCTGCCGTGTCTGAAAATATTACCCCGATTGTTGCGATTATTGGTGCGGGTCCAGCCGGTTTATATGCTGCCAAGCAATTGGTTGCCGATGGCTGCCAGGTGGTCATCTTTAACCGGGATATCAAGCCCGGTGGTCTGGCGGAGTATGGCATTTATCCGGATAAGCATCGCATGAAGGAAGGATTGCGCGCCCAGTTCCGCAGCATCCTTTCCTCGCCGATGGTCAGCTACGCCGGGAACGTATGCGTGGGCAATGACGGCGATGTCACGCTGGAGGAGCTTCGCGATATGGGTTTCCATGCCATCTTGGCAACGGTGGGCGCCCAGGGCGACAAGCAACTGGGCATCCCCGGTGAGGATGTGCAGGGTGTTTACCACGCCAAGGAAGTAGTCTATCACTACAACCGGCTGCCCCCCTACAGCCGCCGGGAATTAAAGATCGGCAAACGGGTGGCAATCGTGGGGGTCGGCAACGTTATGCTGGATATCGCCCGCTGGTTGATGGATGAGAAGCGTGTGGATGTGGTCATGGCGGTCGCGCGTCGCGGTCCGGCGGAAGTGAAATTCGACCGTCACGAATTGGAAATGGTGGTCTCGCTGGTGGATATGCAGGACCTGACCGAACAGATCAAACTGGCGGCGCCAGTCATGCAGGCGGTCGGTCAGGATCCGCAGGATGCACTGACCATCTACTCCGATGCCATGCCGCATGCCGGGCAACATGACACCCCCTCCCGCCTGACCATCCGCTTTCTTTCCTCTCCGCGCCGGATACTGACCAACGGGCAGGGCGGGGTACGCGGTCTGGAGGTGGAAGCGACCACCCTGGTGCAGCAGGGCGATGCGGTCAAAGCCGCAGGTACCGGCGTGCTGCACACCCTCGATGTGGATACCGTCATCTTTGCCATTGGCGATACGGTGGATACCAATCTCGGACTGCCGATGGATGGCAATCAATTCGTCAAGAATCCGCACTCCCGATTCCTGGTGGAAGGCGAATCATATGAATCCTGCGCCTCGGCACAGGGAGAACAGCCCTGCGGCGTATTTGTGGCTGGCTGGGCACGCAAGGCAAGCACCGGTGTGGTGGGGGTTGCCCGCCGCGACGGTACGCGGGCGGCGGATGCCATCCGGTTGTTTTTAACTTCCGGGGTGAAATTAAAGAACGTCACGCTGGCAGAAATCTGCCGTAAAATATCACAGCGTTTGCCCGACTCGATTAATTATCCGCAAATTGCAAAACTGGAAGAATTCGAACGCCTGAAAGCATCCGAGTTGGGGGTGGAAGAATTTAAATTCGACACCAATGAAGAAATGCTGTGCCTGATGAACGCGAAATAAAGGGGTTCAGTCCCTTTTCCCGGTCTGGCTGCGAAAACGGCTGACGATGGGAACCAGCAGCAGGAAGCCAAAGGCGATAATGACTTCGCCGATCTCCACCCCGCGCGCCTGCCACGGGCCAAAGTAAGGCACGCCCGGCAAAGGATGGCTGCCAAACCCGAATACATCCGCCATACCCGAGAAGACCGCCAGCACGTATCCGGTGGCAACAAACCGCAAACCAAAATCCGCACGGATGCTGCGCTGTTCCTGTCCCCACAGACTCACCATGGCAATATAACCGCCAATACAGATCATGGCCAGCCCAACCTCGAAGGTGGCTATTTGCACAAAACCAACGATGGGGCTGCGATCCAGCCCGAATAATGCCGGGCGGGCGCCCAGCAAAAAGAAAATCAATCCCAACAGGCTTAAACTTAATCCCACCCGTACGCGCCAGATCGGTTTTTTCCCCCGTGGTGTGGTTGGCGGATTACCGGTAGAAGCTGTCATGATGGTAGTGCCTCCTGCACGAAACGCATCCAATTCAATCCCAATATCTTCTCCACTTCCTGTTCAGTATACCCCCTCTCCAACAGCAGCGGAATGACCATGCCCAGGTCGGCAATGCTGTTCAACTCCCGCGGAACCGACTGCCAGCCAAAACCGCCGTCGAAATCGGTCGCCATGCCCACGTGATCGGCGTTCCCCAAAAGCTGGCAGACGTAATCGACCTGCTCGACATAGCGTTGCAGCGGGACCAGGTTGCGGTCATCGCCCAGGCTCCAGGTGGGATCCAGGAATAAATTGTAGGGGGCGATCCCGATCACGGCATCCCGCTCTGCCAGCATGTGGATGACTTCATCTTTCAGGAAGCGGTTCGATTCCCTAGCCTGCATGGGCGTATAAGGATTGGCGTGGCTGGCAAATACGCGCCCCGCGAATACATCGAACGCCTGAAAAACCGCTTTTTCATCCATGTGGCTGACATCCAGTGCACAATTCAGGTCTTGCATGATCTCCAAAAGTTTCCTTCCGGCCGGGGTCAAGCCGCCGGGTTCGCGGGTTCCGCCGCAGTATGCCGTTCCGTGCCAGGCGGGACCGATCAGAAAAACACCGCGCTCCACCCATTCCACAAGCTCTTCCGGCGCCCGTACCGCGTCCGCGCCTTCCATCAGGTAGACCAGCCCGATGGGTGGTTCCCGCTTTTCAGAAGATGGCACCGCCTCCGCCTGCGAGCGTTCCGCCAGCAGCTTTTCCAGGTCCATCTTGTGTTCCATCAGGTGCAGCCGGTCGGGGTGCGCATCCAACAGCTTCCGGTAGGCATCCAACTGCTGCAGGTATTGGGTGTGCGCTTCCTGCTGGTCGGCATAGGTCAGCACATCCCAATCGCCCTCCCGGGCGCGCAGCGGCGCTGAGAACAGGGTGGCAAAAATCAGGCCGATATTCCCCTGCTGATAATCCGCCCAGCCCAGCATGCTGTCGCCGTTGACCCGCGGCGCAAGCGAGCCTGCCTCCCGCTCGCGGATCTGCCGCGAGGAAAGCATGTAATCTCTGCCAAAAGTAAGCATATTCCATGCCAAATCTTCATGTGCGTCTACAATGAGTGGTTTTTTCATGCGTTTTTCCGGTTACAGGTAGAAAAAAAGCGCACCTGTTAAAGGTGCGCTTTCATCTGGTAATTTAATTACTCTTGCGATTCTTCTTCCTGCGGTTCATCCTGCGAGTCTTCTTTCATTTCGCCGGAGAGGATCTGCCAGTCGATTTCCGAATACGCCGGAGAATCAACCCTGCGCAGGCTCAAACCGATGCGGTGGTTTTCGGCATCGATCTTGATCACGCGCAGCGTTACCGTGTCGCCAACCTTGAGCACCTCTTTGGGATGCTCGATACGTTTTTCAGAAATCTCGGAGATGTGGATCAATCCTTCCACTTCCCCTTCGAGGCGGGCAAACGCGCCGAAAGGCGCCAGCTTGGTGATCTTGCCTTCCACCAACTGACCGACCTGGAACTGTGCAACCTGCTTTGTCCAGGGGTCGTCTTGCAATGCACGGATGGAAAGCCCGATGCGTTTCTTCTCACGGTCGATGGAAATGATCTTGACTTTGACTTCCTGCCCGACCTTGAGCACTTCTTCGGGTTTGTTGATGCGATCCCACGAGATCTCGGAAAGGTGAACCAAACCGTCGGCGCCGCTGATGTTCACGAACGCGCCAAAATCTGCCAGGCTGGTGACTTTGCCGGTGCGGATGTCGCCTTCTTTAATCTCTTCCAGAATGCGTTCCTTGACCTGCTCGCGGGTTTCGCTGCTGGCGGCGCGTTCCGAAAGGATCAGGCGGCGGCGTTCGCGGTCTACTTCGATCACGCGCACGGTGATCGGCTCACCGACCATCTTCGCCCAGCGGGCTTCCGGCGTCTCACCAGACATGGTGGCGCGGCGGGAAAGGCTGATCTGCGAAGCGGGGACAAATCCCATCAGGGTGCCGACCGGTACGATCAAGCCGCCCTTGTTGAATTTAATGATCTCAGACTGGATGGTGTCGCCGGATTCTTTCAGGTCTTCGGCCTGTTTCCAGCTGTTGGCTTCGAGTGCGTTCCGATAAGAAAGAACAACATTACCGGAGTTGTCTTCCGGGTCAATTACAAAAACGTCAATTTCTTGTCCGACCTGAAGCTTGGCAAGGACATCCGGTGGGATGTTCTCATACTCTTTACCGGTGATCAAACCTTCAGACTTGGTCCCGATGCTGACAAGGATCTGTCCGGCGCTGATACTGGCAATGGTCCCCTTGCGGGTTTCACCCTTTTTGGGGAAATCGTAATCCCCAATATCCTGCTTGGCGAGCAATTCTTCCATGCTCATATTGTTCTCGGGCGAATCGGCCTGCTCGAGGTGGGCATCATGCTGATCCATACTCTTCTAATTCTCCACTGTGGCGAAATGTCTAATCATTATAAAGCGAGAATCACGTCTTGACAACCCTGCGAAAACCATGCGAAAAACTTACTGTCTGACAATGAAAACGGAGATTACCCCTTCCATTCCCTTGCGGTCGCTTCCCCCTGCCCTGAAATTCCCTCCCGTTTGAGCGCCTTCCAAAGCGTCATGCAGATAATGCGCAGGTCAAGACAGATCGACCAGTGATCCACATACCATACATCCAGTTTGAACTTGTCCTCCCAGGTCAGTGTATTGCGCCCGTTCACCTGCGCCCAGCCGGTCAGTCCCGGCAGCACGTCGTGCCGCCGCATCTGCTCTGCGGAATACAGTGGCAGGTACTGCATCAACAGCGGGCGCGGACCGACGAGGCTCATCTCGCCCCGCAGAATATTCCACAACTCGGGCAGCTCATCCAGGCTGCTTGCCCGCAGGAATTTCCCCAACGAGGTCAGCCGGGCGGCATCCTGTGATATGTCGTCCCCGCCCGGGCGAGCGTTGCGCATGGTGCGGAATTTGATCAGAAAGAATGGTTCGCCCCCGTATCCCGGACGCTGCTGTCTGAAGAACACCGGCGTCCCCTGGGTGAACAGCACCAGAAGGGATATCACCAGCATCACCGGCGACAGGACGATCAGCGCGAGCAGGCTGAGGAAAATATCGATGATGCGCTTGAGCGGGGGAATGCCGGGGGAGGGATTTTTACGGGTCATGTTTACTGAACCGTCAAAGGCTCAATGGTCCCGGATACCAGGTCGTCGATGACGCCGTCCAGCAAGTGCATTTTGCCCTCGCTGAGATAGCCGGTATATTCCGAGACAATCTTCGGGCGGGTCGAATAAGTGCCGGGTGCCTGCCCCGCCAGTTGATCCTGCCAGGCAGCGGACAGCGGTGCCGTCAGGTCGGTCTGGATGGTCGCCACCCAGGCTGGTTGGATGTCATCCGCCGGGGGGTTGCTGCCGATCAGCATCAAGCCGTTTGCCGCCAGATAACTCATCAGGTCTGCCGATGCCACGCCCGGATACACATAAGCCACTTTCACCCCGCTGGCGATGAACTGGTCCGCCACCGGCTGCCAGTCCGCCGCCGTTCCCCCCGCCGGTATATCCAGACGGTAGGGATAGTCGGTGTAAGGCGGATACTCGGTCAGACACAGCCCGCAGTAGAGCACGCCGCCGTTGATAAAGCCCTCGGCTGCCCGTTCGCCTTCCGCCGATCCGGATTGGGTCAAAATACCGATGCGCCATTCCGGTGTGATCATCGCGGCAACATAGCCCGCCAGGAAACCGTCCCACTCGGGGCGGGTGCCTTCCGCCGCCACCCGGTACAGATTGGGCAGCTCCGGCAGATCGGGGATCCCCACACTGATGAACGCGATCTGCGGATAGCGGCTCGCCATCTCAGCCACCCCGGGGTCGTTTGGCAGCACCACCACAGCGCGCAGGCGGCTGGCATTGGCATCCAGGTCCGCCATGCTCACGGTGGGGATTTGCTCCATTTGCATCCCCGCCTGCTGGGCAAGCGATTGCGTTTGCATGACCAGTTCCTGCATCTGCGTCTGGGGCATGGCGCCGCCCAGTGAAACCCATACCAATGTCGCGGGGACAGGTGTCTCGGTCGGCGCAGCCGGGGCGGCGGTGGGTTCCGCTGCCGTGGGGATGGGGGTCGGTTCGGGAACCGCTGCGGGGCGGCAGCCGGCGGCAAGCAGGCTTAAAATAATCAGAGGCAACAGTCGTCGAACGTTCATAGTCTGCATCATTTTCGGAATCTCCCCTGTATTATAATAGCCTTATGGTCAGGATAGATATTCCGGGTCGCACTGTGTATGAAATCACCGATTTGGTCTGTGATGTCAACGGCACGCTTGCGCTGGATGGAAAACTGCTGTCGGGGATCGAACTGGCGCTCGAAGAGCTGAAGCCGCTGCTCACAATACATATGCTCACCGCCGATACGCATGGAAAGCAAAAAGAACACGCCCGGGCGCTGGGCATCGATTCGCATATCCTGGTGCGCGGCGGGGAAGCGGAACAGAAGGCAGCCTTCATCCACAGCCTGGGGAGCGCGCAGACCGCCGCCATCGGGCAGGGTGCCAATGATGCCTTGATGTTAAAAGAAGCTGCGCTCGGCATCTGCGTCCTGTCCGGCGAGGGTACGGCGGTGGAAGCAATGATCAACGCCGATATCGTCGTCCTCGATATATTCAGTGGTCTGGCGTTGTTTTCGCATCCACAAAGGCTGGTGGCTACATTACGGAAATGAATTTCTCCTCCCAGGAAATCCCGCCTAGCCCGAATGGAAAGTCTCCCCGCCTGCATCGACGCAGGCAGGTTTATTTTCCCGAGTTGAACGATCCGCAGCAGGCGGAAACGCTCGAGGATCTTGCCAAATCCGTTGCACCGACATTCGATTTCTTTACCTATTCCCTGCTTTCCGGTGTATTGATGGCGGCAGGGATTCTGCTGCGCTCTTTGCCGCTGATCGTTGCCGCAGCGCTGGCTGCGCCCATGATGGCGCCGCTTTTGGGGCTGCAACTGAGCATCGCCGCCGGATCGCAAAAGTTATTCTTCCGCTCCGCCGCCGGCATGCTGCTGGGCATGGGGCTGGTTTTCGTTGCCGGCATGGTCGGCGGATTGACCGCCTATCCACCGGGCTGGCAGCCTGAACCTTTCTCTTCTCCCACATTCATCCTCCCCGTGGATACCTGGCTCATCTTTATCGCCGGCGTGCTGCTCACCGCCATGCTCTTTTTACAGCAGAAACCGGCATCCCGCCTGGCATCCGCCCTGCTGTCTTTCACCCTCTACGGGGAGGTCAGTCTATGCGGTGTGCTGGTAGGTCGCAATATGGCATCTGCCTGCTTCACCCCGCTCCTGAACACCGCACTTATGCTGTCTGCCGGAATCGCGCTCGGGAGCGTTCCCTTCATTGTCAGCGGATACCGCCCCTCCCGGCGCGGAGGATACCTGCTGCCAGCAATATTGTTCCTGCTTGCGCTGGCGATCGGCGGGGGGCAGATCGCGGCTCCCGCACAATCACCTTGGTCGGTGCTGCCCTTCCTGATGCACCCCACAGCCACCGCCGCTGCCACACCCCTGCCGAGCAGGGTCCCCACCACAACGCACACCCCCACGCCGCGGATACCGACCGCCACGTCCACCCCTTCCGTCACGCCTTCGCCCACCCCAGACCCGGCGGTGATCCGCGTAGTGAACGTGGACGATCAGGACAGCGCCCGGCTGCGGGAGTCGCCCGGCTTTACCAGCCCGCTTGTCACCATGATCCCGAACGGCGAAACCGTCAGATTGCTGGGCGGCAGCCAGGTGGTGGATGGCGTCACCTGGGTTGAGGTGATAGACAAAGATGGTACAATAGGCTGGATGGTGCAGACGGTGTTCGATACGCCAACCCCTGCACCATTGCGCACTATTACCCCTTAGAATTTCTCTCGCAGGAGATTCGGAACTATGTCGATACATTTTGGCACCGATGGATGGCGTGCAGTCATTTCAGACACATTCACTTTCTCAAATCTTCGTCTGGTGACGCAGGCTATCGCCGATGCCGTTGCAACCGATCACTGGATCAATGGCTGCTGCCCCGAAATCCCCCCCGACCCCAAGAAAATGGTGGTCGGTTTTGATACCCGCTTTCTTTCGGATCGCTTTGCCAGCGAAGTTGCCCGCGTGCTGGCAGCCAACGGCTATTCCGTGTACCTGGCGCAGGCGGATGCCCCCACCCCCGCCATATCCTACGCCGTGGAGAATATGCACGCCATTGCCGGCGTGATGATCACCGCCAGCCATAATGCGCCGCGTTACAACGGCGTCAAGCTCAAGGCTTCGTATGGCGGCTCCGCTTCCCCCGAGCAGTGCCGCCGGGTGGAGATCTACCTGAATGAAAATGAATCGCAGGGGCGCGGACCCAACCTGATGGATTACGACCTCGCCCGCCGCGAAGGGTTGATCCAGCGCTTCAATCCCATTCCCGCTTACAACGAACAGCTTCGCCGCCTGATCGATTTTGACATCATCGCCGAGAACCCCCAGCGGCTGGTGGTTGATTCAATGTACGGCTCGGGTCGGGGTGTCATCAAGGGTATCCTGCAGGGCACCGGCTGTGAAGTCCATGAGATCCGCGGCGAAATGAATCCCGGGTTTGGCGGAGTACATCCCGAACCTATCGGGCACTACCTGGGCGCGCTGGCGGGCGCAATTGCCATGGGCTCCGGCGGCTTCGGTCTGGCAACCGATGGCGACGCCGACCGCATCGGCGCCATGGATGAACGCGGCAACTTCGTTGATCCGCACAAGATCATGGCATTGGCGCTGCGCTACCTGTACAACAAACGCGGATGGAGAGGTTCCGTGGTCCGCACCGTCTCCACCACGCGCATGATCGACCGCCTGGCCGAAAAATATAATCTTGCCTGCCACGAAACGCCGGTCGGCTTCAACCACATCGCCGACTATATGATGAAGGAAAGCGTACTGATCGGCGGCGAGGAATCCGGCGGAATTTCCTTCCAGGGGCACATTCCCGAAGGGGACGGCGTACTGATGGGCTTGCTCCTGCTCGAAATCATCGCCGAATCGCGCACCACGCTCTACGAACTGGTGGAAGACCTGCTCAAGGAAGTGGGACCGGCTTTCTACGAGCGTACGGATATCCGTTTGAAACACCCCGTGTCGAAAGACCTGATGGTCAACAAGCTCACCCAGGACCCGCCGGCAGCCCTCGGCGGACAGAGCCTCAAGGAGGTCTCCACCCGGGATGGCGTAAAGTACATCTTTGCCGATGATTCCTGGCTGCTCATCCGTCCCTCAGGCACCGAAGCCGTGCTGCGGGTGTACGCAGAGGGTAGATCGCAGGATATGGTGAAAGAACTGCTGGGTTATGGGGAACAGTTTGCCGCGGGGATTGTGAAATAATTCCAATTCTCAAATAAAAAACCGCTCCGTTTTGTGAAATGTTCGCAATCCGGGGCGTTTTTTATGACCAAAAGGACGGCCGCTCAAAACCGTCCTTTGGTATAGGGAGAATAAAACGGATAATAGATCAGTGGCTGCGTGCCATGCGCGCTCTACGCGTGACAACGATCAGCAATATAAAGAGGAAGCCCAGACCAACCACTGATGGAATACCTATTTCGTCGATAAACCCGGTGGTGGGGAGCGCCGTCGCCGCAATATTCGGGTCGGATGCTGCCGCTGCCGCGGTTACGGCTGCCGCCTCTTCGGGCTTTCCGCCCGCGGCAAGGGTGAGCAGCGCTGAAACGGTTGCGGTAACCGCTTGTTCGTCGTCCATCCCGCCGCCGATGGCGATCACATCCGCCGCCTTGGCTTCCGCTTCCACCTCGGGTTCGGGTGTGGCGGTCGGTTCCGGCGTGGAAGTCGCCTCGGGGGTATCGGTCGGCATTGTCGTTTCGGTGGGCGCCACCTCAGTCATTGCCGCCTGTGTTACCGCCATCACCGTGGCGGTATTCTGTGCGTTGATCTGGATCGCCTGTTCCGCCCGTGCCGCGTTCTGCTTGGGCAGCACAAGAACGGCGTAAGCTGCCGCTGCTACAATTGCAACCAGGATGATCGCCGCCAGGATGCCGGCAATCGCCATAAAGGCTTTATTACCCCGCCGGGGTTTCTGTGGTTCCGGTTCATAATTGGTGAAATCTAGGTCAGACATGGTCACCTCTCAAATTCCGTTCAGGATCCTAGGACATCCAGGTTCACCAGCGGCACAATGGTTTGTTCGCCGTTTTCCAGGTGAACAACGGCTGCGGGAACCCGCAATCCGTTACTCATGGGTGTCTGTTCATTTCTTAGTGCAATAAGCTTGCCAGTTTCTCCGGCAAGCGGATTTTTGATTATGCGAACATTTTGCCCGGGGGTAAACACCGCGGTTGCTTTGGGCGTATCCAGAACATCCGTGGTGGGCAGGGGAATGACCACCTCGGGGCGGGAATCGGTGAAACGATCCCAGTTGCTGGCATTCACTGCCACTTCGCGCTTCTCGTTGCTCGCCAGCACCTTGAATGCGTACGAATTCATCGCGATCTTGCCAAATCCATCCAGCACCAGGATGGGGAAATTTACCTGGGATGCGGCGGGGACGAGGTTGGCGGTGATGCTGGCGGTGATCACGCCCTTCACCGCGCCTTTTTGCAGCGCTTTGATCGCATCCAGGCGGGCGATATGTCCCGCCAGCAGGATCATTCCGCGCATGGATACATCCACCATATCCTCCAGCAATTCATCACGGGGGGTGGCGGCTGCCATGTAGAGCATGCCCTGGTCGATCTGACCGTTCCCCCACACGCCCTGTACCAGCGCACCGGAGGTTTCAAGCACGGCTCCCCGCTCTGCGATCAGCCCTTTGACCACCGCGTCCATCCCGGCGCGAATTTGAACGGGCTGGCTATCCACCTCGAAGAGGATCTGACCCTCACCGCAATAGATGATGCGGCCGGGGTGCGGCGCACGCACAACCCGCGGGATGATCCCCACCGGTCCGGCGAGCACGTCACCTTCACCGACCACCTGATTGACACTCACCATCAGCGCTTTGTCCGCCTGGTCGGCGTTTACACCCAGCGCGGCAGAAACATCCAGCAGGATGTGCTTCTGCGAAATTCTCGCTTCGGCAATCACATCCGTGGCTTTAACATGCTGTCCGCTCTGGACCAGTATTTTCCCGGGTGTGGGCAACACCCGTTCACGACGAATCTTGGTTAGTGGAAGAAAGTGTGTGACTGGTGCAAACATGTGTTTTCTCGATAGCAGTATTGATGCAAGAAGCATACCCATACTTTTTTCCGGGATTGTGCCATAATAAGGATGAATTGCTCTGCCCTGAAAGATAAGGATTTGCGCATGGAAGAAAACATCCCCACCTTTGATCTGCATCGCCATCTGGAAGGCGCAATCCGCCTCGAGACCGTGATCGAAGTCAGCCATAAGCACCACCTGCCCTTGCCCGCCTGGACGGTGGCGGAGCTTCAGCCCCATGCCTGGATACAGAAGCCGACTTCCGACATCCTCCTGCTGCTGCCCAAATTCGACCTCCTGCGTCAGGTCTTCGTGGATGATGACGCATGCCGCCGGGTCACCATCGAATGCCTCCAGGATGCGCAAAACCAGGGGGTGGATTACCTGGAGCTGCGCTTCAGCCCGCTGTTCATGGCTGAAATGCACAACCTCGACCCGTTCTCGGTCACAGCGGCAGTCTGTGAAGGCTGGCGGGAGTTCGATAGAGATGCAAAACTGCGCTCCTCGCTGCTGGTGATCCTTTCCCGCACCTACGGTGTGGATGCCTGCGAGACGGAACTGCAATGCGGATTGCAATACCGCCGTGCGGGGGTCAGCGGAATTGACCTTGCCGGAGATGAAGCGCGTCACCCCGCCGGGGAGTTTAAAACGCTTTTTGCCAGGGCAAGAGCGGCGGGATTGAAGATCACCGCCCACGCCGGGGAATTTGCCGGGGCGGATTCGGTGCGCGAGACAATCGAGACCCTGCTGCCTGACCGCCTGGGGCACGCGGTGCACGCGGTTGACGACCCGCATGTGATGGATCTGATCCGCGAAAGGGGTATTGCCGTGGAGTGCTGCCCCACCAGCAATATACTGACCACCGCGGTGGCAGACATGCGGGAACATCCCCTGCCGCAGTTTCTGCGTCAGGGCATCCTCGCCACCATCAACACCGACGACCCGGCATTGATGGGCGACCTGACCCTGGCGGACGAATACCGCAATGCGCGCGAGATCATGGGCTGCTCGGAGGAAGAGCTGGCATGCGCCCGCCGCAATGCACGCCAGGCGGCATTCGTGCAGGTATAAGTTGCAGGTGCAAACGTGGAACAACCGATCCGGATCAATCCCAAAATCGTTCTAAAGACCCTGCTGATTATCGAAGCGGTTCTGATCGTGCTGAACTCACTGTTGTGGTACCTGGAACGGCACAAAGTGGTAAAGAATTTGGCGGAAGCCAGCCGTTTATTCAACCTGAATTCGGAATCCAACATCCCCACGACCTTTTCCGTGTTGCTGCTGGCATTATGCGCGCTATTGCTGGCGCTCATCGCGCTCCTGATGCGCACGCGGCGCGAGAAATTCGCGCTTCACTGGGGGCTGTTGAGTCTCGGCTTTCTGTATATGGCTTTCGATGAATCTGCCATGCTGCATGAACTGAGCATGCAAGGGTTGACAAAAACCTTTGGCACCGGTCCGGCAGGCATCTTTACCTTCAGTTGGGTGCTGCTGATGGTGATCTTGGTGCCGCTATTGGTCATCGTGTTCCTGAAATTCTTCCGCAGCCTGCCCCCCGGGAGCCGCAGGAGATTTGCCCTTGCCGGGTTGATTTACGTTGTCGGTTCGGTAGGGTTTGAGATGCTCGGCGGGGTGGTTGTCCATTACTTCTCAAAGCAGAGCAGGTGGTTTTTCATGGAATATACCGTTGAGGAATCGCTGGAAATGCTGGGGCTGATCATCTTTATTTACGCCCTGCTGCTGCACATCTTCGAGAACTACACAGCTCTTCATCTTTTCGCTATGGATAATAATGCGGTATAAGACAGCCTCCCAGAGACGAATAGCTTGGGTCTATTTTATATTTCCGATATTCTTTACTTTTAACTGTTTTTTGGGCAGCATCTACGAAATCAATTCGTTTGGTCTCCGTAAATCCGCCCCACGTTTTAATTGCCAATTACAAAACACAGGAATATGATTAATCTGGCTTGAGAAAAGCTTGTCCTTAACATCGCTGCAAGGAGAAAAACATGGCGGATGAATGGAAATGCTCTAGTTGCGGAGCGAAAATCGAGGTTAGCGGCAAACGGATCGTGTTCTGCGCTTATTGCGGGTCGCCCAACTCCCGCGAAAAACGTGCGCTCCGGTCAGGCATGATCGAGTGCGTGCAATGTGGTGCTGAGAACCACAAAGAGTCTGCCTTTTGCGCCGATTGCGGTTCCGAACTCTACTTCGCCTGTCCGAAATGTGGCAAACTCAATCCGGCCGAGTCCACCCACTGTACCAAATGTGGGGTCAACATCGCGCAAGAGATCAGAAACTGGCAGATCAAACAGGCGCAGGAGCAACAGCGTAGGGAATTGGAAAACGAAAAAAAACGCAAACGCAACCGGGCTATCTTTGTACCCGTTGGTATCCTCCTGTGCCTTTTTGCGGTCTTCTTTGTTATCGGCATGATAATGGATAATATTCAGAATGAAAAAGACCGCGAAAATTTCATTGCCAGCCGGACCGCCACCGCGGAGACCTTGATCAATGATGCCCCCTTCCGCTGGAAGTCGCAGGATGGCATTTACGAGATCATTCTTGAACCTGGCGTCGAAGTCTGGACGAAACAAGATTTCTTTACCGTGGATGCCAGATTCTATAACCGCGGCGAGCAGAGCTGTGACATCCGCAAAGACCAGATCTATCTCGTAGACGACTTGGGCAATACGTATAAGGAAAACTCGACCGGTCGGGAGAATGGCTCTTCAGAGACCGTCGAAGCGGACAGCGACCGCCAAATTGCAGCCATTTTCGTACAGGCAATCTCTGAAGGTATCAGTCGCTTTACCATTCATTACCCGCCCTTCTGCGGTGTGCCGGTGGATCCCATCGAGATCGATCTCACCTCCCCGTGGGGACAATTCGGATACAATTCGTATTGACAGTGTTGATCGAAGCAGCGTAGTAGCAGGGGCATCCTGCAAAACGCCCGCAATAGAACTGGTGAAAGAAAAGGCTCGAGCCGAATGGGGAATCTTGTGTATTGCTTATAATATTGTGCAAAACTGACCGGTTAATAACCGGCCAGTTTCTTATTTTTGCCCTTTTTGTACGAACGTGTTAAATCTACGGACAGCGTCAAAATTACCCGGGGAACAGCGCCCGCTTTGCATCGCTCAACCATCCGGCGATCACCATTCGAGCCGCTCCAAACACACTGATCTTCAATCCCTTCATGGGCGCTTCGAGTTCACGCTTGTCGCACACGGTGGATTCGTTTGAGTTGTGCACCCGGTGTTTGAGCTCCAGGATTTTCTGCCTGCGCACAGCCTCGTCTTCAATCAGCATCAGGGTGTCGATCTCCTGGATGAGCTGCTCAGCCTGTAAAATTCGCGCTTCGGTGGCGGCAGCCTTTTCATGGGTGATCACGCCAAACTCGGCTTTTATCGCATTCATGCGTTTACCAGCTTCGTAAGTGGCGGCAACGATCTGGTCGCGGTTCATCCACTTGGTCTCATAATTCAGCACGTACTTCCAGCTTGGCGCCAGCAGATTCTGGCGATGCTCTTCGAGCGTCCGCGCAAACAGCCTGTACCCGAATTTTTCCGGATTTTCGAAAGCGCGCGAACCGGGGTCAAGGAACGGCGCCATGGGTGAGATGAAAGGCACCACGTGGTGAACACCGTTTTTTGAATACTTCTCCAGCATCTTCCGCGAGTATTCCACCGTTTCCATCACGCTTTCGTAAGTCTGTTCGGCAATTCCCACCATGAAGAAAACATCCAGACGTTGGCAGCCCGCCTCGATGGCGTCGTCGATGGTTTTTTCGATCGCCTCGTTGGAGTATGGACGTCCAAAAGCACGCCGCACCCGTTCGTCATGCGACTCCATGGAAATTTCGATCACGAAATTGGGGACCGCCTTCGCCAGCCTGAAGATAAAGTCCCGCGGCCAGGCATCGAACAATTCAAAGAAGAGCGATTTGTTGTAACCGGAAATGGCTTCGAGAAAACGGTCGGCATATTCTTCGCCCGCCTGGCGGATGTCGCCCAGGATCATCACCGGACCTTTGCTGAAGGAACCGATGCGGCGGATATCATTCGCCAGGTCTTCCGGTTTTCGGTAAGCCGGCGTCTGTCGGTTATGCACACTGCGGTACACGCCGCAGCCACCGCCGCAGGTGGTGCAGTTGTAGCGGCAGCCGCGTACGGTCAGCGCCGCGGTGATCGGATAGCGCGTCCAGCGCTTGAAGGGAATGTAGCTGGCGAGGTCGCGGTAGCGAACCACGGAGCGCACCACGCCGGAATAATCCAACAGAATGCCATCCAGCGAATCCGGGCTGTAGGTGATCGGGTTGATGTGTGCCTGCCCGGAGGCATCTTTCCACACCAGGTTGGGGATGGCGTTCAGCTTTTGAGCATCGGCACTTTCCGCCTGCGGATGAACCTCGCCGCCCTGCTTGATGTAGCGCACCAGTTCCAGGTTGGGTAATTCGGTGGAATCACCGCGAATGATAAAATCCACCACCGGATACTCGATCAACTCACGGTGAAAATAGGTGGAACTGATCCCGCCGAACAGCACCGGTCGGTTTGGGTGCAGCCGTTTTACGATCCGGGCTATTTCGATCGAGCCGTGGGCATGGGGCAGCCAGTGGAGATCGATCCCGAACACGATGGAATCATTCTTTTCGATGGTTTTTTCCACATCGTAATGCTTGTCCTCCAGCATCCGCACCGCCAGGTTGATGATGCGGCAGCGAAAGCCTGCCCGTTCGAGATATTCGGCAATCGTGGTAAAGCCGATGGGGTACATCTCAAAGACCGGGGTGGAGGGGACCAGGTCGGATACCGGTCCGTATAGAATTGATTCTCTGCGAAAATCATACACCGAGGGTGCATGCAAAAAGGTAAGGTCTGGAATCGCCATGTTACTTTCTTTTCCTTATAGGTTTGTCGCTGAATATGATAAAGCATACCATACTCACCGCACTCGGTCATTATAGCATGCTGATTATGAAAAAAATGGATTTTGTGTGAAAATTATGATAAATATCCCCCGCTTTTTGACATTTATTGTTAATTTTGCAAGGATCACAAATCGGCTTCACGGAGATACTCCTTGTTATAATATGGCATCATCTCTGGAATAGGATACCGTTAATCGCATGCCTGGATTTACCCCCGGCCGCCGTTGGCAGCCCGCTTACTACCCCTTCCACAAAGAACCATTTCTGGACCGGATCACCGCCAGTGTGGAACGATTTCTCAAGGGCACCTTTTTCGGCTGCCGCATGTGCGGCAACTGCCTGCTGCAGGAAACAGCCTTCATCTGCCCCATGGAATGCGCCAAAGGCTTGAGGAACGGTCCCTGCGGTGGTTCGAGCGCCGCCGGATGCTATGTCGATCCGACCCGCCCCTGCATCTGGTACAAGATCTATGAACGCTCTGAAAAACTCGGACGCAGCGAGTACCTCATGGAAGTCCTCCCGCCGCTGGATTGGGACAAGGTGGGCACCGACACCTGGCTGGATGGCTACCGCCATTGGAAAGAGAATATCGGCATTCGCGGCGCCTGGAATGCGCTTTTCACCTCGCCCCGCGAACGCGCCCAACTGGTTGAAAAATTCTTCCACGATATCCGCCAGCCGGTCTGGTGGTCTGGCGATCGGGAATATCACCCGCCCGTTGAACATGAGCCGGTTTCGAAACTCGAACAAAAGCTGGTCAACGGGGAATTTGCCATTACGGTCGAGATCTCCCCTCCGCTCTCCGATTCGCCCGCCGACGTGATCAAGAAGGTGGAAATGCTGCGCGATTACGTGGATGCCGCCAACTATACCGACAGCCCGTCCGCCACGCCGCGCATGTCTTCCTTCTCTTGCGCCGTCCTCACCCTGCAAAATGGTCTGGAGCCGGTGCTGCAGATCGCCGCCCGCGACCGGACGCGCATGAGCGTGCAGGCGGAAGTGCTCGGCGCCAGCGCGCTGGGCATCCGCAACATCCTGTGCCTCACCGGCGATCATCCCCGCATGGGAACCATGCCGCACGGCAGAATGGATATCTGGGATATCGACTCCATCCAGATGCTGTGGATCCTGCGTAAAATGCGCGACCAAGGTCAATTCCTCGACGGGCGCGAGATCAAATCTCCACCCCGCATCTTTCTGGGCGCTGCCGGTTCACCTTTCGCCTCTGAGGTGCGCTTTCAGGGCATTCGCGAACAAAAGAAATTGAATGCCGGTGCGCAATTCTTCCAGACCAACCTCATCTACGATACCGATCGCTTCACCGAATACATGGAGACGCTCGACAAACATGGCATCCCGGGCAGGGCATACCTGCTGGCGGGCATAGCCCCGGTAAAAAACGCCAAAGCCGCCCGCTTCATGAATCAGATCCCCGGCATCCACATACCACAGCCGTTAATCGACCGGCTGGAGAATGCCAAAGACGCCAGGGAAGAAGGGGTTCAAATCGCCCTGGAAATCATCGAGAAAGTCCGCAAAATTCCCGGCATCAGCGGATTGCACTTCATGTCGGTCACCTGGGAATCGATCGTCCCCCGTCTGGTGGTCGAAAGCGGATTGCGCCCCGAAAAATCGAGCACGTGATGACCGAACAGAATATTCATTTTTCCTCCCACCGGGCCGACCTGGTGGGCACCTGCTGGATGCCGGATTCCCGTTCCGCCGTTCCCCTGGTGATGATGGCGCACCCCGCCAGCCTGCCCGAGCGGTCTGACGGATATTACCTGCCTTACCGGCGGCATCTGCCGCAGATGGGGATTGGATTCTGTGTCTTCGACCGGCGCGGGTCGGGCGAATCCGGCGGAAATTTCGAGACCGCGGATTTCAATATGCTGGCGGACGACGTGGTCGCCGCCGTGGAAGCGGTAAAGAAATCATGCTCCGCTGTTTCCGCCATCCACCTGCTGGGCATCAGCCAGGGCGGTTGGATCGCACCCCTCGCCGCGGCAAAAAGCAGGCAGATCGCCTCCCTGATCCCCGGCTCGGCATGCGGCGTTACCCCCGCCGAGCAAATGACTTACAGCGCCTTCCGCGCCCTCAAGGTGGCTGGCTACGGGGATGAAATCATCGATCTTGCCCGCGATCTGCGTTGGAAGGTGGATGACTACTTCCGCGGAAAGTCCGGCAAAGTGGATCTCCAGAACGAATTGAACCGCCACAAACAGCAACCCTGGTTCGATCTGTGCTACCTCCCCGGCGATGGCGAACTGCCCGACGATCCGGCGAATTCCAAATGGCGCCTGGAGATGGATTACGACCCCCTGCCCGTTTGGACGGATGTTCACATCCCCTCGCTTTTTCTCTACGCCGCCGAGGATGCATGGGTGCCGGTGGAAGAGAGTATGATGCTCTACGAAAGTGCCGCAAAAGACGTGCCCGGTGTGTCCATGCAGCGGTTGGCGGATTGCGACCACCTGTTCCTGGATACCTCCCCTGCCGCTTGCGGTCAGGTCAGCGCCGAATTCTGGAAGGCACTTTCCGCTTGGGTGACCGGTCATTCTGCGAACATCTGACGTTCGATTGCGCGGCATTTCTATAGGGGAGAATCTCCCCGCGTTCGCCAAAAAAATAACCGCCTTTATATGAAAGAATCCGTGTTATAATTGCGTCCGCCTTGTGGTCCGCCGCAAGAGTATCTTATTTCACACGGTTTCAGACCTGACTGAGCGTGCTCCCAAACTTGGGGGTTACAGCCGGGATTGACGAAACCGGAGGCATAACGCGAAGGAGCTACTATGTCTGTTATTTCCATGAAAGCCCTGCTGGAAAGTGGTGTCCACTTCGGTCACCGCACCAATAAATGGGATCCCCGCATGCGCCCGTTCATCTTCACCGAGCGCAATGGCATTCACATCATCGACCTGCAGCAAACCGTCAAAT
>DAIOEK010000018.1:0-46988 GCA_036746315.1 Anaerolineaceae bacterium | reverse complement strand
TCGCAGCCGTAGCCCTCGCAGCCGGCGACGGTGGCGATGGTGCCGGTGGGGGCGATGGTGGTCTGGGCGGCGTTGCGGATGCCGCTGGCTTTGACGCCTGCGACAATGGCGGACCAATCCACGGCGGGGCGACCCCAATCGTTCTGATACTCCACCAGCGACTCGGGCGGCTGCCAGGTGAGGTTGGCGGGGTCGTAAATGGAGCCCTGAATGGCGGGGAAGGCGCCGCGTTCGGCGGCGAGCTGCACGCTGGTGAGCATGCTGTGGTAGCGCACGAATTCCATCACCTGCGAGGCGAACTCGAGGCTGGTATCATCGCCGTAGCGGATGCCGGCGTGGTACATGAGATCGGCAAGCCCCATGATGCCCAGTCCGATGCGGCGGGCGTTGTGGGCGGCTTTTTCGAGCTGGGGCACGGCGGGGACGTAGGCGTTGGCATCCACGACATCATCGAGGAAGCGGGTGGCGGTGACCGCCGAACGGCGCAGCCCCTCCCAATCGACGGTGCCTTCCGGGCCGAAATGTTCGGCGAGGTTGATGGAGCCGAGGCAGCAGTTCTCGTAGGGTCCGAGCCACTGTTCGCCGCAGGGGTTGGTGGCTTCGAGTGCGTATAGGTGAGGTACAGGGTTGAAACGGTTGGCGGCATCCAGGAAGAGCACGCCCGGTTCCCCGTTGAGGTGCGCCTGGCGGACGATCTGATTGAAGACGGCGCGGGCTTTGACGGTTTTGTGGACCTTCATGGGGATGCCGGCTTTATCCGCCTGGACGAGGGTGCCCTTGAATTTGCGGTACTCGGGCGAGGCGATATCTGGGAAGACGAGATCCCAATCGGCGTTGTCTTCCACCGCCTGCATGAAGGCGTCGGTGATGCCGACGGAGATGTTGAAGTTGGTGATGGCGTTCTCGTTGGTCTTGCAGGAGATGAAATCTTCGATATCTGGGTGGTCGACGCGCAGCACCGCCATGTTGGCGCCGCGGCGGGTGCCGCCCTGGGCGATCTCGCCGAAGGCGTGGTCGTAAACGCGGAGGAAGCCCACCGGTCCGGTTGCCTGTCCGGCGGAGGATTTGACGAGGGAGCCTGCGGGGCGGAGGCGCGAGAAGCTGAAGCCGTTGCCGCCGCCGGTCTGTTGGATGAGGGCGGCATCGCGCAGGGTTTGGAAGATGCCGGCGGTATCCTTGCCCATGTCGTCGGTGATGGGCAGAACGAAACAGGCGGCAAGCTGTCCGAGCGGGGTGCCGGCGCCGGTGAAGGTGGGGGAGTTGGGGAAGAATTTTTTACTGGAAAGAAGCAGGTAATACTCACGGGCGCGGGCGTCGAGATCCGCGTGCCAGGTCTCTTCGACTTTGGCAACATGCCAGGCGACACGCCAGAACATCTCTTCGACGGTTTCACAGGGCTCACCATCATCACCGTGGCGTACGTAACGGCGCATGAGCACCTGGCGGGAGTTCTCAGTCAACTGCACGGCAGGCAGATCCGCGGGCAGGGGAGGGGTGGGCAGCAAGCCAGTCTGAGGGCGTTCGGTGTTTTTGGACATGAGACATCATCCTTCCAGTAAGTGGTTGATTTCATCACGAATGGCACGCAAGTCCCCCAGGTTGAGGTAGACGATGGCGTACCGGATATAGGCAATGTGGTCGAGCTGTTTCAACCCGGCGATGACCAGGTCGCCGACGGTGCGGGAGGAGACTTCGGCTTTGCCGATCTTCTCGAGCTGGGTTTCGACCTCGCCGACGAGGCGGTCGATATCCGCAGCGGAGACGGGGCGCTTGGCACAGGCGATGCGCAATCCGCGCAGGAGCTTTTCGCGCTCGAATTCCTCGCGCGAGCCATCCTGCTTGATGATGAGCGGGGCGGCATGGATGGCACGTTCGTAGGTGCTGAAACGTTTGGCGCACTTTTCGCATTCCCTTCTGCGCCGCACCCCGCCCTTGGCATCGTGGGTGGTATCGATCACTTTCGAATCCCAACTATCACAATATGGACAACGCATCCGCACTCCTTCCACCCATAAAACATACCCCCAGATATGGGGGTACCCCGCCAGTAAGCCCCCTTATCTAGTAACGTGGGATGATTTTAGCATAGCCATTTTTCAGATGCAAGTAAAAATAGCAACGGTTGTCTTAAATTAATTGCGCATACGCAAATATTTAAGATTTCTAATCATTCGAGGAGTCACGGGCAGCATCTCCGTTCGGGTATTGGGAAAAACCTGACGCTGCTGGCAGCATTCCGGCAAGGTTGACTCTGCGGGGAGTGGCAGAGTGTGGGATTCCGGAACATGGCTTGTTGACATACGATCCTGCATTCGGATGACCTCGGGCGGCAAATTTAGAAAAAGCGCCCCGGGTGAGGGGGCGCTGTGATGTTCGGTTCGGCGTTTGCTTGCAGATCAGCGGATCTGGCGACGGCGGATGAAAGCGGGGATCTCGAGGTCGTCGGTGTTGACCATCTTGGGGATGTATTCCACACCCACGGGAACGGGCTGGCGTTCCACTTCCACCGACTGCAACTCGGTGTTGATCGCCTGTGGAATACTGATGGGTTGAATGGATTCGACAGGGTGGAGGCGTTCGGGGGGCTTGATGCCGGAACGTTCGAACCCGGTAGCGATGACGGTAATGCGCAGATCGTCTTTCATGTTGGGGTCGATGACCGCGCCGAAGATGAGGTTGACATCGGGGTGGGCTGTTTCCTTGATAATGGCAGCCGCCTGGTTGACCTCGTAGAGGGTGAGGTTGCTACCGCCGGTAACGTTGAAGAGGATACCGCGGGCACCGTTGATGGTGATATCGAGCAATTCGCTGGAAATAGCCTGTTCCGCGGCGATGCGGGCGCGATCTTCACCGTTGGCGTAACCCACCGCCATGAGGGCGGCGCCGCCTTCCGACATGATGGTGCGGACATCGGCAAAGTCGAGGTTGATGAGGCCGGGAACCGTGATCAGTTCAGAGATGCCCTGAATACCCTGGCGCAGCACGTCATCGGCTTTTTTGAAGGCTTCCGCCAGGTTGGCGCGCTTATCCACAATGGAGAGCAGGCGGTCATTGGGGATGACGATGAGGGTATCGGCATGTTCCTTGAGGCGACCCGCACCGGATTCGGCGTTGCCGGAGCGGCGGGAGCCTTCGAAGGTGAAGGGGCGGGTGACCACACCGATGGTGAGGGCGCCGACTTCCTTGGCGATCTGTGCGACGATGGGTGCGGCGCCGGTGCCGGTGCCACCACCCATACCGGCGGTGATGAAGACCATATCGGAGCCTTTGAGCACCTCGTACAGTTCTTCTGCGGATTCTTCCGCAGCTTTACGACCTACCTCAGGATTGCCGCCGGAGCCCAGTCCGCGGGTGGTTTTATCGCCGATGCGGACCTTGGTGGGCGCCTTGGAGAGCTGCAATGCCTGGGCATCTGTGTTAACGGTGATGAATTCGATGCCATGCAGCCCCTCATCGATCATGCGATTGACTGCATTGCATCCGCCTCCGCCAACACCGACAACTTTGATTCGGGCAAATGATTCTGTGTTTGATTGAGCGGTAGTATCCATTTTATTCTCCTCTTTTATTCTATGCGAAACATAGATATGCGCAACAAAAAATAAAGACTAATTTTCAGGGCAACAATCTTTTCAGAAAGTCCTTGACAGCATCCCAGCGAATTACCTCCCGGTTGCGGAGCGCGCCGCGTTTTTGGGGCGACAGGTTGGATTCGCTCATCATCAGCGCCCAATAGAGCAGGCCAACGCTGGTGGAGTAGGGGGGAGCCAGCAATTGATCGGTGAGACCGAGCAGGTTTTCCGGGCGAGCGACCCGGACCGGCAGGTTCATGATGCGGCTGGCGAGGTTGCGGATGCCGGGCAGTTGTGCGGTGCCGCCGGTAAGTACCATGCCGGCAGGCAGCAAGCCGTCGTATCCGCTGCGTTTGATCTCCTGAAGCAGGAGGGAGAAGATCTCTTCGGCGCGGGCTTCGATAATCTCAGCCAGTTCGTTGCGGCTCACCTGGATGGGCTGGTCTTCTCCAAAGGCACGAATGGTAAATTTGTCATCCTCTGATACGTCCTCCATTAATGCATAACCATGCTGGAGTTTGATCTCCTCTGCCTGCGAGATGGGCAGACGCAGCCCGTGGGCGATATCGCTGGTGATCATGCTACCGCCGATGCCGAGGACGTGCGTATGCCAGACATCTCCATCGATATAAACAGCCATGCTGGTGGTGCCAGCACCAATATCCACAACCACCGCTCCCATCTGGCGTTCTGTTTCAGAAAGCACCACTTCTCCAGAGGCGAGCGGATTCAACACGAATTGAGCAGTCTGCACACCGGCAGAACTGACCGCCTGGCGGATGTTCTCGACCGTAGCCGCGGCGGCGGTGATGATATGCGCCTCAACTTCGAGGCGGAAACCGTGCATGCCGATGGGCATGTGAATGCCATCCTGACCATCCACGGTGAATGAACGCTGAATGACATGAATAATTTCACGGTTGTGCGGAATGGCGACCGCCTGGGCGGCTTCGAGGGCACGGGTGACATCGTTCTGGTCGATCACCCGTCCGGCAATACCAACCACGCCACGGCTGTTCACGGAGGAGACATGCGAACCGGCCAGGCTGACGATGGCGGAGGTGATCTCCAACCCGGAGGAGCGCTCGGCTTTTTCGACCGAGCGGGCGATGGACTGGGTGGCGGCGGCAATATCGACCACCGTACCCTTTTTGATGCCCTGGGCGGGTTCGATCCCCACACCTAGTATCCGCAGGGTGCGTTCGCCCTCCACCCTGGACACCAGGGTGCAAATCTTGGACGTTCCCACATCAATTCCCACTACAATCGGCTCTTCCATAAACCTACTCCGTGCGGTAATAAGGTGCGTACAGATTTTCCATGGATATCAACGAAGGTTTGATATCATCTTTTTTTAAATTAGCGACGATCTGGCGATACATATTGAGCTTGGCAGGCATGTTGGAAGGATCGAGACCGAAGAAGACCTGCCAACCCTCGGGATCGGTCCAGCCCAGCCCATAGGTGGGGTGATACTGGAGCTGAACACCATCCGGCACCTGGGTGGCGATCGCCTGAATGGCGGGGATCATGGATGGTTCCATGAAGGCGCGCGGCTGATTGATCGGCTCGTTGAGCGGATCCACCAGGCTTTCGGGCTTGAGGATGAGGCTGGCAAGCGATTTGCGGGTATCCTGGCGGGCAAGGGTGAGATTGAGCTTGCCGGTGGGCGGCGCGCCTTCAGCGTACACCGTCACCAGGTCATCCGCTTCACCTTTGGGCTCAAAGGCAATCCCATCGGCTGAAATCCACTGGGTTTCGCCATCTTGAACCCACTGCAGGGCAGGGATGCGCTCTTCCACGTGAACGTAGACCACACCGGGGAGACCGATGGATACTTTTACCTCGGAGAGAACCGGGAAGGCATTCTGCACCACACGCTCGATCTGCTGGGGCAGGATCATGAGGATGCGCTGTCCGTTCATGGGGACGATCTGCTCGACCTCATCCAACGAAACGCGCTCGGCGCCGATGAGCTTGACCGAGTTGATGCGGAAGTAGGGCAGGGTCCACATGCCGTAAATGCCTAATGCGCAGAGCACCACCAGCAAACCGGAGACCAGGCGCCAGCCGGGTTTGATGACCGGCATGGCGGGGAGTTTGATCTCCGCGCCGCCTGCCAGGGGCAGGTAGAGCTTGCGGCGGGTCTTTTTGCGGGCGTGCTGCAACAGGGGAACCGAATCCACTTCGGAGCGGGTCACGATGGGCGTGTAGTGATCCGGTCGGCGGGCGGTATCGGCGGCGATGACCACGCGCTGCTTGATGTCGCGCGCGCGGCGGGAGCGTACCTGATCGGCACGGGAGGACGATCTACGAAGCAAGCTCATTCATCCCTCCGGTACGAGCGAATGGTGGCATCGCGCTCCGCTTTGCGTTGAAGCGCAAAATTAATGAGTTGATCGACGAGTTCTGCATAAGGAATTCCGGTGGCTTCCCAGAGTTTGGGGTACATGGAAATACTGGTGAAGCCGGGGATGGTGTTGATTTCGTTGAGGAAAAGCTCTCCGGTGGTTTTGTCGAGCAGGAAATCCACGCGGGCGAGACCGGCACAATCGGCAGCGAGGTAGGCTTTGACAGCGATCTCGCGCACCCGGGCGGTCTGCTCATCCGAAATTTTGGCGGGGATGATCAACTGGGAGTTGTCGAGAATATATTTGGCTTCGTAGGAATAGAAATCCGCGCCGGGGATGATCTCGCCGGGCAGGGAGGCTTTGGGGTTGTCATTGCCGAGCACGCTGACTTCGATCTCGCGGGCATCCACGCCATGTTCGATGAGCACGCGGCGATCGAAGCGGGTTGCTTCGAGCAGCCCCTCGGTGAGGTCGGAACGGTTGCAGCACTTGGTGACGCCGACCGAAGACCCCATGTTGGCGGGCTTGACGAAGAGCGGGTAGCCGCTGATCTTTTCGGCACGGGAGACCACCTCGACCATGTTTTGGAGGATATCCAGGCGATTGACGAGGATGGAAGGCACCACGGGAACATGGTTGGCGACCATGACATCTTTGAATAGTCCCTTATCCATGCCGACGGAGGAGCCGAGCACACCGGCGCCCACGTAAGCAATATCGTTCATTTCCAGCAAGCCCTGCAGGGTGCCATCCTCGCCGTAGCTGCCATGCAGCACCGGGAAGATCACATCCAGATCGGTGACCTGCTCGAGAATTTCGACATCCCCTGAGCGGCGGATGCTGTACAACCCGCGGCGTTTGACATCGGGGAAGATGGCTGCCTGATGCAGATTTTCGGGGTGTCCGGCGGCGACCTGCGCCAATGCGTCTTTGCCCCAGCGCCATTCGCCCTCAGGGGTGATGACAATGGGGTAGACATCGTATTTATCCGACGAGATCACGTTCAATACCGAACGGGCAGACATCAGCGAGACTTCATGTTCGCCTGATCTGCCGCCAAAAATAACACCCACTTTAATCTTTTCCATCATTTACCGCCATCCTTGAAGCTGCCAAGTAATTCAATTTCCGTTTCCAGGCTCACACCGAATTTCTCCTGCACGGTTTTTTGCGCCAAACGGATCAACTGATAGACATCCTGTGCTGTTGCCTGCCGGTCATTAATGAAGAAATTGCCGTGTTTGGGGCTGATCTCCACACCGCCAACGCGGGCGCCTTTCAGACCGGCTGCTTCGATCAACCTGCCTGCATAATCTCCGGCAGGGTTCTTGAATATCGAGCCCAGGCTGGCACCGGTCGGCTGACTTTGCTTACGGGCAGCCGTGTATTCATCCAGCCGGGATTTGATGCTTTCGCCGTCGCCGCGTTCCACCTTGAGACCGGCGCTGAGCACCACCGCGGTGGTGAACTGGCGCTTGAGGAGGCTGGAACGATAGGCGTATTGCATATCGATCGCCGACCAATGCGCCAGCCGTCCATCGGGGAGGAGCACTTCAACCTCTTCGAGGATGGCGGCGATATCCGAGCCGTGTGCGCCGGCGTTGCCATATACTGCACCGCCCAACGTACCCGGGATGCCGGCAGCCCATTCCAGACCGGTGAAACCATCCAGCGATATGCGGCGGGCAAGTGCGCCCAGATTGGCGCCGGATTCAGCGTAGACGACGGCACTGATCTCGTTTTCAAAGAGATTGGTGTGGGCAGCCTTGTTGAGCACCACCACGCCATCGAAGCCGTCGTCGCTGATGAGCAGGTTCGAACCACCGCCGATAACCTTGCAGGGGATCCTTTCCTGCCAGAGGAAGAGGACCGCATCAGCAAGGTCATAAGCGGATTTGCTCTCGACCAGCCCGGCCGTATTTCCGCCAATGCGCGCGGTGGTATAACGCCCGAGGGGAACATCCCTTTGCAAGCGCTTCCCGAAATACTGCTGAAGCCGGTCGAAGTTTATGCTGCTCAAGTTTCTCCTATCAAGCCGCCTTCATGAACTGGATGAGTTTCATGACGACCTGGCGGCGTTCCTTATCCGAGTAGTCTCCATCCAGGAACTTGATCTGACTTTGCGCCATCGATCCATCCACGGGTTTGCCTCCGAGGATATCCTGGCTGCCCGACAACTTACCTTTGCTGGGTGAAGATGATTTTTGCACCATGTCAATGTGTCCTTTCTGACAATTGCTGACGCAACTGCCTGTTAATCTGATCCGCATCGCCGGCGGAAAGGACAACAAGTATGTCGCCGGGCTGCAGGTGCTGGCTGAGGTATTCCGTGGTTTCCTGAAGGGTGCGTAGATACAATCCCTTCTTTTCCGGAATCAAGCCGGCGACCCGGGCGGATGAGTACGCCTGATTTTTCTCCCGCGAAGCGTAGATTTCGGTCACGATGACCCGATCTGCCTTGTCGAAGGATGCCGCGAAGGCATCCGCCAACAACCGCGTGCGGGAAAAAGTGTGCGGCTGCCAGACAGCCCAAATACGGCTGCGGGTGAAGCGAGAGCGGGCGGCGGAGAGGGTCGCTGCAATCTCTGTGGGGTGATGCGCATAGTCATCAATCAATGTGATGTCATCCACAACACCGACCACCTCGAACCGCCTGCCGCTGCCCGGGTAGGTTGCCAGTGCCGTTGCTGCTGCGGATAAATCCAAGCCCAGCAGGTCGGCGATGGCAAGGGCTGCCACGGCATTCTGCACGTTATGTTGTCCCGGAGGAATTAGATGCACATCTTTTGCCAGAATCATTTTCGCGCCCGGGGAATTTTTAAGCATGTCGAAGTGATAGTAGCCATCCACCAGATGGACGTTTTCGGCATGATAATCAGCGGCAGATTGCAGCCCATAGGAGTAGGTATTGATCCCGGCGGTGATTTCACCCGCCAGTGAAGTCGCGGCTGGATCATCGGCGCAGAGCAGCACAATTCCACCCGGTTTTACCGAACAGGCATACTGCACGAACGCCTGGCGATAATCCTGCAGGGTGGGGTAGCAATCAGGGTGATCATGTTCCATGTTGGTGATGACCGCCACCTGCGGGTGCAGCCCGTGGAACATGCGGTCGTATTCATCGGCTTCGATGACGAATTCAGCGCCGCTGCCGGCATGTGCATTGGAATCCAGACCTTTGATCACGCCGCCAACGATGTAGGAAGGGTCACGACCCAACGTGGTCAGCATCCAGGCGATCATGGATGTGGTGGTGGTCTTGCCGTGCGTGCCTGCCACACCGATGCCGGTTTTGCCTGCCAGCAGGCGTCCGAGGAATTCACTGCGCTTGAACACCGGGATACCGGCGGCGCGGGCAGCAACGATCTCGGGGTTATCCGCCGCCACTGCGGAGGACTGCACCACGACATCCGCACCGGCAATGTTTTCAGCTTGGTGACCTTCATAAACCTGGATGCCCATCTCGATCAGGGCAGCGGCGAGCGGTCCGACCACCTGGTCAGAACCGCTGACCTGGTAGCCGGATTCTTTCAGCAATTTGGCAATTGCTGAAAGCCCTGTACCGCCGATACCGATGAGATGAATATGTTTCATAAATACTTCCTATAAGAACAAGACGATCACAAAGCCAAAAGCGATGGCAGTCGCGAAGTAAATGGCAGGGGTTGCCAGCCAGGATGGGGCAAAGTAGGGCAGCAGCTTAAGGGCTGCCTTGCCCGCCTCGGTATCCACCGCCGGGGCTGTAATGAAATCCAACGGATATTTTGCCTCGTGCAGGTAGAACCAGAGGGTGCCCATGATGAGGAAACCATTGAGGATGCCGATGATCAGCCCCAGGATGGTATCCTGAAGGCTGCCACGGATCAGACGGGGTGAAGCGCTGATGCGCGGAATGCTGACCGACTGGTAGCCAAAGATGACCAACCCGATGACGATTGCGCTGCGCAGCCAGAAGAGTGATTCCTTGCCATCCTTTGCCAGTGCCTTGACCATGCCCGGGGCGAAATTTTCGACGATGGTGACGGCGAAAATCGCCACGATGACGGAAAATGTCACCAATATTTCTTTTGCCCATCCGCGCATGGCGCCGATGATGGCAAAGACGATCACGAACATCCAAAAAACGATCGTCAGGCTAACCATTTGTAACCTCACTTCCTTGCCGTACAACCAACTTTTCAAGCAAGCCGGCTATTTTCCCGGCGGAATTTTCCATGAATAACTGCCTGACCGCGCCACGCATTTTTTCCAACTGCTGCGGATCGGCAAGCAGATTGAGAGTGGTTTCGACCAAATGCTGCCTGAGGTCGTCATTCTCGAGGATGACGGCAGCCCCATGCCCGGCCAGGTAATCTGCGTTCACCTTTTGATAGCGCCACGCATAGGGGTAGGGGATCAGTATGGAGGGCAGCCCAAAATGAGGATATTCGCCCAAAATGGAGGCACCCGCCCTGGAGATGACCAAGTCGGCGGAAGCCAACGCAGCGCCCATCTCATGCAGATAAGGGAAGATATGATATTCATGTCTGCGGGCTTCATCCAGCTTTTCACGCGCTTCCTGTACCATCTGCCAATCGAGGCTGCCGGAGATGTGAATGATTTCGGCACGGGCGAGCAGCGTTTCCAGGTGCGCGGTTACCGTCTGGTTGATGGAGCGGGCGCCCTTGCTGCCGCCGAAAACGAGCAGCACAGGCTTTGGGGAAGCAATGGAAAGGAACTCGCGCCCGGTTTCCTTTGTCCAGCGGTCCAGCGCCTGACGGGTGGGATAGCCGGTTACGGTGCTGGGCTTGTGCGGGAAGTAGCTGCGGGAGGGCTCGGCGGTCAACGCGATGTGATCGGAATAATGGGCAAGCGTTTTTAACGCCAGTCCGGGTTCGATATCCGGTACGTAGAGCAGCGACTGGCGGCTGATGCCTGCCAGCGCCATCGGCACGGCAACGTATCCACCGGTGAAGAACAGAACGTCGGGATCGAATTCCTTGAGGATACGCCGGGAAGCGAAAAATCCCCTGACGAGGCGGAGGATGTTGCCGGGGAGTGATTTCAAGCTGACCCCGTGTACTCCGGCAGCAGGGATGGTTCGATAGGGCACCTGTTCACGCATTACCAGATCCCCTTCCATACCGCCTTCTCCACCTACCCAGAGAACGGCTTCAGCTCTGTTCGACAGAGCTTGAAGTACGGCGAGCGCGGGATACACGCCGCCGCCCGTTCCACCGGCGCAAATCAACAATCGCACTGAATGCACTCCCTTCTTTTTCTTCTTCCTTATGACTATTGGTTCGAGAAATATTCATCAAAATACCGATCGCAACCAACGTGACGACCAGGTTGGAACCGCCAGCACTAAACAGAGGCAACGCGTTACCGGCAAAGGGGAACAGCCCGATAATTACCGCCATGTTCAGCATGGCTTCCAAAACGATCCAGATGGTTAAACCGGCTGCCATCAACGCACCCAACTGATCTTCAGAGCGGCGGGCGATGGTCAAGCCGCGCCAGAGCAGCAGCCCGAATAAGAGCACCACGATCGTGGCGCCAATCAAACCGGTCTCTTCCACGATCACGGCAAAAATCGAATCGGTGTAGGGGAAGGGTAACCCGGTAAATTTGGTACTTGCCTGACCGATGCCGACCCCGAACCAGCCGCCGTGGATGACTGCTTCCATGGCGCGCATCACGTGGTAGGATGATTCGGTCATATCCTTCAGACCGGCGAGGTAGTCCTGCAGACGGCTGGCACCGGTGCTGTACAGCTTCAAACCGATCATGCCGAACAGGGTGGAGGATGCCATGGCGATAATGATTTGCCGCCAATCCGCGCCGGCGATGAAGAACAACAGACCACCGATGATCACCACGGTTGCCGCAGCTGAAAGATCCGGCTGGAGGAGAATGAGCATACCCACCACACCGAGAATGAATATCACAGGCAGAAAGCCCATGGTAAAGCTTTTGATATGCTCTTTTTTGCTGTAGAGCCAGATGGATAGATACAGAATAATGACCAGTTTTGCCAGTTCGGAAGGCTGTACAGAGCCGCTGAACAGACCGCGGGCAGGACCGGAACCCGCGCGACCGAAGATCAACACCAGTACAAGCAGGGTAATGTTGGCAGCCATAATCAGCAGGATGTAGCGGCGGTAGCGGTGATAATCGACAAAGGTGGCGATCACGCCAGCGGCAATTCCCAGAGACATCAGACGCAACTGCTTGAGGAAGATGGACGTGGCCGGCATGTCATTGATCACCGCAAAATCCCAACTGGCGGAGAAGAGCATTACCAGACCAAAGGTAAGCATACATACCACGATGATGAGCAAGGGCACATCGATGTGCAGCTTGAGCGGACGCCTGACTGCTGATTCAAGGGGCGCCGTGCGCGGGGTCGATGATTTTACGAAAGTTGTTGTACCCATTTGCGAAATACCTCACCACGTTCTTCAAAATCTTTGAATGCGTCATAACTGGTGCAGCCGGGGGAGAGAAGAACAACATCTCCGCTGTGGGCTAACGATGCAGCTTTTTGTATGGCGTCTTCCAGCTTTGCAAAGCGGGAGACGGTTTGCAGTTGAGAAGCCGGCCCCGAAGCATTTTGCAGAGCTGCATCGATGATGCCGGCGGCGTCTCCGAACAGAATGATATGACTGACGCGTTTATGAGCCAGGCGTGCGAATTCATCCCAGGGGAGCTTTTTATCCCGTCCGCCAGCCAGCAGGATGATGGGCTCGGTGAAAGAGCGGATGGCAGCCATGCTGCGCTCGGGAGCGGTGGCGATGGAGTCGTTGTACCAGCAGACGCCATGCAATTCGCGGACGAGCTCCAGGCGGTGGGCGACCCCACCAAAACCATCGATGCCCTTCCGGATGGCATGCCGGGAAAAACCGGCTGCCTTGGCAATTGCACAGGCTGCCAGGACATTCATACGGTTGTGGCCGCCGCGCAGTTTGATCTGCTCTAGGGGGAGGAGTTCCTCCACCCGACCGGCAACCTGATACATCACTCGGTCGTCATGGATAAAGGTACCCTCGGCTTCACCGGCAGGGTCCATGCCGAAGCTGACCAATCTGCCTTTTACCTGTGGAGCCAGCCCCCAGGAGCCCGGATCATCACGATTGAGGATGGCAATATTGTTGTGATCCTGGAATTTCAGGATGCGGGCTTTGGCATCGGTGTATGCCTGCATGGTGCCGTGGCGATCCAGATGATTGGGGGTGATATTCAACACCGCCGCAATTTTGGGCGAGATGGACATCTGTTCCAACTGGAAGCTGGAGATTTCCATTACGACCACATCGAGCGGATGGATCTCTTTGACTACGCTGATCAGCGGATTGCCGATATTGCCGCCCACCCAGCTGCGCTGCGGGAATTCGACCTGCGCGCCAGCCATACGCCCCACGAGGGTGGTGGTGGTCGTTTTACCGGCTGACCCGGTGATGCCGATGACGGGCGCCGCAACCCTTTGCAGGAAGACCTGGGTGTCATTGGTGAGTGGGATGCCGCGACGGAGCGCTTCCTGCAGGATGGGCATATCCAGTGGGACGCCACCGGAAACACCGATCGCATCGCAATCATCCAGCAGGCTGAGGGGATGTTCGCCGGTGACCCATTTGACCGGAAGCCCGGCAAGCGACTGGATGGCATCCGCCAGCGCCTGTTCAGACTGGCGGTCGTTGATGGTGACGGCGGCGCCTTCGGCGACCAGATAGCGCGCCAGAGCCAGACCCTGTCGGGCGGCTCCGATAATCAGAACGCGCTTATCCTTCCAATCTTTCATGTTTACACCATCGTTATAGCCAGACCGAGCAAGGCACCCAACAACCCGACCAGCCAAAAGCGCTGGACGACCTGGGTCTCACTCCATCCGGAAAGCTCGAAATGCAGATGCAGGGGCGCCATCTTGAAGAGGCGTTTTCCCCCGGTCAGTTTGAAATAGCCAATTTGCAGAATATCGCTGACGGCTTCGCTGACGGGGATGATGGCAATGATGGGCAGTACCAGCCACTGACCGGTCATCAACGAGACAACCGCCAGGGTGGCACCCAACGCCAGCGACCCGGTATCACCCATGAATAACTGGGCGGGGTGAACGTTGAACCAGAGGAAGCCGAAAATGGCTCCAACCAGGGTAAAGCAGAAGCGCCCGAGGAATTCATCGCCTTGCATGAGTGCGATGCCGCCGTAGGCTGCAAAGGCGGTGGCGGAGATCAGACCGGCGAGACCATCCATGCCGTCGGTGAAATTGACTGCATTGGAAGCGCCGACGATGAGGAACATGGCAATGGGAACATACCAGATGCCCAGATCGAGCGGTTTGCGTGCGCCCGGCCAGTGCAGTTGGGGAACATCCAGCAGATAGCGCAGTGCCAGGGCAATAAACAGTGCCAGAATGGTTTGCAGCAGGAACTTGGTACGAATACGCATGCCGGTACCCTTGCGGGGTCCGCGAATACCTTCCCAGTCATCGATTGCGCCCAGAATGCCATAGACGATCAGCACCAGATTGGGGAGCAAAACCGAATTGCCCATCACATCCACCCCGATGATGGAGGCGGCATTCAAGAGCAGCGTGAGGAAGACCACGGGGACGATGAACATCACACCACCCAGGGTGGGAGTGCCCATTTTTACCGAATGGGCATCCGGTTCCTCCACCCGGATCAGCTTGCCGATGCGCAGATGGCGCAGCGCGCGGATGAGCGGACCACCCCAGATGATGGCCATCATAAAGCTGAGTGCGCTCAGGGTGAGGGCTAAAGAGGTATCTTTCATGATTCTCCCTCCAGCGCGGAGACGATTTTATCCATGCGCATACCGTGTGAACCCTTTACCAATACGACATCATCCGGCAGGAGGAAACTCTTGAGAAAGTCCACTGCCTGCTGGGGCTCATCCAGCGCGAGGATGTGTTTTTCAGACAACCCGGCTTCGCGGGCGGCTCTGGCGATGATTCGTCCGCGTTCCCCCAACGTGATCAACTGGCGGGCTACCTCGGCAGCGCGGATGCCGACTTTTTCATGCCCTTCGATCTCGTAGGGTCCAAGTTCGAGCATGTCACCGAGCACCGCGACCTTGCGCCCGTCCATCTCTTCCAGCAAATTCAATGCCGCCAGTGTCGATTCAGGCGAAGCGTTGTAGGTATCATCGAGGATCATGGCACCGTTGGTGGCATGGACTGCCACCAGACGCAATTGTGTGCGGCTGAAGCGCAATCCGCTGATGATGTCATCCCAGGACATGCCGAGGGCAACCCCAACCGCCGCCGCCCGCAGTACGGTGTGCACGGAATGCTGTCCGATGAGGGGGACGCGCAGTTGGAAAGTCTCTGTTTTGTGGTGCAAATCAAACTGAATGCCATCCAGACCCTGCCCGGTCACGTGACTGGCCCACAGATCCGCCTGAGGGTCGAGACCATAGGTGAGTACTCCGGCGCGGGTCACCTGAGCCATGGGGCGCACCCAGGGGTCATCATAATTCAGAATGGCGGTGCCATCTTCGGGCAGCGCTTTGACCAGTTCCGACTTGCCGCGGGCGATCACTTCCTGCGATCCGGCGCGTTCGGCGTGAACGGTGCCGATGTTGGTGACCACACCCACCTGCGGTCTGGCGATGCCGCAGAGCAGGGCGATCTCACCGGGAACGTAAAAACCCATCTCGAGAACGGCGTATTGGTATCCGCTGCCGAGGCGCAGAATGGTGAGGGGCAGACCGATCTCATTATTGAGGTTGCCCGGGTTGCGCAGGGTGCGGAACTTGTGGGCTAGCATGTCGGCGATCAGTTCCTTGGTGGTGGATTTACCCACGCTGCCGGTGATGCCGATGACCTGCACGTTCAGGCGGGAGCGCCAGAAGGCGGCAATCTGCTGCAAGGCAAGGAGGGTGTCCTTGACCAGAATGCAGAACGGCACTTTGGGCAATTGATCCGGTAACGGTCTGGACGGATCCGTAAGATCGAGCACGGGGAAAATGGAGGACAGGTCTTTTTGAATGAGCGCCAGGTGCGCACCTTTGTGGAAGGCATCACCGACATAATTGTGACCGTCAACACGTTCACCGGACATGGCAACGAAGAGGGAGCCTGGGATGGAGAGCCGGGAATCAATTGACGCCTCGGTGATAACCAATTCGGTTCCAACGGGGCGAGTTCCTGTAAGCGCTTCCAGAATATCAGCCAGGGTCAATAACATTCCCACCTCAATTCGTTATCTTTGCCCGAACTTCATCGGGAGGAATATTCATCAATACGACCAATTCGCGGACTGCATCCGCAAAAACCGGTGCGGCAACGATGGAGCCCCAAATGCTGGTCTTGGGTTTTTCGAGCCAGATGTAGACCAGGAATTGCGGATCATCGGTTGGCCCCCAGCCCACAAAGGAAGCATTGGTTTGCCCGAGGGTATAACCCCAGGGCGTCGGGATTTCACCGGTACCGGTCTTGCCGGCTACCCGGTAGCCATCGATCAGTGCATCGGAGGATTCCTCTTCCAGTGAAACCGCCAGCATCTCGGTGAGGGTGTGCGCGGTCTGGGCGGAGATGGGCTGGCTGACTGCCTGAATGGTGGTGTTGTACTGCCTGCCGTTGCTGATGATCGATTTGACCAAATGCGGCGCCATGATCTTGCCGTCGTTGGCAGCAGCAGAGATGGCGGATGCAAGCTGAATGGGGGTGACGGCAAGACCCTGACCGAACGAGTTGGTGGCAAGGTCTACATCGTACCAGTTGCTGTCACCGGGGGTGCGGAGGGGAAAATTGGATTCGCCCGCCAGATCGATGCCGGTCGGCTGTCCGATGCCAAAGTTTTGCAGGTATTCATAGAATTTCTTGGGTCCGAGCTGCTTGGCGATCCAGGAGAGGCAGACGTTCAACGAATGCTGCATGCAGCCGATCATGTTTTGTTCGCCCCAGGCATTGCCATCCCAGTTGCGGATGATCGCGCCGCCGATCTCGAACTCACCGGTATCCAGGAAGGGGGTCTCAGGGGTAACGACACCGGCATCCAATGCAGCCGCCATGGTGAGCACTTTGAACACCGAGCCCGGTTCATAGGTGGTGGATACCGCACGGTTGTAATAAGCGGCATTATCGAACAGCTTGCCGATATTCCAGTATTCATTGGGATCGAGGCGGGGGGAGGTTGCCATGGCTAGTACTTCCCCGGTCTTGGGGTCTAAAACAATCAAAGTGCCAGAGACGGCACCGGATTTTTTAACGTGGTCATCGATGACTTTTTCCATGCTGGCCTGGATTTCACGATCGATGGTGAGGACGATATCCCCGCCCGGGGGAACTTCTGGAACCTGATCCACCAGAACCGGGGAGAGAGGCACCTGTACATCCACCGGAGTGCCGGCGAGAATATCATCGAATTTTTCTTCGACGCCGAAGAAGCCGTCTCCGGTGCGGATCTCGTGCCGGTCGGGGGTGCGACTAGCCTGGCTGGTGTTAAGCGTATAGAAGCCGAGGATGTTGGATGCCAGCGAACCTTCAGGGTAGGAACGCTGCAGGTGGGAGGTGAGAATGATACCGTTAAGATTGGGGGCGAACTTCCCTTCCATGTCGGGTTGTTCCGCCATCCGTTGATACGAATCCATTAACTGTCGAATTTCCTGTGCCTTTTCGGAAGGCACAAAGTCTTTAAGTAGTACGTAGGCAGCATCCTCTGATTTGGGGGTTTGGGCTTTTTCCAACGTTTCCTGGTAGTTCAGCCCGAGGATGGTTTCCATTGCCCGGGCGATGGTCTCCGGGTCGCTGACATCCGCCAGGTTCAGACCGACCTCATACTTGAGGGTATTGCCAACCAGCAGGCTGCCGTAACGGTCGTATATTTTACCGCGTTCGGGGAAGATGGTCTTGGGAACAAATGCCCATTCTTCTCCATATTTAATCACCTGGGCTGCCTGCTTGCTGGTTTGAATGTGCACCATCTGGGCAACGATGAGCAGACCTATCAACGAGAGGAAGGTTCCAAGGATGAGATAACGTGAATAATAGGGCGGTTTCATACTGCTTTACCTGTTCAAAGCCGGTTCAATGTAGCTGAGATACGCCCAATCCCACAGTGACTGGGTGAATTCAGCAGTGACAACACTTTGCGGCAGTTCAAAGACTGCGTTATCCGAAGCCAGCATGGCGGCAGGTTTGCCGCCGTAGCCGGGAATGACCATGTATTCAAATTTATCTGCTGAGAGTTCTTTAAAGCCGAGCTGTTTGGCGCGTTTTGCCATTTCGGTGGACGAGCTGATATCGGCGAGGTCGGTTTGCAGGGCGGCGATGTTTTGCTGGGTCTTGGTTTTGAGGGACTGGTATTCCTGGATCTCCCGTCCGGCGATGCTGGCTTTTGCGGAAACGGACAGGTACAACCAGGCGACCAAGGCAATGGCAGCGACAGCCAAAAAGACCAGCCCGATCCACTGCATCTGGTTTCTCCAGGGTACCAACTTGTAGGCTTGCATCAATCTGTTCTTCATCGTAACCCTAAAAGTTTGCAAAACTCATGCCATTTCCAGTTTTTGCGCGACGCGCAATCTGGCGCTGCGTGACCGTGGATTTTCTTTTTGTTCCTGCTCACCGGCTTCCACGGGGTGGCGGGTGAGGATGCTGAGGCTGGCTTTGTGCCCGCAGGTGCAAACTGGCTGCGAAGGCGGGCAGATGCAGTCTTTGCTTTCACGCTGGAAAAAGTGTTTGACAATGCGATCTTCCAGCGAATGGAAGGAGATGACTGCCAGTCTCCCTCCGGGCTTGAGTGCCGCCACTGCCTGGGGAAGGACACGTTCCAGATTTTCCAGCTCACCGTTGACGGCAATGCGGATTGCCTGGAAAGTGCGTGTGGCGGGGTGGATCCCGGTCCGTTTACCTCCGGAGACTTTCTCTACCAGAGCGGCTAGCTGCGCAGTGCTGGTGACCGGACGGTTGCGAGTGATGGCTGAGGCGATTTTGCGCGAATTGCGTTCTTCGCCGTACTCCCAGAGAATCTGTGCCAGGTCCTGCTCATTTGACCCGTTAAGGAGATCGGCTCCTGTGAGAGGAGCCGAAGGGTCGAAGCGCATATCGAGGGGTGCATCATTGCGGAAGGAAAATCCTTTTTCAGGTTGATCCAACTGCATGGAGGAAACCCCAAGATCGAGCAGGATTCCATCCACCGAATGCCAGCCCAGCGATTGCAGGTGATCCTTCAGGTCTGCGTAGGAACCGTGCATCAGGTGCACCCGGGCGCCGAATTGGGCGAGCTTTGTGCCTGCCAGCTCGAGCGCCAGCGGATCGAGATCCAGACCAAGCAACTCCCCGGAGGGGCTGCCGGCGGCGAGGATGCCATACGCATGCCCTCCGGCACCAACGGTTCCATCCACATATTTACCGGTTGGGACGGGATCGAGATATTGAAGTACATCCTGGTAAAGTACAGAAAGGTGAGGAACTGGAGATTCATTCACCCGGATTACCTAATTAATTCAAGGAGAGATTCAACGCCGCAAAGCGTTTGGCGTTGGTGTTGCTATCCTGCATCTGGTCGTTCTGCTGTTCCCACATATTTGCCGACCAGATTTCGAAGAAGTCGCCCATGCCAACGATGATGGCATTGGCGCTCAAGTCGACCGCCTCGCGCAGGTAAGGGGGGATGAGGATGCGACCGACGCGGTCCAGATCCACGTGTACGGCGTTGGAGAAGATGAGCCGTTTGAGCAGGCGGGCATCGGGATCCGTAAGACTCATGCTATTGACCTGTTTGTACAATTTTTCGAAATCCTCTGTGCGCCAGACCATGAGATTCTGATCAAAGCCCTGGGTGAGGTAGGCGCCCGAAGAGAGCAGGTCCCTGAATTTGGTGGGGACTGCGATGCGTCCTTTTTCATCGAAAGTGTGTGTAAACCTGCCTAAGAACATGTGTTCTATTTCCCTTATTAAGACTGAACGCCGGTTCAACACCGGCGTCCCACATTAACCCACTTAGTACCACTTTTCACCACATTATAGCGATATTTCGTATATATTTCAAGGGATTTTGCCCACGAGTTTGTACATTTTTACGAGAATTTTGGGCGGGATAGGGATGCTTCCGGCGGGGTAACTACCAGCCTGGCGCCTGACAGCCTGGAGTGGAGGTGGACATGAAGACGGGTTCTCAAGAATTGCTGCAGAGCAAGACGGCTTCTCTTTCATTATTAATTGGGCTGGCAACCTGTACAATCAAATAAGGGATACAGTGCGCGAGGATTGTGATCAACATCGAGCCATCGGGATTGCGCATAGCCACAATAGATGGAAAAGACAGGAGCATAAAGAGGATAAAATTAAACCACCATAATCAAACTCTCTTAATGATATTTTTACGAGATATTCTTGATGTTTTCCATCAAGAAATAGTCTACTGATTCGATAATAAAAATAATAAATATTTTGAACAATTCTATGAGGGGAATCAGATCATTACTTACAAACAGATATGATTGTATTTAAATTGATATATGCATTGCTACCGCAAGTTCTCTCCTTTATCATTTTAGGTTTTCTGGTAATCTGGGCTTTTTTTCATTCCGACAGCTCTCGCTGGGTGAAAACATTTTCCATCACCGTAATTTCCATCATGGTTTGGATATCCGGCGATGTGCTGGAACAGGTAAGCAAGACCCCGGTGCTCTTCGATATTGGAAGCCGGTTGCTTTACACGGGGATAATATCCGTTTCATTTTCCTGGTTCATGTTTGCATTGTTATATAGCGGAAACGGGAAGTGGCTGAAACCGTGGAAAATTTTATTAACCGGTATTATCCCCATTATCTCGATAATCATCTTTGCCTTTAATGATCTGCGCCCATTAATGCGTACCTTAACATCGATAGATACAAGCGGTATGCTCGTAGTCTATACCGTGAAATACGGTCCCTGGTTCTGGGTTCATGCCGCCAATTCTTATTTGTTAATCCTTCTCGGCGCTTACCTGCTCACCCGGTCCATTGTTACAACGTCGGTCTTGATCGCCAGACAAAAAATAATCCTGGTCATAGCCAGCCTGATACCCTGGGTTATGAATGTTTTGTATTTGCTGGGTGTTACCGGGAACAAGGACTTCACCACCGTCGCTTTCACTCCACTGGCGGTATTGATTGTTTTTGGAATTCAACGATTCAGGCTACTTAGCATCGGTCCAATCGCACGCGGAGTGATCTTTGAGCATATGATGGATCCGGTAATAGTCGTCAACACATCCAACAAGATCATGGATATCAATCTGCCCGCCATTAAATTGACTTCAAACAGTAAGGAGCAGATCATCGGGCAGCCGTTTGCCACAATTTTCCCGGAACTTGTTTTTCTATTGCAAATGGGAAATCACCCGGATGGGTATCGAGGTGAAATTGGTGTGCCGTCCGCCAATCCAACGGATTTTTTTGACGCCCAAATAAGTATCATCAATGATCGGACTTCCGATGCGGTAGGGACCGTTGTTGTGCTGCGAAATATCAACGACACCATCAAAGCCAGAAAAGCTTTGGAGGAAGCAAATATTACGCTTGAAAATCGGGTGAATGAAAGAACCATTGAGCTTCAGAATGAGCTGGCGGCAAATAAACTGGCCCAAAAAGCTTTGTACGAAAGTGATGAACGGTATTCACTGGCGATCCAAGGGGCTAATGACGGGATTTGGGATTGGGATTTAAGTAATGGAACCGTTTTCTACTCCCCGAGATGGAAGGCGATGATCGGCTGTTCTGATATAGAGATCGAGCCGACAATCGATTCGTGGTTCAATCGCGTCCATGCGGATGATCAGGACTCACTGCAAATCGAAATCTCACGACATTTGGAAAGTAAATCCGACCATTTTGAGCATACTCACCGGATCATATGTAAAGACGGGTCGTCGTTGTGGGTACTCTGCCGGGGTTTAGCCAAACAAAGCTACGATGGGGTTGCCGTTCGAATGAGCGGATCCATGACGGATATCACCCCACAGAAACTGTATGAAGAGCAAATCCTTTTTGATGCTTTTCATGACCAATTAACAGGCTTGCCCAACCGGGCGCTGCTGATGGAACGGATTACACATTCCATCGAGCGGGCGAAACGATTGAATGAGCAGGTTTTTGCACTGATATTTATAGATCTGGATCGATTTAAAAATATCAATGACAGTCTGGGACACAATACCGGAGACCAGGTATTAAAAATCGTTGCGGAACGGCTTAACGGGGTTACAAGGTCCATCGATACGGTAGCCAGGCTGGGAGGCGATGAATTTATCATCTTACTTGATTCCATCAGCGGGATTGATGAAGCAACCAACGTTGCAAACAGAATTGTTAATTCAATTTCGGAGGCGATGGTCATCAGTGGAGCAGAATTAACCATTAATGCAAGCCTTGGGTTTGTATTATTCTCCACACAATATTCCAGCGGTGATGAAATCCTGCGTGACGCAGATATCGCCATGTACCAGGCAAAAAAGAACCGGCATCAGCGGTATGAATTTTTTGACGTAAAGATGCGTGAAAAAATTGCAAATCGAATTAAACTCGAGGCGGAAATTCGGCATGCAATACAGAACAATGAATTCGATATGTTTTACCAGCCGATCATTAATACCGATTATCAGGCTACGAACTTCCTCGAGGCGCTCATTCGTTGGCATCATCCCGTTCGCGGTCTGGTCTCACCTGCAGAATTCATCCCGATCGCCGAGGAAACGGGGTTGATTATTCCCATTGGACACTGGGTCATTAAATCCGTGTGCGAACAAATAGCAGCATGGAAAAGTGTCTTGATCTCCGAAAAGGAGATTGTTGTTAGCATCAACCTGTCAGCTCAACAATTGGTTGATCCCAAGTTGTGCGATATCTTGAAAACTTGCATGACGGAGAATTCATTGGATAGCAGTAATCTCATCGTTGAAATTACGGAGACAGCGCTAATCGATGAATCAATGTCAATCGTTCCCACCCTTCAGAAGATAAAAGCAATGGGCGTGGCAGTCCACATTGATGATTTTGGAACGGGTTATTCATCGCTGGCATATCTGCATACTTTGCCTTTCGACGCATTGAAAATAGACCGTTCGTTTGTGGATGACATGGTCTCATCCAAAGATACTTCCGGCTTGAATATCGTTCAAACGATTGTCTCCCTGGGCAAAGAGATTGGGAAATTTGTTGTAGCCGAAGGGGTGGAAACGCAAGAGCAAATGGATCTCTTGAAGGGAATGGGCTGCTCGATATTTCAGGGGTATTTGATATCGAAACCCATGAACCAGGAAGATGCAGGGAAGTTCCTCAAGAATAATACAGAATGAGTAAAATCCGCCCATGGCGTTCAATAAACGCGAATGATTGATATGATTGAAAAAATTCATATTATTTACTCCATCTAAAAGTCCGCAAACCGAATATAAAACCATCCGCCTTTCATTAATTGAGGACCTGGCAGCCGTTCCATAAAGTCAATTCCGTAATCTCTTTGAAAACATGCTACACTGATAATATCAATACCCGATACGCAATCCCTAAAAAGTTATCGGGCGGGGAAGATCAACAGCATGGAGAAGGGATAGGACATGATTGTTAAAAACTGTATGAAGCGCCGCGTAATATCCATCCTGGAGACAGACAGCATTCGTGAAGCCGCAAAAAAGATTGTGGAACATCATATTGGCACACTTCCGGTTTTGAACCAGGACGGCTTGCTGGTGGGAACCATCCGAATTCATGATTTGCTTTTATTGCAAATGCCCTCCTTCTTTTCACTCATTTCTGACCTGGATTTCATCGATGATTATGGCGCTGTTGAAGCCAGCAGCCCTCCTATGGACCAGCTGGACCGACCGGTCAGCGAGTTGAAGCGCCCCGCCGTGGCGGTGGAAGAGGACAGTGGATTACTGGCAGCCTACGGGCTGTTACTTCAGCATCAACTTACCGATATACCTGTCGTTTCGGAAGAGGGGAAACTGGTGGGTATTGTCTCACATGTGGATATCGGCGCAACCATCCTTGCAACTTGGAACCAAATTGGAGCGTAATGAACATCGCAGCAACCGTCATCTCAATTGTCATCTTTGCCATTACACTTTACCTGATATTTTCCGAGAAACTGAACCGGGCGATCGCCTCGATGGGCGGTGCTGTGGCGATGGTCATTGCGGGCATCATCTTCGGCTTTTATGACGAGAGCCAGGCACTGGCAGCCATCGATTTCAATACGCTGGGTTTGTTATTCGGCATGATGTTGATCGTTGCCATCCTCGAGCCGACCGGCTTCTTCCAATACCTGGCAGTGTTCGTCGGTAAAAAATCCGGCGGTAAACCGTTCCGATTGCTTTTGCTGTTGAGCATCATCACCACGGTGGTTTCCATGGTGTTGGATAATGTCACCACGGTGGTATTGATCGCACCGATCACCATCCTTATTTGCGAGATCCTTGGTTTAAACCCCCAGCCGTACCTGATCGCCGAAGCGATCCTTTCCAATACCGGCGGTGTGGCAACCCAAATCGGCGATCCGCCCAATATCCTGATCGCTTCTGCATCGGGGTTGTCGTTCACCGATTTTTTGACCCATAGCTTTCCGGTGGTGGTCGTGGTTTGGATTGTGGCGTTATTCATTTTGCGTTTTCTGTTCCGCAGAGAACTTGCGCAGAAGCCCAGCAACCTGGACGCGCTGGAGGAACTTGACCCGGCGAACGCATTGAAGGATAGGAAATCGGCGGTGGTGCTGTTATGGATCGTCGCCGGCGCAGTGTTGTTCTTCTTGCTGGAAGAAACGCTGCACATTAAACCCGCCCTGGTTGCAATCGGTGCGGCGGCAGTCGCGTTGATGTGGCTTACCCCCTCGATCCAGGAATCCTTGAAACGGATCCAATGGGACGTGCTGGTGTTCTTTGCCGCGTTGTTTGTGGTGATCGGCGGTATGGAGGCTTCAGGGGTGATGAAGTACCTGGCGGAGCTTATTCTGCACGCGCAGGGCATTCCCGCGGTGTGGCAGGGCTTGATCCTGCTGTGGATGGTCGCGATCCTTTCCGCCGTGGTGGATAACGTGCCAATCACAATCGCCCTGATCCCGGTGATCATCACCCTGGGTGAGAACGGAATTCCCATTCAACCGTTGTGGTGGGCGCTGGTCTTTGCGGCAGGTTTCGGCGGAAATGCGACCATCATCGGATCGACCGCCAATATCGTTGTCGCCTCTGTTTCCGAAAAGACGAGATTCCCGATCACATCCAAAGTGTGGAACAAGCGGGGCTTGCCGGTAATGATCGGCACCTGCCTGGCGGCGAGCATCATTTACGTTCTGGCTTTCCCGCTGTTATCCAAATAGGGTACCGGCTTCAGATAAGTTCATCTTACCGGCACGCCATCTCTTGACAGATGACGTGCTGGTGGTATTATCATATTCGGAATTATGAATATGATTACACCCAGGCGAAAATCCGCTTTACCCGGCGAAAACAAGAACATGATCCTGCAGGCGCTCAACCATCCGGCAAGGGTGGGTATCTTGCGCGTATTGAGCGATGGCGAGCATTGTGTATGTCACCTGGAAGCGTATCTGGGTTACCGGCAGGCGTATATCTCGCAGCAGCTATCCGTTCTGCGCGAAGCAGGTTTGATCGAAGACCGGAAAGACGGCTGGAATGTTTTTTACCGGGTAACCAAGCCGGAGATATTTGTGGTGCTGGACATGGTGGAACAGATCAGCGGTGAAAGCGTCATCGTTCAAACGGACGATCAGGTGGATTGCCCGTGCCCGCATTGCGCCCGTACGATCCCTGCCATCCCAATGGAAGAAAAAATCAATCAGGAGTAGAAAAAATGCTCAATATCAAAGTTCTCGGTTCAGGCTGCGCAAACTGCAAACGACTGGAAGCCAACGCCCGCAAAGCGGTGGATGACTTACAGTTGCAGGCGGAAGTGGAGAAGGTCACCGATATGACAGAGATCATGAAATGGCCGATCCTTTCCACACCCGGGTTGGTCGTCAACGGCAAGGTGGTTTCATCGGGCAGGGTGCCCGCACCGGAAGAGATCCGCGACTGGCTAACGCAAGCATAGTTCTCCCAGGCAGCCTGGCTGCCTTTTTCTTTGCAAATATCATATTCAATCTGCTGAATATAATTGGCGGTTGAGGAGTAAAACATGGATTTGGCTTTGAATTATCTTTACACCCTGCTTCAATCCGGTTGGACGGGATTACTGGACTACCTGGCAGCCCACGTGCTGCTTTGCCTGGTTCCGGCATTCATCATCGCCGGGTTCCTGAGTTCGATGATCCCCAAGGAGGCGATCACCCGCTTTCTGGGTCCGAAAGCGACCAAGTGGATCAGCTATCCGGCAGCGGCTGTGGGAGGCTTCATCCTGGCGGTGTGTTCGTGCACCATCCTGCCTTTGTTCGCCGGTATCTGGAAACGCGGAGCCGGTTTAGGCCCCGCCATCACCTTCCTGTTCGTGGGTCCGGCGATCAACATTCTGGCAATCACTTACACCGGTGCGGCGATCGGGTTCGATATCGCAATGTCGCGGCTGGTGCTGTCCATCCTCTTCGGGATCGCAATCGGGCTTCTGATGGCGTGGTTTTTCCGCAAGGACGAAGCCCGACGAATTGCGGAGATGGAAGCCAACGGCGTCTTTGAGCAGCAGGCAAGTGTAAAACCGGCAGTCTGGGTGCTGCTCGGGTTGCTGATATTGATGTTGATTGCCGGCACATTGCAGATCGATCTGCTGACCGGGGTGTTTGCCAGGATTCCGCTGCCGGTTGACCCGGCGAGTGGAGTGATGACCGCACTTTCGGGCGTGAACCTGACCCTGCAGGGCGGACTGCTGATCCTGTGCCTGCTGGTGATCGGGGTGACTGCGTGGAAAGGCTTTAACACGATATTCGACGGTTTCAACCGTTGGACCTATGCTGCCATTGCTTTTATCGCCCTCACCATCCTGATCGCCGCGCCCAAGGAGGAAGTGGGATCGGCGATGATCGGTATCAACGGTCGTTTTGTAGCGGAAGTGATCTTACTGGCGCTCAGCGGATGGGTGGCTGCCCGGTCATTCACCCGGGAAGATCTTAAGGGTTGGATCTGGGAGACGTGGAAGTTTGTCAAGCAGATCTTCCCCCTGTTGATCGTGGGTGTGTTTGCAGCGGGCATGGTACGGGAGATCATTCCTGAAGCATGGGTGCAATCCATTGCCGGCGAGAACACCTTCTGGGCGAATCTGGTAGGCGTGCTGTTTGGTGTGTTCATGTACTTTCCCACGCTGGTGGAGGTTCCGGTGGCAAAGATGTTCCTCGACCTGGGAATGGCACGGGGTCCGTTGCTGGCATATCTTCTGGCAGACCCGGAATTATCGCTGCAATCCATCCTGGTGTTGAACGGTGTGATGGGTAGAAAAAAGACTGCAATCTACGTGGGACTGGTGGCGCTCTTCAGCACCCTGGCTGGTTACCTATTTGGAATCATAATGGCAAGTCTGTAAGAGCATAAATATAAATTAGAAAAACCGCTGACTGAATCAGGCAGCGGTTTTTGGTATCCAAGAAAATCTCAGTTTGAGGTTCCCGGGGCAGTCTTTTCTGCAAAGAGACGTTTTTTCAACCAGAAGGCTACGTTGACCAGTCCGATCATTACCGGCACTTCCACAAGAGGACCGATGACGGCGGTGAACGCCTGCCCGGAATTCAACCCGAACACCGCGACCGCGACCGCAATGGCCAGCTCAAAATTATTGCTGGCAGCGGTGAAGGACAGGGTGGTGGTCTGTCGGTAATCCGCGCCGACCGCACGCCCCATCAGGAAACTTGCCAGGAACATCACCACGAAGTAAATCAGCAGCGGGATCGCAATACGAATTACATCCATGGGAATGGTCACGATCAAGTTGCCCTTGAGGGAGAACATCACCAGGATGGTGAAAAGCAGTGCAACCAAGGTGACGGGGGCAATTTTAGGAATGAAGGCGGAGTAATACCAATCCTTGCCCTTGAGGCGGGTAAGGACGAGATTGGTCAGGAAGCCTGCTATGAAAGGAATACCGAGATAAATGAAGACCGACCGGGCAATCTCACCGATGGTAATCTGCACCACGGCACCCTGCATACCGAACCAGGTTGGCAAAACGGTAATAAAAACATACGCATAGATGCTGTAGAACAGAACCTGGAAAATGCTGTTGAAGGCAACCAGCCCGGCGGCGTATTCATTATCCCCCTTTGCCAGTTCATTCCAGACTATCACCATGGCAATGCAGCGTGCCAAACCGATGAGGATCAAACCAGCCATGTAATCGGGATAGTTACGGAGGAAAATGATGGCCAGGAAAAACATCAAGACCGGTCCGATAACCCAGTTCTGCACCAGGGAAAGTCCGAGGACTTTCCAATTTCGGAAAACCCTGCCCAATTCGTCATAATGGACTTTTGCCAACGGCGGATACATCATCAAAATCAGTCCGATGGCAATGGGTATATTGGTGGTGCCAATCGACACCAGGTAGTTAAAGCGGGCGACCTGGTAGGAGAAAAAGTACCCCATGAAGACGCCGCCTGCCATGGCAAGAAATATCCAGAGGGTGAGAAAACGGTCGAGGAAGGAGAGTTTTTGGGTCAGGGGTTTATCCATAATCTGTTCACCTAATTACCGGATTGGAGAATTTTTAACGTTTTTTTGCTTTTCATTTTTCGACAGGATAGTTCCGGGTCGATGCCGGGATTGCATTTGGGACAGGGACAGTTCTCAACGGGTGAGTGTGCGTAATGTTGCAGTTCGGTCTCATTTACTCCGGCAGCTTCGGCCACCTTCACAACTGCCTGATATAAATCAGGGTTCGCCAATTTGTAAAAAATATTCCGTCCCTGGCGGTTTGCCTTCACCAGACCGGCATCCCGCAGGGTCATGAGATGCTGTGAAATGGTAGCCTGCCGGATTCCGAGGATAGCTTCCATATGGCATACACAGGCTTCTGACTTATGAATAATCAGGATAATCTGTATGCGTACCGGTTGACCGAGCAGCAAGAAAATATCCGTGGTTGATATATTCGTCTGCATGAATATATTCTATTCCACGGGCACATTTCGTCAAGTATTTCCAGAAAAAATTGAAACCTGATATGATATTTTTCGTATAAGAAGTGTAATTTGAAATTATTCAAAAGAAGGAAAGAGAATGAACCAGAAAATTCAAGACTTCGTCAATGCAAAACGGCTGGCTGTGGTGGGAGTATCGCGGTCGGAACAGAAATTCGGAACTGCGATTTACACCGAGTTAAAGGAAAGAGGCTATGAAGTGTTCGGCGTCAATCCACAGATGGATGAAATCAAGGGCAACAAGTGCTTTGCCAGCCTGACTGACCTGGCGGGCAAGGTGGATGGGGTGGTCGTATGTGTATCCCCGACCAAAACACCGCAGGTGCTACGCGAAGCAGCCGCAGCCGGCATCACCAATATCTGGCTGCAACAGGGCACGTCATCCGCTGAAGCGACCAAAACCGCGCAGGAGTTGGGTGTCAGCCCCATCGAGGGAAAATGCATCCTGATGTATGCCGGTGAGGTGAAATCCGTGCATGCCTTCCACAAGTTCTTTGCAAAACTTCTGGGGCAGTATTAGTCCGCTAAATCGTTCACAGCTTGAGAACGTGGAGAACCAGCAAGGAAACTTCCACGTTCTCCTTTTTTTGCCGGGTGAAAGTTGAGCCAACCCATGAGCAGCATACTCGTTACATATTCAACCAATTCCGGGTCGACGGCAGAAGTTGCCGAAGAAATCGGGAAAACACTTTTGGCAGGCGGGCACAGCGTGACGGTGAAACCGATCAGCGATGCGCCCGACCTGCAGATGTTCGACGCGGTGATCATCGGGGCGCCGATGATCTTCGGCTGGCATGCCACGGCGCGTGCCTTCGTCCACAGGAACCGGGAGATACTCAGCCGGAAGAAGGTGGTGTATTTTGCCTGCGCCATGCGGTTGACCCGCGTGCCGGCAGAGGCTCTGCCAGCCGTCGAGCTTGCGCTCGATCCCAGCCTGGCCGCCGCACCGCTGAAAGCAGGCAGCTTGAGCCTGAAGGAACGCTTTACCACCACCGGTTACTACCTCAAACCGATGCTGCAGGCTGCTGCGGATGTAAGACCGCTCAGCATTGCATTTCTCAACGGAAAGCTGGAGATGTTCCGTTTGAAATGGTGGCAGGCGGCGTTTGTGATGGCGGTGGTCCAGGGCGTACCGGGGGATTACCGGGATTGGGATTATGTCCGGGGATGGAGCCGGGAAATTTCCGGCAGGATGTGAGTGCTATAACGATGAAACGGAGGGAGCAGGTTCCTGCTCCCTCCGTTTATTTTAAATCCCCGAGACCTGCCGCGGCTGTTTCAAAACGGCGAGCAGCGTACTCCACAGCCAGAGCGCCAGCCGTCGAACCTGCCAGAAAGCCAGTGAGGCAATGCCGTGCGCCAGAACGGAAAAAAGCGGCGGAGTGGCATGGTTGTAATACTGCCAGCATGCACGGGTGGTGCCCCAGTATTCGAGGAAGAAACCCAGCGACGCCCCCATGATGAAGGTGACCAGACTTAACCGCCGGTCCTGGGGGATGAAGACGATCACAACCACCGCCAGATAAGCCAGCAGGTTGAAGGGGTTGAACTGGCGCGGCAGGATGAAGAGCAGGAATAAACCCAGGAAGAAGAGCATAAACGCATAATACAAACGGTCAATCCATGCGCGGGATACCCGGGAGAACCAGGGGGAAGTGAGACGCGCCATGCGTTCGATGGAAATGGCGGCAATTGCCCAGGCGGGGATGATCCAGAGCGGAGGGCGCTCACCGGTGTAGTAAGCCCATAGCTCGGTGTTCGTTCCCCAGGCTTCGATGCACAATCCGCCGGCAAGACCGATGAGGATGAGCAGGCTGTCTTTGCGCAGGTCGGCGTTGATGGTCACCATGGCGGACATGAAAAGGAAGATGCCAATCAGCAGCCAATCCATCTGCAGGTACCAGGGATATGCGGCATCGTAATAGGCAAAATACTCTTCGACCAGCGGATACCAGACGATGATGATCAGGGCGATGATAAAGAGGAAGCCGCTGATCAGAATCCAGGAAGAAGATGTCCAGCGCAGGGGCGTGGAAGATTGTGGGGTGGTATCCGATGTCATGCCATCCTGCATTTTTTATCCATTCGGATGTGAGAAGATTAACGCTGGTAATCCGCGCTGCGGTCGATCTTGGCACCATCCAGGACAGCACCATAGAGGATCGTATCGGTGAGGATCGCGCCGGTAAGGTCGGCATTCCTGAGGTCGGCACCTTTGAGGTTGGCTTCCTTCAGGTTCGCCCCGGTGAAGTTGCAGCCCTCCAGGTTGGATTCTTCCATGCGCGAGCTGCGCAAATACGCTCCGCTGAGATTGGCACCGCTCAGATTGGCGCGGGTGAGATCGGCGTTGGCGAAGTTCAAATTTGCCAGATGCAATCCACTCAGATCCACACCGGCGAGGCGCGGATGATCACTGATCGCCAGGATCTTAATCAATTCCTCACGGCTGAGGTCCGGCATCTTTTCCTCCTGCGATTTGTTCATTAACCATGCCGTCGGGCATTACTGTACCGAACAGGGATTTTGCCCTAAGGATGAGGTGGTCAGGGGCGTTGGTGCCGGTGAGGTTGGCATTGGTGAGATTGGCATTGGTGAGATCGACGGCGCCCATATTGGCATCCAGCAGATTCGTTTCAGAGAGGTTGGCATCGGTGAGGTCAGCTTCCGCCAGGTTGACCTCGCGCAGGTCTGCCCGCCGCAGGTCGGCTCCACGCAGATAGGCGCGGCGCAAATCCGCACCGACCAGGATCGCATCCTGCAGATTGGCTCCGCCGAGATGAGCCCCCACCAAATTGGCGCCCTGAAGATTGCACTTGTGCAAATCCGCCGAGGTGAGCGTGGCTCCCTGGAAGTTGGCTCCACGCAGATCGATTTCAGCCAGATCAACCTTGCTCAGCCAGAGCGGTTTGACGCCATTCAACAGCATATAGATTTCATAGCGAGTGAATTCAGCCATACGATTCTCCGAATATTATTATAGCTTTCTTAAATTATATACTTTAATCTTCCAATGCCATTAAAGATTGATAAATTTTTCGGTTGTTTCCAAATCGGGCAGACCCGCCCTTCCGCCGAGAGTACGGGCATTAATGGCGGCGACGGCGGCTGCAAGCTGTGCCGCTTTCTGTGCCGAATAGCCTTTCAGCCGTGCAAAGAGAAACGCACCGTGAAAGCTGTCGCCGCAGCCGGTGGTATCCACCACCGGTTCCACCGGAAATGCCGGCTGATGAAAGACGGCGCCCTGCTCATCGCGGAACCAGCTGCCCTCTTCACCAAAGGTGATGCCGCAAATCTCCGCGCCCCAGCCCGCCATTCCGGCAAGCATTTGCTGCGGTGCGGTGTGCCCGGTGAGCTTTTCGGCGTAATCGCGGGCGCAGATCAACCAATCCACATGCTGCAGGATCGCACGATCCTCTTCCCTGAACAGACCCGCTCCGCCGTCGAAGCTGATCTTGACGCCATGCGGCTTTGCCCTGGATATTGCCATCCGGACGGTCTCGGGATAGGTGCCGGTGATATGTAAAATGCGGCAATGGTCGAGCGCAAACAACAACCCGTTGCTGTATTGCGGGTCGGGGGTATCTCCGTGGGCGTTGATGATGGCGCGCCGCCCGGAACCGGCTTCGACCAGCAGTACCGACTGGGTGGAGGTTTTGCCGGGGAGGACCTGGAGCAGCCGGGTGGAAACGTGCTGTAGTTCGAATTGTTCGCGGATGAGATCCCCGCGCCAATCATCTCCGATGCAATCGACCACCGCCACCGAGGCACCCAGACGGGCGGCAGCGGCTGCGGCAGTGGCGATGGGTCCGCCGCCCTGCAGGCTGGAATCAATGACACGAATCAGGTCATCCCCGCTGGGGAAGTGATCGACCAGATTCATAATATCCACGGTACAGCGACCCAGGCAGATGATTTCAGGGGAGGTTGACATTTTTGTGACCTCTGGTCAGTTGGCGAGCATATCCAGACGCGGGCGATATTGCAGGGCCTCCGCCAGGTGAATGGGCGTGATCGCTTCGGATGCGGCAAGATCGGCGATGGTACGGGCGAGCTTGAGGATGCGGTGATGGGCGCGGGCAGAGAGCTGCATCTGGCTGGAGGCGGCTTTCATCAGGTTGCTGCCGGTCTCATCCAGCAGGCAGAATTTGCGGATCTCCGCGGGGCGCATCTCACTGTTGCAGGCGACGGTGGTGCCGTTGAAGCGCTCGCGCTGCAACTGGCGGGCGGTTTCGACCCGCTGGCGAATGGCATCTGACGATTCGCCCACACGGTTGTCGTTCATCTTCTCGAATTCCACGCGCGGCACCTGGATATGAATGTCGATGCGATCGAGGATGGGACCGGAAATGCGTTTCTGGTACTTGGTAATGGTGGACGAGGAACAGGTGCAGGGTTTAACCGGATCACCGTAATAGCCGCAGGGGCAGGGGTTCATGGCGGTGATCAACTGGAAATTGGCGGGAAAGGTGAGTGTTCCCTGGGCGCGGCTGATGGTGACCACTTTGTCTTCAATCGGCTGGCGCAATACTTCGAGGACACGCGGGCCGAATTCGGGCAGTTCATCGAGGAACAGCACGCCGCGGTGGGCGAGAGAAATCTCTCCGGGGTGGGGGATGTTGCCGCCGCCGACCAGCCCGGCATGCGAGATGGTGTGGTGAGGCGAGCGGAAGGGACGGCTGCGGATGAGCGGAATACCCGGCGGGAGTTGATCGGCTATGGAGTAGATCTGGGTGACATCCAGAGCTTCTTCTATGCTCATGCGCGGCAGGATGGCGGGCATGGCACGGGCGAGCAGGGTTTTGCCAACCCCGGGCGGACCGACCATCAGTACGTTGTGACCACCCGCAGCGGCAACCTCCAGGGCGCGTTTGACGTGTTCCTGTCCCTTGATCTCGCGGAAATCGGTCTGGACAGCGACCTCCAGGTCGGCAGGGTCGATGGTCTCCTGGGCGGGGATGGGTTGGGAGCCGTTGAGGTGCAGATACAATCCGGCAAGGTCTTGCACCGGGATGACTTCCATCTCGGGGATGAGCGCCGCTTCGGAGGCATCTTCGGCGGGGACGATGACGCGCCGGAAGCCTTCGCGGCGGGCGACTGCGGTCATGGGGAGCACGCCGCGCACGTGGCGGACGCTGCCATCGAGGGACAATTCGCCAAGGACGAGGGTGTCATCGAGGGAGTTTTGCTCGAGTTGTTCGGCTGCCACCAGGATGCCCAAAGCAATGGGGAGGTCATAGGCTGGACCTTCCTTGCGGACGGCAGCCGGTGCGAGATTTACGGTAACTTTGCGGCGGGGAAAGGAGAGCCCGGCGTTGCGAATGGCGGAATGGACCCGTTCGCGGCTTTCCTGCACGGCGGTGTCGGGCAAGCCGACAATGACCACACCCGGCTGACCGCCGCTGGTATCCACTTCGACCTCGACGATGACGCCTTCCAATCCGATGACAGCGCAGGAAAATACCCGGGCAAGCATGCGATTAGTGTAGATGATGATGAAGATTTCGTCAAATGATTGGGGTTTATCCATCCCGGTAAATTTACAGGCTGGGATAAAAAAAACGGGTCAGGCTGAAGATGCCCGACCCGCGTGGATGGATATAAATCTGTTCTAGATGGTACCTTTTTCGGTACGGATGTCGAGGATGGCATCCACTTCAGGAGCGAGGGCTGCCCTCACGGTTTCGAGATCGACATTGGCCACCTTGAGGGTAAGGGCGATCATGCCAACCGAACTGCCCTGAATGCCGCCCATGCCATAGATGTCGCCGCCAATTTTCTTGATCGCGCCGGTGATGTCGTGCAATTTTCCACGACCGTCTTTGACCTCCACCGTGACCCGCACGCCTGCGCGGCGGGCGCCGAGCATCTCGAGGAAGATGTTGAAGATGTCGGTCTCGGTCATCAATCCGACGAGCTTATCCCCGCGCATGACGGGCAGCGCGCCGACCTTTTTCACAGACATGATGTGCGCGGCTTCTTCAATGGTGGTGTCTTCCTGCACGGTGATGACTTTTTTGGTCATTACCCGGTCGACAGTGATCTTTGACAGCAGGTAGTTCACCTCCCAGATGGAGAGGGTGGAGGCATCCGACGGGGATGCGTTGAGGATGTCGGTATCGGTGACAATACCGACCAGTTTATTTTTGCTGTCGATCACCGGATAACGGCGGACGTTATCTTCGCGCATACGGAACAGGGCATCCTGGACGGGGACATCCGGGGTGATGGTTAAAACGGGTTTGGACATTCTTTCATGTACTAACATAACTGACCCTCCAAAATTGAATCTATATCTTGATTGTACATGATTTGAGCAGATGGGGAATATGATTGCGTAATCCCGACCCAAATAAAAAGACCCTCCGCGGAGGGTACTGTTGAGCGGGTGATGGGATTCGAACCCACGAATGGTACCTTGGGAAGGTACTGCCTTACCACTTGGCGACACCCGCACTGTAAGAGGGATTATAGTTTCAGGCGGAAGGCTTGTCAAGAATTACAGCGGGAGCGGTGACGGGAGGTTATTTCTCCCGGTGGAGCAGCCAGTGGGTCAGGTCTTCGAGCAGGGCCGCTTCGGGTGAGCTTCCGGCGAACTGGGCAAGAGAATCCAATGCCTGGCGGGTATATTCATCCGCTTTCGTATGGGTTGCCTGGCGGGCGCCGGTGGCTTCGAGCAAGACGGCGACTTCGGCTGCCTCCTGCGGGTTGATCGGTCCACGGTACCAGCGGTGAGCGAACGGATTATCCGTAGCCAGTCCCCACAGGATGGGGAAGCTTTTCTTGGCATCCAGCAGGTCGCTGGCGGCGGATTTGCCGGTCTCTTCAGGTGAGCCCCAAATGCCGAGGTCGTCATCCACCAACTGGAACGCCAGCCCCAGGTTCATGCCGTAATTCAGGGCGGCAAGTTCCACTTCCGGTTCGGCTTTTGCCAGTACCGCGCCAATCTGGGTGCAGGCAGCCAGCAGGGCGGAGGTCTTTCCGCCGATCATTTCCAGATAGTCATCGACGGTGATCAGTGCCCGCGTTTCGAAATCCAGATCAAGGTATTGTCCCTGGGTGAGCCGCAGACAGGTCTGGTTCAAGATCAGGTAAGATTTGCGCACCAGGTTCGCATCGACTGCCTCGGCAAGGTCCCAGAGTTTTTTCAACCCGAGGGTGAAGAGAGCATCACCGGCATTGATCGCCTGGGCAACACCGACCTGCTTCCACAGGGTGGGGCGGTTGTGGCGAACCTCGCTATGATCCTGAATGTCGTCATGGATCAGCGAGAAGTTGTGAATCATCTCAATGGCGGAACCAGCTTCGACGATGAATTTCCAATCGCCGGCAATGATCTGGTGGACGAGCATGAGCAGGAGCGGGCGGATGCGCTTTCCCTGTGCCTGGTTGTCGATCCAGCCCATGTGGTATTCCAGCATTTGCTCCAATGCCCGACTGGACTCGGGAAATGAATTCTGAATGGTCGTTTTCAGATCCACTTCGACGGCTTTGCGCATTTCGGTCAGGAGGGGATGATCGTCCAGCTTCATTTTGTCCACGGTTGTAGTTTGGGGGTATGTTTGAGGTCGCGCAGGCCGGGGATGCCGGCTGCGAACATGGTGATCTTCAATTCACGGGTCATGCGCTGAAGCGTGGCAGATGCTTCTTCGGCGGAGATGGCGGCAGCCTTGAGCAGAGAACCAGCCATTCCGGCGAGGTCTGCACCGAGGGCGATACACTTGGCGGCATCGATGCCGGTGCGCAAACCACCGCTGGCAATCAGAGGGGTGTGCGGCAGTGCTTTGGATACCTGGCGTACCGATTCAGCAGTGGGAATACCCCAACCGCGGAAGTCCGCGGCGATCTGGCGCTGATGTTCATCGGAGGTGCGGAACATCTCAACCTGCGACCAGGAAGTTCCGCCGGCGCCGGCAACATCAATGGCGGCCACACCACAATCCACCAGTTTTTTGGCAAGTTCGGCATTGATGCCCCAGCCAACTTCCTTGACGACCACCGGAACCGTAAGGGCTTTCACAACGCGGGCAAGTTTATGCAGCAACCCTTTCCAATTGGTGTTGCCTTCCATTTGCAGTGCTTCCTGCAGTGGATTGAGGTGCAGGATCAATCCATCCGCCTGGAGCATCTCGACCACTTTTTTGCATTCGTCCACACCGTAGCCGTAATTCAACTGGATGGTACCCAGGTTGGCAAAGAGCAGGATATCCGGCGCCAGGCTGCGCACCTGAAAGGTATGCGCCATTTCCGGCTGCTGCAAGGCAGTGCGCTGCGAGCCCACGCCCATGGCAATACGGTTCTCCTGGGCGGCAAGCGCCAGGTTGCGGTTGATCCTGCCGGCGGCTTCGGTACCTCCGGTCATGGAGGAAATCAACAGGGGAGACCACAACCGCCTGCCAAGGAATTCGATGCCGGTATCCATTTCGGCAAGATCAAGATCGGGCAGCGCGCAATGTAAAAAATGGAAATTCTCCAAACCGGTGGTCAGGTTGGAACTGACATCCTTCTGGAGATTGATATCCAGATGATCGGTTTTACGGTTGCTCAGCGTGGTATCTTCCATAAGGTATTGGTGTTCCTTTATATAGTACTATAATTAGCCTGCCTGGTGCTGTCAATTTACCTGAGAACCCAATTCGTGGTATCCTTGACAGTCAGCGACAGAACAGTAAAATCTATAACAAGGATATCAAAGAATTTGGAGGATTAGGATGGCGGACACACTGGAAGGTGTAAAACAAGTTATTGCCGAAGTCATGAAATTGGACACAGCCAGCATCTCCCTTGATACTCGCTTTATTGAGGATCTCAAAGCCGATTCAATGGATCAATTCTTCCTGATCGACGGTTTCTGCGAGAAGTTCAACCTGAATATCAGCGATGAAGATGCCCGCAACATCAAAAGCGTTGCGGATGTAGTGAACTACATCGACACGCGCAAGTAACATTTCCGCAGACATGACCAAGGCTGACGATCCCGTCAGCCTTGTTTGTTTTAACTTCACAGCAGATTGATAATCTCTTCCGGCTGGCGGGCAACTTTTACACCGGAAGATTCGAGGGCGATGATCTTGCCCAGTGCGGAACCGGTTGTACCGTCGATGATGGCGCCGGCGTGCCCCATCCGTTTGCCCGGAGGGGCGCTCTGCCCGGAGATAAAGGCAGCCACCGGTTTGGTGATGTTGGAGGAAATATACTCGGCTGCCCGCTCTTCATCCGTTCCGCCAATTTCGCCGATGAGGACGATCTTTTCGGTGCGCGGATCAGCTTCGAACAATGCCAGCATGTCGATGAAATTCGACCCGATGATCGGGTCACCGCCGATGCCCACGCAAGTGCTGACACCCATCCCCTTGTTTTTCAGAGCATAGAGGACTTCATAGGTCAGCGTCCCCGAGCGGCTGACGACGCCGATGTTCCCGGGCTGGGTGATGTATCCGGGGATGATACCCGCCTTGCTCTCGCCGGGCGAAAGAACGCCGGGGCAATTGGGGCCGATGATGGTTGAGTGGAATTGCCGGCTGTAGCTTGCCACTTTCATCATATCCTGTACCGGAATGCCTTCGGTGATGCAAATAATCAATTCAATGCCGGCATCCAGGGCTTCGAATATGGCATCGGAGGCATAGCGGGCGGGGACAAAGATCACGGAGGCGTTTGCGCCGGTGGCATCCACGGCGACCTTGACGGCATCGAACACCGGAACCTTGCCATCCAATACCCACTCACCACCCTTGCCGGGTGAGGTGCCAGCCACCACCGCCGTGCCGTACTTCATCATCTGCTGGGTGTGGAACAAGCCTTCGGTGCCGGTAATGCCCTGCACCAGCAGCCGGGTGTTTTTATTGATGAGGATGCTCATGCGGTCACCTCTTTCGCCAGTTCCACAGCCACCCGGGAAGCCTCATCCAGTGATTCGTAAATGCGCGGGTGGATCTCCTCCAACAGGGAGAGACCCTCTTCGGCGTTGGTTCCGATCATCCTGACGACGAGCGGGATGTTCTTTTGATTTTCACGCATGGCAGTGAGAATGCCCCTGGATACTTCATCGCAGCGGGTGATGCCGCCAAATACGCTGACCAGGATCACCCTGACCTTGGAGTCAGAGAGGATGATGCGCATAGCGGCTGCCACTTTTTCAGCTCCGGCGCCGCCGCCGATATCCAGGAAGTTGGCGGGGAGCCCCCCGTGCAGCTTTGCCATATCCATGACGGTCATGGCAAGGCCGGCGCCGTTCACCAGGCAGCCGATCTCGCCATCCATTTTTACATATGCCAATCCGTATTTGCGGGCTTCAGTTTCGGCTGGGTCTTCGGCTTCGAGATCACGCAGCTCGTTCATTTCCAAATGACGGTAGAGTGCGTTATCATCCAGGTTGACCTTGGCATCCAGCGCCATCAGTTTGCCTTCCTGAGTGACCACCAGGGGGTTGATCTCCGCCAGTGTGGCATCCTGATCACGGAAAACCAGCCAGAGACCGCGGGCGATCTCGATGAAAGATTTCCACAACTCATGAGGCAGATCTATACCGCTGGCAATTTCCCGGCTTTGATAGTCGCGCAGTCCGATCAGGGGGTTGATCCATACCTTGACGATTTTTTCCGGTGAGGTGCGGGCGGTATCTTCGATATCCACGCCTCCGGTCGCCGAAGCGATCAACACCGGGCTGCGATAGATGCGGTCATTGGTGATGCCCAGGTAAATTTCCCGGTCGAACGAAACCGCCTCATCCACCAGAACCTTGTGAACTTTCAGCCCCTTGATCTCCATGCCGAGGATGGATGTGGCAAGATCTTCCGCCTCTTTGGGATTCTTTGCCACCCTGATGCCCCCTGCTTTCCCCCTGCCCCCTACCAATACTTGTGATTTGATTACTACTCTGCTTCCCAGTTCTTCCGCTATCTGCCTGGCTTCACTGGCTGTAAGGGCGACCCGCCCTTTAGGTATAGGAATACCATAACGCGAGAAGATCTGTTTGGAGTGATACTCGTGAAGTTTCATCCATTCTCCCCGAAGAGTATTTGATTGTCGTGCAGAATTATTCTACCCGATATTTTCAAATGGGAAAGAAAAAACCAGAGGCGGATGTTCTCCACCTCTGGTTTACGGGTGCAATTCAATGGGAATTAGCCTTTGAGGTAGGCTTCCAGCGCTTCCTTGCTGATGCGGTAGGCGCTGCCGATCTTCCTGGCTTTGAGGTCGCCGGCGCTAATGGCGGCAACGACATCCTCTTCCGAAACGCGCAGCACAGCGGCGGCTTCGGCGGGGGTCATAATATCTGCCATGCCCTTGGCAGGGGCGGCTGCCGCAGCATTGCCTGCCTGTTGCGCATTGGCGCCCGTCATCCCCTGAAGGGATTGACCGAGCACGTTGCCGATACCCAGCCCGGCGCCAATTCCGGCGGTGAGCCCGGCGCCGCCGTTGGGGTTCTGGGCGGCATCACGCATGGCATCCGCTGCCTGGAGTTGGGTGTAGGTCTGCATGTCGAGCATGCCCATTGCGCGCAGTTCCTCGGCCGACTTTTCGGAAGGCTTGAGGTTGCTGATGTAGAAGGATTTGAGCGTGAGACCGATGGCGGCAAAATCATCCTGTGCCTTGGCACGGATGCCGGCGCCCAATTCTTCGGTAAGGGCAAGCAACTGGACAACGGAGTTCTTGGCAGCCGTCTCGGAGAGCAGATCCTGTAGTTTGGAGAGCAGCATACCGCGCAGCCGGTTTTCGATATCCGCCATGCGGTAGATACCCTGGGTGCCGCAAATCTGAACCACAAATTGCTGGGGGTCTTTTACCTGAATTGCATAGGAGCCATAGCCCTGCAATAGCGCCACGCCCAGCCCCATGCCAGGATTGCTGACGATGATCGGCTGCGAGGTTCCCCATTTGAGGTCGGCAAATTCGCGCATCGAGACATAATAGACCTCGGCGGTGAAGGGGGTGCGATCATTGAACGCTTTGCCAACAAAATCGATCAGGTAGGGGATGTTGGCGGTGGCAATGGTGTGCCGACCCGGACCGAAGACATCCAGCGCTTTGCCGTCACGGAAGAAAACCGCATTCTGCGATTCGCGAACAATCACCTGGCTGCCAATCCGCAGGTCAGCCACGCCCACCTCAGGGAAACGATGGACGATTTCGCCCGCCATTTCGCTGGGGTATTCAACAACATCGAATATTCTAGCCATTTGCTCTACTCCATTCTATTAGGTTGGCAGATTACTGTTGTATACCGGTGATCACATCAGCGCGCCGGTTATATGTTTGAACGGCTTGCTCAGCCAGGGTGACAAGGTTGCGGATGGAAGCAGGCAACCCCTCACCGCCCATGGATGTTTCCACCAGGTCGACCGCCTTGGAGACCTCGTCTGCCAGATCGAGCATAGACAGATCATACTGATACAATTGAGCCAATTCAGTTTCATTTACTTTGACAGCGTCAAAGAACCCGGAATATCCGTAGGATGCTTTTTGAACGCGGTCGATAAACTGGCGGATCTTAATGGCAGCGGATTCAAGCTCGCCTACATTATTAAGGTCGCCACTTTTGATGAAATCTGTTTGAAGCTTGGAAATGCGAGCCCAGGTTTCTTCGAAGCGGTTGGCGATTGTTTCGCGGACGACTTTATCCGAAGAACGTCGGTTTTCCCTCTCGATGTAACCCTGGAAGCCGGGTATTTTCCCCAACAATTTTCGGATAATATCCTGCTGAGCGGTTACCTTGTCAAACATGTCAGTCATTTTTCCTCCTCGAATGTTCTGGCAATCAAATTGCACCATATCTCACGAATTTACAGTTTATTTATTATATGGTGTTCTTAATCATCTCACAATATATACGGATAAGGTAAAATTAGGTTTCATCAGATAGAACATGATCTATCCGCGAGGAAAGGGCAGTTGGATAATTCAAAATAGTTTTCTGTAAGGTTTCTGTAAGAATTATTCATTGCATTCTTGTCTGAAACTCATATAATCAGATTAGATCATTTTTCTATAAAAATTCTGTGGGAAGGAGGTAAATACAAGATGATCGTTCGTGATGAAAAAGGCCAGGGCCTCGTAGAGTATGCTTTGATCCTCGTTTTAGTTGCAGTAGTAGTTATTGTTATTCTTGCCCTGTTGGGTCCCGCCATTGGTAACATCTTCAGCAACATTGTCGGCTCCATCTAATTGGACAAAAGTGGCTACCTCCAGGTATGCCATACCAGAAAGACCCTGTCTTTGGACAGGGTCTTTCAATTCTAGGTTCCTGCTGGCAAGATGCTTGCACCATATATTCAAGCTTGAAAAAGAAGTTTGCTTGACTTTTAAGGCAGTTTGGATATGATAGCTTAAGTAGCATTTACCTTGTAAGGAGATGGGAGGCTTTTATGGCTCAAAGTTCCAAGCGACGAGGAAGAATATTTATCTTTATCGCTTTAATTCTTATCCTGGGAGTAGCAGCGCTTTACCTGCTGGTGGTTCGTCCACAAGCACAGCGAGCACAGTCCCCTGCAACCACTCCCGCTCCGGCCGAGGATATGGGGGAGATTGTGATGAGTGTGCAGGCGATACCCTATGGTACACAGCTGAGTGAAAACCAGCTGACCACGGTTCCCTACCCCAAAAAGCTGATGGTGCCTGGCGTATTCTACAGTGACATCAAAGAGCTGGTTGGCAAGCGAGCCAAGATGGATTTGGATGCCAGGGTACCGATTACCAGCAGCATGGTGATGGATTCAGCAGAAGGATCGCTTTCCGCGTTCAAGATCCCTGATGGCATGGTTGCCGTGAGCATACCCATGCTTAATCCGATTGCCAGCGTAGGTTATGCTCCACAACCGGGCGACCATGTGAACGTGATCGCGACCATGATGTTCGTGGATGTGGATGCTTCCTTCCAGACCATCTTACCCAATCTGTTTGCCGATGTGGTAATCCCCCCGGGCACGCTGGAAAACCCCGCCTCTGTGGCATATGCCAACACGCTGGGTGAAGGCGCCAAACAGGGCAGGGCGGAACAGGATCAAACACTGGCACAGCCGGTTTATCTTCAACCATCCGAAGCACAACGTCCACGCATCGTTTCGCAAACTATTTTGCAGGACGTAATGATTCTGGATGTCGGCGAGACTTCCATGACGACAACCGTGGTAACGGATCAGGCGCAAGCCACTCCCACGCCTGCGGCGAATCAGCAGACTACCACGCAATCTACACCCAAGATCGTAACCCTGATCGTCACCCCTCAGGATGCAGTAACGTTGAACTATTTGATCTATGCCGGCGCACAGATGAACCTGGCGCTGCGTGGAGCCGGAGACGAACAACGGGTAAAGACGGATGCAGTTACACTGCAATACACCATGGATAGCTATTCAATTCCGCTGCCTGCGAAACAACCCTATGCTTTGCAGCCGGCGAAAACAGAATTGACCCTGCCATCCGGGTTGGAAGAAGCACAACCCGCTCCCCGCTAAACCACGGGGGCAGTAAATATAGAAAATGAAGGGGAAACGTAAGCCTGTCCGCAACAGGCTTGCACCCTTTACAAACAATATGGCACGATCATTGGAGAAATGGTATGGCGGAACAAGATAAGATCAGGGTTCTCATCGTAGATGATAATGCTGAAACCCGGGAAAACATCCGCAAACTTCTGCAATTCGAGAGTAATGTAGAGGTTGTCGGTGCAGCTCGTACCGGGTTGGAGGGGATCGAGCTTGCCACCGAGACGCAACCGCACGTCGTCCTGATGGACATCAACATGCCGGATATGGACGGCATTGCTGCGACCGAGGCTATCCGCAGAAAATTGCCATTTACCCAGATCGTGATCCTTTCTGTACAATATGACCCCAAATATATGCAAAAAGCGATGTTGGTGGGCGCAAGGAACTTTTTGGAGAAGCCGCCGCAGATCGATGAGCTGATCAATACCATTCAAACCGTGGGAAAGATGGGGCAGGAAGAACAGGCGCGCATCAGCCTGAACGCCCAGTTCGGGGCATCGCAATCGGGCAAAGCTTCACTATCGCCAACCCACGGCAAGGTAATCACTGTTTACAGCCCCAAAGGTGGGGTGGGTACCACTACCATCGCCGTCAACCTGGCGCAGTCGTTGATGACCGGCGACAACAAGGTGCTGGTGGTGGATGCCTATCTTCAATACGGGGATGTGGCGGTCTTCAATAATGAACAGGCGCGCAATTCCCTGGTGGACCTGACGCCACGCTCCTCCGAATTGGATCCCGAGGTGGTGGGGGATGTCATCATCACCCATAAATCGGGGCTGCACATTCTGGCTGCACCGCCCAGACCCGAAATGGCGGAGTCGATCAAGCCGGGTGAGTTCAAGCAAGTGATCAACTACTTGAAATCGCTTTATAATTACATCGTCATCGACACCGAATCACATCTCACGGAAACGGTGTTGGATGCCATAGAGGTTAGCGATATTCTGCTGCTGATCACAACCCAGGAAATCCCTGCAATTAAGAACGCCAAAACATTCCTTACACTGGTGGATCAGTTCCAAATTGGCCGTCAGCGGATCGTGTTTATCATGAATAAATTCGATAAACGGATCGCATTATTACCGGAGAAGATCGGTGAAAGCCTGAAACAGGAGATCAGTGCAATCATTCCGTTCGAAGAACGAATTGTCTTGAATTCCATTAATACCGGCGTACCTTTTATGATTGATAACAAAGCACAACCCATTGGTAAAAGTATGCTGGCACTTGCCGATATTGTTAAAGAAAAGATCAAGAAGCTGGAAAATGCTGAAATCGAAAAGACAGTTGGCAGATATTAATTTGACAACGGAGTTGTAAAAAAATGTCTTTACTATCAAGAATTGGAAGTGGATCAGGCAGCCTACCCGGCGGAGATGGTCAGAACCCGCAGGCGCCCAAAACCCCGACATCGCCGCTGCAACAGAAATGGGTATCACCTTTTGTACCTTCCGGTGCACAAGATACTTTAATGGATCTTAAAACACGGGTGCAAAACAAGCTGCTGGCTGAAATGGACCCCACCACGGATGTCAGCAAGGTGGATGAAGTTAAAAAGACGATTTGGACGCTGTTTGAGCAGATATTGGTAGAAGAGAATATCATTTTGGGACGGCAGGAAAAAAGCCGTCTGTTCGAACAGATCAGCGCTGAAATACTTGGCTTTGGTCCGCTGCAACGTCTGCTGGAAGATGCAACCATCACGGAAATCATGGTAAATGGAGCCAGCAAGCTCTACATTGAACGTGCGGGCAAGATCATCCGTGAATCCAGTGCGTTCGAATCGAACGATCACGTGATGAGGATCATTGACCGCATCGTCGCTCCTTTGGGCAGACGTGTGGATGAATCCAGCCCATATGTGGATGCCCGTCTCCCGGATGGCTCCCGTGTGAACGCTGTCATTCCACCCATTTCGCTGGTTGGTCCGGTGCTGACCATCCGTAAATTCTCCAAGAACCCCATTACGGTTGACCAGCTTGTCCAATTTGGGTCCGCCACACAGGAATGCATGGTTTTCTTGAAAGCCTGTGTTGAATCAAGATTGAATGTGGTGATCTCCGGCGGTACCGGTTCCGGTAAAACCACACTGCTGAACATTCTTTCCGGCTTTATTCCGGGCGATGAGCGTATTGTGACAATTGAAAACGCGGCGGAACTTCAGCTGCGCCAGGAACATGTGGTCACGTTGGAATCGCGCCCCCAGAACATTGAAGGCAAGGGTGAAGTGACCATCCGCCAGTTGGTGATCAATGCCCTCCGAATGCGCCCCGACCGGATTGTGGTAGGCGAGATCCGTGATGAAGCGGCGCTGGACATGCTGCAGGCGATGAACACCGGTCATGATGGTTCCATGACCACCGCCCACTCCAACAGTCCGCGCGATACATTATCCCGTCTGGAAACCATGGTGTTGATGGCAGGCATGGACCTGCCGGTGCGGGCGATCCGCGAACAGATTTCATCGGCAATCGATATCGTCATCCACCAGGACCGTATGCGTGACGGTACCCGTAAGATTACCAGTATTACAGAGGTATCCGGTATGGAAGGTGATGTGATTACCACCATGGATATCTTTTCATTCGATTTGCAGGGTTATGAAAACGGCAAGGTTGTGGGACGTTTGAAACCCACCGGGCTGCGCCCGAAGTTTATGGAAAAGATCGAAGCGTCAGGCATTCGTCTGCCACCTCAGATATTCGGTATTGGCACCAATTTGCGCAAGTAAAAGGATTATGGCGATCAACGAATACGAATTACAAAGGAAAAGCTTATGACAGGTTTAACCCTGGTTCTGATCGTTGGAAGTGCAATCGCATTTATTCTGCTGATTATGGGTATTGTGATCTCAGTTTCGAGTGAACGATCCCTGGTGGAAGAGCGACTGGGCAGATACATCGAGGATGAAGCCCATTACGCGAAAACTACCGAAGCAGTAAAAGAATCGCCGCTGACCGATTGGTTAACCAAACAGGTGGAGAAATCCACCATGGGGGAGCGCATTGCGAAAGAGCTGGCAAGGGCGGATTTGAAATTCAAACCCGGCGAGTATATTGCCGTGATGGTGATTGCATCCTTCGTGATGGCGGTTGTCGGGTATTTTATCGGGACAAAATCCATACTAGTAGCAGGAATTGGCGCTGTTTTTGGCGCTTATTTACCCCGCATTTATGTCAAACGCGAGCAATCGAAAAGATTGGTGCGCTTCGACAACCAACTGGCAGACATGCTGAACCTGATGGTCAATGGCTTGCGAGCCGGCTATTCCAACCTTCAGGCAATGGAAGCCGTCAGCCGCGAAATGCCGAACCCGATCGCCGATGAGTTCCGGCGGGTGGTGCAGGAGATCTCGCTGGGTGTTCCCACCGAACGCGCCCTGGATAACCTGTTACGCCGCATCCCCAGCGATGACCTGGATCTGGTGATTACCGCCATGAACGTGCAGCGTGAGGTCGGCGGTAACCTGGCAGAAATTTTGGATACCATTTCGCACACCATTCGTGAGCGC
>DAIOEK010000017.1:0-52278 GCA_036746315.1 Anaerolineaceae bacterium | reverse complement strand
CCGGTCAGCCCTTCGAGCATTTGAATGATCAGGTGCGATCCGGACTTGGGCATCGAGTTTCCGATGGCCGCAGGCATGGAAGACAGCTTGCCCCTGGATGACAGGGCAACTGCCGCTCGGCGAAACTTCCAGCGGACCAATCGTGTTTGGTGTCTCAATTCTGTCCAGGCTGTCATGATTCTTCCACTATAAACGGGGTTCCTTTTAAAATGCCACCTGTAAGTACCTGCATGGTATGTGAATTTTCCACCTGCAATGCACCGACATCGAAATCCTTCAGCATCACCAGCCCGGGGCGGTGGCTATCCGTCAGGTAAGCACCAAAGGGTATCGCGGTGCGGTACAACTGATAATACAACAACCGGCGTGCCTGCCGGGAATGTTCTTCAGGTACCCTGATCTCCGTTTGATTAAGAAAGTCTTCCAACGTGTTCCAGTACTCTTGTGCAGTTTTGGGGAAGAACACCGTCGGATAGCCCGTATAGCGCGACCTGCCGGCTGCCAGTACGGGCTTCCCCATAATGGAAGCCTCCAATCCGATACTTGAATTATAGACCAGCACAAATTTCGATTTCTGGATCAATTCATAAGAACTGATATATTCCGTCGCATCGACAAAGACCACATTTGCCAGATCCGGGATTTGCTGATTCTGCACCCAATCCCGCACTGTTTCACGGCTTTGTTTGGCAGAACCCGGACGAAGTTCATCGGGGTGGGCGCGGATCACGAACAGCGTGTCGGGATGTTTCTGAAACACCGCCTTCATCTCGGCGAGCCAGGTGAACATATCCGGGAATAGGACATTCGAATGCGGCTGGCTGGTATCGAAAATTACGTTGGTGAAAATGGGTACCACCTGGCGAAAATTCGAAATCATTTGAATGAAAGCCGGGTCCAGTCTTTTCATTCCCTGCCAGAACTGAATGCCCGCCATCTTAAAATTCCCCTGGAAACGGTTGGATAAATATTCGTCCAGTCGAAGGTTTTGAACCTCGTTGAGTTCAAAGTCTTCGGGAATATCCATCGGATATGCGGTTGCTTCGCCATCGGTGAAGAAAGCGGTATGTGGCATCATCCCCACTTCATGCGTGATAACCCGAATTCCCTTTCCCATGCAAAGGTACCGCACCATGGCTTCAGGGAAAAATTGCCCGTTGAACACCACCACGCATTGCGGATCGACTTCATCCAGCAGCTTTCCAAACTCCTGACCAATATTCCATGCCGATAGAATAAACTCCCGGTATAAAAACCGCGTGGATTCATCATCGTTCAAACGATGCTTGCGCAATTCCCAGCGCAGTGCGGGCAGGACAATCTCACCCAGAGGAATGTCTTCATACCGTAACAGCATGAGCGCTTCCACACTCAACCCCTGGATTAAGTTGCGCAGTGAAGTCTCTTCCTGATAGGTAAACCAATAGGTGTTTGCCCGATCATATTCTGCTTGTGAATGGCGTACGCATTTGTCACAGGGTAATGCCTTCTTCACATCATCCCGATTTGTTCCTAAAACACACCGGCTCATTCCCCGCTGGCAGACAAAATGAACCACCGGAACACCCTGTAGGCGCAATCCCCAGGCGGTCAGCAGCGAGTAGGCTGCATTCAAACTCATCCCACCCAGCCGGGTGGAGGCATTGAAGAAAATGACCGGTTTTACCCCTGGTTTTGTTATCGCTGCCTGGGATACCTTTTGCGCCATTTTGCGGATTTTTTCATCACCCTGCCTGCGCAAAAAGCTCGCCTGAAATTGTTTGGAGTATTGTTCGATCGCTTTTAATGCCATGTACTGTCTCTATTCACAAACCCGGTCATCTTTGACAACATGATAGTCGAATGGGGCAGAATCATTGGAAGCATAGTTTATATCTTCCAAATACGTATAATCGCCGCCAAAATATTCATTCAATATCAGGCGGAAGGTATTCACCGGAGAAATGGAAGGATAAAGCCCCTGGCTGCCATCGCCCGGTAAATAATATGCGTTCAAAATAAATGAACGTTTCGGGTCTACCCCATGATCACCCTGCAGGATGATAATGGGGGGATTCTTTGAGTTGGCGATGATTTCCTTGAGAATGGGAATGATCCGCATGTTTATGTAATCGAGCTGGTTGCGGTATCCGCTGGCATAATCCTTGGGGGTAGGACCAACCGGCGTTGCGCCATCGTTCCCGGGATAAGTGATGTTCACTCCCTGACGGCTGAACACGAAAGGCGGATGCGGAATTAATATATGCGCATACACAAACTTGGGGCTGTCTTCAGCCGTTAATTTGGGCAGCGTATCGAGCACGTATAATTCTCGAATCACATGTGCTTTGCGGGTATCCAGGGCATCCGCTACCGGGCTGAACCAGCGTGCCTGTGCATCCAACAATGTGGATACCATCGTTGTGCGCGCCAGCATTGATTCGAATGCATTGATGTTCAATCCCGCCTGTGAGGCTTTCAGCGCGTGATAGGAAGGCATCAGGAACTGGTCGGCATCTCGCATTTCTGTGAAGGTAAACCCGGTTTCGAAATTGATGAACTGATACCCCATATCCTCAAAGATGTTGCGCACAGCACTGTAATGGATCAACGAAGGCAGACCGGAACGGTCGCTATTCCCCGGGGTGTATTGGTCTCCCAGCGTTTGCAGATAATTCATATTAAAGCTGGATGCCATGGAAAGTTCAGTCATGTTGTAATTTGACATGCTGCAGCGGGCAACTTTAAAACCAAGCTTCTCCAGTTCGGTTAAAAACGGTGTATTGTCATATCGGAACTTGTCCAGCAGCACATCATCCCGCCCATACATATCCAGAATAATGTAATAGACATCCGGCTTGTAATCCATGGTTGTATTGTTCACCTGCTGTTCAGTTTCCATGGCAAGGGTATTGCGTCTGTCATGCTGCATCATCGAAAAGGACGTATAAGCCAGTTGGAATAACGGTAACACTACCAGTACAACCGCGAACACATTCAATATCTTCGTTGCGGAAAGCAGTTCCTTACGGGAGCGGAAGGCAAAATACAGGCATATCGCCGTAACTAAAAGCCACACTGGCAGCAAAAACCGATGTCGCCCGAGCGTAAAATCGCCGATCGGGTGCCCTTCCAGGAAGGAATACACCTGTCCATAAGCAGAAAACGAGATGAGCAGTATCGTGGTGATCAATCCTGCCCGGTACTTTTCTTTTACGGCAATATAAGCAATGCCAAACAACAGGCTGCTGAAAACCAAAAATACGACCAAGGAACGGATTGCATCCACTGGTCGGATTTGCAGGATATTGTTTGCCAACAGCGCCAGAGGCGGATAGAGCGCAAACAGGAATGGGTGGAAAACGCCCACCCTCCCGGTTGATTTTGATTGCATTATTTGCTTTCTAATAAATACAGCCAGCGTTTGGAACCGGCAATTGCTTCCTTGGCGCGAATGTGGAACACGGTTGAAAAAGCTCGCTCAAAACCTTCCAGCGTATACTCCGGGAAGATATCTTCGCGGGTTGCCAACAGCCGCTGCACCTGTGAATCTTCCTTGGGCACGAACTCAATGATCAGCCATTTGCCGGCTTGGGCAAAGAACTCAGCCAGTGTTACCAGCGGCACGTTATTGGAAATCGCCAGGTGATGGATGAGCGCCAGTGCCATGATGCAGTCAGCCGGACCACGCTGCAGGAAGGAAGATCGTTCCTGGTTCGCCCAACCCAGCGCAGGGCTTGGATTGGTCAGATCGAGCACCAACGGCAATAGATGGCTTTCTTTTCTGGCTTTGACTTCCTGCCAGCCTTGCTCAACCGCCAGGGGATCGATATCGAATGCAATGCTAAAAATGCCCTTTTCCGAAGCAACGCGGGTAAAGAACCCCGTGTTGGCGCCCAGATCCCACAATGTTTTGGGCTTTGCCTGTTCCACCAGCTTGCCCACCAGGGCGCGCTTTTCCTGCAGGGCTTGATCGCTGTAGTTGGTATCCTCGTAATAGTGACCCCACTCGGTCTTCACGCCTTTAGGCAGCAGACCTTTGATGGTCGTCTCAAGCGAATCTACCAACCCAAGGAACGCGTTCCGGTTCATCTGCCCCTTGTTCTGTTTCTTCGCAGAGGTATCGTCAGCGTATTTCATTTGGGCGGCAGCATGCGTGTGAATGTGCAGGTTCAACCCCAGGTTGAACTTGGTGCTGCCCGGCAGCAGTTTGCTTGCCATATCCAGCGGAATACCATCGATATACACCCGCATCAATTGGGAAAGACGGATATCGGTGAGCGCCATTAAAGCCAGTGGTGCCAGGAAATGCTGGCAGAACTGCCGGTAAGCCACCCACGGTTCACCAGGTTCATAAATGTCAAAGGACAGGGTGTCGATAAGTACAGCCTTGTCATTCACAAACTGGATGTTGTATGCAGAGGCATCCTTGAGGATAAATCCCTTTTCGAATGCCTGCTTGTGAATTTGCAGGGTCGCCAGGGCGGCGTCTTTATACTGGGAAAAACTCCACTCGTAAGGATAGGAAATATAAGGGAGCTCTTCCGGCTGGATCACCCGGTAGACAGTCTCCTTCTCTGCGGGCTGAACATCCACTTCATTCGAGCGGATCAACAGCCCCTGTTTCCACAGGCTTTCCAGCAAGCCGGAGCCTGCCAGTTGATCGTACTGACGCTGATAATGTTTGTTAACCTGCCGGTAAAGGATGCCATCCCTGCGAAACATGAAACCGCTGGGGTCACGGAACGAAGCAGCAATTTTATTCAGGTTGCTCATCCTTGGTCTCTTCCTGTGGCTGGGGTTCCGCCTTGCCGCTTATCTTTCTGAAGAATGCAGAAATTTGCTTCCAGAAAGCCTTGATGGCAAAGCCGCCGCCCAATAATGCCGCAATGAGCAATTGGATCAGGTAACTTCCCGAACCCGGGTCGAGATATGCCAAAATGAGACCACTAACTGATTGAACAGGGAACATTCATGCCTCCAACACTTTATTGATATCTTCGTAATTTCATTAACGAAGGTTTTTCTGAATCATATACGCGCTTGATGCCGTCACCCAGTGCCTGCTCGGTGACCCTCAGGTATTTCACCAGGCGCTCGATGCCGCCCGGCTCCACCGAAGCCGCCTGATCCGTGCCCCACATCGCCCGATCCAGGGTAATATGTCGCTCGATCAGGCATGCCCCCAGGGCTGCCGCGATCACGGAGGGGATCAGCCCAACCTCGTGACCGGAATAACCGATGGGAACAGGGAATTTATCGCGCAGGGTCTGGATCGCCCGCAGATTCAACTCTTCCGGTTCGCAGGGATAGGTGCTGGTGGTGTGTGTGATCAACAGCCTTTCGGTGCCCACCACTTCCACCGCCTGCTGGATCTGTTCCATGGTGGACATCCCCGTGGAAAGGATCACCGGTGCGCCCAACGACTTTACTTTTTTCAAAAGTTCATGGTCGGTCAATGACGCAGACGGAATCTTATAACAAACCGGGTTGAACTGCTGTAAAAATTCCACCGATGGAATATCCCATACGGATGAAAACCAGACAATCCCTTTTTCCTTGCAATAGCGGTCGATTTCTTGGTATTCCTCCTGCCCGAATTCCGTCTTGAGCCGGTAATCCAGGTACGAAATGTATCCCCAGGGGGTATCCCGCATCTGTCCGCGCTGCTCCGGGGGAACACATAACTCCGGCGTTCGCTTCTGGAATTTAACCGCATCCACACCGTTTCGCACGGCAACATCGATCATTTGCTTTGCAGTTTCAATATCACCGTTATGATTGATTCCGATTTCAGCAACGAAATAAATGGGAAAGCCTTCTCCCACTTCTCGATCGCCAATTTTTATCGATATTGTCATGTATCCTCACATTATTGTTGCTTGGTCGGTTTCAGGAAAGCCGGATTGCATTTTTCCTCTGTTCCGTCGACCGGTTGAAGCTGCTCAATTGTACTATGAGTCGTGAAAAATGTCTGATCGGGGAGCAGCGGCAAGTTGGCATTGAACAGACTGTTGAATACCACGCGGAATGAATTCACCGGGCTGATGGTCGGGTAGACCAATTTATCCGCCCCTGGGAACAAATAAGTATTCAGAATAAAACTGCGCCCCGTGGTGGATGTCACCCAGCGCGACGGCCCATGATCGCCTTGCAAAATGATGACCGGGGGCACATCCGACTTCTGAATGATTTCATCAATGATCTCACTGAAGCGTTTGTTCAGGTAAATCACCTGATCGGTATAGCCGGAGATATAAACAAACCCGTCTTTGATGTCCTGGTCATTATTCAGGGTAAATGGCGTATTTCGGCTGACATACTCACCATCCGGTCCAAAAACGAATGGATTATGCGGTGCCAGTATATGCACAAAGGTAAAAGTCGGCTCCGGATTGTCAGGCACTTTCACCAGATTATCCATGATATCCAGCATCCGCTGCCGGTGCTCGAGATGTGCCCCATCCAGGAAAACCCGCAACGCTGTGGGCAGTCGCGCATCCATCTGGAAAACAATGGTGCCCAGCGTGGTATTGAGCAGCATATCCTCGAACGGATTGATCCCGCCCAGCAGCCATCTGGCGCCTGAACTGCGCACATAATACACATCGGCATCTTCCCATTGGGAAACGCCATACCCCGAATCGAATGCCACCGTCTTGTAGCCGATTTTCTCGAGTGAATTGCGGACCGTATTATGAACCGCCCATTCGTGCAGTACGGCGGGGTCGCTGGCTTGAGCGGGTTTGACGGCAAGGGCTTGCGGATAATCCATATTCAGGGATGCAGTCAACGACAGGTCGGTGATGGTAAAGTTTGTCTGGCTGCGTTCGGCGGTAACGAAGCCCTCACTTTCGAGCCCATTCAGGAAAGGCTGGATGTCATATTGAAAGCAATCTTTCAGCACATCCGCCCTTCCGTATGAATCCAGGATGATGTAATAAATATCAGGAAGCACACCATCCGCCGGCGGGGTCAAGGTTACAACATCCGGTTGTGTGCGCTGTGTCGTGAGTTGGTCGCCGTTTTGAGATGCGGCGAACCCGGCCTGCCGGATGTAATGGCTGGTGATTTGAAAGACCGGCAGGGCGACCAATCCAACGCCGACCAGCAGCATCAGCGAATTTATTTTGGAAAAATCCTTTTTCGAAGCAACGATCCGCCAGGCAAGCAAAAACAGGATCACGCCAAAAGCCAGAACCAGGTAACGATGACGCCCGATGTTGAAACCCAGCAGGGAGACATCTTCGATAACCGGATACAACCTGCCGTATGAAAAGAACAATACACCAGCCAGCGATGTGATCAGCGCGGACTTGTGGACATCACGGAAGACTGCCGCCAGTATTCCCCACAGTAAGAAGGTGCCAAGCAATATCACCAGGAACGAACGGTAGGTAGCCGTGACACCGACGTATAGTAAATTCGCCGCCCATAAACTCAGTATGGGGAAGACCGCCAATAAGATTGGATATACCGGAAATTTCTTCAACCCGATCTCGCCTGTATTCCTATGAATTCCGCAGGCGCTCCATTAAAAGATCACACATTTCTCTCACCGCGCCATGACCACCTTCCCGGGTCAAGACCATGTCGGCGGACATGAGCACGGATTTTTCGGCATCAGCTGGGGCTGCCGCAAAGCCTACGACCGGAAAGCATTCCAGGTCGTTCACATCGTTGCCGATATAGATCACCTGGGAAGGGTGAATCCGCTTCTCGAGCATCACCTTCTGAAGAGCTTCCGCTTTTTTATCGATCCCCTGCATTACAGGGACGTTCATCTTCAGGCAGCGTTTGGTCACCACCGGATTTTTCTCTTTCGAGATGACCAGCGGTTCCACTCCGGCTCTGCCGCGCAATAAAGCCAAACCCAGGCTGTCAGAGCGATAAGCTGCAACTGCCTCCTTGCCGTTTTCATCAACCCAAACACGGTTGTCCGTCAGCACGCCATCGAAATCCATCACAATCATCTTCACCTTGTCCGGGAAGGGACGTGGTTGTTTTCCGGGGAAGACCATATCCAGGTCGCTGTGCCATACCAGCCACTCCGCCCGATTCCAATCCCGTGGTGAATCGATATCCACCGTAAAAGCCGGATCGATATGTGCGGGCAGAATCATATTGCCAGAGAGCGAGTGTTTTTCAAGAATAGTGGAAACCCGAATGGCATCAATATGACCGGTCTGCCAGTAGGTGGGGGGCAGTTGCTGGCGCGGTGCGTTGTAGGGTTCATCGATTCCATCCGCCTTAAGCAAGGGATACATTCGATCACCATCCACACGCCACATTTTGTAAGGGTTCTGTCCTGAAGGGATGACCCCTCTGACGGAATCGGCTTCAGGATGATCCAGTAATTGTTGAACCGCCTGGTTGACCAGTCCCCGCGGGCGGATGGGGGAAGTAGGACGCAGTTGCACCACAATATCCGGTTGGTAACCTTCCTTTTCCTTCAACCATCCCAGGGCATGCTCAAACAGGGGAAAGTCCACCGACAGGTCGGCAGCCAGTTCGGCAGGACGCAGAAAAGGGGTTTCGGCGCCATGCTGCCGGCTGATGGCGGCAATTTCTTCATCATCGGTCGAAACGATCACCCGTGTCACCAGGTCAGCTTGCAGTGCAGCAGCAATGCTCCAGGCAACCAACGGATGGCTGGCAAACAGCTTTATGTTCTTGCGGGGGATACCCTTGGAACCGCCGCGCGCCGGAATGATTGCCAAAACTTCAGGATGATTTACCATGCGGTCCAGCCTCCATCGACCACCAGGTTGGAGCCGGTCATATACGAGGACGCCTCGGATGCCAGAAAGAGCAGTGCTCCATTCATTTCATCCAAATTTGCCATTCGACCCAGTACCGTCCTGGAAGAATAATTTTTTGCGAACAGGTCATCGTGCTGATTGAACACACCCCCGGGTGTGAGCGCATTGACGCGGATTTTTGTTCCAGCATAATAAGTTGCCAGATAATGGACCAGTCCCAGCACGCCGGCTTTTGTCACCGAATAATAGACCGGTTTTACCCGCCTCGGCTCACCGGGTCGGATATAAATACGCTGATCCGGACCCACCAATCCATAAGTGGAGCAGATGTTGATCAGCACACCGGTGTTCTTTTTAACCATTTCGCGCGCTGCCGCCTGACAGCAAAGGAACATGCCAGTCAGGTTTACATCCACCGCCTGCCGCCAGGCATCCACGGGAAAATCCTCAAACGTGCTGCCATGCTGACCAGCTTGTGATTGATCGAATTTCGGGTCCATGGCGGCGCTGTTTACCAGGATATCGACACTGCCAAACAGATCCACGGAACAACCGACCATTGCCTGAACCGATTCGGGATCGGTAACGTTGACCCGTGCAAACCCGGCGTCATATCCTTTGCTGCGCAATTCCGCTGCATATGCTTCTGCGGCATCACCATTGAGATCAGCCACCAGTACACTGGCGCCAGCTTCCGCAAGCGTCCGGCAGAACTCCTTTCCCAGCAGCCCGATACCGCCCGTGACGATGGCTGTTTTCCCCGTGAGATCGAATTTTTCCTGAATTGGCGACATGATTATCCCTTTTGGAACGGAGAGCGGAAATCAGTTTGCCCTGATCTCCGCTCCCGGTAAATTGTTTATTATTCCGCAGCAGTTCCATCCACCAGGAGGAAACCGCGTTCCTGAAGGAATTTGATGATTAGGTGAGCATTTTCTTCAGGGGTTACTCCCACCGTCTTGAGCGAGATTTCGGGGTTGATGGGTGGTTCGTACGGATCATCCACGCCGGTGAAACCCTTGATTTCTCCGCGGCGGGCTTTGGCATACAAGCCTTTGATATCGCGGGATTCGCAGACTTCGATGGGGGTATCCATGTAAACTTCCACGAACTGGTCGCTGCCGACCATCTTGCGGCATTCATCGCGGGTGGCACGGTAAGGGCTGATTGCGGCGCAAATTACCACGCCTTTCTGCCTTACCAGCTCGGAAGCTACATACCCGATACGCAGAATATTGGTATCGCGGTCTTCCTTGGAGAAACCCAGTCCCTTGGAAAGATGCGTGCGGATAACATCACCGTCGAGTTGTGTGATTTGCTTGCCATGTTCGAGCAGCAGTGTGGTCAACACTTCCGCTGTGGCTGTCTTACCGGCACCGGAAAGACCGGTGAACCAGACACAGAAGCCCATGTTATGGCGGGGCGGGTACATCTGGCGCAAAATGCGGGCAGTCTCCGGGCGGGTGAACCACTCGGGAAGCAGCTTGCCCTTTGCCAGATAGTCATCGCGCACCTGGGTACCGGAGATGCTTAACGTGCGGGCGCCGGTAGGGACCTTGTCACCCTCAACATATTCGTCCTTGTCGGGCAGGTAAACCAACTCGTAAAATGGTACTGCCGTCATCTGCAATTCGTTGGCGTACTTGTTGAAGAGCTCCTGGGCATCGTATGGTCCATAGAACGGTTTCCCCGTGCTGTCGTTTCCCGGTCCGGCATGATCGCGGCCAATGATGAAGTGGTTGGCGCCGTAATTGCGGCGGATGATCCCGTGCAGCAATGCTTCCTTCGGACCAGCCATGCGCATGGCAAGCGGCAGCAGGCTGAGCATGGTACTCTTGGAATCATAATATTTCTCGACCAGGGCTTTGTAAATACGCACGCGGGTATAGTGATCTACATCGCCGGGTTTGGTCAGACCAACCACCGGGTGGATCAACAGACTGCCGCCTACCGCTTTGGCTGCCCGTTTGGTCAATTCCTCGTGAATACGGTGCAGCGGATTGCGCGTCTGGAAAGCCACAACATTGGCATTCCCCATTTCAGCCAGGCGGGCGCGAACTTCCGCTGGCGTGTGGCGCAGATCTTTGAAATCGTAGTACTTGGGCAGATTGATCACTTTCAACTCACCCGAAATGCACAGGTTGCCCCAGCGCACCATTTCAGAGACCATGGGATGCTTTGTATCGGTCGAACCATATGCCAGGCGGGCTTCCTTATCCTTGTCGTAAGGGAAGGCTTCTTCAATTTTCATAACTGCGATCAGGTTGTTTTGCGCATCGCGCAACACAACTTCTTCACCCAGCGAGTCGTAAGCTTCCTTGTCTACGGTCAGGGTGATGGGCAGCGGAAAGAGCGTGCCGTCTGCCAGACGCATCTCTTCGAGAACCCGCTCGTAGTCTTTGTGTCCCATAAAGCGATCCAGCGGAGAAAAAGCGCCGGTTGCCAGTAACTCCAGATCGCACAGATTGCGGGGGGAGATTTTAATGGATTGCAGGTGCGAGGCTTTCTCGATGAGCGCCTGCCTTTCATCACCAGTCACCACCAGATTGACGAGTTTACCGCCGTAGGGGGCGATGATCGCCTGTTTTGTTTCAGTCATTGAATAAGCTCCTTCACTTGATATGGTAATAATTCCATCGTGAACCGAATTCGATCCACCAGCTTTATGTTTTTCCAATCGATAACCGATTGATTATAACCGATGCGTTTCATCTCCCTGTTCGAGATGGCTTGAATTGCTGCCACATCCATGCTTCGCATCGTTAATCTCCCAGGTGCACATTTACTAAAATGGGGGAATCGCGCAATATTGTCATGGCTCTACCATTTCTGTAAAATACCTTCGTGGGCGGAGGTGTGTACCGCTAGGGTTAGTTCCAGCGCACGGATGCCGTCATCGAGTGTACAGGGAGATGCTTCCACTCCACGGATCAATTTCAAGAAAGCCTCTGTCTCTGCCATAAACAACCAGTTTCGTTCAAAACCGTCCGGCGCGGGCAGGTCCTGCCAGGTATTCTCTTCTGCCCGATATAACTTCAGCAGGGAGGTGCCGTTGTCCCAGCGCAGCATGCCCTTGGTTCCACTCACTTCCAGAGTATGGCTGCCGGGTCGTTGGATGTAATCCAGGTGAACTGCTCCGGTTACTCCGCCGGATAACCGCAAACCGATCTCCGCCACCGCGTCCACTTCGGTACCCAACTCAGGCACAGTCGCAGTAAAAGCCCACAGTGCTTCCACTTCACCAAACAGCCAGCGCAAATAATCCAGCGGATGACACAGGGTCAGCACAACCCCGCCGCCCAGATCTTGCCGGGCGGCATAGCTCTGGCGGTGATCCTCCCAGGGGTGCCAGCCTGGTAAATACTCCCCCCAGTTAACCTTGAAGGAAATTGGTCGCCCGATCGCCCCTTCATCGATCAGCCGCTTTGCCTCACACAGGTTGGGATGAAATCGGTATTGAAAGCCCACCAACACCTTTGCCCCGGATTTGTTTACCGCTCCTGCGAGTTCAGCCACCCGATCCATATTATGCGAGATGGGTTTCTCCAGCAGGAGAGCTGCACCCTGCAGTGCGGCGGGGATGGCAACATCCAGGTGCAGCGCGGTGGGATTGGATACCACCACACCCTCCGGGCGGGAAGCCAGTGCCGCCATCAGGTCGGTCTCCACCGGGTAACCAGCCAGGTCCTCTTCGGGCATGGTCGATTTCCGCGTGCGGTAAAGGATCAAGTCCTTCTCCCCATATGCGATCAGGTTGCGCATATGGCGCCTGCCGATGGAGCCCAATCCGGCAATCACAAATTTCATTTCACCACTCCAGGTCCTTTTCGTACTTCCAGTGGATCAACAGTTCCCCGGCGACCTCTTTAAAAATTGCCTTGTCGCGCGCGGTGAACAGTTTTTGCCAGCCGCCCTGTTGTCCCTTGGGAATCAACCGGGCAAGATCGCTGCTTTTTTCCGCCTGCCACTCGGCGTCCGGGTTAGCGCTCATTTCCTGCTCGACCGCATCTTTTACCGATGCCGGAATGTCATTGACTTTGAGAAAGCGCCAGACCTTGCTCATCTCCTCCCACGGAGATGTCATCAGGTCTTCATAGCGCAATTGATAAAAACGCTCGCCATACAGTCGGACGCCCTCGGCTTCAGTCTCGGTCACATTCTGCACCCAGGAACCGGCGATCTGCCGCATGGCTTTTTCGGTAAAAATGGATTTCTGTCCGTTCAAATACGGCTGCGGATTGGTGATAAAGTCATCCCTGATCTTACGGTCTTCCGCTGTCAGGCGGTCCTGCCGGTCTACAAACCCCTGAAAACGGTGGGACAACGAAGTATCACGACCATCGCGGACAATGTTGATGATGGACGCATCCGGATAAACTGCTGCCGCGTTACGTATCGCCTCGCCGTGGAAAACGGAAGAAGGGCTTTTATCACCCACAATGCGCTTACCGGCTTTCATCGCATCCCGCTCGAGGATCATATCCGCCGCGGCGCGTATTACCAGTACAGACAGATCGCCTCCATGATTCCAGCGGTTGCTGTGATGGGTCAGCCAACGTTCCACCTCCGGGTCGCCGACCAGCGCTTTGAGCAGTGGCTTTCGGGTAAAGAAATGCGCCTGCCAGTTGCAGTGTACTTCAGGATGCAGACGGATCAGGCGGGCCAGCAGCGTCGTACCGGAACGTGCATGTCCGAAAATAAAATACTTGTCGCGCGGGAAGAACGCCCGGGCATCTGCCACCTCATCGGGGGTGATTGCCGGAATATCGCTGCGCATCGGCTTTACCGGGGACGTGCCCTTCAACAGGATGACCACAGCCTTTTTTATTCTTCCCGGGATTGGTTCAGACATCATTTCTCCACTTAAGCATTGATGAATTTATACAGCCAGCGGTACAGCCGGCGGGCAAGCCCGTTTAGCAATGGTATACGGCTCAGTTTTTGTTGTGCGGCGGATGGCGCCTGGTATGCAGCTGCTTCAACCTGGATGCCCATTTGACCGGCGAGTTCCGCATTTTCAGTGCTGATGATATTCCCCAGCAGACGGGTCACCGGTTCGGCGGTGTTCAGCCGCAGATATCCCAACTGGTCAAGGGTGTCGTCGAATTCGCGCATCTTTCCCATCAGCCTGCCCGACCAATCCGCTGGCAGCGCCTCCTGCAGCACGGATTTATGGGCAACGAATTGATGGTGTCCTGCTGAAGCAAAAGCCTGCACGCCCTTGAATGTGAATCGAACATCTTCCAAGCCACGGGTTTCTTCCTGATATTTCTCCGGCGTTCTGCCCATGTTTTCCATGTAATGTTGCTCCCAGTGGGTATCCCAGAGCAAACCCTTGTCAGTAGTCACACCCGCCTGGCTGGTGAATTGCAGCGTGGATATCACCGACCAGTTCATTTGCGAGCGGATATAGAAGCCGGTCACCACGCCCACTTTGGGGTAGGTATCCAGTATTTTCAGATGTGCATCCAGCCAGCCGGGTAGGAAGAGGATATCGTCATCGGTATAGGCAATGATTTCACCCGGTGCAGCCCGAAATATCATTTGCAGCGCATCGATCTTGCCAATATTGCGGCTGGAAAGGATCAGATACTGTACCTTACCCGCATCATACAGCCCTCGCAGGTAATTCACCACATCCGGGCTGCTGGCATTGTCAAAGATGATCAGATCGCAAGCCGGTTGCGTATTGCGGATCAAGCTTTCAATGCACAATCGCAGCACATCAAAGCGATGGGTAAAATAGCCATCGTCATTCGGAACATGTGTTAACACAGCCAGTGTCACCCGGCTGGGTTGATAGCCGGAGTCACGATTACGGGCTGGGTTCATTCCAATTCTGGGCATGTTCTTGAAGATCCTCTAATACTCTTCCGATTCCTGTCGGCGGGAAATTCCCAATAACTTTGCCATCCAGGGCAGTTTGTGCCGTATGAACTTCACCGGATGTGTCAGATAAAAGAAAACATCCATTAAAAAGCGATTCTCCGTATGAAGAACCGGTAGGGTTTCGAATTCTCTGATCAACTTCTGCGTGGAAACCGGGTACGGCTGGATTCTACCATCGACCAGCACTTTATTTGCGTCCAACAGGGTAAAGATATGACGTTTTCCGCCTGCCAGACGAAGATTCTCATCCGATTCAGGGTGATCGTAATGGATTTTGCCGCCCGGCAGGTGCTGGTAATCGTGCTTTTGGTGAATAATGCGGATATCTGCAGTGGCATCGATCACCTGCCAGCCCATCTTGCGCGCATGGAAGATCGTCCAATTATCCCAGCCCGCCCTGCCAATTGTAAACGGCGGATATGGGTCGTAGCATTCCCTTCGGAAGGCAAAATAATCGCTGCCTTTACTCTTATGCAGACGACCGGATTGCTTGATCTGTGCTTCCAGGCTTGTCTCCCATCCCGGTTGGAAGGTGATCTCTTCGCGCAGGTCCAGGTCCCAGCGGTGCCCCATGATCAAATATGCGCTCGCGAGGGCATCCACCGCCTGGATGGCAGCGATAAAGCCCGGCAGTAAAATGATATCGGCATTGATGATGACCAGTATCGTTGCATTGGAATTTTTACGCACCTGCTCCAGCATCGAGCTGATCAGCGGCGCGCCCGAAGACGCACGCTGGATATCCGGTATGTGCTTTACCTGTAGCGTATCAGCCGCCTGTGCCAGTCCGTCTTCTTCGCCCAATAGCAGTACATCCACATTCTCACCCAATGCCTTCCAGGAACGGATGGCATTGCACTGGATCATCCCGATATGCGGGTCAGTAAAGGGCTTCGGTGCGGAAAAGAGGGCAATATCAGCCAAAGTTATCTCCGCCTGCTATCCACTTCGCGAAAGTCTTTGTGATGAATTGCCGCATTGATCTCAAACAACTGGAGATTCGTTTTCATCAGTGCCAGAACATCCAGCCAGGTAAATTCACCTTTCAGCCGGGCATAAATTTCATTGACCAGTTTCAGGTCATCCGCTGTATCCACCGTCCAGCGATGAAAGCCATAATTTTCCTGCCATCCGCCGACAATGCAGCGAAAGCGGTCGGGCTCGTCATATAGATAAGGCATCACGTGTTCCCGCTCATAGGGCGCGGATGCTTCCTGCCAGGCTTTTTTCAGGGCGGCATGGGTGCATGCTTCCACATCCAGTCCGATCGGAAAGCTGCGCTCCCACGGGGGTGGCAATCGCGTAGCGGCAAAATCCCAGGGAAAGCGTACATCCATGGGAGGGGGGCAGGCTTCAGGGTTGTTGCTGGCGGGTATCCACTGCGCTTGTGTTTGCCCCTCACCCAGCAGCACCGCGATGGTTTCATCGATCAAACCCGGGTCGAGCAGCGGGCAATCGGAAGTCAAACGTACCACCACGTCCGCCTGTGCGGACGCAGCCGCCTGATAGTATCGGTCCAGCACATCATACAGGCTGCCGCGATAACAGGCAATCTGATTTTCCCGGCAGTAATCTGCCAGTGGATTGTCATCCACACCATCTGTTGTGGCAAGCACCACCCGGTCGATTCTTTTTGCCAATGTCACCCGCTCCAGCACGCGGGTTAGCATGGGTTTGCCCTGGATATCCAGGAGCACCTTGCCCGGCAGGCGGCTGGATTTCATGCGTGCCTGTATGATCGCGACGACATTCACCTGGTTACCATTTTCACTCATGGCTGACCTGCTGCCCGTTCAAGGCAGATGCCTCTGCGGTCACTTTCCGGTAACCTTCCAGCATGCGTTGTTGATTGGTGATCCAGTTCGCCTGTTGCTCGGCTTTGTGCCTGGCGCGCAGGCTCATTACTGCCAGGTCCACCCTGGATTGATGAGCTTTGAGCATGATCTCCGCCAGGGCGGATGTATTGCCGTCGGCAAATACCCAGCCCTGTTCTCCGTGTGTCACCCATTCCAGGTTGCCGGGGATATTCGACACTGCCGCGGGCAGTCCGCAGGCTAATGCCTCCATCAGCGAAACCGAAGAACCGTCGATGTGCGAGGCGCTGATATATAGATCGGCGGAACGGTAATAATCCGGCAGTTCGTCATACCGGATCTGTCCGGGCATATGCACCTTGTCCGTCACGCCGCCGGCAGAGAAGATTTCCCGCAGGTTCTCCGCCTGTGAACCGCTGGCAAGTAGCAGCAACCGCAAATTGGGATCAACCCTGGCTGCTTCCACAAAAGCCCGCGCAACGACATCCACGCCATATTGCGGCTCCCATGATCGATTACAAAATAATACAAAGGCATCCTTCCAGCCCAGTTCATCGGTGATGCGGTTATTCTCACCCGGCTGGAAATGATTCAGGTCCACCCCCCACGGGAAATAAGTGCTGCGCACAAGGTCGTATCCATATTTTTCCGCCTTGTGCAGCACCGCCCGGCAATCGGCAAACAGCCAGTCTGACTTGCGCAAAACATTGCGGGTGACCCAACGCGAAACCACGTTGCGGTCCGCATCGCGCATCAGGTCGAATCCCCACGACATGCTTACTAATGGATGAAATCCGCTCAACGCCGCCACCAACCCTGAAGATTGGATCGGCCCGGCATGGATGATATCCGGGCGAATATCGATGATGACCCTCTTCAAATCCAGCGCCAGTCCGGGAGCATTCCACAGGTGAAAGCGCCCCTGTCCGCCCTTCCAGGTGACAAGCCTTACGCCTTCCGGCAGGGACCGCCCCTCCAGCCCACGGTTGGCATTCTCCAGGCGCAGGTAATAGGCTTCATGTCCGCCATCCCGAATTGCGCTAAGATGCCGGTGGTCGTGCGGACAATAATCTCTGGAAATGTATAGGATCTTCATCATGAACAGGCTGTTCTATTTTCCCAGGTCGGTCCAGTATATTTCTTTTCCCGCAGGCATATCTGCCAGCGCCCTGCAGCCCACTACCGCCGGGATCTCGTATGGCAGGATGGCGCCTGGCGTCGCCGGACGGAGCACATCGATCATTTCACGGGTAAATACCTCACCCGCCTTGATCTCCCGTGCAGTCCGTATACAGCGCCGTTGTACCACCACTGTCTGCTGCTCGTTGTCATTAACCACCTTGTTGGCATTCCCCAGCGCCAGTTCCAGTTCGCGGGTGCGGTCGACCATATCCCGCCAAGTCGCAGGTGTCATCGAGAAGGGATGGTCGGGACCCACCCTGCCGGTATCGTCGGTAAAGTGCTTTTCCACCACCCGTGCGCCCAGCGCGATAGCGCCCAGAACCGTGGCATGTCCTGAGGTGTGATCGGATAGCCCCAGGATCAGGTCGGGGAACATCGTCCGGTATGTATTCAGCACCCGCAGATGAATGTGTTTGAAATTCTCCAGGCTGGCGGTGTAATTGGTATTGCACTGCATCAGCACTAGCTGCGGATTGTGTTCCAGAATAATTTTCACCGCGCGTTGCACTTCACCGATGTTCGAGGCGCCGGTAGCCAGCAAAATCGGTTTACCCAGTTTTGCCATGCGAATCAACGCTTCATCCCAGGTGATGTCGCCCGAACCGATCTTGTATGCCGGAACGTATGGATTGAGCATATCGATGGCATCGAAATCATAGGGGGAAGAAAAATAATCGATCCCCACCCGGTCGCATTCCTCTTTGAGGATGGGTGTCCAGTCGAAGGGGATCGAGGCATCCTTGTACACTTCGAAGACAGACTTCTTCCATTTCGCCTGGTGCGATAACTGGCTGCCCATCTGCTTGAACCCGTAATCGGAAACAATCTGTGCCGCACGAAAATTCTGAAATTTGGCAGCATCCGCGCCGGCTTCCTTCGCCAGACGGATCAGCAGCTTTGCCCGCTCCAGATCACCGTCATGGTTGGCGGAAATATCCGCAATGAAATAGGTGGGATGATCCACACCAATTACATGCGAGCCGATTCGAATTTCCATGGTCAACCTCCCTACTGGTAAGGATTCAGGTTCTTTCCCGAGTTATCCACCAGATTGCGGAGAACTTGTGGATAACCCTGTTGATAAAGCTGGTAGAACTGTTCGACTCCGGTGGAAAAATCGGGGAGAGGCTTGTGTAAAACCTGCTCCAATTTGGAGGTATTCAGGCAGAGATTATTTGCCCGTGCCGCCTTCAAACCGAAATCCACCACCGAAACCGGGGAAATCAGGTTCTCATCCAGCCCGCATTGGCGGGCAATTGCCAACCCAAAATCATACTTGCTGATGCAGTCGGCGCCCACCACGTGGAAAATGCCGGAAAGCTTTGCCTCCAGCATATCCAGCAGCACCCCGGTAAGTTGATTCGCCAGCATGGGTTTAAAACGAACGTCGGTAAACCCTTTCACCGCTTTGCCAGCCTGCATGTTGTAATAGAACCACTCTGCCAGGCTGCGTTTTCCCTTCAGGCTCCAACCAAACAGGTTCACCCGGGCTATGATCGCGTTCGGATTTGCATCCATCACCGCCCGTTCGGCGCTTAGCTTGGTGCGCCCGTATACGCTGAGCGGATTGGGTTCATCTTCTTCGGTCACATTCTCGCGCGAACCGTCGAAAACTGCATCCGTGGAAATGTGCAGCAGTCGGGCGCGGTTGCGGCAGACACGTGCGATCTCGCCCGGTAAAACGGCATTGATCAATTCGGCAAACGCCGGGTCTTCTTCGCACTCGTCCAGGTTGGCAAGCGCGGCACAATGAATGACCCAGTCGGGCTGTACCCGGTCAAGGAGCTCGGCGAAAGCATCCTTGGCCAGCAGTTCAGCGGTCAATAAACGAAATGGGGTGCCTGAAAGCGCCTGGGTGTTGACAACACCGATAACTTCGTGTTGTTTATTGGCTTCCACCGCCAAATTGATACCCAGCAGCCCGCTGGCACCGGTTACAAGGATGCGCATCTCAACTCCTATTCAATTTCCACGGTATCCACAATGGAACGGATCGCGTCCACATCCAGCCATTCTGTATTGTTATTGCTGGCGTAACGGTAACCGTCCGCAAGGGCTTTGCCCTTGTCCTGCCACTTCCGGCTGAACCAGAAGGTCTCTGCCGGTTGAACCACATACATGTCATCCAGTTCGACTGTTGTCCGGGCTTCATCCTCTGAGATCAGCACTTCGTGAAGCTTTTCACCCGGACGAATACCGATCACCTGGATTTTCGCTTCCGGCGCCATGGCGCGCGCCAGATCCATCATGTTCATCGATGGGATTTTGGGCACGAATACCTCGCCGCCCTGCATTTGTTCCACGCAGCGGATCACGAAATCCACTCCCTGGTCGAGCGAGAGCCAGAAGCGGGTCATCCGCTCATCGGTAATGGTCAACACACCTGTCTCACGCTGCTTGAGGAAAACCGGCACCACGCTGCCCCGGCTGCCAACCACATTTCCGTAACGGGTGCAGGCAAAACGGGTGGGTTTGTTCCCTGCATAGGCATTGGATTGCACAAAGAGCTTTTCGGCAGCCAGCTTGGTTGCCCCGTACAGGTTGACCGGGTTGACCGCCTTGTCGGTGCTCAATGCCATCACCTTTTCCACGTTGGCATCCAGGGCGGCATCGATGACGTTGCTGCTGCCCATGATGTTGGTCTTGATCGCCTCCATGGGGTTGTATTCGCAGGCAGGCACCTGCTTGAGGGCAGCCGCATGAATGACGATATCCACGCCCTGCATGGCGCGCAACATCCGATCACGGTCGCGAATGTCTCCGATGAAATAGCGCAGGGATGGATGGTCGTAGCCTTTAACCCGCATCTCGTGCTGTTTGAGCTCATCCCGGCTGTAAATGATCAGCTTCTGCGGATGGTAGTCGCGCAGCATTACCTCGATGAATTTTTTGCCAAATGATCCGGTTCCGCCTGTAACCAGAACAACTTTATCTTTCCATTCCATACCTGCTCCTTGAAATCTATCTGCCGTCATGTTGACTTGCCGCCCGTTCCGGTTTGCGCATCAAGATGAGCGGATATTGCCCGTTCTCCCCGAAGTAATGGGGGTGTTTTTCTTCCAGGTTGAACAGCATTCGCAGCAGCATCCTTCCGCCCAGCCAGGGGTGGATGAAGGTGCGCAAAAAGCGTACGCTTGCGCTGCGCCAGACCAGGATTTCAACCGGCACCGTTCCATCCAACTCTTTTTTCAGCCAGTCGGCATTGTACTTTTGTACAAAAGTGCCCTTTTCTTTGGGTTTGCCTGCCGGAGAGGGACCTTTGCCGCGCAGCATGCGCACCAACTTCTTTCGGGCGCGATTGAAGAATTTTACCGTTTTATCCAGCCATCCGATCAGTGCCGGATCCGACCAGCCATTGACCACCACGGCGGTATGACCCGGTTGGGTCACCCGGTAAAGTTCCTGATAGGCTCTGCGATGATCCTTGCGCGGCAGGTGATGAATGGTATGCATGGACATTACGCCCTCGAAAACATCCGTCTTGAAAGGCAGGTTGGCGACATCTGTCACTACAAACAGCCCCCGTTCACCCAGCTTTTTTCGCGCTTCGCGCAGCGCCACAATGGAGATATCCGCACACACCCGATATTGGTACCCCTTCAGGTAGGTCATATATTCTTCATACTGCACCGGACCGGAGCCCGCATCCAGCAGGTATTTGCCATGCCCGTCCAGGTATTTGCCAACCCGCAGGTGACATTTATGAATATACTCGGCGGATACCGGACGCAGGTCTTCATAATGCGCGTTTTGATACAAGCCGTCTGCTTCCAATTGCCAGCCAACCTGATCGTAAAATCGACGTACTTCCTGTTTAACTTCTTCTGCCATACCCTACCATTCTATCGGTGTGCCCGTGATGTATTTGAAAGTATTGCTATATTGTCCCATACCTTCCCCAAAAACGTATGAAATCGGTCGCTCTTTGAGATCGTCCCACATCTGCACCACCCGCCAGGGGAAAGGCAGTGCATATTCAAAGAAGAAGATATAGGCATAGTGCCACGCCTGGTCCACCTGTCGTTTGTTCAGACGTTGATTCTTGGGGCTGTCCAACAGCCTGTTGAGCATTTTGTAGTACTCGTCATAGCTTTGCGGATCGTGGGTAAATCCGTTGCCCTTGTAATGTGTAATCCCCGCAACCACCACAGGGATTCCGCTCATCGCCATTTCCAGCCCGGTGGTGGTGGTATATACCAGCCCGATGTCCGTCATCTCGATCAGGTCATAGGTGTTGATCGCATCACGCGGACCCACCAGGTGGATATTTTCCGGCAGGTTGGCGACGGCGTTTTGCACCACATCCACCATCGAAGGACCGTGTGTCAGCACCTCCCCCGGGTGAACGCGAATGACCAGTTGGGCATCATTCCGCTGGGCAAAGAACTGTACCGTCTTTTCGATCCATTCCGCCATCGTCTCACTGAAGACCTGTCGCCCCAGGGTCAGGCTGTCTCCCAGCACATTGGTCGCCAGCAGCACAACCGGGCGGTCGTCCAGACCCAGGCGCACGGCTACGTCGCTGCCGCCTTCACGTGGAGTGGATTGCCATTTCCGCACAAAGTTTTTCCAGGTGTTGCCCTGTACCTTCGCCTGGTACAACTCTTCCACCTTTTCGCGTTGTTCATCGGTAAAGGGCTCGTCTTTGCGTGCATCCCAGATGGAACTGGTATCCTGGCGCATAATTTCACTATCCTGCGCCAGCCAGATGCGGTCTTTTTGGTCGCTGAACTCATATGTGCTGACCGGAATTCCCAGGTGCTTTGCCACCCGGTAAGCCACGCCCAATTCCTGAATGGTGCCATTGGGAACGACGATCACATCCGGTTCCAGCTCCGCGCACAACGCCAGCAGTTTTTCCGCGGCGAACCGGTTGCGATCCATGCGTAACTTGTAAATATCGCTCTGTTCATCCACCGTTTCCACCTGCAAGGTGTATTGGGCGTCATAATAACTGACCAATTCCACATCTGACAGCAGGCTGCCGGGCAATGACCGTTCTCCGGGATAGTCCAGCAGCGAGTGGGTGTTCAAATATGGCAGGCACTTTTCCAACACCCACCGGCTGTATATGTTCTGCCGGCGCAGATCGAACCGGCTGATCGGCTTTTGCCAGTCTGCGTAAGGCAGGTATGCCAGATGACAGTCATGTCCCAGACCCGCCAGGGTTAATCCCAGTAAAGCCGCCTGTTCGATCCAGTAATGGAGCGTGGCAAACAGCAATACCCGTTTGCCCGTCGCTGCCGATTCGGCATGTTTTCCCACTTCTTCGATCAGCGCCGGGATTCTTTCCTCCAGATTGGAAAGCGAAAAGCGGGTGCGAATGGGCTTGCCTCGCTGGCGCAGCATCCAGTACAGTTCAGGCGCATAGGGAAGTTCACCCAATATCTGCTTGATCTTTGTACCCGAGTTCGCTTTCATACTTTTTCCTCGATATCCCACACCAGGCTGGGGCGCATTGGACCCATGCGGGGTTCGCTCCAGTGTGTTCCCGGCGCGCCGGTGGCATCCACGCTGAAGATGACAGCCTGCTCATCCTGGAAGTACCTGCGAATGCGGAAGGAACTGGCATTCATGCCGATGATGAATCGCCCCTCGTTGAAGGTGTTCGCCGGGATGGTGCAGCGGCTGATGTACCTGCCATTTTTGCGCGATGAGAACTGATTGAACTTTGCCTCGTCATCTGTATCGAAGGTGGTGAAAATATGTTCACCACGGGTGGTCATAAAGTAGAGACCGACCCGCAGCCCGCTGAGCGGTTGATCCAGCCGGTATTCCAGCTCCACTTGGAAAGGCTCTGTGGAGCGGACGGTATCCACCACCTTGCCGCGACTGTCCAAAATTCGCAGGGCAACCGGTCGGAAGGGCGCCGCATCCGGTGGGATTTCATCGGCATCCCAGGTGCGCTCACCCTGTCGCGAATATCCGCTGGAAAGATAATAATCCACTGCCGCTTGGGTGGGTGCGCGCATCACCAGGCGTCCTTTTTCCAACACCATGGTCTCTTCAGTCAGGCGCAGGATGGCGCTCATGTTATGGCTGACGAACAGCACCGTGCGACCTTCATGGGCAACATCACTCATCTTGCCCATGCACTTGCGTTGAAATTCCGCATCGCCCACCGCCAGAACTTCATCCACCACCAATATTTCCGGCTCCAGATGGGCAGCCACCGCAAACGCCAGCCGCAGATACATCCCGCTGGAATAGCGTTTTACCGGGGTGTCGATGAATTTTTCGACCTCCGAAAAGGCAACGATCTCATCGAATTTTTTGGCGATCTCCACGCGCTTCATACCCAGGATGGCGCCGTTCAGGTAGATATTCTCCCGCCCGGTTAGCTCGGGGTGAAATCCGGTGCCAACCTCCAGCAGGGAGCCAACCCTGCCGTGGATTTCTGCCGTACCTTCGGTGGGTTCGGTCACCCGCGAAAGCACCTTCAATAGTGTACTCTTCCCGGCACCGTTTTTGCCGACCACCCCCAACACCTGCCCCTTGTGAACTTCGAAATTGATGTCTTTCAGTGCCCAGAATTTGTTGTTCACAGCGTGATTTGCTTGTTGGCTGCGTTCGCCCGCATGCAGGATCGCCTGGGTGGCATGGGTGAATGTATCCACCAGACTGTCACGCAGGGTGCGGTAATTGGCACCCAACGCACCCAGTTGATAGCGTTTCCCCAGATTGGTAACACGAATGGCTATGTCGCTCATGGTTAAACCGTATCTGCGAATGTCTTTTCCATCCGCCGGAAGTAATATAGTCCAGATACGAAGAGAATCACCATCACCCCGGATGATATCCACATCAATTCACCGGGCGGTGTTCCACCCAGCATTGCCCAGCGAAAACCCTGGATGATGCCGGTGAGCGGATTCAAACCGTAGATCAGCTGCCACGACCGTTCGGTGATGATCTTGGCGGAGTACGCCACCGGTGAAGCATACATCCACGCCTGCACCAGGAACGGGATCATCTGCTGCACATCGCGATAACGCACATTCAACGCGGAAAGCCACAAACCCACCGCCAGTGCCGTGATCAGCGTCAGCAGGGTAAAGGGGATGATCCACAGCATATTCCAGGTGGGGTAAACCTTGTAAAAAGCCATCATGCCCAGCAGGATGACGAATGAAATGCCAAAATCCACAATGCCGCCTACCACCGCCGAGATCGGAATGATCAGCCGGGGAAAATAGATTTTGGTGATCAGGTGAGCGGAACCCACCAGGCTGGTTCCCGAACGTTGTAGCGCATTGGCAAACAAACCCCACGGCAACAGTGCTGCGAAGGTAAAGAGCGGATAGGGCAGGGATTGGTCGGTGGGCAGTTTGCCGAACTTGCCAAAGATGACACTGAAAATAACCATGGTCAGAATGGGTTGAATGATCGCCCAGCCCACCCCTAATACTGCCTGTTTGTAGCGCACCTTGATGTCCCGCCAGATCAAAAAATAGATCAGCTCGCGGTACTTCCACAGGTCCCGTAGGTTCAGCGCCACCCATCCGCTGGTCGGTTTGATGATGGTAATATCGTCAGCCATGTTTATCCTATTCACCAGACAAGTACTGTCTCACCGCAGGGAATACGAAAATGTTTGAATCCGCCTTGAGAAAACATACGCCAATGGTACCAGTAATTTTCATATCCCTCGGCTCCATCTTTACAGCTTTCTCGTCATCCCTTGCGGCGGGCAAATCACCGGTTGGAAAGGTACCAATCGATGGTATTGCGCAGCCCTTCTTCGAAGCCCATCTTCGCCCGGAAGCCAAACAGTTCTTCCGCCCGCGAAACGTCCAACCCACGCCGCGGCTGTCCGTTCGGCTTGCTGGTATCGAAAACGAGTTTCCCTTCAAATCCGGTCAGCCTGGCAATCAACTGCGCCAGGTCTTTGATGCTGATCTCATTTCCCGAACCGATGTTCACCGGTTCGGAACCGTTGTAGGTCTCCGTGGCCTGGGCAATGCCTTCGGCAGCGTCATCGACATAGATGAATTCCCGCGTTGGACTGCCATCCCCCCAGATCACCACTTCCTTTGCGCCGCTCTCCCTGGCTTCCACGCACTTTTTAATTAGCGCCGGGATGACGTGTGAGCTTTCCGGCCGGAAGTTGTCACGCGGTCCATACAGATTGACCGGGATCAGGAACAAGGCGTTGTATCCGTATTGCTGGCGGTAGGACTGAGCCTGAACCAGCAGCATTTTCTTGGCAAGTCCGTAGGGGGCGTTGGTCTCTTCCGGGTAACCATTCCAGATGTCATCCTCCCGGAAAGGTACGGGCGTGAACTTGGGATAGGCACAGACCGTTCCGATGGCGACGAATTTCTCCACACCGCGTTTCCAGGATTCGTGCATCAACTGCACACCCATCATCAGGTTATCGTAGAAGAATTCCGCCGGATGCTCCCGGTTGGCGCCGATGCCGCCCACATGCGCCGCCAGATGAATGATCACATCCGGTTTACTGTCATCCAGCATCCGCAGAATATCCTGCTGCTGCACCAGGTCGTACTTTTCGATGGTCGGGATGAAGATTTCCCGAGCACCGCGACGTTTGATATTTTCAACCAGGTGATAACCCAAAAAGCCCGCACCACCGGTGATGCAAATACGTTTGTTTGACCAAAAAGAGCTACCCATTGACCGCCTCTGTCATTTGAAGTTGAAATTTTTCCGCCCACCCGGGAAGTACATCCAGAATCTGTGTCGCCATGAAGGCGAATCCATCCTCCGCCAGTGCCCCATAGATGGCTTGATCTTCCATGCGAAGAGCATGAATTGCCTGCTTCAACACCTCTCGTTTCGTCTCATCCAGAAAGGGGGCAAGCTCACCCTCCAATACCAATCCGATCCCCTGGCTGCGCAGGGCAAGTTGTGTATGCCCGATCTCGGGGTCGTCACTGAAGCCCAGCCTGGGAACCGCCAGCGGAATTTCATTGCACAGGCATTCCCATACCGTTCCCCATCCGCCGCGGGCGATCACGCCCTGCAATTGCTCGTCGCCAAAAACAGCGGCATTGACCCGGCTGAACTGCGCCGCAGGAAAATCGGTGCCATCCCGCTGATATCCCAGAACCAATCGTTCATAGCCATTCACTGCCTGTGCAGCCAGGTCGTTCAATGCCCGGACATCCGTTCGGGTGCCGGAAGGCAAAAAGAGCAAGGCGGGTTTCTTGAGCCGGTTGGATTCTGCACGGCGAAATGCCAGGGGCGGTGTAAGGATCGCATCCGCTTCCATATCATTCCGATACGAAAATGCGTTAACTCTTGGGATGAAGGATACGCTGAAAGTTGCTTCCACTTTGCGCCAGATTTCGGCATAACCTTGCAATTGTTCCAGTGTCCGGATTGCCTCCGGCGAATCGTCACCCGGCGGCAAACTGCCATAAAGCTGTGACATCCGCCCGGTGAAGAAGAAGATGTGGTCCCCAACCCCCGGTCGGATGGGGAGCGTGCTGTTCAGCACCCCCCGGATATCTTTTTTGAAAAGCAGCCCCCGCTCTCTGCCATCCAGTCGTTCGATGCCCAGTCCATCTCGGATTGCCTGCTGAAAACGGTTTTCGATCGCGGCGGCACCGCCCGGGTTGTTCGCATCCGCCAGTTGCGCGCCGAATTCGCCGAAAGACTTGCCGCTGGAAACATCCAGCAGGAGTGGGCGAAGAATATCCCCCAACTGGCTGGAAAGCCAGACATAATCACCGCAGTCGGGGAGTTCCTCCAGAAGAATGCGGCGTTGGGTGTCGCCGTAATAATCGGGGATCACCACCGCAGCTCTACCCAGGGCATTTGCCAGGCGGGCAGCCATCAGATAGGGCGCATTCCCATGACTGGTCAGAGCTAAAAGCATGGGTGGCATCATATGCTTTCTTCTCCCGGCTGGCGCAGGTAAAGCTTCAAGCCTTGCATTTCGATGATGGGAACCTCTCCCTCATCGACCACCAGAATTTGATTTTCCACACAGGTGAGGCGGATCACATCTTCCGCGTCGCCGGTGGCTTTGATTCTCACTGCCGGGTACCCCGACTGATGGATGAGTGGAACAAGTGCCTGCGCCCGCGAGCGGATCAGCCGGTAGAGCTTGAAAGACTGCTGAATGAAATCCATCGTCAGATGCGCCCGCAGGGCAATCCCCTCCGGGGTAATGATATAACGCAGCTTGCGCCGTGTCGCCCGCTTTACCTTGATCGCACCCTTCTCAATCAGCCGCTTTAAATGCCAATTGACCGTTCCAACTGCAACCCCCAGTTGAACCGCCAGCGCAGACTGATTGATATCCGGATCTTGTTCTATTTCTTCCAGCAGGGTCAGATCACGAATAGTGTCCGTGGAAATCTCAACACTCGTTTCAATATTCAATGGTTGAATTATAACTGATTGGGGTACAGGGTCAAGAGGTAAGAATCTAACGGCGCGCAAAAACACTGATCTGCGTAATGGCATCCACCTCATCGTCGCCCGTCAGGAACTCGGGCAAAATTTTCGCCTTGGCAGAGATAAATTTCACCAGATCTCGTTCCAACACTGTCCATTCCATCGTTGAAAAATTTGGTTCCATGATTCGCCGGTAATCACGGCAACGCAGTCGGTTGAGATTGCTGGTCGGGTTCAGCCATCGCTTCCAGGTGCCGGACCGGAAGGTCAGCATGGCAAAAGGATACTTGAAGAAGTGGTCGCGCAGATCGACAAAGGCAATGAAGCTGCCGCCCGGTTTGAGCAGACTTGCCAGCGCGCGGGTGATCCCTTCCACATCGTCCAGATGCTCGTATACCGAAGTGCTCACCACCAGGTCAAATGACTCTTCCGGAAGGTTGAACCGCATGCTACGGATATCGCCATGCCGCAGGGAAAGCGCACCCCCGTAGGGCACCACCCTGCCATCCTCCCGCCGGAGGTACTCGGAAAACTCCGGCAACAGATGATCGTTGCGCCGGTCATCCGGCGGGGCAAACAGGTCGGTCATCACCACCTGGGCGGCTCCCAGCCGCAGCAATTCCACCCCGATGGCAAACCGCCCGCCGTACCCGAATACCAGCACACGTTTACCGGTCAGCGTCTCGCCGTGATCCGCCAGCATTTGTGCATACCGTTCTGCCGCCGCCGCAGGCTCACGGGTTTCCAGCCCCGGCTTGATGATCCAACCGCGGCGGAGCAGGAATCGGGTGATTTTTTCAGGCAAAAAGCGCCGCACAATGCGCGCCAGCAGGTAATCAGGGTTCATGATCTCTCCGGTTGAGTGGGTTATTGCTAGTATAACGCACGCTGCCCGCTGTGGATGGAATATGATGAAGGTCAAGTTACGGTACAATTAGTGCATCCACTTGGAAAATCAGGTTTGGGGATTCTGCATGGACGAAAAATCAGTGACCATCGTCGTACCGGCTTACAACGAGGGGAAAGCACTCCCCGAGACGCTTCCTGCCATGCTGGAATTTATCAAAAAAATGCACTGGAAGCTGATCGTTGTCAATGACGGTTCACAGGATGACACTGCTCAGATTCTCGCCGGGTTTGGATCGAATCCACGCCTGAAAGTAATCCACCACAAGATCAACCGCGGCTACGGCGGGGCATTGAAATCCGGGCTTGCCGCCGTGGAGACGGATTACGCTGTCACCTTCGATGCCGATGGTCAGCATCAACTGGAGGATATTCCCAGGTTGTTGTCGGTGATGCTGGAGCAGGATGCAGACATGCTGGTTGGTTCCCGGCAGCGTAACGGGCGGTCGCACTGGTATCGCGAATTGGGCAAATGGATTATTCGCCGCATCGCCGCCGTGCTCATGCCCATGCCCCTCAAGGATCTGAATTCCGGCTTTAAGCTCTACCGCGTTGAAGTGATGAAGCCCTATCTGTCACTTTGCCCCAACTCGATGGCGTTCAGTGATGTCATCACCCTGATCTTTCTGCATCAAAAACACAAAGTGCTGGAAGAGCCCATCCAGGTTTTGCCCCGCAAATCCGGTGAAAGCACCATCAGCACCCGCACCGCATTCGAAACGGTGCTCGAGATCATCAACCTGGTCATGCTCTTTAATCCCCTGAAGGTATTCCTTCCAGCTGCCGTAATTCTGGTCGTGATCGGTCTCGTCTGGGGTATTCCCATCATCCTGATGGGGCGCGGGGTCAGCGTTGGCTCGATGCTGGCCATCGTTACCGGGGTGATCTTTTTCGTACTCGGGCTGATTGCCGAGCAGCTCTCCCAGATCCGCAAGAGTATAAAATAATCCATGTTCTTGCTATCTTTCCTGCTGGCTGTTGCTTTCGCTGCCGCGGTCACCATCCGCCTGGGTTTTAAAAATCCGCACCAGTTCATTTTGGCTGCCATTATCTTTTTTGCAGCGGATATTCTCATCGCTTTTTATATTACAGGTTTCTCCGGGCAGCTAAATCAGACCTGGCTTTTCATCCTGGTGCAGGTGATCCTGTTGGGAATTTCCATTGCCCTCGTCTGGAAAGATCTGAGGCACTGGCGTAGCCATCTGCCGCGTCTGCAATTTTCAAAAACCGGTTTGGTTGAATTTGTGCGCAAGAATCCACTGTTGAGCATTTTCTCCCTCATCGTGGATCTGTGCTACGCGGTCAATGCCTATCTCATCGTCGTTGTTCCACCGAACAATAATGACGCGCTCTACATCCATATGGCAAAGGTTGGACATTGGTTGCGGCAGGGATCGCTGCAAAGCTACAGCACGTACTACCTGTACCAGTTGTTTTATCCCTATAATGCCCAGGCGCTCATCTACTGGACAGTACTGTTTTCCGGGTCGGATAAATTCGCCGGTTTTATTCAGTATTTTTCGGCATTTTTCTGTGTGCTTTCCATCTATGGCATCGCCCGCTTATTGAACCTTTCTGCCGAGCAGGGATTTTTTGCCTCGTTTATCTTCCTCACCTTTCCGCAGGTATTCTTTCAATCCACCACCACCCAGAACGATCTGATTACAGCCGCCTTTATTCTCCAAGCGCTGTATTTCCTGCTCTATGGCTTGCAGAAAAAAGAGCTTCGCTTTCTGGTTGTATCTGGCATTGCTTTCGGCATGGCTCTGGGTATCAAGCAGACGGCATTCTTCATTCTGCCGGTCATTCTCCTGGTGCTGATCTGGGTCTATCTCAAACGGCAAAACTCCTTCAAGCAAATTACCGTGTGGATAATTTCTTTTGCAATAGCCGCCGTCCTGTTGGGGTCCGCCAGCTATCTCAAGAATCTGGTCAGCTACCACAATCCCATCGGACCCAGCGAAGCCACCACTGGATTCGTCGGACTGCAGGATGACACCCCGATGCCCAGGGCGTTGGCACTCAACACCACACGTCTGCTTTACCAGTTCGTGGACACCACCGGTTTGCCGCCTATCTTGGAAGGCTATTTGTTCAGAGGTAAAGCCCGGCTGGCATCCCGACTCTTTGATGCCATCGGTTTCCCGCTCGATTCCACAGATGCCTGGTACGCCGATAGCCAAATCCGCTTCGATTACTACCTCCGTCCCGAGCTTCAGGAGGATGGTACCTGGTTTGGTTTGGTCTGCGCCCTTCTCCTGACGCCATTATTCATTCTTTCGATTTTCTGGGCAATAAAAAAGAAACAGCCCGTCTTTTTCATCTTTCCCCTCAGTGTAGTGATTTTCCATCTCGGTGAATTCCTGGTGCGCCCGGGCTGGGATTTCTATGTGGGACGCAATTATCTGGTGCCGGTGGCGATCATGTCACCGCTGATCGGCTTTGCCTATAAACCCGCCCTCCGTTCCAGGCTCTTCACGGCTACACTGATGCTGCTAAGCGGATACATGGTCGTCAACATGGTTTTCAACAACCAGTCCAAGCCTCTGGTCGGACGGGATGCCATCTGGATTCTGGATCGCTCGCAAAAGATCACTCTCCAGGCGCGCATGCTCAGAACACCGCTGGATTTTGTGGAACGCAAAGTACCCGACGGGGCCACCATCGGATTATCGCCCAACACTATGGAATATCCTTACTTTGGAGAATATTTCACGCGCAATTTGACGGCGGTAAAACCCGTCGAAAAACTGGCGGATAGGGATTGGCTGCGCCGGAACGGAATTGACTATCTGTTGGTCAATTACGGTGCCATCCCGCAGGGAATCGAAATCCCGTTTGCACCCATCCTATCCGATAAAGAGTGGGGACTATACAAGGTCGAATGATCGCTATTCCTTGGGGATGAATAGTTCGATATTGTTCTTTTTATCCACATAAATGGATTGATAGTATTCCAGCACCGGAGCGCTCACGTGCCGCACCCAGGCATTGTTCTCTTCGTTGAAATCATGGATGTCGGTTTGTTCTTTCAGATTGAGCGGTCCGGAGATGATCAGCGCAAAACGATGATCTTTCAGATCGGCAATGAATGGCTGAAAATAGCGCTCGTTGTCCGCCATTGCCTGGTCCATCATGTATTTCTTTTCGTATTCAGGTATGAGTTTCACATTCTGGATATTGCCGAACGTGAGCAGTTGCCGCTGATCCATAAAGAGGATGTCACCGGACTGCTTTCGCTGATTCACTTCCGTCTGGATGGTCTTCATCGTCAGGTTGATCAGGTCGTCTTTGGGCAGAATGAGGGGACCACCGCTCCAGGTGGTGCTGAAAATGGGGATGGTGACTGCCAGAAATATCAGCAGTTTTTGCACCGGGTTGAGTTGTAAGCGCCCTTCACTTTCAGCTTTATACATCAGGAAAAAGAAAATCAACAACAGGATGGCAAAATACATATCCAGGTTGTGCAAATTGCTGCCCCCGCCAATCTTGGTACTGGCAACGGTCCCGGCGATCAGCAATCCGAAGATGGTGACCATTGCGGCTGCTTTTTGCCACAGATCCAAAGTGAACTTTTTCGAAGATGCCAGCCAGATGGTGATGGCAAGTACCGCTCCGGTCGCGATGAGCGTGCCCGGCAGAATTCCGAACGAATAAGTGGAATTGGGCATCAGCCGGTACCAAAGCAGTGGCTGCGAAGAGATCATATCTCCCTGGGTGGCAAACACCTCGCCCCAGCTGACCCATGCCCCCGGTATCAGTCCTGCCAGGATGCAAAGTGCGGTCGGCAGCAATCGCTTGAGCCACGGACCTTTGCGCAGGGGGTAGTGGATGAGCAGATCTGCCATACCCGCCCAGGCGGCAATCGCCAGCACCCAGGTAAACCGGCTCAGCCCGGCAAACAAACTTGCCGCCAGGATCAACAGGTACCGCCAGCGGGAAGACATCCAATCTGAAACGGTCAGAACGATCAACGAAATTGTCAGGGTGGGATAGACTGGCCCCATATTGAAAAAGATGGCGGTTACAAAAACAGCGATCCATCGAAATATCGGATTTTGCAGTTTTCTGCCGAGTTGCCACCCCAGGATCATGCCGGGCACAAGATACAGCAGTGCATTCCAGAGCCGGTGAACAGAAATGGGCAGCCCATCGATCAGGAAGGGCAGCCCCCATAGTCCGTATCGCCCCGGGGAAAAATAATTGGGTTGGAAGCTTCTGTCAGCTTGATAAAGATGCCTGCCAAAGATCAGCGAATAATCATAGAAGCGGTTCCCCTCCGACCAGGTCAGGGAATACGGGTACACGGTTACCCGGCTGAGGTAGCTGCCCGCCATCAGAAGAAAGCCGGTCCATGCCAGTGCGAGGAGGAAGACCGGCACAGCTCCCCACTTCTTCACCCAGCCGCCCAGCCCTGTGGTGATGAGCGCCCCTGCCAGCAGCAGGAGTTCCAGCCGCATCACCACACCCGATGTGATAAATAGTTTGTCCAGCCAGTAGATCAAAATCGGCAGCAGGATCGATAATCCGATGCCGGCGCTCAGCCAGACGGCATTATTCTCTCTGATAGGAATACCCTGCAGTGTCCGATCGATATGCGTAATGCCCTGCCTGATGACCGCCAGCAACGCAGTTTGGAACAGCAACGCCAGGTAATAATAGTTTCGCCAGGTATCATCCAGCGGCATTGCCACCTTGAAATCCTGCAATGCCTTGATCAATATCCAGGCAAGGACAGCCAGGGCAATGTCGCTCGTGGAAATATCTTGCAGCAGCGGTTTCCACGAAAAAGTGGCGGCAACGCGTACCGTCAGAACCCATCCAAGTATGATTAGCGGCGCAAGCCAGGAGGATAGCAGCACCCGCAGCGGGGTGACATGGATGAAAATAAACGCCAAAGCCGCAAACCCCGCCATGACGATGACCGTCTGCTGCCACCAGCTCAGTCTGGATTGTACTTCTGCATGCTTTCCGGGTAGAAAAAGGTTGCGCAGGCAAAACCATGTGCCCAGCAGAAACAAACCGCTCAAGATCACCCAGCCTGCCTGAATATATCCTCCAGGCAGTTTGAAAACCCCCGGCTGTTGCCCCGAATAAAGCGTCATGGTTGCCGGGATATTGATCCCGATCAGGATCAATAAGGGAATGATCCAAAGAGCGGACTTGTTTTTAAGCGTCGCCATTCTCTGTTTCCTGCTTTACTCTGCCATGAATTGTATTCCATAATTCCCGGTCTTGCGTAACGAACAAAATACCGCCCAACCCGCTCACCACCAGGGTGACAAATCGAACCAGCAGCGCCGAAGTGATCGCCTGTTCATACGTCATGCCGATCTGTGTAAACAACAGGGTATAGCTGCCTTCCTGCACTCCCAGTCCATTGATGGATATGGGCAGGATGGCTACGAAATAGGTCAGAATGGCAATGAAGAACACCTCGCCAAAGGTCACGCCAGGGTTCAGGTTCTCGATCAGTATCCACTGCGAAAGGATGGTGAAAAACAACGACAGGAACGACAGGGCAAAGATCACCAGCAACGTGCCCGGTTTGAACCACGGCTTCACCGAATTCAGATATCCTTCCAGCCAGGTGCGTACTTTCTGCGGCAATTTAGCCAGGAGGACCGAGGAAGTGCTGAAAGGTAGATGCCAGTCTTGCAATAATGCCGCCGGTTTGAACAGCAACACCAGCGGGATCAGCACGATCTTGCTCACCAGGCTGAATATTCTATCTGCCACCACCGTGGAGATGCGGATCGATCTTTCCCCGGCCGGTGCATTGATGCCGATGCCTGCCATTTTCACCAGATCCCCGCCAACTGTGGTGGGCAAAAAGTTGGATAAGAACAGGCTGTAAAACATCAATCGAATGGTGTACCACAACGGGAATTGAATTTGAACGGTTCGGATCAGGTAATGCCAGCGGTAGGCAAAGATCAGGTTCGCCAGGATGCTGGCAAGGATCGCGAGGATCAATCCCATCAGGGGATAGCCGTGCAGTATTTCCCCCAGACTCCGCCAGTCCAGCCGGCGGAACAGGATGTAGATGAGAACGATCGGAACAACGATCCGAAGTACGGTGAAGATGGTTTTCAGTAGGGGGGACTTTTTTTGCATGGCTGGTAATTACAGAACCTTACTGGTGATCAGCGCCGCGGAAAGAGCCTGCTCATACCTGATCACAATGGATTTCAGATCGAAATCATTTACCAGCTTGAGTGAAGCACGGCGTGCTTCCTCCAATCTGTTGCCATCTGCCAGTAATTCGCGCAAACCGGATGCATAACCATCCGAATCCATGGGCTCGAATTGAAAACCATTTTGCCCGGGTTTTACCAGGTCAGCCCAACCGCCTGCTGAACTGGTAACGAGCGCCAATCCTTTGGACATTGCCTGAATGCCCACCACCGGCAGCCCTTCGGAAAGGGAAGGCATGAACAGAATATCGCTCTCGCCAAATTCTTCCACCACGTGGTCTGGCGTCAGCCAACCCGGCAGCTCGATGCGGTCGTTCAACCCGCTGTTCCAGATTTCCCGCTCCATATCCACCCGCAGTGGACCGTCTCCCATAATCGAGCAATGCCACTTCAGGTCGGTCAATTTCGCCAGGGTGCGGATCACCTGCAGGGGATTTTTTTGCGTCACAAACCGCCCGGCAAACACAATGCGCGGTGGATGATGAACGGTGATCTCAGTTTCAACCTGTTCATCCAGCGCAATCCCATTCGGAATCACCTGCATGGGCAGCGGATATGCCTTTTGTGCCAGCCCACGGGTGAATTCGCTTACCGCAATGATCTGGCGTGCATTCTTCCAGATGGGCGGCGTAAATGGCTTGACCAGCTTGAACCACCGGTCTGTTTTCTCCGGCACGCCGCCGGGCACATCCCCCAGGTGGGCGGTAAGCACATAACCGGTTCTTGTCAGTTTGTACAAAAAATAACCGAGTGCGCCAGCCGGTACGGCAAAGTGAACATGCATGATGTCCGGTCGCCACTCTCGGATCTCTTTCAACCCGCGAAAAATACCCGAAACAATGTACCAGAACATCGAGGTGAACGAAGCCTTGTAGGCATATTTTCGACCGCAGCGCAAACGAATGATCTCAACTCCGGCGCGGGTCTCCTGGGAGGGTAGCCCTTTCAGATGAGAAGTGATCACGCGAACGGAATGACCGCGGGCAACCAGACCTTCGCAGATGTCTTCTGCGACCTTGCCGCCGCCCCCACCGATGGGGGGATATTCATGAACCAGCACCAGCACCCGCATAAGCGATTATTTGTCCTCGCCCGCGGGAGCGTAATAGTTTTTGACATTGTAAATCGGCTTTCCCTGGGACTCGTGGTAGGTTCGCACCAGCAATTCGGAGATCAACCCCAATAGCAGTGACTGGAAACCCATCAAGCCCATCACCGTGCTGATCAGGAAAAGCGGTGATTGGGTGACCCCGATCAGGAAGAAAACCCTGCGAATGAACAGGTAAAGCAGCACAATTGCGCTGATCGCCATCAATACCAATCCGAATCCGCCAAATACATAGATCGGTTTGGTTGCATAACTTACCAGGAACTTTACAGTGAACAGGTCGAGCAGCACCTTCAGCGTCCGCTCCAACCCATATTTGGTCTTGCCGAATTTGCGCGGATGGTGGTGTACAGGCACTTCGATGATCTTCGCCCCGAAACGGTTGGCATACACCGGTATGAAGCGGTGCATCTCTCCATACAGCCTGAAGCCGGTGATCACTTCCCGCCGGTAGGCTTTGAGCGTACAGCCATAGTCGTGCAGATGCACGCCGGTCACCGCGGAGATGAGCCGGTTGGCCATTCTGGAGGGCAGGGTGCGGTTCAGGAAGGTATCCTGCCGGTCTTTGCGCCAGCCGCTGACGACATCATAGCCTTCCTTGATCTTTCCCAGCATCATCGGAATATCCACCGGATCGTTTTGCATGTCCGCATCCAGCATCACAATCACATCACCCTGGGCATGATCGATCCCGGCGGCAATCGCAGCCGTCTGCCCGAAATTCCGGCGCAGTTGAACCACACGCACATGCTGTGGATCCTTTTTGAACAGGTCCATCAGCACCGTCATGCTGTTGTCCTTGCTGCCGTCATCCACGTAGATCATCTCCCAGCTTCCATCCGTCTGAAAACCATCCAGCGATTGATGGATGGCTTCGAATAAAAGCGGCAGGTTCTGCTCTTCGTTATAAACCGGGATCACAATGGAAAAATCCATGGTCGGGATCGCTTTCTGTTTCATTTTGAGTTCATTTTACTATAAGACTATGCCCGAGTCTGCCAGGCACAGAAAACCTTTTGCTCATTGGCAAAACAAGTTACTTGCACTTGCTGATATCGAATAATCTGCGCTGTAACCCGGGCCAGGCTTTGATGAACTCCATCTGCTTGACACATTTATCGGCAAACAGCTCCTGCACCTTGCCGGTGTCCTCAGCCCAATATTCTTCATCGAAGTAAGCATATTGATAACCGGATTGTTTCAACAGGTGCGGATCAGGGTTGGCAACCAACTCTTTCCAGTCAGGTTTCAATTCATACCAGGTTGCGCCTGCATTCACCGCCCTACCGAAAACGGTCACCGCCCGCGCAGGCACCGGGTCAAACACCATGTCTTGCTGATCGAACTGATTCCAGTATTTGTCCAGTATTTTGGCATCCAGTTCGTTCATGTAATAGGATGGCGATGATGTCAGCATGGATGGAAGCTGAAAAGCAAATGCCACCATCCCGCCGGTGATCATCATTCCTGCCAGCGCGACGGCGCCGTATTGCAGATACGGCTTGTGATGTTTTGCCCAAAGCCAGGTAAGCGGCACACTATAAACAAACAGAATGGTCAGGAAAGAGTACAAACGGGAAGTGTTGCGCACCCCCGTGGAACCTTCGAAGTTCACGAAGATGGCCGCCAGGGTCAACAGGTAACCCGTTACCATCAAGCAATCCACCCAGCGGCTAGCCTTGTATGCCCGAATGCCGAAATACACCAGCAAGGGCAGCAGGAAAATGACAGGACCGATTTCGAAGAGCGCCAGCAATGCCGTGCGCGAATCCAAAAGGGAAAGCGTCCCCAGATGGGCGGAAACAATCGTTGGCGTTTTATTGATGACAAACCCCACCGTCTGGTAGGATGCTGCCGATGGGTGCAGCCATTTCATCACAATATCCTGAAAAGCCCCGCCCAGCGGAATACTGATCAAGATCGCGGAAAGGATCACCCCGCCCCATACCCACAACTGTTTTTCCACCCGCAGGGACTTGCGCTGGATGATGCGCATCAGCAGGATCAGTCCCCATCCCGCCAGGATTAACAACAGATCGCTTTCATTGACCAGTGACATGCCGGAAAGTACCAGTGCACTCACCACGGCTGCGCCGATACCTTTCCAGCGATTCCAGGTAAGCAGCAAAAAGAGGATCAAGACAATTGCCATCATGCCGTTGGGTCCGTGCATGCCCAGCACTCCCGGCTGGAATATGCCGTTGGCAAAGCCAAATGGTATGTACAGCTTGCCGATCCCTTCGATCTTCCAGTTGGATTGGATCGCTTCCAGCAGGTTCACCCCGCTGGTGGCACCTGAGCCGATCAGCGTCACCTGCTCCGATGCCTTCTCGAAAAACCGCTGGGAAAGGAACAAACCCAGCCAGCGGGTGCCGCCTCCCAGCGCCATCATCACTCCGCCCGTCAGCGACGCCCAACGGCTGCGCGTCCAGCGGTAAGCCCATACGCCTGCCAAACAAACCGCCAGCGCAAAGGAAAGCGCCCGGGCGGCATCCAGCGCCGTCCATGGCAGCACGTCACCGATCCGCATCATCTGCGCGGCGAACAGCATCAGGAAGTAATGATATGCATAGGTCACGGATGGGTCGTACGCAAACACCGGCGGGATTTGTCCCAGCGCCATCAGGGAAGTGGTCGGCAGATGGGCGTAATCATCGAAGATCGCCATTCCCCGGCAGATTCGAAAAGACAGCCAAGCCAAAATGACCAGGGGTATGAAAATAGCAGTGGATTTCCATTGCCAGCGCAGCACCTCTTTCCGCTTCCAGGCTGCCAGCGCAATACCCGGCAGCAAAACAAGAATGGCGGCAAGATAAAAGGAAAGCGGTGCGGGCAGAAAACGCGCCAGGATGGCAGCCAACACCACTTCCAGGCTGATACCGGTGGTAATGCCCAGCAGCCATTCTTCCTGTGCTGCAAGCGTAAACAACGCCTTCACCAGCAGGTATCCCCCCAGGAAGATCACCGTAAACCAGACGACCAGAGCAAGGATGGAGAGCATAGAGAAAATTCCCCTGAATATGCAGAATAAAAAGCTTCATCCATTCTACAACATTCTGAATGGATGAAGGGCATCACTTATTCTTTTGCCTTGCTTCTTATATTGCACCCTGTCGCAGACGAAGAGGTGCAATGTATTCAAAACCGGAACAATTTACCTGCCGTTATCCGCCAAATGGAGAACGGTGGATGGCAGAAAAAAGGATTGCACAATGCGCGTTAACCGCATATTGAGTAAATTGCTATAGGCGGCGGCGAATATTACCTATTCGATCTTGTGAATATCCTGGTCTCTTTGCTCAGGCAATGGATCGCTCTTCCGTGATCTTCGCCGGTCCAGCCACCACCCCGAAGCGATGATCAGCGCCATCAACCCGGCAATGACTGCCAGCATCAGCTTCAGATCCATGCGTCCGAAGATGCGTAAATAACGCGAAGCGTACCATTGGGTAAAGAACAGCAAAAAGACGCCTTCGCATAAAAAGATGCGATTGAGCCAGCGCATGCTGTTTTCCTTGGCCCATACCCACGCCCAGGCGCAAATGACTGCCATCCAGGGCAGCATCACCATCCGGTAGCGCGGATTGTCCCACTGATCGCCCCCTGCCCTGGCCGAGCTGATCAGGATCCACACCCAGCTAAGGGTGACCATCCAGGTCAGCTTGGAACGCAGCCGTTCGTCCTGCTCGCCCCTGACCGCAAAAACCGCATAAATGAGCAGCGGCAGCATCATGTACCATCCGGTCGCAAGCACAGAGGAGATCAAATTCCAGATCCAGCGTGCATCATCCAGCAGCGCCGCCGGGAGTACCGGCTGCAATATGCCGTAGATCAATAAGAACGGGAACTGGAAGGCGGCGGGCACCGATTCGAATAAATATGTCAGCCTGCCGGAACCTGTTGCCGAAAGCTGCATATCCCAGGCGACCGCACTTCTGAACCAGCGCAGGATCACCTGGATGGGAGAGTTGCCCGCCTGTTCCGGTCTGGATATCCCGTAAGCGAACAGCACCATACCGGCAATCACTACCGCTCCCAGCGCCAGGATTGCCCAAAGTGGAATGGGCTTTTTTCGTTTATCCAGAATCCACCACCCGCCTAGTAGCGCGATCAGCAGGAAGATGAACCCCGGGGAAAGCAGCATCAAGCCCAACAGACTGACCGCCAGTACCCAGGTTTTTCGGCTGTGAGCATCCGCCATCCATTCCAAAAAGCTCCAAAAACCGGCCACCATCAACAACACGATCCATGGTTCCCGCATCTGTGAGGCGCCCATCAATACTGCCTGCGGAAAGAACACCAATATCCACGTGGCAATGATCCCCATGCGCCTGGGCAGGAACCTTTTTACAGCCAGCCAGAACAGGGCAATCGTGGCTGTTCCTGCCAGCGCGGAGAGGATCAGCATCAGCGCCGGACGCTGGGCATCCGCTGAAAGATAACGGTATACCAGCATGCTTAATGCCATGTATCCGCCGTATTGATCGGTGGCGTAACGTTTGGTAAAAGCGCTGAGAACCGGCTTGTCGGAAATTGCCAGGTTATGCGCCTGGCTGTCCCGTTTATAGGCATCGAAGAAAACATAACCGGATTGCTGCTGTTCGGTCGGATAGCCATATACCGGCAGCGCCTGCATCAGCCATATGCCCACCCCCAACCTGAGCACAAACGCCGTCAGCATCATCCAGGCAAGGGGCTTTCCCCCGCGGGCATAGCGGTGCAGGGCATATAAAATTCCGCTGGCAGCCAGCATCAGCAGCGAGGTGGAAAGAAAACCATTCCAGTAGTTTGCCCTTTCCATCCAGGCGGTGATCAATGCGCTCGACGCCAGGGAAATCAAAACCCAGTTGCCGATCATCTGCCAGGGTCTGATCTGTTTCATAACGCCGCTCCTGATATGCCCGCAAGGATCTTTCGCTGCCTCGCAAGGATGTCGAAATCTGCCGATCTTTCGCGGGCGTTACAACCCATTTGATTATTATTCCCTATGCGAATCGCCCGGGCGAAGGCTTCCTGCCAGGCTATTTTGTCATCCGGCGGACAGAAGACCGCCATGTTCTCGTCCAATACTTCGCGAATTACCGGCAGATCGCTGGTCAAAATCACCCGACCGGCTGCCATGTATTCGAACATCTTCATCGGGCTGCAAATATCAGCCGAATTGCCTCCGCTGCTGCCGGCAATTGCCTTCTCATATGGCATCAACAGCACATCTGAGGCGGCCTGGTACAGGGGTAGTTGTTGATTTTCAATAAATCCGGTAAGGATTACATTACGCAGCTTGCGTTGAACAAGTTCTTGCTTGACCCCATCCAGCTCGGCATTCCGTCCCCCCACCCACAGGAACTGTACCTCCGGAAAGGATTGTGCCAGGTGGTATAGAATGTCCAGTCCCCGTCCGGCATAGAAATGCCCGGTGTAGGATGCAGTCGGCTGTTCCGCCAATCCCAGTTTAGCTCGCGCCTTCGCTGCTTCCGGCAGGTCGCGATACCGCTCCAGGTCCACTCCATTGGGGGCGATTACCACCCGCGCATCCGGGATAACCAGTTTCAATTGCTCCTGCAGAGCATGACGCAGCGCCCGGGTAACACAAACCAGCAGGCTTTGCCCACCCGATTGCAGATAACGCTTGACGATCCAGGGACCCATCAAACCGGTGGCGCGGTCATGCATTTCCAAAATGGTCGGCGTATTCCGCATTCGTGAAAGCAAAGCCGCCTGCGGCGTCCAGGTGTAGATCAGGTCACAGCCCCACTTCCGGGCGGCAGTTACTGCCCGCCAGGAAAAATCGTACCGTTTGAACCGCCGGTTCTCAGGCACCCATACAATGGGAATGTTACCCTGCAGCCCGTAATGTGCCCGGATGTCGATACCGCCTGTAAATTGTCCCGGCACGTATAGCATCACCTCGTGCCCGAGCTGCGTCATCGCGTGGCTGGTCTTCACCATTTGAATGCTGTTCGCCGTACGCGAAGGGACTTGTGAGGTGCTGATGCAGGCGATTTTCATGCAGCCTGCCTTTCCTGCTCTCGGATCAGTTGGAGACCTTTCCACACCATCAGCCCCACCGTCAGCATCAGGTACACTGAAAGCAGCACGGCTTCCGCCGGGTATCCGAGTTTCGGCACCACCGTAATGGTGAACAGCACCTTGGCGACCATCCCCCACCATGCAATACGCAGCGGTGTATCCGCGTGCCCGAATGCCAGCAAAAGGGATCGATTCCAGTACAGACTGTTCGCCGCACCATAACCCACCAGCAGGATCAGGATCAGGTTTAGTGAAGGGAGGTACTCCGGTTTATAGATGGAAGAGAGCGATCCCTTCCATGGGATCCACGGGGTGAAGAGCAGGAATTCGCCGAACAACGCCAGCCCGGCTGCCACCAACACGGTCCATCCGGCGGCGATGATCGTCACCCGCCGTAATAATTGGCGCAATTGCGGCCATAGTTTTTGTGAAATGGTGCGCGTGATCTCGGGATACGTCGTCGCAATGAACGGGTTGATCGGCATAATCAGCAGGTTGATCACCGCCAGGGCGGTTTTGTAGTAACCGGCAGCCTCGGCGTTGAAAATGCCGCCCACCCACAGCAGTTCGCTGTCGCGCACGATCATGTTAATTGTCCCGCTGACGTTGGTGGAGATGGCAAAGCGGAATATCTCCCTGTGGGATGGCAGGACGTTCAGCGGCGCTGAGAGCCAGTTCTTCCCCGCCAGTCCATCCATGCGCCGTATGGCCAGCCACAGCGGACCGATGCCGGTGATCATCTTGCCCAGCAGGTACGCCAGCAAAACGATCATCACCCCCGATTGGGTAATGTACGCATACACAATGCCCGCCGCCGTTGCCAGCGCCTGGATCAGATTGATCACCGATTGACCGCGGAAGTATCCGCCCACCTGCAATACGCCGGTGGCGGTTTCCATCATCATCATCCCCAGGATGGATAGTCCATAGATCCAGATCATTTCGGTTGTCGTTGAATCGTGGATGATATATTTCGCTCCCAGTGGGGCGGTAAAAACCAGTATCAAAAATGCCAGAATGGAGGTGATCGCTTCCGCCAGCCCGGCCGCCTTGACGATCGCGGCGGCTTTTTGCGTCTCGCCCCGCGCCAGGTAATCCCCCATGTAGCGCACCACCAATTCGCCCATCCGAAAGCTGAGGATGCGGTTTACGCTGGACACAAAGGAAATGATCATTCCCAGCGCGCCGAATTGTGCCACCCCCAGCAGGTTCGCCGTCAAAATACTGAGCACGGCGCTGATGGCGTTGCTGGCAAACAGATAGCCGGAGTTCCGTACCACTCTGCCCAGCAAATGATCCCTGCCCCAGGAAGCCTGGAACCGCCGGATCAAGATCATCCGGTCACCACCTGGCTCGTCCAGGATCGCTCCTGCAGGTACCAGTCCACCAGGCGCGCCACACCGTCTTGCAGCACCACCTGTGGCTCCCAACCGAGCATTTCACCGGCCTTGTCGACCGCCGCCTGGTTGCCCGTGGCATCCGCCATGTGGCGCGGTTCATAAATAACCTGCGCCTTTTTTCCGAGCAATTCCTCCATGCGCCGGATCAGTCCATTCATGGAAATAACCTCATGCCCGCCCAGGTTGAATATTTCATAGCCCACCCGCTTCAACCCGAGGATGGTCCCCCGGGCGATATCGTCCACGTAAGTGAAACCGCGGGTCTGTTCTCCGTCGCCATTCATATGCACCGGTCGGTCTTCCGCAATCCACTGGGTAAACCGGAACATCGCCATATCCGGCCTCGCCGCCGGTCCGTAAACCGTGAAGTAGCGAAATATGGTCACATCGATGTCGTGCAGGTAGTGATAGGTATACGCCAGCACTTCGGATGCTTTTTTGGATGCCGCATATGGTTGCAGCGGATAGTCCGTGTTCGCGTCTTCCCGGAACGGCATCGGCGTATTTTCGCCATACACGCTCGAGGAGCTCGCCTGAATGAATTTGGGAATGCTGTTTCGGCGGCATAACTCCAACATATTGAGTGCCCCGATCACATTGGTTTGCTGGTAAGCCCAGGGGTCAGCCACACTGGAGCGTACCCCTGCCCGTGCCGCCAGGTTAAAGACTGCTTCTGCGCCCTGTGTCGCTTCCGCCAGACCGTCCAGTTCCTCGCGTGCTGAAATATCGGTTTTGATGAAGCGAAAACCGGGCGAGGTCTTGAGTCGCTCCAGCCGCCAGTTTTTCATGCGCACATCGTATGCCTCATTGAGGTTGTCGATGCCGATCACTTCGTGACCGTTGGCCAGCAATAATTCAGCCACTCGCGCGGCAATGAAACCGGCAACACCTGTAACCAGGTAGCGGGACATTACAGCCTCACCACATTTTTCAGATTCTTGCCCAGCTTTCCGGTCGCATTCCGCGTATCCATCACCAGCCGGGCGTTTTTTACCAGCGCTGCATAATCATACGCCTTGTGGTCGGTGATGATCACCACACAATCGGCTTCCCGGATTGCTGTATCCAGATCGGTTACAGATTTCAGGTTGAGTGCATCATGTTGGATGCTGGGTATGAACGGGTCATGGTATGAAACTTGTGCACCCTTGGCGATCAGCAGCCCCATCACATCCAGCGAGGGGGATTCGCGCAGGTCGTCGATGTCGGGTTTGTAAGCGGCGCCAAGCACCAGAATACGGCTTCCTTTGACCGCCTTGCCCTGGTCGTTCAGCGCATCCTGTGTTTTCTGCACCACAAAACGCGGCATGTTGGTGTTGATCTCGGATGCCAGCTCAATGAAACGGGCGTTGTAATTCAATGCTTTCAGCTTCCACGACAGGTAAAGCGGATCGATGGGAATGCAGTGCCCGCCCAGTCCGGGTCCCGGGGTGAAGCGCATGAAACCGAACGGTTTGGAGGATGCGGCGTCGATCACTTCCCACACGTCCACGCCCAGCCGGTCGCACATCAGGGCAAGTTCATTCACCAGCCCGATGTTGATCATGCGGAAGGTGTTCTCGAGCAATTTTGTCATCTCTGCCACTTCCGCAGAGCTGACTTGCACCACGGTCTTCAGCGCCTGGCCGTACCAGTGGGCAGCCACCTCGCAGCAGGCAGGTGTAATGCCGCCCACCACTTTGGGCGTATTGAAAGTCGTCCAATCTTCCCTGCCGGGGTCCACCCGCTCGGGTGAAAAAGCCAGGAAGAAATCTTCCCCTACCTTGAAATCACAGCCCTCGCTCATCCGCGGCAGGATCAATTCGCGGGTTGTGCCAGGGTAGGTGGTTGATTCAAGTACCGCCACCATCCCGGCATGAACGTATTTTGCCAGTTCGTCGGTCGCATTGACGATGAACGAGAGGTCAGGATCGCCGGTCTTGCGCAGTGGAGTGGGCACGCAAATGCTCACCGCGTCCACCTGCTTTAGTATCGAGAAGTCTGTCGTTGCCTGTAATTTTCCTGAATCCACCAGCCGCTGGATGTCCGCAGTCGGCACATCCTGAATATAGGACTTGCCCTGATTGAGCTTTTCCACCTTGCGCGGGTCCAGATCGATGCCGACCACCTTGTAACCGGCATTGCCGAAGACCACCACCAGGGGCAGCCCGACATAACCCAGACCGATCACCGCCACCACGGCGCTGCGGTCTGTTATCTTTTGCTTTAATGCATGGATCACGGATTGAGACATTCAGCCTCCGGGCTTGGCTAAAACAGGTTCAACTGTTTTGGCTCGTTGGGATCATCCGCTTGTTCGGATGTTTGATCTTGTGGTTCGGGATTTTCGATGAAGGAAAACAGGTCGGGCGCCGGAGCCGGCTGGGATTTTTCTTCCACAACTGGCAGGGATGCCGCTTTCTCCTGCTGCTTTTCCACAGAATCAGGGTGCAGCAGCTTTGCCAGCCCGGCAAAATCTGCTTCCAATTCCGGGCGCAGGTTGGGTTGATGCAGGGCAGCCGCCGGATGGTACATGGCAACCACCAGTCGTCCATCCACCCGGGAAGCGCGCCCGTGTATCTGGCTGATTCGTGCACTCGGGAAGAATTTGTTCATCGAGAATCTGCCCAGGGTCACGATCACTTTGGGGTTGATTGCAGCAATCTGGCGGTCCAGGTATTTTCCGCAGGCAAGGATCTCCTGTGGTTCCGGGTCGCGGTTGTTGGGCGGGCGGCATTTAACCACATTGCAAATGAATACATGTCGCCGCTGCAAACCTGCTTTTTCCAGCAGTTCATCCAAAAACTTGCCGGCAGCGCCCACAAATGGACGCCCCTGCTCATTTTCATTGTGTCCGGGACCTTCTCCAATGAACAGGATTTGTGCATTGGATGGACCTTCGCCCGGCACGGATAGCTTGCGCGTCGTATGCAGCGGGCATTGCGTGCATACACGTACTTCCTGGGCAATTTGAGTTAATTCAGCAACGGGATCCAAACCAACCTCCGCGGGTGATTCTACCCTATTTTAACGGATGCCACGTAAACCTATCCGTATTTTGAAAGATCGCTCAAAGACATTAGCACCGCATCCTCGTGATTATCCTGATAATATCCTTTGCGAATGCCGTCTGTGACAAATCCGAGTTTTTGATACAACCTGCGTGCGGCTCGGTTCCCGGCGCGAACTTCCAGATACGCCTGTATTGCACCGCCCAGTCTCGCCTGGGCAAAAGCGGCGGCGATCAACCCTTCTGCGATCCCCTTTTGCCGGTAAGGTTCCGCTACGGCAATGGTGCCGATATGTGCTTCGTCCACGATCAGCCACACCACAATAAACCCTGCAATGGCTTTGCCCTCCGCCGCATCGGTTTCCGCCACCAGTGGGATGCTCAATTGATTTTGGGTGATCTCATAAGTGAAAGACTTCTCCGTCCAGGGCAGTGAGAAAGACTCCCGGTCCAGTTCGGCAACTGCCGGTACATCTGCAACATCCATGGGGCGAATGAGGATCGAATTTTCCACCGCGTACAAATTATCCAGGAATGGCTTCCTTGTAGTGCAGGTACGAAGGCGCCAGGGAAACGACGTCATCCACATCCATATTCTGCCAGCGCGACCAGGCTAATTGTGCCAGGTAAGCCGGTCGGCGGACACATTCCGCCGGGGATGCCAGCGTCACATTCTTCCATTTGCGCGCCAATACTTGTCGCTCTTCCACGGAAAGTTCGCCACAGATCAGGGTGGGCTTTTTGACTTTTTGTTCAAGCTCGTCCGGCGTCAGCACTTCCAGTTCGCCGGTTGCCTGCCATTTTTCTTCCGCAGCTTCATACCATCCCACTGCCAGGCGTCCCCTGCCGGCTTGCAGCACCGCTGCCAGCATCATGTTCCTGACCTGTACGCCCGCCGCCAGGATGTCCAGCGTGGGGATTCCGATCACCGGGATGTGCAGCGCCAGGGAAAGCCCCTTCACCACCGCCATGCCGATGCGTAGACTGGTGAATGATCCCGGTCCGCTGGCTACAGCCAGCACATTTAAATCCCGCGCTGTGATGCCGGTCTTGTGGAAGAGTTGATCGATTGCCGGGGTAAGCTCCACGCTGTGATGGGAGCGCGTTTGCCACACCTGCTCCGCCAGGATTTGCTCGCCCTGGAACAGCGCCAGTCCCATCCATTGTGTAGAGCAGTCCACTGCCAGAAGCATCATCCACCTCCATAAACGGATTTTTGAAGGCTTTTGATTATGGACTGGCTGTGTTTACCAAATCCCTTGAACAGCAGCCCGCGCTGTTCATCCGCCAGCCAGCGCAGCGAGACCCAGATTCGCTCCTGCGGGAGTACTTCCTGAATGCGGTCCGACCACTCGATCAACACCGGACCGTTTTCCATCAGCGGCAGCAGATCCAGGTCTTCCGCCTCATCCGCACCGCTCAGGCGGTAAGCATCCAGATGGGATAATGTCATCCCATCCTGTCTGCGGTATACATTCACCAGCACGAAAGTGGGGCTGGATACCGCATCCAGCGACCCCCAGCCCTTGGCGACACCCTGCACAAAAGTCGTTTTGCCCGCCCCCAGGTCGCCGGTCAGGCAGACGACGTCGCCGGGTTTGAGCAACCCGCCCAGGCGCATTCCCAGCCGCCGGGTTTTCTCCGGGCTGTGTGAAAAATAATCCAGGCTGTTCTCATCAAGTATGGGCATATGCAAAATTATACGCTACGGAAATATGAGGAACAAGATGACATGCCGTTAAACCACGCCCACTTTTCTGGCGATGATCCTGGCAATTTGCCCGGCTGCATCCGGTTTTGCCAGCTGCCGGCAGGCTTCCGCCGCCTGCTCCCTGATCTCGGGATGTTCGATCCATTCGCGCAGGCAGGTCACCACTCTTTCGGGATGTGGCGCCCAGGTGCCGGCTTTGTGGTTGACCACATAGAATACATTGCCATCCTCCTGCCCCGGCATACGTGAATAAATGATCAGCGGCAGCCCGGCAATGAATGCCTCGCTGATGGTGCCGGGTCCGGCTTTCGTCACCAGCATGTCGGCAGCCGCCATCAGATCGGGCATATTGCTGACAAAGCCGTAAATATGAGCTTTCATCTGCCAGGTATATTCTTTCAGCCTGGTAAAGATTTTTCTATTCCTGCCGCAGACGATCGCCAGTTGCGCCGCCAGTCCCTCCCGGTCGATGGCGCGGGCGACCCTTTCGAGCGGTCCCATCCCTTCACCACCTCCCACCAGCAGGATGACCGGCATATCCAGGTCCCAGCCAAGATCATTGCGCAGTTTCGTGGTATCCTCCGGGGGATGGCAGAAACGCTGCGCCACCGGCAGACCGACCACTTCGATCCGCTCGGGTTTGACCCCATAGCAGATGCCCCGCTCGCGCGCCTCTTCGGTCGGCACCACCACCACGTCGGCGCGCCGGTCATACCAAAAGGCATGCACCGACACCATGTCGGTCACCACAGTCATGAACGGACATGGGGCGCTCTTCATCGCCCTGAGCACCGGGCTGTTCGAGAGTGGATGGACCGATACGATCAGGTCAGCCGGGTTTTCCTTGATCAATTTCTTGGTAGCCTGGCGGATATATGGCCATAGGATGGTGTTAAACGCCGAGGTTCGTTTTCGCCCATCCGACATGCGGTAGCCCAGCGCCCACATATCCGGCATGCGCGACACCGGCGGGTATAGCTGCGGCGCATATTTCAGCGGCGGTGGGGCGTAATTCTTGAAGATGTCCACCATCTCGGCGGTGATTTTGCCCGGAAACTCCTGCGTCATCGCTTCCATGATGGCTTCTGCCGCCGAGCGATGCCCCCCGCCGGTATCCGAAAACAGGAACAGTACGTGCGGTGGGATACCTTCAGGCTTTTGCATGATTTTCACTGCTCATGATTTTCTTAATTCGTTTTGACAGTTCGCGTCGGGAAAGCAAAACGCGCCGTTCGCATGTCAGGCATTCGAGACCGATATCCGCGCCAAGACGGACCACTTTCCAGGTCGTTCCGCCGCATGGATGTGGTTTTCGCAGCAGCAAAACATCGTTCAGTTGCAGCTCTGACAGCATAAAATGATTATAACATCCGCATGTTATAATCATTTTTGCTCATGTTAAACCTAACCCCGGCAGTTTTAATCTCTCGTCTCATCACATTACTGATCGCCTTCACCGTCCATGAATTTGCACACGCCTGGACAGCCTATCGCTTCGGCGATGATACCGCTGCCCGTGCGGGCAGGCTGACCCTCAACCCGATTGCCCACCTCGATATCATCGGCACCCTGATGCTGATCGTTGGCGGCTTCGGCTGGGCAAAACCCGTGCCGGTCAATCCCTACTACCTGCAGCGCAAATCTTCCGCCGCCATGATCCTCGTCTCACTCGCCGGACCGGTATCCAACGTTCTGCTTGCCATTCTGGCAGCCATCCCATTTCGTCTTGGTCTGGTGCAGTATGCGCCCAGCAGTTCCACATTTTTCCCCAGTATTTCGGATTTTCTGATCTCTTTTATCATCATCAACATCTCTTTGTTGCTTTTCAATCTGATTCCCATCGCTCCCCTGGATGGCGAAAAAGTCCTCTATGGGCTGCTGCCCCCCGCCGGGGCTGATTTCATGGACCGCATTCGTCCCTACGGACCGCTGCTGCTTCTGGCGCTGATCATGGTCGGACGCATGGGCGGTCTGGATTTGCTCGGTGCGCTGATGGGGCCGCCGTTGACTGCCTTATTCCGTTTGCTCATGGGAGTGTGAAATGACCTTTCGAATCGCCATTCTGGGGTTGGATATCATCGGTACTTCCATAGGTCTGGCATTGGAAGCGTATCGCGAAAAAGTGTACCGCGTGGGGCATGATCGTGATCCCGAACGTGCCAGGCAGGTGCTGAAAATGGGCGCGGTTGACAGGATCGAGACGAATCTGATCCAGGCGATCGACGAGTGCGATTTGATTTTGCTAAGCGAATCCGCCGATGAGATGCTGGAGGACCTGCGCCACATTGCCCCCGACCTGGTGGATACCCGTTACCTGTTCGACCTGGGCGGCAGTAAAACGCATTTCAATCAGGTGCTCGCAGAGGTTGCACCGGATTTCAGGCACCATGTCAACCTGTATCTCACCCTCAATCCCGCCTATCTGGAAGAGACCTCCCTCAGCCCCGAAAAGGCGCAGGCGGATCTGTTCACTGGCGGCATCCTCTTCATCGCCACCACTCGTAACAGTTCCGCCGAGGCTGTGGAACTCGCCGAAACACTGGCTTCCATGTTGAAAACCGGCATGGTATTTACCGACCCGCTGGAACTGGATGGGCTGCGTGCCGGGGTGGAACAATTGCCCGAATTATTGGGGCACTCCCTGATCCACCTGGCTGCCCGCCAGCCAGGTTGGCGCGAGACCCGCCGTTTGACCGACCGTGCATTCTTTACTGCCGCCTCAACTCTCTACCTGAAAAGCCAGGGCAGCCAGCCCGCAGTGGATTACATCAACAACCGCGAAAACCTGATCCGCTGGATCGATCTGATGTCGCAGGAGCTTGCCGGTATCAAACAACTTCTTCAGAATGCCGACGCCCAACAACTCGATCAGTGGCGCGCCGAAGCATTACAGGACATGATTGCCCTGCAAACACAGCGGCGCACCGGTGATTGGGGTGACCAGCCTAAAACCACAGCCGATATTCCAGGCTGGAGTGAAAGGCTTGGCAATTTGATTGGTATAAAAAAGAAGAAGTAATCCGTAATCGTTTCTGCTATGGAGACGCTATATTTTTGTTATATTCTTCGTTGCGCAGATGGTTCATACTATACCGGATGGACCCTGGATCCGCTCCGACGGGAAAAGCAGCATAACCGGGGCACGGGAGCAAAATACACCCGCATGCACCGCCCGGTAAGCCTGGTATATGTTGAGCGCCAACAGGACCGTTCGGCAGCCATGAGGCGGGAAAAACAGATCAAACAGCTTAAACACGATCAGAAGGAAAAGCTGATCCTCTCGGACCCCTATGACCCCCAAAAACTATCCTGATTACCCATTTGTTTCGATTGCACCTGGCCGGGTCAACCTGTTGGGTGAACACGTCGATTACAACGACGGCCCGGTGCTGCCCGCCGCCATTGATCGTACGGTAAAAGTATATTTCCGTCCCCGCAAGGATAATCAAGTCCGGCTGGTGGCGCAATCGCTTGGTAATCTCACCGCCTCTTTTTCCCTCGATAACCTGCTTGAAAAACGGGAAGATCTCCCCGCCTGGGCGCAGTACCCCGCAGGGGTCGCCTGGGTGCTGCAGGGTCTGGGCATCCCGGTCGGCGGACTGGATGGCATACTGGTATCCGACCTGCCGGTGGGCTCCGGGTTAAGTTCTTCTGCCGCGGTGGAGATGGCTTTTGCCGCCTTGTGGAACCATCTTGGCGGTGGCAGTGTGGATATGGTAACCCTGGTCAAAGCCGCGCAGCGCGCTGAAAACGAGTACGTCGGGGTTAACTGCGGCATCATGGATCAATTTGCCAGCGGCATGGGCAAAGCCGGTCACGCCATCCTGTTGGATACCCGCACGCTGGATTGGCAGCCGGTGCCCATCCCTGCCCACACCATGATCGTGATCGCCGATTCAGGCATGCGCCGTTCGCTGCATAATTCAGCCTATAACGAGCGCCG
>DAIOEK010000016.1:0-54218 GCA_036746315.1 Anaerolineaceae bacterium | reverse complement strand
CCAGGACGTGGCCCTCTCAAGGCCAAAACGGGGATTCGAATTCCCCTGGGGGCACTATTCATTTAAATTCAGCAACACATCATGTCAAACATCAAGCTACGCTATATTCTCGTTTGCTATTGTATAATCTAAGAAAAATATTTCCGGGAGAATATATGCGCAGGTTGTTTTCAATTACTTGCTGGTTTGTGTTCGTTGCGATGAGTGTGGTTTCCTGTGCGCCGCAGGCTGCCGCACCGGTTGAATCGGTGAAAATCCGTTTGGCGCTTCTTCCTATTATTGATGCATTGCCGGTATACGTAGCCGAGCAGGAAGGCTTGTTCGTTGAGCACAACCTGGATGTGGAAGTCATTCCGGTTGCATCAGCCCCCGAACGGGACCAGTTGATTGCCGCGGGGCAGGCGGATGGCATGATCAACGAAACCCTGTCGACCTTCTTTTTTGATCGTGAGAGCCCGCAGGTTAAAATTGTGCGATATGCTCTGGTGCCATCTTCCAATGCCGGTCATTTTTTTATTCTGGCATCCAAACAATCCGGTATCACCTCACCGGAACAATTAAAAGGGGTGGAAATTGGTGTGTCTCAGGGAACGGTGATCGAATATGTTACCTATCGACTTCTGGAGGAAGCCGGTCTGTCTGATGATGACATTAGCACGATCGCGGTACCCAAAATGCCGGATCGAATGGCATTGCTGGCATCCGGTGATTTGCAGGCAGCGGTGATGCCCGACCCATTGGCAGCTTTATCCATCTCCCAGGGGGCTGCCGTGGTGATGAGCGATGCGGATTATCCACATTATGGTTTCAGCGTTTATTCGTTTCGCAATGCGTTTTTGGATCAGCAGCCAGATGCGGCAAAGGCTTTCCTGAAAGCGATTGAAGAAGCGGTCAACATGGTGAATACCAACCCGCAAAAATTCAATGATATTTTGAATGAACAAAAACTGGTCCCTGAACCGTTGCTGCCGACCTACAGCGCTCCGCCTTACCCACCGGCGGATATCCCCTCCGAGAGCGAATGGACTGATGCCCTGGAGTGGGCGAAATCCAAAGGTTTGATCGCCGCGGATGTCTCTTTCGAAGAATCTGTGACCGATGCTTACCTGCCCAGGTGATCGGTGATGCAGGATGATGCTGACGGTTACTGAACTCAAATATACCTACCCCAATCAATCCTCCATTTTTGAGGACTTTTCCTGGCACGTAAATCAGGGCGAGGGGTGGGCGGTACTGGGACCGTCCGGTTGCGGAAAAACAACTTTGCTGTATCTTCTGGCGGGTTTGCGTAAGCCTGACGCAGGCGGTATCTTGATCCGTGGAGAAGCCTTGCAACGCCCGAGACCTTCCACCGGGTTGATTTTGCAGGATTACGGGTTGCTTCCCTGGGCAACCGTTCGTGAAAACGCCCGGCTCGGTCTGGAAGTGCGCTCATTCTATGGCCCGGATGGCACACATTCCCCGTTGACACAACCGGATTTAAAGGGCGTAGATGCCTGGCTTGATCGGCTTGGTATTCAGGACGTTGCCGACAAATACCCCGCCCAAATATCTGGTGGACAGCGCCAGCGCACCGCCATCGCCCGCACCTTGTCCCTTGAACCGGATCTGCTGCTGATGGACGAACCCTTCTCGTCGCTGGATATGGTCACCCGCGCGGATTTGCAGCACCTTACGTGGGAGTTGTGCCGTGAAAGTGGCATTACCATGATAATTGTGACCCACTCCGTCGATGAAGCAGCCGCGTTGGGACGTAAGATTCTGGTGCTGCACCGTCCCCCCAATCAGAAAGCTGTCGTCATCGATAATCCGGCACCGACAGGATTGACGACATCGCAGCCGTGTCCTGAAGCGTCTCTGCTGGAACGTCTGCAACAGGCAATGGAAAGCGCATGAGAAAAAGGGATATCGCAGCCGCATTCCTGGTACTCGTGGCAATCTGGCAGATGCTTGCCATGCTATTCAATGCGCCCATTTTTCCCACTCCTTGGGCGGTTCTTAAAGTGCTTTTTGTGGAATTACAAGGTGAACTGCCCATGCATTTCGCCGCCAGTTTCTGGCGGGTTACGGTGAGCATGCTGTTATCCGTTCTGCTGGCGGCTCCCGCCGGGTTGGTGATCGGGCAATCGGAAAGATTAAATCGTATTTTTTCGCCGTTCATTTATCTGCTCTATCCCATCCCCAAAGTTGTTTTCCTTACCATCCTGATGCTCTTTCTGGGGGTGGGAGATGTTTCCAAAATCGCGCTGATCTTTCTGATTCTGTTCTTTCAGATACTTGTCTTGGTGCGGGATCAGGCTGCCACCATTCCGCAGCAATTGATTTACAGCCTGCGGAGCCTTGGGGCGGGCAGACGGGCATTGTTCCGGTTTGTATACCTGCCTGCCAGCCTGCCTGCCATCCTTACCGCGCTGCGCCAGTCTGTGGGAACCGCAGTGGCTGTGCTGTATATTGCCGAATTATTCGCCACCCGAAAGGGATTGGGATATTACATTTATTTCCAGGGAAGTACGTTATTGAATTACCCCGCCATGTACGCCGGGGTGGTGGTGATGAGCATTTTGGGTTTGGGGTTGTATTTTGGTGTGGATTGGCTGGAGAAAAAGTTGTGCCCCTGGCTGGTGGCGACTTAACCCAGCCAGCGTGAGAGCAGCATCCCTGCCAGAAGAAGCAAAGAAAAGATCAACGCCTGTTGGCTGGTGGCGCCCAGCACCGGGTTGAGTGCTTTCCCTGTGAGAGTTCTTACCTGTATGTCCAGGCGGAATACTTGAGGCAGGCTGATCCAGGTGAGAAAAGCCCAAACCGGCAGCCATCCCAGAATGACGGTTATGGGGATGATCATATAAGCCAGAAGCCACCACAGTCGGTACAACTGCATGGTATTCTTGGCTCCGATCTTTACTGCCAGGGTCTTCTTTCCGCCCTGCGAATCGGTGGGAATGTCCCGCAGATTGTTGACCACCAGCAGATTGACCACCAATAACCCGACAGAAACGGATATTGCCCAGGCAGCCGGGTGCAGCATTTCCGTCTGCACGTAATAGGTCCCGTTAACCGCAGCCAGACCAAAGAATAAAAAGACAAACAGGTCGCCAAAGCCATGATATCCGAGCGGGTATGGACCGGCGGTGTAGAAGATTGCCGCCAGAATGGCTGCCGCGCCGATCAACAAAACTTCCCATCCGGCAGTGATCGCCAGATAAATGCCCAGTAAACCTGCCAGCAGTATTGTGATTGCCAGCCCTGTTTTTACCTGGCGGGGTGTCAGATAGCCAGCTTGGGTTACGCGGGTCGGACCCAACCGGTCCGGCGTATCGGTTCCGTGTTGGTAGTCGAACACATCGTTTGCCAGATTGCTGGCAATTTGAAGCAATAAACCTACTCCCATGGCAGCCAGTGCCGGCAGCCAACGAAAACCACCGTGAAAGATAGCGATTGCAATTCCGGCGACGACTCCGGCTGTGGAAGCCGGCAACGTTTTGGGACGGATTGCCAACACCCAGATCTGTAATGGAGTAAGTTCAGATTTCATGCGAAGTAGTATATCCGATAAATAGGTATGACTGAGCCCGGTTTTAGATTGAGATCAATCCAACCGCTGCCACGCAAAGCACAACCCCCAGCCACTGTTTTCGTGATACGGGCTCTTTTACGATCATCCAGGCGAACAATACATTTACAGCCGGGTACATGGAACTAAGTACCACGGCAATATCTTCACGGGTGAACTGGCGGGCGAGCATATACAGTGCATTCCCGCCTGCATCCAATAAGCCGGACAGAATGGCGATTGGATTGGAAAGTGAACCTTTGACGCCATCCCGGCTGATCAGGAACAGGATCGATGTGACGATGAGCGCGGCAGATCGGGAGAGGATCAGCGGGGAGAAGATATATCCCTTCGGTGTTTGCCCCATGAAGATGTAAAACATACCGAGCCCGATTCCCGATCCGATGGTGAGGGCTAGTCCCTTCTTGGAAAGCGGTACACTGCCGTTCTCTGTTTGTGATACCAGCCAGATGCTGACAAGCGCAATGGCAAAGCCGATCAATGCCGTTGTGGGCGGCAATCCGCCGGTAAATACGTTGTAAATCACCGGTATGGCGACCGCGATCACGGCGGAACTGGGCGCCACAATGGCGGAGTGGTTCTCGGAAAGCGCCAGGTAGAGAGCGCCCAACCCCATCGAACCGAAAGAACCGGCTAAAAGCGGAAAGATGATGACGTTTAAGGGAGGGAACTGTTCCCGGGCGATCAACACCACCAATGCGAGCAGGAGGATGCCGGAGATCATGGCGATGACCAGTGCCTGGAACTTTTTCCCTCTACGCATCGACAGCCCGCCAAAGAAATCTCCGCCTCCCCAGGAAAATGCAGAGGCGAGGGCAAAAATTGATCCGATGATGTTAGCTGGCAACATGATCTTTTCCTCTTGGGTGGTAATTGTTTAGCGTGCCCAGGGTGGCAGCCATTTGTGCACGTTGTTCTTGAACCAGCCTAATTGGCAGCGCAGCGATTGTTCTTTTAATTCGCCCGCCCCCCATATTAGCGTTCCGCCAAAAATGCCAACCAGACTGCTGGTCATTTCATCCGGCATGAACAACGAGCTGATCAGCAGCAGGATGCCGATTCCGCAAACAACCGGAGCCCACTGGTACCCGCCATATCGCTCGAGGTAGATGACCCACGGAAAGCCGATTCCGATCAGCAGGAAGGCGCTGATACCTATCAATATGCCAAACGGGTTCATGAGCCTTTCTCCGGTCGGATGGAGTGATTGTGCTTTAACAGGTTTTCGGTCGTCGCTGTGGGGAAATTCCTTAAAATTTGCCGGTGTCGGGGATTGTTGGGATTGGCGGGAGCATGTCCACGTTTTACCCGTTTTTCCTGATGCCCCGTCTCGATGCCATTCCACAGAAAGATGACCCCCAGGATGCCGAACACACCTGAAATCAGGTTTGATGTGCTAAACAGGGAAATGAGGACCAGTCCACCTCCCAGGGTGAAAAACGCATAGATGGGAAGGCGCAGATCAGCGCTGGTAAATTCGACCTTGCGCACCAGCACGTGCCCGATCCAGATGCCTGCGATGGTTGTGATCCCGAAAAGGATGCCAGCGAAATGATGCATGTTTGTTTATGTTTTCTTGATAACCAAAGGGATGTACTTACGTTGGAACAATTATACCCGTCTCTGTCAGAGCAAACGGTTCTTTAAAGCAGTGAGTGGGCGACGTTGAAAATGGTGATGGTATAATCATAATGTCACCTGTTTTTATCCAATTTCAGTGATGGAGGTTATGCATGCCCCCCAAGGGACGGATCGTAGTCGACGAACAATACTGTAAGGGCTGCGAGCTGTGTGTTGTTTCATGCCCGCAGGATGTACTTGAACTGGCGGTGGAGCGTATGACCGCCAAGGGTTATCACCCGGCAGAATTGAAGGCAATTGGTTGCACAGGGTGTGGAATTTGCGCCATTGTCTGCCCGGAGGCGGCCATTACCGTTTACCGGGAACAGAATCCGAAACCAGCTCCATCGGAGGGGAAAGTATGAGCAGGGAATTACTCAAAGGCAATGTCGCTGTAGCAGAGGCGGCAGTGCGGGTGGGTTTGGAAGCATACTATGGCTACCCGATTACCCCGCAGACAGAGCTGTTGGAACACCTTTCCGCCAGAATGCCTGAACTTGGCAGGGCTTTTGTTCAAGCGGAAAGCGAGTTGGGAGCGATCAACATGGTGTATGGCGCTGCCTGCACAGGCGCTCGCGTAATGACCTCATCCTCTTCACCCGGAATCAGCCTGATGATGGAGGGCTTATCCTACATTGCCGGCACGGAAGTGCCCATGGTGTTGGTGGACGTAATGCGCGGCGGTCCCGGTTTGGGCAATATTGCCCCGGCGCAGGCGGATTACAACCAGATCGTTCACGGCGGCGGGCATGGCGATTTCCATGCGATTGTCCTGGCGCCAGCCAGTGTCCAGGAATCGATTGACCTGACCGAACTGGCTTTCGATCTGGCGGAAAAATATTGCGCCATCGCAGTCGTGTTGACGGATGGTTCGCTGGGTCAAATGATGGAACCCGCTCAATTGCCGGAGATGCGCCCGGTGGTGCACAAGACACCGGAATGGGCTGTCTCCGGCGCCAAAGGCCGAGACAAACGCATTCTCAGTTCCATTTATCTTGATCCACCGGCGGAAGAGGTTACCAACCTGCGTCTGCTGCGTCGATGGCAGGAGATCCAGAAGAATGAAATCCGCTTCAAGGAATATTACCTTGACGATGCCGAGTTTGTAGTAGTTGGTTTTGGCTCCACCGGAAGGATTGCACTTTCGGCGGTACGCGCCGCTCGGGCGGAGGGCATCCGCGTGGGTCTGTTCCGACCGATCACGGTCAGTCCCTTCCCAACACACCAGATCGAAGGACTTGCCGGGCATGCCAGCGCCTTCCTGGTGCCGGAAATGAATTCAGGGCAAATGCTGGAGGATGTCAACCTGGCCGTCAAGGGACGCGTTCCTGTGGAATTCTATGGCAGGCTGGGCGGGATGGTACCCTTCCCTGATGAAATTCTGGGCGAAATCAAGCGAATTGCCCGCGGCGAAATCGCCACGGATGGACATCCGCGCGACCGCTGGCTGTCTCGTATGCCCATGCCGGTGAAATAGGAGGCTGCATGGATACTGTTGAAACTGTTGTTTATTCCCGACCCGAGTCGTTTACCGCATCACAGACACATTATTGCCCCGGCTGCACACATGGCGTAGCTCACCGTTTGGTGGCGGAAGTGTTGGATGAGATGGGCTTGCGCGAGCGCGCCATCGGCGTTGCTTCCGTTGGCTGTTCGGTATTTGCATATAACTATTTTAATTTCGATTTTGTCCAGGCGCCCCACGGGCGTGCTCCGGCAATGGCGACTGGCATCAAACGGGTGTTGCCGGGTAATATCGTGCTTACCTATCAGGGTGATGGCGATCTGGCATCCATTGGGATGGGTGAGATCGTTGCCGCCGCTGCCCGCGGAGAGAACATCACGGTGATCTTCATCAACAATGCCAATTATGGCATGACCGGCGGACAGATGGCGCCTACGACCCTGCCCGGCCAAAAGACGACCAGTTCGCCTAATGGCAGAGATGTGGAAATGGCTGGCTTCCCCATTAAAGCAGCGGAACTGCTTTCCACGTTGGATGGCTCTTCCTATATTGTCCGTCGTAGCCTGCACGACCCAAAAAACATCCGCCAGGCGAAGAAAGCCATTCGCACTGCTTTCGAAGCGCAGGTACGCGGGTTGGGCTTTTCGATGGTGGAGTTGCTTTCTGCCTGCCCGACCAACTGGGGAATTAGTGCGGTCGATGCTCTGAAATGGATCGAAGAACACATGGTGCCGTATTATCCGCTGGGTGACTACAAAGTCTCTCCATTGCTGACTGAACTGAAGGTATAGGGAGGATTGCATGCAGACAGAGATCATTATTTCAGGTTTTGGTGGTCAGGGTGTCTTGTTTGCCGGGCAACTGCTTTCTTATGCTGCCATGGATGAGGGCAAGGATGTTACCTGGATTCCGTCTTATGGCCCTGAAATGCGCGGCGGTACAGCCAACTGTACCGTGGTTATTGCCGATGAGGAGATCGGGTCGCCCTTGGTGCGCAACCCGGAGGCAGCCATTGTGATGAATCTGCCCTCTCTGGATAAATACGAGCCGTTGATCAAACCCGGCGGCGTGTTGGTGGTGAATGAATCCATGGTCAACCGCGACCCTGTGCGCAAAGACATCAAGGTGGTGCGCATTCCTGCCAATGAGATTGCCGAAGAGTTGGGTGATCGTCGTATGACCAACATGGTGATGATGGGCGGTTTGCTTGCCAATCTTCCGGTGATGGGTTTGGACGCCATGGAAAAAGCTCTCAAGGGGCATCTGCCCGCCAAGGTGGCAAAGCTGCTGGATGCGAACAAAAAAGCCCTCGAACGCGGGGCTGAATTCAAAGCATAATCAGAACACCAGTTTTATAGGCTCCTCCATTTTGTGAGGAGCCTTTCTTTGAAAAAAATCTCCATCTGGTTCACAGATGGAGATTTTGGATTATCGATATATTCCCTGTGGATCCAACTCCTCGCGTAAAATGCGCAATTCCTCTGCACTGGGGGGATCGGTGTAACGCAGGGTGGGTGATATCTTGATATCCCAACCGGTGTTGGCTTTCACCTGTTCTTCGTTGCAGCAGGTGTGCAGCGCGGTAAGGACCAGTTCCCCGCTTTCATCCGGCTCCATCAACCCCAGGTCGGTAACCACGCATTGCGTGCCGCCGCCACGCACCCCGGTTGCTTCACGCTGCTTCCGCCCATTGAGGAAGCCTGCCGAGGTGATGAAATCACATTTTTCGGGGAAGCGCCGCTTCTGGTGGGGTGTCATTATATAACAGCGGTTTGCCCATCCGGCGATTTCCATTGAGCCGCCCGAGCCGGGCAGGCGCACCTTCGGATGCGCGTAGTCAGCGCCAATAATGGTGGCGTTGATGTTGCCGAAACGGTCTATCTGTGCCCCGCCCAAAAATCCCACATCCACATTGCCGCGCTGCAGGTACATCGAGAAGATGTCGTACATGCTGCATACGGCGGAAGATCCGCTTACCAGGCAGGGGTCGCCAATGGAAAGCGGCAGCCGGGAAGGACGCGCGCCGATCACGCCGGCTTCGTAGATCATCAGCAGGTGGGGGGCGTGGGTACGCATGGCGAGGTTGCATGCCAGGTTGGGGATGCCCACCCCGACGAAGACACGGTCATAGTCGCGCAGCAGACGTGATGCGTTGATGATCAGGAGTTCGGATGAAGAATATTCCATGATGTCCTCCTAATACTTTCCATAATTGACCGGCGCTGCAAACAACGGTTCAACTTGCAACCGCTGGTGTGTTTCTTCGCCAAGCTTTTCCCAATACTCCGCCCGGTCTTTAACCCCAAAGACCCATTCATCCAGGTATTGTTTGACCCGGTCGGGGTCGGCCGTGATCTTGTCCCACTCCAGGTAGAAGGCATTGTCCCGGTCGTAATACCCCTGAGTGTATGAAGGGTGGCTGGCATAGGGGACGTGGCAGACAGCATCTACGATGAAATCTGGAATGACAGTACGGTTGGGGTCTGAGCGGATGATGGTTTCGTCCACAATCTCTTCGGCGGTGATGATGACGTGTTCAGCGGCAAACGCGGATTCCTTTTGCTCACCCAGAATTCCCCAAATCTGGGCGTTGCCTTGCGCGTCGCAGCGCTGTACATGGACGATGGCTACATCCGGGTGGAGCGGAGGAACAACAATTACTTCCCTGCCCGAATATGGATCCTTCACCCGGCGGTATTGCAGGTTGGATTTTTCCAGATCGGGCGCAGCCGTTTGATTCATAGGGATGAAGGGCAGACCGCTGGCGCCGCATTGCAGGCGGCTGATCATCGAATAATGGGAATATTCTTCCCATTCCAGGTGGCCTGCTTCCAGTTCGGCTTTGACAATGCGCAGCGATCCGACGCCCGGGTTGCCCAGGTAGGAAAAGATCAATTTTTTGGCACAGCCTGCCGCCACCATCATCTCGTAGATCAAATCCGGGGTTGCCCGTGCCAGGGTAAGGTCCTTCCTTCCCTGGCGGATGATCTCATGTCCGGCAGCGAATGGAATGAGATGAGTAAACCCGGCAGCGTACACCATGTCACCGTCATGAACATACCGGGCGATGGCATCTGATAATGTGGTCAATTTGGTCATAATGCTTCCCATTGGGTGGAACAAAGAAGGATTCTCCATTATTGGAGAATCCTTCATCCTGTTTCAAGCTCGTTTGATCAGTGTACGTATTTGTTCGTGCAAGTATAACGGCAGATAATATAACCCGCCCGCATTCTTGCCGCTCGAACCGGAACCCTTCCAACCACCGAACGGTTGAAAGCCCGGCCATGCGCCCGTGGTGGCACCCTGTGGACGATTGACATAGGTTACCCCGGCTTCTATCCCGTCAAAGAACCAGTCGGCTTCATCCTCGGCGCCATAGAATCCAGCGGTTAGTCCGTAAAGAACGTTGTTCGCCCGCTTCATGCAGATCTCGAGTGAGTCAACCGCAGCGACCATCACGATGGGCAGGAACATTTCCGTTTGCCACAGTTGATGTCCTTCCGGGACATCAACAGCGATGGTATTGGGGCAATAATATCCTTTGGCATATTCGCCATCGGTCAGCACCTTGCCGCCGGTGAGAAGCTTTCCTGATTTGGTGAGATCTTCACAGAAGGTTTGGTAGTCACGGTAGCTGCTTTTGTTCACCACCGGTCCGTTGTAGTTTTCGCGGTCGGTGGGGTCACCGATTTTCAGCTTTTGGGTCAATTCCACCATTCGGGCAACCAGTTCCTCGTATACCGGTTTTTCGGCAAAAACGCGCGAGCTGGCAGAGCATTTCTGCCCCTGCAGGCCAAATGCTGAACGAACGATGCCCAAAGCCGCATCTTCCAGGTTGGCATGTCTGGAGACGATTACTGGATTCTTGCCGCCCAGTTCCAAAATGGATGGGCGTACCCATTTGCCGCTGCTGAAGTCTCTGCCGATCTTCATACCCACATCGTAAGAGCCGGTAAAGGTGATGCCGTCCACTTCGGCGCTGTCGATCAGTGCCTGTCCCACGGTACTGCCTCCGCCGGTGACAAAATTGAACACGCCATCCGGGATGCCTGCGTCGCGGAAGCATTCCGCGATCATGCGGGTGGTCCAGGGGGTGTCTGAGGCAGGTTTCATCACAATAGTGTTGCCGGTGACCAAAGCTGCCCCGGCAGGTCCGCCAGTGAGTGCGCAGGGGAAATTGAAGGGAGAGATGACCAGCCATACGCCATACGGGCGCAAGACGGATATGTTGGTAGCCTGGAATCCGGCCAGCGGGTCACGCCCCATCTGCTGAATGAAGCCGTCATTGGCTTCCATCCGATCGCAGGAATAGCGCAACAGATCGGCTGTTTCAGCCACGTCGCCCAGCGCCTCCAGACGATTTTTTCCTACTTCCAGAGAGACAACCACCCCCATCTCGAAAATGCGTTCATCCATAATTTCAGCAGCTTTGCGAACAAGACGAACGCGATCCTGCCACTTCATCCTGCTCCATGCCGGAAAAGCTTTTCTGGCGGCTTTCAAAGCAAGGTTTGCGTCTTCTGCGGCTCCTTTTTGAAATACCCCCAGCAGGATATCCGTATTTGCCGGCGAACGATTATCGAATTTCTCGTTGCTGAAATGTTCCTTGCCGTCGATGAGCATGCCATGCTCTTTGCCAAGGTTCGCCTTGATTTTAGCCAATGCCTGTTCATACATCGTATGCATTTCTTCCGGTGGATTGAACATTGTAGCGTAGGTCAATTTGAAGCTGCTTTCAGCCATACAGTATTGCCTCCTGTCAGATAAATATGTTGAATAGTGGAACACATTTAGTATAGCGCAGGTATCAATCTAGGGCAAAGCAATATTTTTATAAAAGGGACTGAATAATAAAAGGAGCGGATTATACCTCCGCTCCTTTTATTATTCAGTCTAATTTACACTCAGGCAGCAGCCTTTTCGGTTGCAATGCCTTCCAGAATCATCTCCAATGCCATGGTATGACTGCATCTGGATCGGGATTGGAAAAAATCGCAGTCGCAGCGCCACTCACCATCTTCAAATATAACCGTATGTGCATTGTTTTCACCTGCAAAAGTCACCTGCATAGCATCCAGATGAATTCGATTTCGTTCCTGAGCGTAGCGCTTAGCCTTCTCGATTTTTCCGATCATTCCGTAATCCATTTTGAAAATCTCCTTTCAGGCATCAGATAAAACAACAGCATGCGCGTAAAGCGGCATGCTGTTAAAAACACCTTATCCAAACTATGTGAACAAAATCTCGCATGAGGGTTTGAGTATTTCCTTGCGTTCAGTATAGTATGATTAATCACGAAAGTCAATTTACAATGGCATACAAATCATATATTAAATAAGTATTCACTGGTAAACATCTTGCATCTAGTTTTTGGACACTCTGTGCAGATGATGAGGGAGTATGAGCACATACCAGCCGAAGAAGATTATTCCGGATAGTTGGGCGAACTTGGCAGCCTGCCCAATTTGTGAAGTCCGCGGGCTATCCGTTTTCCGGCAGCCGGGGCAGGCAGATCAGCTTGCCTGTTCCAATTGTCAGGTCTCTTTTGAACTTGAGCAGGATGGCCCTAACATCCGCATGATTATGCTGCCCCCTGATTATGCTGTATTCTTACAGCCTGCCTGGCAAACCTGGATGAGTGTGTACGAAATTCGCAAGCAAATAAAAACCGGGTTGGCTTCACATCATAATATTGAAGATGAACAGCCGGCAACGGTCTCCCCTCCGGTGGAAATGGTTACCCGCCAAATGGATGCTCCTGCGAATTTTACTTTTTCGGCCCCCGAGGAGGATCTTCTTCGACAGCCGATCAGTCAGGAGGAGGTTAACCTCCGCGCTTCCGGGCTTTCCTCTTTGGGCAATACAACTCAGGAGATTCGCACAACCCTGGAACATCTGAATGCCACACCTGAGCAGATTGATACCGCCTTGGCGTCGCTGGCTTCACAACGCAAAAAAGGGAAGACCAACACGCCGCGCAATATGATTTTTGTTCTCCTGGCGCTTATTGTCTGTCTTGGAGTTACAGCATTGGTGTTGCCGTTGATGAATATCCCCGGAGCTTTGAAATCCATTGAACCGGTTTGGAACTACATCCAAAACACCCTGAGTAACTCGGATCCCTTTGGTGGGGTGACCGGTGCCCGGCGTGTCCCCACAGCTGCACCCACAGCTCAGCCGCGGACTCTCTCTGCGGAGGGACGTGCTTATTTCGATACGGTGTTTAGCATCAGTCAAAAGTCTACCTGGGCGGAGAAATATGATGCGTTGAATGACCTGGTCCCGCCGGTGGAATTATTGAGCGCCCACGAAGAGATTCTGAATCATTACCTGTTCCTGGCTGTTTTGGAATCTGCAAATGAAAAGAATAATGCAATAAAGGATGAACTTTGTGCTACGACCCGGGCAGTCAATACCGGAGCCTGTGATCGTGTGGAAAAGAATGATTTTGCGCTGCAGGTGCAATACCTGTCAGAGGAGAATGCTATAAACAGCTGGTGGACCGGCGGGCCTTGTAAAGTGTTTCGCACCTACTTTCAGGGTCAGGATGTTCCTTTCCCCTATGCGGAAGGTCAATGTTCGTTGCCTTAAATGGGTCTGACCTTGAGCATAACGATACCGCTTTCCCCATCCTGGTAGTATCGTTCCCATAATTCTGTTTGAATATAACCGGTCTTGCGATAGAGGTTGATCGCAGATTGGTTTGATTTTCTCACGGTCAATTTTATTTGCCGGTTTGGCAGGCGTGCTTCACAGGCGTCCAAAAGCGCGTTGGCTATCCCCATTCTGCGATATTTCTCCAGCACGCCGACGGATGTGATCCATCCGGTGGAGATGTCTCTGGAACCATCTCCCGAAATAAAACCGACCATTTCTCCACTTACAACTGCCTTGATGCGGACAATTCCCGGGAATGTCAACACGGCAATCAAATCAATAAGTGGCCATGCATCATCGCCAAAACATTCCTTCTCGATCTGGCGTAGGGATCCCAGGTCTTTCCAGTTGGCATCCAACAGGGTAAATCGCGCTGGTGAATCTGTCATCGGCTTTATATACCAGATTCCCATCCTCCCGGAAGCCCGGGAGGTGGGAATCTCGCAAGTTGCTGTTTAGCTGATATTACTTTTGCTTGGATACGAAGGAGTTAAGCATGCTGGTAAACTCCATCGGGAAGATGTACTTGGTGGATGGATTGGCAGCCATGTTCTTGAGGGTTTCAAAGTATTGCAGGGTCAGCGTGTTCTGATCCAACCCCTTGGCGACTCCGAAGATCTTATCGAGTGCTGCTGAGTAACCTTCTGCTCGCAGCAACTGGGCTGACTTATCGCCTTCCGCTTTGAGAATGGCGGATTGCTTTTCACCTTCAGCACGGAGGATGGCAGCCTGCTTTTCACCGTCTGCCACGTTGATGGCAGCTTCACGCTGACCGGTGGATTCGGTCACCACGGCGCGGCGATTACGTTCAGCAGAAAGCTGGCGGTTCATCGCATCCTGAACATCCCGCGGCGGGATGATTTCACGAATTTCCACGTTGGTTACTTTCACACCCCAACGCTCGGTTACTTCATCCAGACGTGTGCGCAGCATGTTGTTGATGTGCTCACGTTCGGAGAGTACACCATCGAGCATGATACCGCCGATGACGGAACGCAGGGTGGTGGTGGCCATACCCTGGGCAGCCAGTTCGAAATTACCCACCTGCAGGATGGATTCGGTTGGTTGCAGCACCTTGTAGTACCAGAGGAAGTCGATGGAGATCGGCGCGTTATCTTTGGTAATGGAGGTCTGATGGGGGATTTCGCGTACTTGTTCGCGCAGGTCCACCTTCACCGGGCGATCCACAAAGGGGATCAGCAATACCAGACCGGGTCCCTTGTCGCCGATGCAGCGTCCGAGGCGGAAAACAACCAACCGCTGATATTCGGGCACGATCTTGATCGCGTTTGCCAGGAACATTATCACGAAGATGATGACAGCGCCAATGAAACATAAAATGGGAATAGTTGCCTCGCTCATGTTTTTCTCCTTATTATGGCTAGTTTAATGGAACTACAAAATCGATGATCATTTCTTGTCGGTTTTTGAAAGAGCTTCTTCCACCTCCAATGTAAATCCATTCCGTTTCTTTACAATTACCCGGGCACCCGTCGCGATGGGCTTTTCACTGACAGCGCTCCACAGTTCACCGCCGACCTGGACGGAACCCTCGCGGTGAATTCTGGATTTGGCTTCACCGATACTGCCAATCAAGCTATCCAGGCTATGCGCCGGAGCGCTTTCCAGGGCTTTCAGACCCGCGCGGACAATGAACCAGAAGAACCCGATAACCAGCAGGTTAACCAGAACCGCCAACGCAGGATTCACCACCGGGCGCCAGCTTTCATCCACGAACAGGAATGTGCTGCCTGCAGTCAGCGCGATCAACGAGAGGATCAGGTAAATCCATTTTTGTGTTTTTCGCATTGCCCACAGTAATGGTAATACGCCCACGATCAACACGGCCAGAGCAATCCAGTTGAAGTTCATCTGAGCGATCTGCCACCCCGCGGCAATGATCAGTATAATCGCGGCGACTTCCAACGCACCTGTTCCCGGGCTGACCAGTGCCAGAATAGCAATCAGAAAGCCGAACACCAAGACTAGGTATACCAGGTTGGGATTGAGAAGAATTTCCATAGTGCCCACCTTTCCTCCATTCATTATACAGTCGATTATGGTATGGTTCATAATCACTGTCCTATATATATACGTGGTAGGAGGGTGGAAGTAGCTTTGTTTATGGGCAAGAGGTATTTTTCTTTCGAAAAATATTTTCCGTGATAAAGACTCACTTTATAATTAGTTCATACCAAATTTCAGGGTTGCTGCCATGTTATTCCACCGTCTTTGAGGAAATCATCGGAACAGCCGTTGGCTGTTCGATCATCCTTTCCGGTTGCTGAGGTAAGCGGATCTTTCATCTTTCCTGTATGAGTTCCAACCGCCGGCAACCGTCGGCGGTTTTGCATGGTTTCACCAAAAAGGAGAGAACAATGAGAGATCAATCCGTCATATTATTTACCCGTAACGGTATGGGCGAATCACAGGGCGATCTTCCCCTGCGCCTGGCAGTCAAGTATCTGGCACTCACTTTGCAATCCGGGGTGCTGCCCGGAAAAATCCTTTTCTACACGGATGGTGTCAGGCTTGCCTGCGAGGGATCCCCGGTACTTGAGCAGCTTCATGAATTGGAAGCCAACGGAGTGGAGCTTGTGCTCTGCCAGACCTGTCTGGATACTTTCAACCTTTCCGGACAGGTGAAGGCGGGGGTGGTTGGTGGTATGGGAGATATACTCGAGGCTTTGCAAAAAGCGGAAAAGGTCATCAGTCTGTAAGCTGGGAACTCCCGCGCATGCCAACTTGCGTTTATAATCAAGCAAAGCTCAATTTTGGAGGAAGCGATGCTGGAAATATCCATTACCTACTGCATGGTCTGACATTACACACCGCGGGCTGTCGGTCTGGCAGCCGAACTTTTGCAGGAATATGAGCCGCAGATCAAAGCTGTTACCCTTGTACCATCGGATGGCGGCAGGTTTGAAGTGGTGGTAAATGGTAAACTGGTATATTCAAAATTGACAACAGGACGTCATGCCGAGGAAGGCGAAGTTCTGAAACTGGTGAAAGAATATTTGAGGAAGTAGTGATGAGTAAAAAAGGTCGAGTCTTTTCCGGAGCACGCCCCACCGGGCGTCAACACTTGGGTAATTACCTGGGCGCCATCAAAAATTATGTCGCCCTGCAGGCGGATTACGACTGCATCTACTGCATCGTGGATCTGCATGCCCTGACCACGGTCGAGGATACCGTCAATCTGCGGCAGAACATTTTGGAAATGGCACTCGACTGGCTGGCGGCGGGCATCTCTCCCACTGATTCGATCATATTTGTGCAAAGCATGGTGCCTCAAGTGACCGAGTTGCATACCATCCTTTCGATGGTTACCCCGCTGGGTAAACTTACCGACCTGCCTACATTCAAAGAGAAGGCGCGTGAAAATCCGCATAATGTAAATTATGGTCTGGTCGGTTACCCGGTGCTTATGTCTGCGGATATCGCCCTTTATAAGGCGGATGCAGTTCCGGTGGGTGTGGATCAGGCTCCGCACATTGAATTCACCCGCGAAGCGGTGCGCTCATTCAATTATCGCTATAACTGTAATGTACTGGTGGAACCCCAGATGAAGGTGACGGAATTCCCTAAAATACTGGGGCTGGATGGCGAGCAAAAAATGGGCAAGAGCCTCAACAATCATATCGAAATCGCATCTACACCCGAAGAAACAACGCAATTGGTAATGACCATGAAGACCGACCCTGCCCGTCTGCGGCGGACGGACCCCGGCAATCCGGATGTTTGCAACGTCTTCACCATGCACAAAATCTTCTCGCCTAAAGAAGATGCGGAGATGGTGAATGTTGAATGCCGGCGGGCTGGCATCGGCTGTGTGGATTGCAAGAAGCTATACGCCAGGCATCTGAACGAAAATCTGGCCCCCTTCCGGGAGAGAAGGGCGCAGTTTGCGCAAAAGCCGGATGAGGTGAATGATATTCTGGTGGATGGCGCGCGCCGCGCCCGTAAGATTGCCGCGCAGACGATGAAAGAAGTTCGCGAAGCGGTCGGTTTGCCGCCGATGGATGAGTAATGCGGGCTGTGTTGCAGCGCGTCAGCCGCGCTCAGGTGGATGTGGATGGCAATACCGTCGCCCGAATGGAGGGCGGGTTGTTGATCCTGTTGGGGGTAACCCACACCGATGGGAAGGAAAATGCTGAAAAACTTGCCCGCAAGTGCGCCCAGTTGCGCATTTTCCCGGATGAGGAAGAAAAAATGAATCGCTCGCTCCTCGATGTTGGAGGAGCGGCGATTGTTGTTTCGCAGTTTACCCTGTTCGCCGATGCCCGCAAGGGCTTGCGTCCCGCATTTGTGGATGCTGCCCCGCCCGAATTGGCTGCTCCGCTGGTGGATTACTTTGCAGAGTGTCTGCGCGGGTTGGGTATATCTGTGGGACAGGGCAAATTTGGCGCCCACATGAAAGTGGATTTGCTCAATGATGGTCCCGTGACCATCATCCTGGAGATGTAATTGAACATACCTGAAGAAACTAATAATATGGAAGCAATCCCGGAACGCAAGCCGGTGAATAAGTGGTACCTGGTGCTTACTGTTGTGATCGCAGCCATCCTGCTTTATCTGGCAATCCGCGGCGTATCCTGGCAGGAAATGGTCAGCACCTTTCGATCTGCCCGCCCTGAATTTCTGGTGATTCTGTTTGTGTGCAGTTCCATCTCCATCTTTTTGCGGGGCGTTCGTTGGGGGGTGTTGGTTTCTGCCCGCCAAAAGGTACCTGCCTTTACCATGTTCTGGGCTGCTGCCGTGGGTTACCTGGGCAATAATTTTCTGCCAGCCCGCGCCGGTGAAGTCATTCGCACGGTGATGCTGGGACAGAAAACAGGGGTTTCCAAGTCTTACATTTTTGCAACAGCTATGACCGAGCGTATGTTGGATGTGGTCATCCTGGTGTTGATCGGCGTATTCTCCATCCCCTTCATTGGGTCAACGCCGGAATGGCTGGGGAACGCCATGCGGGTGATGGGGATCATCGGGTTTGCCGCGTTGATTTTCCTCTTCCTGGCTCCCCGTTTTTCCGGCTGGTTGGAGCGGATGATCTTACGCCTGCCCCTGCCGGAAAAGATCCGCAATATGGCTGTGAAATTAATGCACGACTTTATATTGGGCGCCGGTGCTTTTATTCATCCCGCCCGGGCGGGGATGTTCCTGCTGTATTCCGCCATCCTCTGGTCGGTGGATGCGGTGGGTGTGATTATGCTCAGCTATGGTTTGAACATGAGCTTCAATTTTGCCCAGGCTTTTGTACTGCTTCTGGCAATGGGCTTATCCAGTGCTATTCCATCCACACCCGGATATGTGGGCGTGTATCAATTCGTAGCTGTGACCCTGTTGCCATTGTATGGCATTACCAAAAGCCAGGCGCTTACTTTTATCATTGCACTTCAGGCGGTCAATGTAGTCGCCATCCTGGTATGGGGTTTTATCGGTCTGTGGCGTTTGAACCTGCGCCGCAATGGGAATTCTTGAAAAATTGGTTTGGTCTGATTATTGCACCTCCAATAACGGAAAAAGCGGAAGTGTTATTTAACCGTTGGAGAGGTCTATGCGTTATTTCAAGCTGATCAGCATCATCATTCTTGGGGTAATCCTGGCTGCCTGCCAGCCGGCAGTCGTAGAAGAGGGTGTAACCGAGGTTGCCGGTGTTTCTCATTTCTTCGAAACTACATCCACGCCGGATTTCATCAAGGATGGTGACGCCGACGCATACCTTTCCAAGGGCGCAACCGCCACCCCAACCGTAGCTTATCCAACGCCTCTCTCAACTTATAAAGTTCCTTCAACCCTGGGGACGGTTGTCAGTACCCAGGTGGTGAACCCAACGGCAACCAACACCACCCAACCGACCGCTACATCCACAACTGTCAACACACAGGTGCCGACTGCCACATTAACTACGGCGCCTACCACGATCGCAACCACCGTCGTACCTACTACGGCGAAGACCAATACCCCCACCACGGCATCCACCGCCACAACTGCGCCAACCTCTGCCCCGACGGCAGTTGTGTATCCATTTGCAGTTCAGGCGGGATCGCCTGTGTTGATTCAGAATTTTGTCAACTCCAGCGCCGGATGTGCCTGGCAGGGTATCGCCGGACAGGTTTTCGATACGGATGGCGCGCCGCTGAAAAATATCGTGGTTAAAGCCGGTGGCACATGGAATGGCACGGCTGTATCACTGGTGGGTATGACCGGTGTCGCCGCGGATTATGGAGAGGGGGGATACGAATTGGTATTAGGCACCAAGGTCGCCGCCTCAAATAGCACAGTGTGGGTGCAGTTGTATGATCTGAGCAGTAACGTACTGTCCAACAAGGTATACATTTCGACAACGACCGATTGCTCGCAAAATCTTGTCTTGTTGAACTTCAAAGCGATATCTGATGCCTATTCCAGTTATGCTCCCATTGTGCAGTAACAGGAAATGAAATAAACACATTACAAAAAATAATCTGAGTTTAATCGTACTGATTATAATGAGACCAGTACGATTAAATAAATTAAAGGCATCGAGGTGCAAATGAAAAAACCCGCGATCATTATTTTGGTAATTATTGTGGCGATTGTATTGTGTTGCTGCATGTTGATTACATTTGGATTGCTTGGCTATACCATTCTGGCGCCGCAATCAACGGAAGTTGTTCAACCAACGGCAGCCGTGGAAACTGTCACCCCTCCGAATTTGTCCAGCGAACCATTCCCCGCTCCACAGGAAGTGCCGCAGGAAGGGCTGCAAAAGGCTGATGCAATGCTCGCGGAACTCGAACAGGTGGAGGTTCCCATTTCGAACCTTTACGACCTGGCTGCCAGGATTCGCGGTGAAAAAGATATTCCGCTAACCCTGCCTGCTCCGTTGGTGCCTTATATGCTCAATGATACTCAATCATTCTGGATCACGAATACGGATACCAATGAATCTTTTCAGACAACGGCTTCCTTGAAATACATCACGCCTCATCTGTATTTCTGGATTGAGAATGGTGTGCGGTATGATACGAATGATCTTGCCCGGTTGGCTGAGACCTTTGAGAGCAAAATCTACCCAACTGATCGCGAATTTTTTGGTTCGGAATGGACTCCAGGTGTGGATAATGATTCCCGCCTTTACATTCTGCTTGCCACCAATGCCGGCAGCAATCTGGCGGGTTACTTCTCCTCGGCGGATGAATATAATCCGGCAGTTCACGAATACAGCAATGCCCATGAACTCTTTCTGCTGAATGCCGATAATCTGGATTTGTCTGAAGAGTTTACCTACGGTGTGTTGGCACATGAATTCCAGCATATGATCCATTGGTATCGTGATCTGAATGAAGAAACCTGGATGAACGAGGGTTTCTCTGAACTGGCCGCATACATCAACGGTTACGATGTGGGCGGTTTTGACAGTTCGTATCTTGCCAGTCCGGATCTGCAATTAACCGACTGGGGCGTGGGTGTGGGTGACAACAGTGGACATTATGGTGCCAGTTTCCTCTTTGTTAAGTATTTCCTGGATCGGTTTGGCGAGGATGCGACCAAGGCCCTGGTTGCGGAAGATAACAATGGCATGGTGAGCATTGATAAAGTGCTGACTGATATGAATGCTGTTGATCCGGCAACCAATCGTGCGATCACCGCAGATGATTTGTTCGCCGACTGGGCGGTTACCAACTACATCAATGATGCTGCAGCCGGAGATGGTCGTTTTGTCTACAAGGATTATTCCCCCATCTTCCCGGCGGCTATTTCAGCCGAGATTAATAATTGCCCTGCTGGCAATTATTCTGACACGGTTCAACAATACGGGGTCGACTACATTTTGGTCAGCTGCCCGGGCGACCATACCATTACTTTCCAGGGGCAGCCTACCACAACCCTTTTGGAAACCGGTTCGTATTCTGGCGACTACTCCTTCTGGTCGAACAAGGGCGATGAGTCGGATATGTCTCTCACCCGGGAATTTGACCTCACCGCAGTTTCTTCTCCCGTCACCTTGAAATATCAGACCTGGTATGATCTGGAAGTAGATTATGACTATGCCTATGTTATGGCTTCGACCGATGGCCAGAAATGGGATATTCTCAAAACACCTTCCGGTACGATAGAAGATATTTCCGGCAACAGTTTTGGCTGGGGATATAACGGTCAGACCAATGGCTGGATCGAGGAAACGGTGGACCTGTCGGAGTATGCGGGGGAAAAGGTACAAATCCGCTTTGAGTACATCACCGACGCAGCAGTCAATGGCGAAGGCTTATTGGTGGATGATATTCAGATACCCGAATTGAATTACTTTGAAGATTTTGAGGCCGGTGATGGCGGATGGATCGGCGCTGGCTTTGTGCGCGTTTACAATAAGCTTCCCCAAACTTACCGGGTCAGTATGATCCAGTTTGGTTCTGGCGGAATATCCGTAACACCGCTGGAATTGGATCAGGATAATCGTGTGAGTTTACCCGTGACCATTCAAGATGGAGAATCACTTATGTTGGTGGTTAGCGGCACTACCCGCTTTACCCGCCAGCCTGCGCCTTACAACCTGGCAATTGAGTAAAGGATCTGTCCACAAAGTCTGAAAATTCCTTTTTAGATAGCCCGGAGTGGAAAAAACCTTGAATAACCGCCTCTGCAAGGGGCGGTTAAATTCTTTAATCCATTGAATAATGGCTTCAAGTGGGAGATAAAAAGGAGCTGCCTGCTTTTGGGACAGCCCCTTAAGTTTTTCTCTACCCTTTGCGCAGAGCTTCCAATTGCAGGGTGAGTTCTTTTCTGCGGTCGGTCGCCGCCTGGCGGATTTCGTTGGTTAGATCTGTAAAATTGGTCTTCATTTTACTTTGTAATTCAATACCGGAAGAAGGTGCGAAGAGCAGGGCAAAGGTTGCTCCGACCAATCCGCCAATCGTGGCGCCCATGAGAAAGCTTAACATTTTCCGCATTGTCTTACCTCCATTTTCTGTTACAGATATTATAAAAATTTCATCAACTGTTCGCAAGTATCATTAATTATGATGCCGATTTCTCCGCTATTGGCGCCGGTTGAGCGATCTTCAATTTGCGGAAGATTGCCGGAGCTCCGCCTGAAACCCAGAAGCCGACCAATCCATAACGGAGCAACCGTAATGCAAGGGCAAGCGTCCCATCCCCTGAAGGAAAGATCAGGTCAAGACCCATCCAGAGTGCGAGGCAGACTGCGATCCCGATCAGGAAACGGAAAAGTTGTTGCGGACCTTCCCCACGGGTATCTATTCCGCCGCGTTGCCGCAGCCAGATTGCGCCAAACCCCAACCCTAGCCAGATCCCTGCATAGGTGAAAATTCCGCTGATTTCAAAGGGGTGCGGTTCTGTCAGCGGATTTGCCAGTATGGCATTGGTTATCCATTCCGCGGGCAGTTCAAACCCGCGGAGCAGCAACAACGGGATCAGGGCTATTAGTATCCACAGGATGGTGCTAAGTGCTATCAGCAGGTATTGCATTCCAACTGTTTTGCCAACGAACCAGCGGGAGATTGGTTTATCCAATTTGATAAACAGCAAAAGCAGAATGCCGCCCAAAATCCACCCGCCGATCACATCTGAAAGAAAATGCATGCCCAGATACAATCGCGATATCCCGACCAAAAGGATCAGGATGAGACTGGTAATGGTGATCCACTTCTTGCGCATACCAGCGGCAAACATGCCAAATAAGCTGCTGGTGTTCATGGCATGTCCCGAAGGTAAGCCGAAGGAAGTTTCCACGTAATATGCCTTTACGCGGTTATCTATCCAGAAAGGCCTGGGGGAGAGCATGAGTACCTTGAAGAGTCCATTTACCTGTGCGCTTGTGGTAAGCAGTAGCCCGATTCGCAATCCGAGCGGATAGTCAAAACACCAAAGCAGTACCGGAACGAAAAGGATGAAGAATTTTTCGCTGCCCAAAAACGTGACAGCCCGCATGGGTTCCGCCAGCCAGGTGCCAAATGATTGAAAAAAAAGATTGATTCCGATTTGGTTCCCTAAAAATGATTCCATTTCTCCGCTTTTTACCCCTTTTCGTAAGGTTGACGTGCAGGTTCACATCATTGTACACTCAAAAGATGGCAGAAAAAAGCACCTTCCGCCCCGTCCGTTGGCTGGATTCAGGCATGATCTTTCTCATGTTGACCCTGCTGATCCTGCTTTGCGGAAGATTGGCTGCAACCGGCTGGGTTGAAAATTTATTTATGCTTCAGAATATTCTGCCCTTTGCCTGTGTTTTGGGAATCTGGGTGGGTTACTCGCAGTTCCGTTTCCGCTGGGTGCTGGTGATTGGTCTGTTATATGGTGCGGTGGCGATTTTCTGGTTGCTGGGGAGTGTTTTTCAGCCGGATGGGACATGGCTCTTTCGCCTGGATATGATCTTTCAGCGGATGGCATTTTCCATGAAATATATTCAGGCAGATCGCGCGCTGACCGATCCCATTCTCTTCTATACCGGTGCAGTTTGTGTCATTTGGTCGATCGCCTATGCGGGGGGGTATTCGCTGGTCCGCCGGGGGGTGGTTTGGGTGATCATCATCCCGGCATTACTACTCTACCTGGTTGTGGATTGGTTCGATATCTACTATCAGAATCGCAGCATTATTGGGCTGGTTTTCAGCCTTGCGATTATTCTGCTCATTGCGCGGATGAATCTGCTGCATCAGCGGCGTGGATGGCAAAACACGGGTTCGGAAAATCAGGTTTCGGCTGAAAAAGACTTGATCCGGATTACCATTTTGCTGGCAATGGGTATTGGGGTGGGGATAAGCCTTATACCAGGTGCGGGTGTTCGTTATGTACCGGAGCAGATTGTTTGGAATGAAAGTGATACCGACTGGGCAAATATGCGCAAGGCTTTTGCAAATTTGTTCGCCCCGTTGAAAAGTGACTCCAATTTTAGCTTAAGCTATTATTCCGATGAATTCTCCCTCGGTACCAATGCCAATCAATCCGCAGCTCCCGCTTTCGAAGTCCGTGTTAATCCTCTGCCGGATGATGGGGAGCGTTTCTTCTGGCGCGTACGTACCTATGATACTTATAAACTGGGCACATGGAGCAGCTCTGCCGTACCGGTCGAAGTGTTGGATGGATCGGTCCCGCCGCAACCGGACTGGTCTGGTAGTAAGCTGCGCTCGTTCAAAGTGAAGGTTCTCACCAGTTCGCTGAAGTCTCTGTACACGGAAAGGGATCCTTCGGATTTTGATCTGTCACCGGAAATATATCTGCATCCTGAAATAACGGGTTTTGCCGACCTGGATCGCTCAGTTGTCAATCCGCCGATCTACGCCGGTGCGGAGTATTCCTTTGTCTCACCGATGTTACATGTGGAAGAAAAGAAGCTCATCTTATCCCGGGCTGATGACCCGCCGGGGATTCAAGAGCTTTATTTGCAGCTTCCACCGGAAATTACTTCTCGTGTCCGGCAGCTTGCCATGGAATTGACAAAAGGCAAATCCTCTCGTTATGAAAGGGCAATGGCAATCACCAATTATCTACGGGCGACGATGAAGTATCAGGTGAGTGTGGATGCCACGCCTTTCGGACAGGATCCGGTGGATTACTTTGTTTTCGATGCCAAAGTGGGCTTTTGCAATTATTACGCAAGCTCGGCAGTTGTCATGATGCGTGCGGCAGGTATTCCTGCCAGGATGGTGGTGGGTTTTTCCCAGGGTGATCTGGATGAGAATGAAAATGTCTATACGGTGCGCATGCAAAATTCCCATGCATGGGCAGAGGTCTTCTTTCCCGAGTACGGATGGGTGCCGTTTGAGGCAACCAGTTCGCAGCCGGAGTATCGAATTCCTTCCCCATTGGCAGAATCGGTAATTGAGACCACACCAACTCCACAAACCGCCCAGGTTCCCGAACCGCAAATTACCCCAATCCAGACACCGCGTGTTCGCGAACCACGGGAATTCAATGAAGATTTTGGGCAAGGTATTTCGAACGCCCGCCCCGTGACGGAGGTATTCGTATCCTGGATAATTCTGGCTGGCGGATTGGTGGTTCTGTTTTTCGTCTGGCTTGCACTAGATTCGCGCGTGACGATCTGGCTGATCCGGGTTGGGATAAAGTCGAAGCTTCACTTGTCATTTGCATCGAACTGGCTGAAGAACTTGAACCTCACATCCAGGCTGGATCAGGCTCTGGTTTTGCCGGAAATAGCACTTTGGCTGGGCGGGATCCATTCACCTGAAGGGTTAACGCCTCGCGAACGGATTTTGCGTTGGCAGGATTATCTGCCGGAATATGCACAGGATATTTCAAGCTTTATTGCCGATTACGAAAAAGCGATCTTTTCACGCGACACAACATCCGATAAGGACATGCTGGCGCGCAGTAAAAAGATCTATCGAAAACTACTTCCCGGAATGGTAGCCAGACGGTTAGGGTTCAGAAGGTGATGAAATGAAACCATCCCCATCCATAATGTTGGAAAAACTCAAAGTGTTGGAGACCGCCATCACTGAATTGCAGCAAATATTTTCCTCCCCGGCGGGTATGACTTTGTTTCCACAAGGTGGGAATACCGTGGAGGCTTTGACGGACACGGTGAAGGATATTCAGGAAGTTTTGCAGGCATATCGGCGGGATTATGACCGGATGAATCGCATGGCCGAAACCAACCGGCTGCTGAACACTTCGCTGGAAACAAAAGAGGTACTGCAAAATGTGATGGATACGATCATAGCCATCACCGGTGCAGAACGCGGATTTTTGATGCGCCGCAATCGGAGTGGGCAGTTTGTCACCCAGATCGCCCGCAATTGGGAGCAGGATTCGCTGGCAGAGGAGGATATCCAGGTTTCACGGACCATCATTCAACGGGTGATGGATACCTGCCAGCCGGTGCTCACCACCAACGCCAGGGAAGATCCGCGCTTTCAAAACCAGGAAAGCGTGCTGGTGTATAAGCTGCGCTCTGTGCTTTGTGTTCCCCTGTTGATTAAGGATGACCTGGTGGGTGTGATCTATACCGATCATCGGGTGGCGGATCGCGTGTTTTCGGATGTGGACCGTGAAACGTTGATGGCTTTTTCCGATCAGGCAGCCATCGCTTTGGAAAATGCCCGGCTGTACTCATCCATTCAGCGCAGTCTCTCTGATGTTACCGCATTGAAAAACCTGATGATATCCGTGTTTTCGTCGCTGACCAGCGGCGTGGTCACGACGGATGAGGCGCGCAATGTGATTTTCTGCAATCCACCTGCCCGTCAGATGCTCAATATACAACCGGGTATGCCGCTGGTATCGGCTTTGATGCAAACATTGCCGGATTTTGCACGGCAGATCGAACCGCACCTGGTGGCGGTTGAAACGAGTGAGAAATCACTTTCCGGCATCGAGATCAAACCGCAGTCAGCCGGTCAGGACATGATGGATTTCCGGGTTTCCCTCTCGCCGTTGCGCGATCCCAAGGAAAAGAAGATGCGCGGTCTGACTCTGGTGCTGGAAGATCTGACCGAAACCACCCGCTTGAAGGTGCATCAGCGCATGTTCGAGACGATGGTCAGCCCGGCCGTGATCCGTCAGCTCGACACCGGTTCGCTTCATCTGGGCGGAAGGCGCGCCACCCTCTCGGTTCTTTTTGCCGATATCAGCGGCTTCACCAACCTCGGCGAAAATGTTTCACCCGAAGTGTTGATCTCGGTGGTGAATTGCTATCTTTCCACGGCTGCTGAAATCATTCTGGAGGAAGGTGGAACGATCGATAAATTCCTGGGTGATTCGGTCATGGCTTGGTTCAATGCACCACTTCCGCAAGTGGATCACGCTTTGCTTGCCGTCCGGGCTGCCTGGCGGATCAGGGAAGCGATCCCCAAAATTCATTGCCAGTTGGACGAGGAATTTCACATGGATTTTTCGATGGGGATTCATACCGGCGAGGCGATCATTGGTATGATCGGTTCGGAAAAGCGCATGGAATATACGGCAATTGGCGATACGGTCAACATTGCCAAACGCCTGCAAGAAGCAGCCACACCGGCGCAGATCATCCTCTCTGCCCAAACCGCCAATCAGATTCGAAAGCATGTCATGCTTCGCCGGATGGACCCGCTGCTGGTACAGGGGCGCCGGGAGGCGCTGGAGGTTTTCGAACTATTGGGGGTGAACTGAAATCAGAGCGGGCGGACCATTTCTTCCAGCGCGTCCAACCTGGCTTGCGCCAGTCCGGGCAGTGCATCGAACATGCTCAATGGATGCAAACTCTCGGCGGCAATGCTTTCGGTAATAATGCCATATTTCAATGCCTGCAATGGATCAAAAGCAATGCGGTAACCTGCCAGAAAGCCGCCCCCGAAGGATGCCTGTGCCGAGTGATAATTTACCCGCGTATTAGGGTAGGAAGGGACAAGCCATTTTTTTCGAGTGGTGAGATCGTAAAGGACCTTGTTTCCATCCGTTTGATGGACGATCACCATCTCACACCCCAGGTTTGCCACCGCTGTTGCCATTTCTACCAGGTCGTTTGACCGGTTGCGGAAGAATAATCGCAGGTCAGCCTCTCGAACGATGAAAGCTGTCAGCCCTGAAACGACCGCCGCCAGCTTATTGAAGTATTCCGGTTGCAGGTACGAAGAATGTGCCTCGACCGTGATGTTCTTTATCTCACCGGATCGCAGTACTGGTTGTAACAGGCTCTGGGTTAGATAATCCATCGCGCAAATGTGTGCGGCGGTGGCATCCAGAAATTCCTTTGGTATATCGTTGGATCGCGGTGAGGTGGGTAAAATCTGGTCGATTCCCAGCTTCGCATCCTGGGATGGGGCATAATTCAACAGGATCGAGGGAAAAGGGACGCTGTGGTGGGCAAAATGTCTAACCGGGTTGGTGTTTTCATATTCGCCCAGCAAAGTGTATCCGGTGAAAAACCGCAGGTCCATGATCTGTGGTTGGATTTTTATCCCCCGTGTGTCGACTTGATATTTATTCAAGTCTTGCAGCCACTCTTGTGGAAAATCTTCCCCCACCCGGCAGGTCAGCCCGACCGGCTGATCCCAGAGTGCGATGCTGCAAGCAGCAAAGGCTCCGCAACCTCCCATGAAATCCAGACGGTATCTTCCATCGGATTGAATGGCAAATTCACGTTTGAGGGACCCTGCTACTATATACTTTGGATGCAGATGCAGGGCAGGAATTTCACGGAATGTCATATTGCAAAGTCGGGTTTATTTTGTTCCCAGGTCGGTGATCATCTTCAGCAAGCCGACCAGCCCGAGCCCCAGTTTGACACCTTCGCCGCTGGATAATCGCGGACGTTCAGCAAGTTCTTCCGTTTTTTTGACATACAGATAAGCAGCGACCAACCCGGTTGCAGCGCCGATTACTGCCCCGGCAATAAGAATGCTTCTTTTCCAATTTTGATTTTCTTCCATTAGTCCTCTTTAGGGTGAATAATTCGCACGATATTTCTTTTTATTCGGTGGATGATCGGTTGTGTGGCCGCCATGTTGGATCGAATGCTTACCACCGGCTCGGCGGATTGATCTGCCAGCGTTTTGATCTTTTTACCGAAATAAAGAATATAAATCTGTGTCAGGTAAGTGATGGGTGGAATTTTCTTTTGCAGCCAGTCTACACCCATAATACCGGCAGCCAGCAACAACATGCTTCCCAGACCGGTAAACATCAGAATGATTGAGATCAGGATGACGGAAATATTCGCCCAGACTGCTGGTTTGTCTTCGCCTGCGCTGGCTGCCACACCGCCCAGGGCGATGAAGATCAGGCTTGCCGCCAGGATGGGCAGCAGGATCTGCCAGTAAAACTGCCGGCGATGGCTTGCCCGCGTAAATTCATCGATTGGAGGGGGATTGGAATTTCTCATGTTTAAATTGTAGCATGTTTATGCATGGTTTTAACAGTTTGTATCATCGTTCGAAGCTAACCAGGAGAATGTGCAGTCGTTTGTAGGTGAATAATTCTTCGGGTTCAGAAACCTGGTCTAACCCCGCCGGATATTGATGGGTCAATACATCCGTCAGGGTGGGGAATTTGGATTTGTCCACCACGATCACCCAGGCGGAAGATAACTCTTGCGGGTGACCGCGATCATAAAAACGGTTATATGGAATGCCCAATTGCATGAGGTAGTAGCTTACCTGAATGGGGGTAGGCGAGACGCCGATGATAGCCATATCTTCAGGGATGTTTTGACTGATGAATTTTGCCGCCTGTTCGTTGTGACTTTCTTCGATGTTGGATGCTTTGGGCAGCAGTTTATCACTGAATCCGCCCCAGGCAGTCAATACCAGCATGCCGGTGATGAAAGCGTATTTTAGATATGATGACTGGTTGGGTGTTTTCCATATCCTGGTAAAAAACCATACCCAGCCGTCTATTGCCAGCAGAATATAGTAGACCAGCAGGAACAACCAGATGCGGGGAACAGGTGTGACCCGCTGGATAACCAATACCAGCAGTATCCAGGCGCCGGAGATCAGCCAGAGCGGAAAGGTTTTTTTGATTTTTATCAGCGAGGATATCATATGTAAAATGAACCCCGCTACACTTGCCCCGATGATCCAGGCAGGTACACGATCAGTCCAGAACTCCCATACCCTGGCAGATCGGGAGGCGATGGAGGGAATGAGTTCTTTCCACGTAGCAGGTCTGATGAAATCGTTTGCAATGATGGATTGTAGTCCGCTGCCGAAAAGAATGACCGGGGAGTAGAGAAGCAGAATAATGACCACCGTCGCGAAGCCGGCAGCCAGCCAGCGGATGAGAAAATCGCGTTTCTCCCGCCAATCCTTTTTCCCCTGCAAGCCGTTTATCAGCAGCCAGAGAAAGATGCCGCCAACCGGGTAGAGAAAAATGGGAATGGTATAAAACCCCAGAGCAGCAGAGATTACCAGCAATATCCAGAAAATTGCCCGGCTGTGTTGCAAAATTTCCGCTGCGAACCATATCCCCAGACAGGCGAACAGGCAGGTGAGCGTATATCCCCGAGCGTTGACTGAAAAGTCCACCAATACCGGAGTGATGGTAACGGCGCACGCAGCAACAATGCCGCCGGCAGAATTAATTAGTCTGCGACCGGCAAGAAAAGCTGCCGGGATGAGCAGTATTCCGGCGGAGAGCGCCGGCATGCGCAGCGCCCATAGATGAATCCCGGCAAGGTGATATATCAACGCAACCAGCAGGGAGTGGAAGATGTGATTATTGGGCGCAGAATAGTCGGTGATGATGTATTTCAGGGGTCGGCTGGCAAATTTGACAAAGGTGTATGCCTCATCGTACCAGACCGGATAGTTGATCATTTTCCACCGGATGAGAACCCCCAGTACCATGAGAATTGCCAGCATCACCCAGTACCAGCCGCTGCCCGCCTCACCCCGGATGGCTTCCCATAATGCCTTCAGTTCACCCCGCAGGGTGATGGTTTTGAGCCAGGCACTGAATTTTTCGCGCAGAGCTTCGAATTCTGCGGGCTTTTTCGTGATCAGGATGATGCAGATCAATAGGAACAGCGCGGTAATCTTCAATGCCAACGCGAGGATCAGATGGTTCGGTTCAGAAAGGGAATCAAACGATCCATCTGCCTCGAGTTTACCGAGCCAGGAGATCAAAGTCGGGTAGGGGATCATGGATATAGCGGCGATACTCAGCGCAATGACCCACATCCAGGTGATAAGTTTCTTGTGTGACCCGCGAGCAGGGCCTGCTTCAGGCATTTGGTTGACTCCAATTCGAACTGCGCTTATTATAATGGCAATCGAACCACTGGTTCTTCAGCCATCTTTTTTCTGCCAGGATATTGCATGAAACTTCATCTTTACGATACCTTCACCCGTTCCATCCGTGAATTCGAGCCGCTTCACTCCCCCAAAGTGGGCATGTACACCTGCGGTCCAACAGTATATGACTATCCCCATATCGGTAATATGCGAGCCTATTTGTTTGAAGATACACTTCGCCGCGTATTGGCTTGGAATGGCTATCAGGTGGAGCATGTCATGAATATCACTGATGTTGGGCACCTGGTATCGGATGCTGATGAAGGTGAAGACAAAATGGAAAAGGGTTCTGCGCGTACAGGCAAAACCGCCTGGGAGATCGCCGAATATTACACGCGTGCCTTTAAAGATGACATCAAGAACTTGAATATTATCGAGCCGACCATCTGGTGCCGGGCAACCGATCACATTCAGGAACAGATTGATACCATTCGCTGCATTGAAGAGAAAGGCTACACTTACCGTACTTCCGATGGAATTTACTTCGATACCTCCAAACAGCCTGATTATGGCCTGCTGGGTCGTCTGGATGTGGAGGGTCTCAAAGCCGGAGCGCGTATCGATATGGGCGAAAAACGGAACCCTACCGACTTTGCCCTGTGGAAGTTCAGCCCCACGGATAAAAAACGCCAGATGGAATGGGACAGCCCTTGGGGGGTAGGCTTCCCTGGCTGGCATATCGAATGCTCGGCCATGTCTGCCAAGTATCTCGGTCCATATTTTGATATTCACTGCGGCGGTGAGGATCATATCACCGTTCACCACACCAACGAGATCGCCCAGACCGAAGCCTGCTACGGCACCCGGCTGGCAAATTTCTGGCTGCACGGCTATTTCCTCCAATTGGGTGAAGAAAAAATGGCAAAATCCGCGGGCGGGTTCATCCGCGTGGCGACCCTGGTTGAAAAAGGCTACGACCCGCTGGTGTACCGCTACTTTAATTTCAGCGCCATCTACCGTGCCAAATTGAACTTCACCTGGGAGGCGATGGATAGTGCCGCAGTGGCGCTTAACCGTCTACGTACCACCATGTATGAGTGGGGCGAACCGGGCACTGTGGATTCAAGCTTGCTGGATAAGTTCACCGAAGCCATCAATGACGACCTGAACATGCCGCGTGCGCTGGCAGTGGTCTGGGAACTGGTTCGATCAGACTTGCCGGTCACCGCCCGCAAGGCGACCCTGTTGAAGATGGATGAAGTGCTCGGGCTGGACCTGACAAACTGGAAGCCGCGTGAGGAGGAGATCCCCGCTGAGGTGATGACGCTGGTTGAATCCAGAACCCTGGCCCGCAAGGAGAAGCGCTGGGCAGATGCCGATGCCATCCGCAGCCAGGTATCCACCCTGGGCTACGAGATCGAAGACACCCCGTCTGGCCCTAAGGTGAAGAAGAAGTAAGGTTGTCTTATAACTAAGACTGAGAAATATCTATTGATTCATAGTAAATGGTGGAAAAGTTAACTTCAAATTAACTGATCCATTCAATTTTTAATTTTGAATCAGATTGTCTTATATCCTTAACAGAATGAAGCAAAATGTGAGCAAATATAAAGCTATATCATCTAACTTTGTTCTTTGTTTTATTGCAATATTTTTTTATGGGTTGATGGAATGGTTGTTTTTATTCACAAAACCATCATACTTGAGTGGCTTCGGATTTACTAATTATTTATCAATCCTTCTGTTTATCGCAACTCTGGCATTTTGGATTTCGGTTTTTTGGATAATTCCCATTTCTATTGTTAGCACTTTTTTCACGTCGCCTATTATATTGCACTGGACCAACATAGTAGCACGACTACTGCCAGCAATTACAATTTCTTCTTTGTGCATAATTCTGTTTGATAATTTTACTTATACAATTTTTTCTACCGGAATTTTCAGCTTGAAAGGACTCGCTCGCGGCATTTATGGAATCCTTTATCTTTTGCTCATTATTTATTGGCAAATTTATTTCTATAAAAAAACCGCAACATTTGACAGACTATCTAAAAAAGCATGGAATTCTAAAGTTTACCGACTAGTGACCGTAATTATTTTTTCGGTTCTCTTTTTATTGCCGATCAGCAAGATATTAATAATAAAAGAACCGACGCCTTTTTTTATAAATCAATATACTAAAGAATCACCTAATTTACCGAATATTGTCCTAATTACAGGGGATGGCGTCAACGCAGACCATTTATCAGTGTATGGATATGAGCGTAATACTTCTCCACGATTACTTGAATTATCTGAATATTCACTCATTGCAGAAAATGCGTTCTCAAATTCTGGTAACACAGCAGGATCAATAACATCGATGCTAACAAGTAAATACACAACTCAAACTAGGATGGTATTTCCGCCCAATATTTTGCGCGATAATGATTCGTTTGAACATTTGCCTGGAATATTAAAAGCCTTGGGGTATAAAACCATTCAAATAGGTTTTCCATATTATGTGGATGCGGATGTAATAAATTTCCTTGACGGATTTGATATTGTAAACGGAAGAGGATCTGCCAAGTCTACAATATTGCCTTGGTTAGTGAGATATGATAATTCAGATGATGAGTATTTTATCCGAACAGTAATAGATCGAATTATTTCAAGGGTTAGGTACTTTTTCTTTTTGGATGAGTCGGTTATTCCATTTGAATTAATACATAAACCCGTTGACCCAAATTGGGACAGCCATCAAATTTCAGAATTGCTTTCATATATCGATCGCTATCAACCAAAACAACCATTATTCGTTCATGTTCATCTATTGGGAACTCATGGACCAAGGTTTAATAATAAAATACGGGTGTTTTCAGATGAATCTTCTGCATCGAAAAATTGGGATACCGATGAATATGATGATGCGATATATAATTTTGATTTTCAGATTGGTAGAATAATAGATTATTTAACCCAAAATGGTTTATCAGACAATACAATAATAATTATTGGCAGTGATCATGGACAACAATGGGAGCCAAGGGAAAAGATCCCGTTACTGATTCATTTCCCATTTGGTAGCTTCTCTGGTCGAATTTATCAAAATGTCCAAAATTTAGATATCGCGCCTACAATTTTAGACTATTTGCAAGTACAAATTCCTGAATGGATGCAGGGCGAGTCATTATTGAAACCGATACAACCAGACCGGCCCGTCCTTTCGGCAGGCTTAGCTACGCTTGAAGTCCTTCCTGATGGTAGTATTACTCCACCAGAAATGGAGCTCACCCCACCTTTTTACCAATTTGGCATCATGACAGTCGTATACTGTGACAAATGGTATCAATTAGATCTAAAGTCCTCAATAATGTTATCGGGTAACATAAAGAATTCGACTTTAGCATGCCCAGATATTAAGAAAGCTGAGTTGTCTGTAGATGAAGTATATTCTTTAATGATAGAGAATCTTCAAAAGAACGGGTGTGATACAAGTTCAATAAAAGAATAAAGATATTGGAGTGTCAAATATTATTGACTTGACAATGGAAGTTGTCTCTTGACTTGAATTACTTTCCAGATAAGTAAAGTTAAATTTACAACCATCATACTTAATCCGCCAGCAACGTGAGCATATTCTGTTGAAGCCAAACCAAATAAAATAAACGAGTAAGCGGGGATAAATATCCAGATTAAAGTAAAGCCTTTTGTAACTTGCCCTTCTTCGACCGCCAGTAATAATAAAGGTAGTAATGGGATAAGCATATGTATATTACTGTGTGGTGTAATTGTGCAACTAATTGTGAATGTGAATAAAAACAAGGCATTAATTGTTAATTTTTCTTTTTTTATCCATAACCAGCCAACTAAACTTACAACCAGAATCGTTAATAAAAATACAATAATAAACGCAGGTGGAATAGGCATTACCTTAATAAGGTTTAAGAAGAGAGATAAAAATGTAGTTCCGGAATCTCCTAAAATATCTTGATGATTGAGAGTTGACCAATTTGTAATTACATTAAAAGGACCAGTAAGTCCTTCAAATCCGGATAGAAAAAGACTGATAAGTATAAGAAGAAAAGACCCTAATATTAGCCCCCGTATGACAGTGTTCTTTCTTTGTAAAATAAAAATCGGTAGAAATAAAAGGAGAGTTTGAGGTTTAAGAATTAAACCCGCTAACCAAAGACCGGACATCAGTTCTTGCCTATTTCTTAGGGCAGTAACTGATTCGCCCAATGAAATCAGCATAATGAGGTTCACCTGTCCCAGAAAAAGGTTTAGGAATAGTGGCAAACACAAAATAGATGCAATTTGATAATACAAATGAATTTGGATGTTATTCCGCTTGCAGAAACTATTACAATACCATATGTAGATTATTAGGTTGATTATTGTCCATAGAATAAAACCGACTTTAGGTGAAAAGAAAGATAGAAAATACATCGGCAAAGTAAAAACAGATATATACGGTAATGGCAATGGCCAAAAAGGCATACTCATATTTGTGGGATTGGCCATGTTGTACAATGGTTTTTGATATATAGTCTGCAAATCAAAGTCATATATATGGCTAAAGCCATGATACCTGGCTATCATTCCAGTTGAATACCACAATCTAAAGTCAATACCTACGTACTCAAACGCACCTCTCTTGGAATAGGTTGAGGCGACAAAACATATATATGCAATAAATAACACAAAAGCAAATATCCAATATTTCTTGGGCACGTGATAAATGTTGTGATTTATTTTTTCTACTTGCCCATTCATTGCAGTCTTTCTTTATTACATATATCAGGAATTAAAAATTTGATTGATAATTCTGTGCTAGTAATGATTTTATTTCACAATCTAATCATATACTCTCAATCAATTTATTATAGATGATTAGTATAAAATTATTTGTTGCTGATATCTTCATTTGCTTGATTTATTGTTACCAGTTCCGTGACGTCAACAAAACTGTAGGGGCGTGTATAAGATGAGACAAACGACCGATTCTCTAATAATTGAAAATTGGTTTTGAAATACAGATTAAAGATGATCCGAAAAATATTTATCGGTGTTGTATCATCAGGAAGGTCAGCAGAATTTATCCCCGGGAAATAAACAGCGTGTAAAATATTCATTCGCTCAAAGTGATTTGAAGAATTGATTATGTCTTGGTCTACTGACATACCAGATCCGTGGTCACCAATCAAGATAATAATTGGTTGCTTTTGAGTATCTGCCTGAAGTTGATCTATTTTTTTAAGAATTTCTTTCGAAATATACTCTACTTGTTCTGGGTATCTTGAATGATAGTAGTCAATTGAAGTGCCTTTTATTAAGGCATCTGCATCATTGTTCTCAAAAATATATGGAGGGTTATAAGTTTCGCCGTTCCTTCCAAAGACAAATGGTGGATGTGGTGCATAGATATGAGCAAAATGAAATTTCAGCTCGTTCATCGGTGGTGCAATGGAATTTATATTAGATAAAGTCCCATCCCTGACAAGCTGATATAACTCGTTATGGAAGAATGGGTAAAATATAGTCCTTTTTAACAGACATATCTCAAAAGTGGATATCTTATTTAACAGAATGCTTTTAATCGAAAAAGCATCCAATGAAGTATAAAAATATCCGGAATTTGTAGATTCAATGGTATATCCATTATTCGATAGTATTTGTATCACGCGATTATTTCGTATGACCTCCCTCAGCGGTATTCCATTCGTACTATCTTTATTGATATTGGGAAGTAATGAATCTAAATAATCCATATTCATTAATGATGCAATGGATGTCCTAGTTTGGCTGTAATTTGTTCTAGCAGGAAGAAATACATGAAAACCTCTATTTTCTAATTGTGAATAGAACCAGGTTATATCATAATCATAAAGTTCCCTTAGAACATCTGCCGACGAATAACCATCCAAAATGATTAGATAGATGTCTCTTTTATTTTGTTGGTCTATAAATTCCACTTTTTCTTTCTTTACTGTATAGTTCCAGGCTTGGATATCTTTTTGATTACCTTTATGCTTATTGCTCTTGTATATAAAAGACCCAATTTGGATAAACATAAAAAAAACTATGCAAAGCATGAAGGCAAAATTTATACCTGAAGCTAACTTTTCGTGTTTTTTTAATATCCTCGGAAGGACTGCAATTAGTAAAATAATGCCGACTAAATACAATATGGAAATTAGTTTCAAAAAAATTGAAAAGCCAAGTATCGTTTTAAAATATTCATATCCATTATTGATTGCTGTTGAAACTGGAAAGGAGAATATTACAAAGATTATCAAACATGACAAGATACTTGTTATCTGCGTTTTCAGTTTGAATAAATTCCCCATGATAATTAGCATTATCGAAGCAAAAATAAAGCAGACGAGGATTGATCGTATCGTTTCAGCAATATTTACATTATCAAAATTGTTAATATACAACGCAATTGGATTTGAAGTCAGGAAAATTATTGGATAAATATAATTTAAAATGTTGCGAAGTTTTTGTTTTTTCATTTTACTTTCCGCTTGTTCCAAACACATTGTCGATAATTAAATCCCTATAACTAATTTCATTTCTCATTCTCAATAAAACATTTTCCCAAATCAAAAATTCGGGCTTTTGTATCAATGTATGAAACACTTGCACAAGCTAATTTAGCTAAATACTCGATATTTTTAATACTCGTAATATGGTTATAGTGTGGATCATGGCCATTAGTGAAAAAATCTCTATCATTATTTACTTCTATCAAATATCGAACATGTATGTTTTTTAAGTGAGCGATGATTTCTTTCGGAGTATATATTTGGCTGTAATAAATCCAAATGTTCTGGTCAACATCAGCAATACAGTTTTTACAATAGTATCCCCGCCCATCCCATAATAAAAGTGCTCGATTTTCTGCGTCCGATGTTTCATTAATAAATGCCAGAGCGTTGTAATCGTTCAACATCCGGGAAGTAAATGCACTGTAAGGCTCAATGCCAACCTGCACTTTTAACGGAAACAATTGCAAATAAGATATTGTGACTAAAAATATCGTCTCAAATACTGTAGCACCAACAAATGCGAAGATAATGCTTTTTCGCATTGGGAATGTTAAGTCAAAGCTATGAAGCCATTTACTACATACTCCGCATAGTATCGCCCAAACCGGATAGACCGGCAGCAAAAAGCGGGTTTGTTGTGAACTGGCTGCCCATATCGCGAAGATGATCGTACCTATTACTACGAAAAGATCGGAAGTGGGTTTGCTTTCTGCGGATAGTTTCTTCCTCGCCCAGGGATATGTCAGAATGAGAAAGAACAGCGGGCTCGGCATGTCGATCGTCCCCATGTAGGTGCCGAATTTCTGGTATTGGGTGAAAATATGAATGGGCAGCAACAGGTAGTGATACCACTGCTTCCCAACTCCAAAGCTGTTAAGGTACTCCTTCCATAATTCCACCCGTAATGGATCGATTTGTGTGGGCGGAACCAGGAGTGGGAAAGCCGGATCGCCGGTCCACAGCAGATTTTTGAGATACCAGGGAGAGGCAACCATCAGAGCGCTGCCTCCAAAAATCAGTCCGGCGGTGAGCAGCCGCTTCCACGGTGATAATCCCGTATTCATTTTGTAAGAAATGAATAATACGATCACGCCAATGGCGGCACCTGCAGCAACCGCAGGATATTTGCAGCCCATTGCCCAACCCTGCATCATCCCGGCCAGGAAAAGATAGCCTGCTTTGCCTTCTTTTTGCCAGACTGCAACCAGACTGATTGCCAGAAATTGGAACAGCGCCCAGGCTAGATCGGTATAGGCCGTAGTCCCCCACATGATGAGGATCGGGATGCCCATCAGGATGGCGGTGGCTATCCACCCGACTGCGGCGGAATACAATCTGCGTCCGAAAGCAAAGACGCTCGATAGGAAAAGCAGCAAGGTGGCAAAATGGATCAGTTTGGCAAAGATATCACTACCCAGTCCCAAACCCAGCATATAAATCATTTCCCAGGTAAAGGGGAACAAGGTGAACCAGTTCTCGAAATTGGGCTGTATTCTGCCTGCATCCAGGAATAAACGGGGACCCTGTAAATGGTATGCCAGCGAATCGTAATCGAAAGGCGGGGTTAGTGTAATCAACAAGGCAAATACGAGGATGATCATACCTAAGGCTGCGAGGATCTTGCGGTCGACACGCAGGGCTTTCCAGGTACGGAAGAGATGTTGCAGTGTGCCTGGGACGGCATGGATAATCTTCAAGCTCTCTGGCAATGCCAGGAGGCTGGCGATCAGCAGGATCAAGACGAAATGTGTTGGGCTCAGCCAGCCCGCAAGACCGCAGGCGAATATCACATAGGCGAATGTTCCCAGTCCGAGCATGGTTCCAACCACGATTCGCTCAGCTTGTGACCATTCCAGCGCTCTGAATATTTTTAGAATGCGATTTCCCAATCCACCACAAATGAGCAGCACATAAATTGCCAGCGCCAGGGAGTAAAGAACATTGAGGGGAACATCATATCCGGTTTCATAAATGCGCGGCGTCGGTTTCCCGATCCAGTAGCTGGTCAGCGCCACGAGTGGAATGACCAGGATGGCGATTCCGGGGAGGGAGTTTTTTTGATTCAAAAAAGTGAAATATGATGCATATTTATTCATAGTTGCGACATCTGACTGGCATTATTGATCTCCATTTGATCCTGGTATTTCAACGAAATGATAGGGCGTGTCATAAGAAGACACATAAGTCCTGTTTTCCAAAAGCGGCAGGTCTTCACCGAAATAGTTATTCAGGATGATTCGAAATGTATTCACAGGTGTGTGATCAGCTAAGACTTGGTCGGCAGCTACCCCCGGCAGATAAAGGGCATCGAGAATGTGCACTCTTTCGTATTGTTCTGTCCCGTAAACATTTGTCAGGGAAACGGTCATGGCAGGGCCGTGATCACCGCACAGAATGATGATTGGCTGGGTTGTGGAATTATCCAGAATATCTTGGATGGTTTGTAGAATCGAATTCGAAATATATTCCAGTTGTTCAGTATATTGTGCCTTGTAATACTCTGTGGATGTATTGTTCCGGAGTGTATCGGCATCGATGGCAGTGAATTGATAATTCGGGATCAATTCGTTCCCATCTTTATCGAATACAAAAGGTGGATGTGGCGCAAAGATATGGGCGATCACGAACTTGGGCGACGGGTAGGCACTCAGGTCTGCCAGTCCGTCGATTGCTGAAGTAATATTTTCTCGGTGCCAGTCGTAAAGTTTGCGGTGAAGGAATGGATATGCGGCGGAATTCCAGATCAGAGTCTGGGCGAAGTTATCCAGATAAACTTCTCCTTTGATTTGATAATCCGCCTGAATGTCTTCGGTATATTCATATCCGGAAGGAAAATTGATGATGGTATAACCTGCACTGTGGAGCAAAGCGCTGACACGATTGTTTTGTATCATATTGATCAGCGGGTGAGCATCAGTTGTTTGACCGCCAACGGCAGAGGATATTTCATCCAAATACTGCATGTTAAGCATGGAACTGAAAGAAGTTCGGGTCTGATTGTAGTTGGTTCTGCCATTGGGGATGATTTGAAACCCCAGTTTAATCAATTCATTTTCGAAATGGCTGTTATCAAATTGGTAGAGTTCCTGCAAAACCTGCCTGGAACCATACGCATCGAGAACGATCAGATAAATATCCCGCTGTGGTTGGATCAGCTTGATCTTTTGATCTGTAACTTCTTTGATGGTTGTCTTCCAATTCTTCTCAAAGGTCCACGTAGATCTCGAATCATTGATTTTTATTATTGCGTAACAACAGTTGATCACCAGTAACAGCAGGGATGCAGCATTCAATGCGATCTTTAATAATCTGGTAAATTTGGGATCCTTTTTAGGTATTGTGATTCCCCCCAGAATAATGATCAGCAAGGGGATGAATATCCAAATTTTGCTTATTTGTAACGTCTTTTCGAAAATTCCTTCGTTACTGCCGGTAAGTAATGCAATGACCTGGATAATGGAAAAAACCGGTGGATATGAAAAAAACAGTATTAATGTAATGGAAGTAAATATCGCGGCCAGGTCAGTTTTTTTGAAGATTAATAGAAGCAGTAGAAAAAAAATGGAAGTTCCAAGCAGAATGATGAACAGCGGCTTTACGATTGATTGGATGGGAAGGTGCTGTATGTTGATAATGTATGGGAAGACAACATAATAAATGGCAAAAACCCATGGGTGCCAGGCATACTTTTCCAATACAGCGGTTTTCATAAGTACCTTAATTTTTTATATCGTTTCATCGATGGTTCTGAATTACACTCTATTGGTAATTCTATATCAAATCCCGGCCAAACTCATTATTTCAATCTCCGTAATTCTGCCTGTGTCTTTGCTATAATCAGTTTTATGAAACAATTGATCCAGCAAATGAAAAATGGTCTCACCGAAGTGGTGGATGTACCCGTCCCGGCGATTCGACCGGGTTTTATCCTGGTACGCAATGCAGCTTCTCTGGTTTCGGCAGGTACCGAACGCATGGTGGTGGATTTTGCCGAAAAGAACCTGTTGGGCAAGGCGCGCTCCAGACCGGACCTGGTCAGGCAGGTGATTACCAAGGCGCAGCGTGAGGGGATTATCCCCACGATTGAAGCTGCTTTCAACCGGCTGGATCAACCTATGGTGCTCGGATACTCCTCTGCGGGCACGGTAGTGGAAGTGGGCGAGGGGGTGCGTGATTTTCGCCCTGGTGACCGGGTTGCCTGTGCCGGGGGTGGATATGCTGTTCATGCGGAATATGTACTCGTGCCGCAGAACCTGGTTGCGCAGGTACCGGATAATTTGAATTTTGAACATGCCAGTTTCGCCACCCTGGGCGCCATTGCGCTGCATGGTTTTCGTCTGGCCGCGCCTCAGCTTGGCGACCGGGTAGCGGTCATTGGGTTGGGTTTGTTGGGGTTGCTTGCCGCCGGGATTGCCAGGGCGGCGGGCTGCGAGGTTTTTGGGGTTGATCTGGCAGAATCGCGGGTGGATCTGGCAAATAAGCTGGGCTATTCTGCTGTGGTGCGCGGTTTGGCGGAGCAGGCTGGAGTAGATTTTACCCACGGGCTGGGTTTCGACTCTGTACTGATCTGTGCGGATGCAAAAAGTAATGACCCTGTTGAATTGGCTGGAGCTATTGCCCGGGATAGGGCAAAAGTGGTCGCGGTCGGCGCCGTGGGTTTGGATATCCCCCGCAAGGTATATTACGAAAAAGAACTGGATTTCCTCGTCTCGCGGTCCTATGGACCGGGGCGGTATGACCCCCTTTATGAAGAAAAGGGGCAGGATTACCCGGCTGGCTATATCCGCTGGACGGAGGGACGCAATCTTCAGGCGGTGGTGGACCTGATGGCTTCCGGCAGGCTGGATGTGGAGCCTTTGATCAGTCACCGCTTCCCCATCGAAAATGCGCCCGAAGCCTACCATTTGATCACCGGTAAAACTTTGCAGCCTTTCCTGGCAGTGTTGCTTACCTACCCTGCTCAAGCGGATGCCGTGATCGCCCGACGGGTTGAAATTCAACCGTCTGTCGCAAAAAAACAGGAAGGTGAAATTGTTGTTGGGGTATTGGGCGCCGGGAATTATGCCAATGCCACCTTTCTGCCTGTCATACGTAAAACCGGGGGCACTGTTCTGGATACCATTACCTCGGCAGCCGGAGTGCATGCCCGCAGTGCGGCAAAAAAATTCGGTTTCGTAGCTGCTTCATCTGATGAGGAGGATGTTCTAAATTCTGAAGTGATCAATGCGGTTGTGATCCTTACCCGCCATCATTTACATGCCCGGCAGTCAATCCAGGCACTGACGCATGGCAAGCATGTTTATTGCGAAAAACCTGTGGCTGTTGACCTGGAACAATTGGATCAATTGCACGCATACCTCGAGCGGGGGGATATGCCGCTCTATATGGCAGGGTTCAACCGCCGTTTTGCTCCGTTGGCGGTGGAGATGAAACGTTTTTTTGGCGAACTTCGTGAACCGCTGCATATGCAGTACCGGGTGAATGCTGGCGTGTTGCCCTTGAACCACTGGCTGCATGATCCGGTGGAAGGCGGTGGGCGATTGATTGGGGAAGGCTGCCATTTCATCGATTGGATGACCTGGCTGAACGGCTCCCTGCCCGAATCGGCGGTAATTACCGCCCTGCCGGATTCAGGAACCTATCACGAGGATAATCTTACTGTGACAGTACAGTTCAAAAACGGCTCGCTGGGCAGCTTGCACTATCTTGCCAATGGCAATCGTTCTGCGCCCAAAGAGTATGTGGAGGTTTCTTCGGCAGGCAGCATGGCGGTCTTGAATGATTATCGAACATTGACGCTCTATCGGGATGGAACAAAGCGGAATTTGAATAGCGGCATCCAACAGGATAAGGGACATCACGGGGCATGGAAAGCTTTCTTGGACGGTATAAGAACCGGCAGCCAGGTGATTCCCTACCTGGAATTGCTCAGCGTGGCGGAGTTGACAATCCATCTGTCGGCGGCATTGCGTACGGGGGGCTCCGGTCAAAGTGTGCGGCTTGGGTAGGCTAGCGTGTTAGGGCGTCTCGGGCTGAAATTTCACGCGGCGCGTGAATTGGGTTTTCGCTCCATGGGCAATTTTGCGCTCTATCAATTCGGGCTGCGAACCGGTCACTACCGGCGCACCCTGCGGCGGGTCCTTTCCCGGGTGGATATGGCTCTATCTTTTCGGTCTCCTCTCGATGGAGTTGTCTCCAATCCCTGGCGGGATTTTGGTACTCAAATACAGGCAGATCATCTCAACAGGTTGGAGCGTGTCCTTTCCGGAAGGTTCTTGCGCTATGGTGGAGAGGAAGCGGAAATTGATTTTCTCGCGCCCAACGCTGATTTGGATTGGTCCGGCTGGCATCCTTCCGTTGGCTCGCAAGTGGATATTAAGGATTACTGGGAGCCAGCCCGATTTGGCTGGGCAATTCCGCTGGCGCAGGCGTATCACTCCCGGGCAGATTCACGTTATGCGGCTTTCTTCTGGCAGGAGGTGGAAGAGTTTGCCCGATATGCCCGCCCGTACCGGGGGGTTCATTGGGTCTCCGCGCAGGAGGCGGCGATCCGGTTGATCCACCTTGTTTTCTGCGTGGATGCATTTGCCAAAGATGCGGAATCCACACCGGAGCGGATGCGGTTGCTCTCCACGTTGCTGCAGGAACATGCGCTGCGCATTCCCCCTACACTGCCTTATGCAAAAGCGCAGAACAACAACCATCTGCTCAGTGAAGCTGCCGGATTGTTCACCGCTGGTGCGGCGCTGCCTGGGCATCCCATGTCTGCCGGTTGGATGGAGCAGGGCTGGCGTGAGTTCGAACGCGGTTTGATCGATCAGATAGCAGAGGATGGTAGCTACATTCAACAGAGTGTTTGCTATCATCGGCTGATGCTTACCCTGGCAGTATGGATGCAGACCATTCGCGGTGGGCATGAGTTTTCATCTACAACAAAACGAAAGCTGGCGAAAGCCGCCCAATGGCTTGAACGACTGGTGGTCGGTGCAAATGGGGAGGCGCCCAATTTGGGTTCCAACGATGGCAGCCTGGTGCTGCCGTTTGGCGGTGAGACAGTTACTGATTACCGGCCCGTTGCATTGGTTGCCGGCGCTATATTCGCTGCACAGCTGGCAATGCCATATCCACAGGATCACGCGAGTTTTCAAAAGCTGACGGGCAGGGAATCCATTGCTTTTTTGCGTTGTGCTGAATTTAAAGGCAGACCTTCTCACGCCGATCAATTGTCGGTGGATCTCTGGTGGCGGGGTGAAAATGTTCTCCGTGATCCCGGCACCTTCCGCTACAATGCGCAGCCTCCCTGGGAGAACGCGCTTGCCGGCACGGATGTGCACAATACGCTGACCGTTGACGAGCGGGACCAGATGCAGCGTGTGGGCAGATTTCTCTGGGCAGATTGGGCGCAGGGCGTGTTGCTTCAACCGGTTTCGGCATCAGCAAATGGCGGTATGCAGGCGCTGGCTGAACATCCGGGATACCGGAAGCGAAACATTCTGCATCGGCGCAGTGTATCCTGCGACTCCAACGACACCTGGACGGTCGAGGATATTCTTGAGTGGATGACACCCAAAGTCTCCGATAGGCAGTATGATATTCGTATTCAATGGTTGCTGCCGGATGGCGCACCACAGAAGACCCCCTCAGTCTCCGGTTGGTCTTGGGCAATGGATGGGCAACGGGTCGTCATGCGAATTGGCAGCCGGACGTTTGCCATCTCTGTCCACCTGGATCAACCGCATACACCTGTCAAAGCAAATCTCTTTCAGGCTGGGCAATGCCTGTGGGGAGAGGCACAGGCAAAACCTTACTGGGGTTGGTATTCTCCCACCTATGGTGTCAGGCAACCGGCGCTGTCCCTGGCATACCGCTTCTGTGTCACTCCGCCGGTAAAGATTGTGACCCAAATTACACTCGGGGATGCGTAGAGAGATGCATGTACTGCTGATACATCAGGCGTTTGCTTCAATCAATGAGCCCGGCGGCACCCGCCACCATGAGTTTGCGCGGGAACTCGCAGCACATGATCATCATGTGACCATTATCGCCAGCCCGGTCAGCTATCTCACCGGGTCCGCCAGGCACAATCGCTGGTGTGTCGAGGAAAGGGATGGCGAACACATCACCATCTTGCGGGCTTACACTTATGCTGCTTTTCATAAAAGCTTTATCCATCGGGTGTTCAGCTTCTTCAGCTTTATGATCTCCTCCTTTTTTATTGGCTTGGGCGTGGATCATGTGGATGTAGTCTGGGGTACCTCTCCACCGATTTTCCAGGGCTTTACCGCCTGGCTGTTGGCGAGGCTAAAGGGCGCCCGGTTTTTGTTCGAAGTGCGTGACCTTTGGCCGGCTTTTGCCATTGCGGTAGGTGTGTTGAAAAATAAGTTCCTGATCGGTTTGTCCACCTGGCTGGAAAAATTCCTGTATGCCCGCGCCGACGTGGTGATGATCAACTCTCCCGGTTTCCGGCAGCATGTGCAACAACGGGGGGCAAAGGATGTGGTTCTCATTCCCAACGGCGCTGACCCCGATATGTTTGCCGGGGCGGATGGGGATGCTTTTAGAAACGCGCATAACCTGGTGGATAAATTCGTGGTTATGTATACCGGTGCGCATGGGTTGTCCAACGACCTGGGGGTGTTACTCTCGGCAGCGGACTTGCTAAAAAACGATCCAGCCATTCAATTTATACTGGTCGGAGATGGCAAGGAGAAGCAGCATCTGGTAATGGCAGCCCAGGAGATGGGACTGACGAATGTGCTTTTTCTGCCGTCGGTGCCCAAAAACAGGATGGCTGAAGTATTGGCTGCATCCGATGCCTGTGTTGCCATCTTGAAACCCTTGGATCTGTATCAGACCACCTATCCCAACAAGGTGTTCGATAGCATGGCTGCCGGAAAGCCGGTGCTTCTCTGTATTGATGGTGTTATCCGGCAGGTGGTGGAAGCCGCCGGAGCCGGGATTTTTTGCCAGCCGGGTGATCCCGTTGCTCTGGCAGATGCCACCCGCTGGATGTCGGCTCATCCCGATGAAGCCGCAGCAATGGGTGATAACGGGCGGAAATATTTAAAGCAAAACTTTAATCGTTCGCAAACAGCCCGGGAATTGATGGATTTATTATTGAGATTGGCAGGCGAGTATGGCAGAAAAAGTACTGGTAGTTGACGACGAGACTTCGCTATTGGAAACGTTAACCTATAACCTGCAGAAACAGGGCTATGAGGTGGTCACAGCCGCAGACGGATTGGTTGCCCTGGATTTGGCGCGCCAGACCAAACCGGACCTGATCATTCTGGATCTGATGTTACCGGGAATGGATGGATTGGAAGTTTGTCGCATCTTGCGCGGAGAGATGAATACGCCGGTGTTGATGCTCACAGCCCGTGATGATGAGATTGATCGCGTGGTCGGCTTGGAAGTAGGGGCGGATGATTACCTGACCAAACCGTTTTCCATGCGTGAACTGCTTGCCCGCGTTAAAGCTATGCTCAGACGGGTGCGTATGATGCGCGAAGAGATCGCTCCGCCGCAGGGAAGCGCCATCTCCGTCTTGAAATTTGACGGCATGAGCCTCGATCTGGATAGACGGGAACTGCGCATCGATGAAAAGCCGGTATCCTTGAAACCCAAGGAGTATGATCTTCTGCTTTACTTTACTCAACACCCTGGGCGTGCGATTAGCAGGGATGTCCTTTTGGAAGAGGTCTGGGGATGGGATTATACTGGTGAGTCGCGCACTGTGGATGTACATGTGCGCTGGCTGAGGGAAAAGATCGAACCAGATCCGCAGAATCCAACTCGCATTGTAACGGTGCGCGGCTCCGGATATCGTTTCGAAGGGTAAGTGTTGATGAACACAATTCGCTGGCGTTTGGCTTTGCCATTTGTTGTTCTGTCCGTGCTTGTGATTGGAGGCACTGCGTGGTACACCGCCAGTCAGATGCAAAAGCAAATACAAAGGGTGGAAGAGGAACGGCTGATTGCGGAAGGTCGCTTGGTGGCGGATGGCCTTGCAGACAGCTGGTCTGCAGCAAATTCAGATGAAATTCAAAAACTGGTTAATGTATATGCCGGTGCATTGCAGGCGCGCATCACCGTGATTAAATTGGATGGGGTGGTGGTTGGCGAATCGGAAGTCTCCCCGCTATTCATGGAAAACCACCTCAGTCGACCGGAAGTACGCAAGGCGTTGGAAACCGGACTGCCGGCATCCGACATTCGTTTCAGTAGCACCCTGCTGACACATTTTCTGTATGTGGCGGTTCCAATCCGGTTAAATGGTACTGAACAGGGGATCGTGCGCCTGGCTGTTTCTCTGGCTGCCATTCGGAACACCCAACTGCAGATCAATCGTACCCTGCTGCTCATTGCCGCGGTCGCGATAATATTGCTGCTGATTCTTGCCTTCATGGTCAGTGAATATACGGTGAAGCCTCTGCGGCAGATCGCTCACACGGCTGATAAGTTTTCCCGGCGGATATTTGACCAGACTGAACAACAGGGGATACTTGATCGGCGGGATGAAATTGGCGTGCTTGGTCGATCTTTGCATGCAATGGGTCTGGCTTTGCAAGAACAGTTCGCCGTAATGGAAGATGAGCAGGAAAAATTGTTTGCCATCCTAACCGCGATGACCGATGGCGTGGCGATCGTCGATCAGGATGGGAAAGTCGTCTTGCTTAACCCCGCTGCCAGTCTGATATTCAGTATCACTGAACCGGCTGCGCTGGGCAAATCACTCACTGAGACTTTGCGTAACCACCAAATTGTGGACCTTTGGAAGGAATCCCGAGATAGCAACGAGCAGAAAACATTATCTATGGAACTGCCTGCCGGGCGGACATATATTCAGGTGGTCAGCACGCCGTTGGGTGAAACGGTCCAGAACGCGACTTTGTTGCTTTTTCAGGATCTCACCCGGATGCGCCGGTTGGAAACGGTCCGGCAGGATTTTGTCAGCAACGTGTCACATGAATTGCGTACTCCCATGGCTGCCATCAAGTCTCTGGCGGAGACTCTGGATGAAGGTGCTTTGGAAGATCCTCCGGCAGCTCGCCGCTTCCTGCAACTGATGCAGCAGGAAATCGATTCCATGGCTCAATTGGTACAGGAACTGCTTGAACTTTCCCGGATTGAATCTGGAAAGGTGAAAATCGAAAAGAAGCCGGTGAATGTGAAAGGTATTGTCCGCTTGATTGTCGATCGAATGCAAAATCAGGCTCAGCGTGCCGGTCTGGAACTTACAGGGGAAGTTGATCCGGGTGTGGAGATTGCCTCGATGGATGCCGAAAGAATACAACAGGTTCTGCTGAATTTGGTGCACAATGCCATCAAATTCACTCCGCCGGGCGGCAAGGTGAAAATTTCCGCTGAACATATTCCTGGTTCTATCAAGATTTCGGTGAAGGATACCGGTGTGGGGATATCCGAATTGGATCTTCCCAGGATATTTGAACGGTTTTATAAATCCGACCGGGCGCGTTCCGGTAGTGGCACTGGATTAGGCTTGTCCATTGCCCGGCATATTGTGGAGGCGCATCACGGTGAAATATGGGCGGAAAGCCAATCCGGACAGGGCAGCACGTTTTCGTTTACCATTCCTGAATAAGTTGCCGGTGCTCCCTGCCCTATGCGGTTGACATTCGCCACTCAGTTCTTCATAATATAACTATACGCTTGATTTTGGCAAAATCGAATTGATAGAGAAAAAATCTGAATGAAATCTATACACACGACGAATGGGCATTTGTTATCCTGGATATTGGCTGCAACCGTTAGCCTTTCTGCCTGTGCGCCTGGTCTATCGCAGGCGGAAATTCTTATGCACGCTTCCGATACTGCTGCTGCCATCACTGTGCAGGCTTTGGGCACACGGCTGGCTGGTCCACCCACTTCGACCCCTATACCACCGACTGCTACCGTCCCTTCTCCAACACCAACCTTGACGGTGACCCCAACTCCTACTCCGACCACACCGGTCCCCACCATCACGCCCACGGTGTTGATGCTGGATACCAGCTGTGATCAGGCTGAGTTCATTTCCGAGACCATCCCTGATGATGCCCAAATTGCTCCCGGCGCATCTTTCACTCAGATCTGGACGCTCCGAAATACGGGAACCTGCATTTGGAATACAGATTACAAGTTTGTTTTTGAGTCGGGCGATGCCATGACCGAAGCAACCGCGATCTCCTTTTTGTCGAATAAGCAAACCGTGATGCCCGGAGCGCGTGTTTCCATTGCGGTTAAACTGACCGCTCCCATGGAGGTGGGGGAAAAGCTGGGCTTTTGGAAATTACAAAATAAAGATGGCCTGCGTTTTGGCAGGGGTGATGCGGCGGATCCGTTGTGGATAAAAGTTCGTGTTACGCCGGAAACCACCGCACCGTTTGCCGTTACCCAGGTGAAGGCGTATGCCCTCCCCAATTCTTATACCGGTGCATGCAGTAAAAACGGTTACACAATTACGTTGATGGCGAAGATTCGTACAAATAAAGCCGGCACCGTTTTCTACAGTTGGGAAGGTCCCAACGTATTAAAGGCGAAGGAAAAGAATCAAACCCTGGTCTTCTATGGCGCTTACGAACAGACGGTGTTTTATACGATCACATATTACAAGGGCATTAATTACGAAGGCGTTCGCGTAAGGGTATCGTTGCCCAATGAAATAAAATCGGATAATTATAAGTACTTTGTACAGTGCACTTATTGAAACCTGATGGAACAAATTGACCTTTCTGCTCGTTTAGGTAAGTGTGCAGTTCGATTTTCCTGCGCTTTTCGCGGGTTGTAAGGAATCATACTTTGGTATAAAATTACCCAATTCATTCCAGCCGGGTCTCTTGTGCTGGAACAGAGAAGGAGAATAGAATGAAAAAGACGATTATTGCTGTTACGGTTCTGGTGCTGATGTCAATTGTGCTCAGCGCTTGTAACCTGTCATCAGCAAATCCAACCCAAATTGGTCCGGATCAAATCAATACGATTGCGGCACAGACAGTGGAGGCGTTGACAACCCAAATGGCGCCGCCCCCTGCCACAGCCACCAACACCCCGGAACCGCCTACCGCCACACCGGATGTGACGGAAACACCCACCATGCCCATCCCGACGTTGAACCTGACCCCCATCGTTCAGAATACGTTGATCCCGGTGGCGACCCTGTCGGGTGGCTCAAACTGCAATAGCGTATTCTTCCTGAGCGATGTCACCATCCCCGATGGGACGACCATTAAGGAAGGTGCCACATTTACCAAGACCTGGAAGATCCAGAACAACGGTACCTGCACCTGGACAACCTTATATAAGGCGGTTCCTTTCAGCAATGACCCCACCTCACCTGTCATTACCGGGGATGATGCCTATACCATCAAATCCAATGTCGCTCCGGGTGGGATCGTGGAAGTGTCTGTGCAGATGATCGCCCCCAAAGAAACCGGCACCTACACTCAGGTGTGGAAGATGCAGGATGACCAGGGCAACTACTTTGCCGTAGGCGGACCGAATGGCGCGGGCTGGTACGTGAACATTGATGTGACCAAAACCGGCAGCACGAGCACTGCCATGAAGTATCAAACCGCAGTCACCTCTGCAACCTGCTCTGGTGGAACGATTACGGCTGGTGGAACCATCACCATGTCCGGAACTGTATCCGGGTCGAATACACCTTCATACTTTTATCGTATAGCCAGCAATACCAGTTTGAAGTCTTCAACATACTCTGACTTGACTTTCACATCTGCTGGAACGCAAAATACATCTTCAGGCACAATCGATGGATTGAGTGCGGGTGATTACAGCGTAGAATTGTATATCACCGGCGGGTCGATCGCTACGAGTGGAAAGACTGCATTGGATGTTACTTGCCCGTAATCTGAGCATCAAAAGCCGAGGGCTTGCCCTCGGCTTTTTCGTTTAAGTTGAAAATATTCATGCTGATGGAACTGGGCAGCATTCCCCCAAATTTGCAAGACACCTTCCGTTATGAGCGGTGGCTGCAAAGCGGGCTGCATTCCGGGATGGCGTATCTCGCCAGTGAATATCACCTCCGGGCGCGCAAAGACCCACGGGTTTTATTCCCGGAGGTGCAGAGCATTCTCGTGCTTTCCATCCCATATCCGTCCCCACAGAGCAGACCCAAACCCCAGGATGGTCTCCCACATGGGCGGATTGCCGCTTATGCGTGGACGAAAGATTATCACCTGGCTGCACCGGCGATATTCAAGCAGGTGGTTGCCGACCTGGAAAAAGACCTGGCGATGGAGATCCACTGGCGCGGATATACCGATTCGGCGCCCATCCTCGAACGGCAGATGGGCATGCAAGCCGGGTTGGGGTGGATCGGCAGGAATGGCTGCCTCATCCATCCGCTTCACGGCTCTTATTTTCTGCTGGGTGAGATATTTACCGATGTCACGCCTGATGAGCTGGCGCAAAGCAGTTTGATCTCCCGGCAGGAGCAGATACCTGACCGGTGCGGCGCCTGTACCCGCTGTATCGATGCCTGCCCGGCTGGCTGTATTTTGCCGGACCGCACCATCGATGCCGGTAGGTGCATCTCCTATCTGACCATCGAGAACAAGGGTGTCATTCCCCGCGACCTGCGTTCGCGGATGGGTGACTGGGTCTTTGGCTGCGATATTTGCCAGACGGTCTGCCCGTGGAACCGCAAGGCATCCACACTTTCCGCGGATGTGCCGCAGATAGGCATCGATCCGTACCCCGATCTGTTACAGCAATTACTGCTGACGGAAAGTGACTTCAAGACTCTTTATCACGATAGCCCCGTGCTGAGACCGAAAAGGCAGGGCTGGCTGCGCAATGTTTGCGTTGCCCTCGGGAATGCGGGCGATCCTGATGCTGTGGAGCCGTTGATTGAAGTATTGCGCAGTGAGCCGGAGCCAATGATCCGGGTGCACGCTGCCTGGGCGCTGGGTCGGATGGGTACTCGAACAGCCCTGGCTGCATTGGAGCAAGCCGCAAATGCCGACCCGGATGAACTCGTGCGGGAGGAGTGCCTTCTCTCCCGCGAGCAAGCCTGACGAATTGGCTATTGCTTTTTCAGCAGCATCGGGGCGGTGCCGGCCAGAATGATCAGCACGATGACGATTGCACCGTAAATGATGCCGGTGGGCTGACCTTCACGGATGATGTCTTCCGAGACCGGTGTTTGGTGGGGCGGCTGGGGGGTGGAGGTGCCCAGGGTGATATCTGCCTGTTGGGTTGCCTGATGCGCAGGGGAAGCCTGGACGGGCGTGTTCACCAGAAAAGCCAGCATCCCGATCACCATGCATATCAGCAGTGCAGCGCTGATCTGTATCCTCTTTGAAATATGTGCGGCGGATGGTTGTGGAAGCATCGTTTTCTTCCTCATGGACGTTGAATTTTCTCTGATGCCTGCCGGGCGATCTCATCGATGGTCTGGTTGGAGCCGCCGAACAGACTTTGCAGGGAACCCTGCATAGCTGGAGATATGGTTACAAGAAGCAAACCATCCGGGATGGGCTGACCGGCGGCTGCAATTTCCGCGACCAGGTTGAGGTTGGTATCCTCCATAACGGATGGCGACAGGCGTACGGGGATCAGCTCAGATGTGGCAGCCAGCTGCGCCAGAAAGTTTTCTTCGGTGAGTACTTCCACCAGGTCTACGGTAGCCTGCCTCTTCTCCGGCTGCGGCTGGGTCATCGTCCAGAACCAGCCGTCTACCAGGGTGGCAGCGTTCTCCGAAAGACCCGGCACCGCTTGCGCCGCCATGGCATTCCGGGCGGGGGTGGGGATGTTCGAATACCAGGCGATCATCCTGTCTCCCCGTTCAGCCTGGTAGTAGCGATAGACATCACTCTGATTTGCAATATCCATCATCCAGGCGGGGAAGGCGCCTGCTTTGCGCGCACTATCCACCTGCTTCAGCGCCTGCGCAAGCGGCGCGCTTTCCAGCACCGGTCCGCCTTCCTGATCCATGAGGACCCCGCCGGCGGAGAGATACAACCCCATCAATAATTCTGCCGATGGGTCGTTTATGTATGCCAGCAGAGGTTTGCTGACGAGGAAGGCGTTTTGTGTGTGCTGCTCGTCTTTATCGACAAAATAGACCAGCGCATCCGAAACGACGGGCATGCCGAAGGTGCTCCCCTGGATGGTTGCCAGCTGTTTGATGGAGGGGATCCAGTCGTTCGCGGAAAGCAGATCGGAGACGCCGTCGTAGGGGATGAGCAGCCCCTTCAACGCGGCAACTTCCATATCCGCCCGGCTCATCAGCACGATATCCGGCAGTGCAGCTGGGGCGGCCAGGCTGGTCGACTGGAGCGAATCCATCATGTTGGCTGAACCGGCTTCCGCCTTCAAGCGCAGGTCGATGGTAACCTCAGGGTGGCTTTCGGTATATGCGGCAATCTGTTGCTGAATCAGGGCAAGGAGGGCATCCTCATTGCGCAGGATCAGGTCATCCGGCAGCCAGATGGTGATGGTGAGCGGAGAAGGCGCCGTACTGCCGGGCTGCTGTGTCTGGCTGACGGGGGTGGTGGTGGCCGGCGATGGGGTAAGCCCGGGGGCATCTTCTTCCGCATCCGAAGCGGCAGTTGAGCAGGAACCCAACAGCAGGGCGGGGAGGAGTAAAACGGCGGCACTGATTAAGAAAAATTTTGAACGAGGTTGCATGATCTTTAAGGGGTGGTAACTGTTGTTGCGGCAAT
>DAIOEK010000015.1:40636-58269 GCA_036746315.1 Anaerolineaceae bacterium | reverse complement strand
ACTTAGGAATGATAATCCTAAAAACAGCGGGCTAACAAAGCGTGCACCTGACGCTGGGGATTCTGCGGCATCCCAAGCATTTTCCCCGCTGTCAGCATTTTTCTGGTGGACGGCTTGCGCCGTCCGTCTCCCCCAGCGCAGGTAACGCAAGCCGTTAGATCGACACCTTTACCTCACCGGCGCGGACCGAATTGGATGCACGGGTTCACATCGTGCTCCCTGGGGTCGTAAGTTTAGAACCCTGATGCAGGGATAGTATTAACTCGGTTGGAAATCTGCCTTCCCAATTGGTTTTTTTGTTTCTATTTCAGGTAAAATTAAACACACAAATCAAAGCCGAAAATCAATGATGTATTGACTGATGGCGTTAGTTGTTTGGCGGATAACGAGACTGCTGTTAGGAAGGAATAAAACGAAAATGACCGCCTTATTCCCTGACACCCACCCCAAAATGGAAGCATTGCAAATTGAACTATGGCGAGCAGCCAGCCCTACCCGGAAAATGGAAATGCTGGCGCAGCTCAACCAATCGGCGCGTTTGTTAGCTTTGGCGGGATTACGCTCGCAATATCCCCAGTCCAGCGAGGCTGAATTGCAGCGCAGACTGGCGGGTTTGCTGCTGGGTGAAGAAATCGCATCCAAGGTTTATGGAGATTTTCCTGATGCAAAATGAACCGATTGAGGTCACCTTTCGGGTCACACAGGTTTTCGAAAAACTGAACATACCCTATCTCATTAGCGGCTCCCTTGCCAGTACACTTTATGGCATGGTGCGTACCACCCAGGATTCAGACATCGTGGCTGAAATGCAGATCGAGCATCTGCGGCCTTTCGTTTCAGCCTTGCAAGAAGAATTTTATTTGGACGATGAGATGATCACCGAAGCCATTCAACATCATTCCAGCTTTAACATCATCCATCGTGAAACCATGTTCAAGGTGGATATTTTTATCCCACTTTCCCGTCCATTTTTGCAATCTCAACTTGCCCGCGCACAAAGGCAAACCTTTCTTTTTGAAAAAGAGATCAGTGCAAAATTTAGCAGCCCTGAAGATACTATTCTGGCTAAGCTCGAATGGTATCGTCTCGGAGGCGATACATCTGAGCGTCAATGGCGCGATATTTTGGGCGTATTGAAAACCCGCTCCAATGGGCTTGACCTGGGTTATTTGCGGAAATGGGCGAAGGAACTTAAAGTTGATGACATTCTGGAGTGCGCTTTGAAAGAAATGGCTTAAAAAACGGGTTATCGTTAGAATGTTATCTTTACTTCTCTGGTGCGGACCGAGCCGGATATACGGGTTCACATCGTGCTCCCTGAGGTTGTAAGTTTTGGCCGCTGAGGCAAGGGTAGCCAGCCAGAATCTGAAGGTGTGAGCGATTGATTTGGGGAAGAGACGTACCTATAATTGGAAGCGTGGCAGCAATGTTCAGGCAACAGGCTCAGGAAGGGTAACTAACAATGAAATACGTCAATTACGTTTTTTTACTGGCAGCGGTTATCCTGTTCTTCGCGGGGTTGTATTTCTGGCTGGCAACCAAACAGATGGATAACGCCGCCTTCTTTATGGCACTTGCTTCCATATCTTATGGGGTGTATCTCCACTCCACCAAGGCGGATAGAGCAATGTAGAAGATTCGCATCAGGGTCACACTTCGGCTGGAAAAGGTCGGAGTGTTTTAAATTTTCACTTCGTGGCTGGTCGGTCAGTGATCAACCCCTAATCAATTAAATCATTCCATCGAGCGCATTTCGACCGGGAAAACGTTCTTCTGGGTTCAGCTTTAGAAATATCTGTCAAGTAAGGGTTGTGAATCGCCCTCAGCCAGTGCTTTTGGGGTCTGGATGTAGATTGTGGCGGGTAGTTTTTGCATACTTGCTACCAAATAAATGACCCACTAAGGTAAGTTATGTCTATGCGGAATATGTATTTTGTATCACGAATTTGATTGCTCATTTGTTTAAAAAAATTTATTATTCTGGGTTGGCAGGGACATTTTACTTGCCCATTTTTGTGAACAATCTATAATATTTGAAATATACAAGGTTTTATGCTGTCATTTGTATAAAACTTGGCTGGAAGCTTAATAAAAAACATGATTCCGCAAGAATAAGAGGAAACAATATGGGCTTCATCAAAGATCTATTCTACGAACAATTAAGATGCACTACATGTGACAAATCCATAAAAAAAGGAAAAGGGCACACGGTATCTGGCACAATAGCTACTAAAATGGTTCGCGAGTCTTATGAGAATAGAATTGCTAAATTCAGAGCCAGCGGTTATACCAATTTGGCTTCCTCCGTAGGTTTGCGTATGACAATGGATTTGAACAGGGGTGAATACTTTATTTGCGATAAATGCTTTTCTGAATATGAGCAGGCCAAGTTGGACAACCCATCAGCCGCACGAGAAGACGAAATTCGTCAGTCGCGTTGCAAATATCTCTTTGATGCTGGCAACTATGGAGGTATTCAGTATTGGTGTGAGCAGTCCAATAGCCCGGGACTACTTGGACAGGGCTCAAGAATACCTTTGTCTGATGGGAACCATATTCGTCATTACTGTTTAGGAAATTTTGCTCAATGCCCTTTATATACAAAAAGGCATTGAGACTCAACAGCAAGCCCGGCTAAAGGGCTTGGAACAATCGCGTCATCCACATCGTTCACAGTGATGTTTCGGTGTGAAAATACAGAAACCTTTCACGGCAAAAAGAATTTCTTCAATCATTGGGCTAACTTTATCTTGGTTTTTAGAAAGTGACACTTTTTTCCCTCTGGTGAAGTAAAAAACGCCGGATAAACATGAATGGATAATGGCATTATGCTTGCGTAAAGTATTGGACTTCTGTACTTTGGCCTGGTTCGTGGTTAAGGGTCGGAAAATCGCATGATAAAGAAGGCAAAAGGTAATGCAAAGGAAGGTCGTGACAACAAGCGAAATGCAACCGGGGCAGCATTGATTGGGCGCCCAGAAAAACTCACGGAAACAAATTAATTAAAGAGGTAATAGAGGGTAAAAAATGGGGCAGATTAATACTTGTGGCAGATGTGGAAAAATATTGAACGATCTTAATTGGTGTTCATGGTGCGGAAGTCCACCGCCTTCACAAGCAGATAATCCAATCAGCTTGGAAGGCACCTTCTGGATAGAAACTTCTGGTGATCTTGATATTGGTTGGAAATTTTTAGCTGGTAATAAAGTGATTTCGACCTGTATTTATGGTCCGTCTCATGGAAAGTGGGAACTGAATGGGAAAAAAGTCGAATTATTATTTGAAAATCAGGTAAATCATAGCAAAAAGCATTATACGGGAGAAATTCAAAGCCCTGACAAATATCACACGATCAATATTGAAGGATATTCTTTATCTTATAACAAAGATAATTCAGTCAATAAAGCGGCATGGAGTATTTTTCAAACCGACGCGAGTTTTTTTCGGGATTGGAAATGGGATTAGTTTTATGTGTTGTAAAGTATTCCCTTGCCGCGAGGCGTGAGCAGGCATGACTCTCCAGCAGTGAGAAGGATGGCGTGTGGATCATTGATCGCAAAAGACATGGAAGCAATTTATTCCCAAAACGAACGGGGCGAATAGCCGATACACGTTGTCCCGTTGTCGGAGGGAAGCAGAATCGGTTGGCGTAATTGCGCGGTGAAATGCGCAAGGTGATGTTATAATGCAGCCCATGATTTCTGCAAATGTAAGTTGCAGCCAATTCATTTCCCCAACCACCCTACAATATTATTACGTTTAGGGACATTTCAGGCTTAACCGCCAGGAATGTCCCTTTTTTCCGTTAACCCGCAGACGGTCTGTGCAGGTCTGTTCTGCAATTCTATTTGCTATTCCATTCATCATACATAGGAGCGAAGATCATGAAAGTCACACTATCGAACGGCAAGGTACTACCCATTGAAATGCACAAGATAAAAATTGTGCAGCAAACCAACTTCCCACCGGTGGAGAAGCGGCTGGCAGCGATCGAAGAAGCCGGCTGCAACACCTTTTTGCTGCGGACGCGCGATATCTTTTTGGATATGCTGACCGACAGCGGCACCAATGCCATGAGCGACAACCAGTTATCCGCCATGATGGTTGCAGACGATGCCTATGCCGGCAGCGAAAGCTTCTACCGGCTGGCGGATGCGGTGCGCGAGGTGATGGGATTTCGTTACGTGCTTCCGGTGCACCAGGGGCGCGCAGCCGAACATCTGTTAGCCAAGGTGTTCGTCAAGCCCGGCGACATGGTGTTGATGAACTATCACTTTACTACCTCGAAGGCGCACGTCGACCTGGCTGGCGGCAAGGTGCTGGAGATCTTTGGCGATGAAGCACTGAAAACGGTCAGCGGGAATCCCTTCAAGGGTAACCTTGACCTGGATAAATTCGATGCGGCAGTCAAGGAATACGGCGCCGAACGTGTTTCCTATGTCCGCATGGAAGCCACCACCAACCTGATAGGCGGGCAGCCGTTCTCGATGCAGAATCTGCGCGAGGTGCGCAAAAAAGCCAGGTTCCACAAGATTCCCCTGGTATTTGATGCCAGCCTGATTTCGGAAAACGCCTATTTCATCCAGCAGCGCGAGGCGGAATTTGCCGGATCGAGCATACAGGAGATCATTCAAGAGATGATGAGCCAGGTGGATGTAATGTATATGTCGGGGCGCAAGAGCACCGCCGTTCGCGGCGGATTGATTGCCACGAACAACCGGGAATTCTACGAGCGGATACTTGCCTGGCTGCCGGTATATGAAGGCTTTGCCACGTACGGGGGGATGTCTACCAAGGAGGTGGAGGCGATGGCGGTGGGGCTGCGCGAGATGACTGACCCGTCAATTGCCAGCAGTTCGGCGGATTTCATTGAGTATTTTGTCAACCGCCTGGACGAGGTCGGCGTGCCGGTGATCACCCCGGCCGGCGGGCTTGCCTGCCACCTGGATGCCATCCGCTTTTTGCCCCACCTGACGCAATCCGCCTACCCGGCAGGTGCACTGGCGGCGGCGGTCTACATTACTTCGGGCATCCGCGGCATGGAGCGCGGTACGATTTCAACCGACCGCGATGCACAGGGTAACGATGTGATGGCGGATATGGAACTGCTGCGCCTGGCGCTGCCGCGCCGGTTGTACACGCTCTCGCACATCGAATACGCGGTGGATCGGATAAGCTGGCTGCACCGGCACCGCGATTTGATCGGCGGTCTTCAGTTCGCGGAGGAACCCGCCGTGCTGCGCTTCTTCTTTGGGCGTCTGTCTCCCATCGGCGATTGGATGCAAAAATTGGCGCGGGCTTTTCGGGCGGATTTTGGATCGGAAGCATAAGGCTTCCATCTCCCCGCCGGGTCCGGATGGAGGACATCTCCACCCGGACCCGGCTTGCGGGGCAGGTTCGAGCGCGCCTGCCATGGCGGGCACATTTAGTTGCATCCGGTTTTCAACCCTGTATAATTGGCTGCATGGGTTGAAATATCCCGGAACGTAGGCAGGGAATAAGTCTGCTCCCCGGCGGAGGGTAAACTCCGCCGGCTGAAAGACAGCGCAAACCGTTGGGCGCTGGATTTGTGAAATCAGGATACCCGTTATGCTTCGAAACACATTCAGATCTTTGGGCAGAGTCATATCGAAAACAGGCGCCTGGTTGGCGTGCAGCCTGATGTTGTTAAGTGTGTCAGCCTGTCAATCAACCATTTTTGCATCCACGCCCACCTTTGAGAAAACACCGGTTGTCGGTGTAGATGAGCTGCAATTTAAAGATACTGAAACAGGGCAGCGCTTTCGCGCTCTGGATCGCTGCGTTGAGAACATCGCAGATGACTCCTGGCGGACAACATCCTATCAATTGTTGGGTAACTTTTATACGTCAAGCTGGTGCAATGGAGCTGGAGCCGGGAATGACTGCCAAATTGCACATGCGACGGTCGACAATCGCGATCAGCAGGTGATTCAATTGAACACGCTGTTTTATCCCCAGAACTATCCAGAGGTGTTCGGTATCGGCTTTAATGCCCTCTGGGTACCACAATCGACAGGATGGGGAGCGTATTTTTACTTTGCCGAGAATGGCGCCAGTGTGGTTGGTGATAGTTGGGGAGTCTCATTTCGCGAATACACGACTCCCGCAAATCCCCCCGCGGCAACCGTTCAATTGGGATGGAATTACGGTTACACCATTTATGGTCCGAATCGAACAGAATTCGATCAATCTTCGGATCTGCCCCTTCGAGAAGACCTGGCACTTTACCTTTCATCACCCGAGGCAATGCGAGATCGTGGTATAGCTCAAAACCAGACCCTGGCGCAGAAGGTCAGTGACGCCATCCAGGCGCACCAGGTATATGGCTGCGACCTGGGGCCGTACCTCGGGGATGGAATTCCACCGGCGTGCACACCACGCCCACTCACAGCGGAGGAAGAAACCGTGGAACTTGACCGCGCCAGGGCATATTTTGCTGAACAAGAGCAGTTACTGCGTGATTATTACCAAGAAATGTACACTGCCTGGCTGAAGGCTTTTCCATTGGATCAGTGTTGGCCATAGCGGAGAGTCTGGCAAGGCGAATCCGTACCCGCCATCCGAAAGTAACGCACACTGTCGGGCGGCAAAACATGTGAAAGCAGGAAAAATGAACACCTATGTCATTCTGATCCGGGGCATTAACGTGGGCGGCAAAAACATCGTGCCGATGGTGGGTTTAAAAAAGTGCCTGGAGGAGCAGGGGTTTACAGATGTTCTAACCTATATTGCCAGCGGAAATGTCATTTTAAAATCCAAAAAAACGACAGGCGAGATAAAAGATCTGTTGGAAAGTACCATCCCGGCGAATTTCGAACTCGAGGATGGGTTCATCAAAGTTCTGGTGTTGACTTGCGATCAATTCCGCGCCGTTGTAGACCGCAAACCCGAAGGATTCGGCGAGCAGCCCGGAAAGTACCACAGCGACGCGATCTTTCTGATGGGCGTGGATGCAGCCCGGGCAATGACGGTCTTCGATCCCCGCGAAGGGGTCGACGCGATCTGGCCGGGTGATGGTGTGATCTACTCGCAGCGTCTCAGTGTGCAGCGCACCCGGAGCCGGCTGAGCAAGATCGTGGGGACTGCGGTCTATAAATCCATGACCATCCGCAACTGGAATACCGTGATGAAATTGCTGGAAATCTTGAAGAGCAGGGAAACAAATGCTTGAGATGTTGCCCGGCAAAGCATGTCCCCGGCTGCATACTATCGGAATGTTTTCTTCGTGCTGCGAGGTAATCCATTATGCAAAAACAAAAAGAATATTTTGAACTGGGCATGGAATCATTGCGCATTCTGGGGGACTGGGCAGCCGATTGCGCTGAACGGGCATTGCCCATTTATGAACGATTAAATCAAGCTGATAGCCGACCGCGTGATGCGATCAACGGGATCCGCACTTTTGCCGGGGGCGGAGACAGAACCGCAAAGCTGCGTGTGCTTGCGATGGATGCTTATCGTGCATCGCGTGAGACGAACGACCCTGCCGCTTCCGCTGCAGCCCAGGCAGCCAGCCTTGCCGCGGCGTCAGCGTATACCCATCCGCTGGTTGATGTTCAGCAAACCAAACATATCCTGGGTCCGGCAGCCTACGCTGCGTTGGCGATTGAGATCGCGCAGGGTGGCGATCCGCAATATGGCGATGCCGAAGTGCGCCGGGCAATCGGGCACGCGCAACAGGAAGTCTGCTGGATGTTGCAAAAAATGCCCGGCAGAACGGCGGGGAAAAGCCGGCTGGAACAACTTATGTACGATCTGGATGGGGGGCTGCGGAATAAGGATTAAGCGCCCTCACCGGTACTTCCAGCAGGCGACCTGCTGGTTCCCGATCTGAAAATACGGCGGCATTTCGTTCTCGCAGATATCCCCCACCCTGGCGAAACAGCGCGTGTACTCCCATTACCGACTTGTAAAATGTAGGTTGCCTTTCTCGCAACGGTTATACAGGCGACTGTAAAATCGCTGCCGTTACCAATATACTTAATTTATAAATGGGTTATACAAAATAACCGGGAACTCACCACATCGGTGGATGTAACAGAAAGGAACCTGCAATGTCGGAAAGTAAAAACAAGTCTGCTGCCGGAAAGTCTCAGGGCTTCTCGGATTTCGAAAAAGCCGCGATGAAGGAACGTGCCAAAGAATTGAAGGCGGAAGAGCGTGCCCTTAAAGACCGGGCAGTTGGAGAAAAGGATTTGCTCACCAAGCTCGAGGAGATGCCTGAACTGGATCGCGCCATGGGCACACGCATCCATGAGTTGATTCAGGCTACTGCGCCGGAACTGTTCCCCCGCACCTGGTACGGAATGCCCGCTTATACCCAAAACGGCAAGGTGGTTTGTTTCTTCCAGAGCGGTCAGAAATTTCAAACCAGGTACTGTACTCTGGGTTTCAGCGATTCGGCAAAACTCGACGAGGACAGCATGTGGGCGACTTCGTTTGCCCTCACCGCTTTGACACCTGTCGTCGAGGCGAGGATCGTCGATCTTGTAAAAAAGGCGATCGGCTGAACCTGGTGTGACCATTGCGGGGTGGAATTGTGCAGATGCAAAAAGTGCTCAATAAATTCTATACGGGGATCGGGAAATGAATGGACTGAATCCGAAAGTCGATGCGTTCATCGGCAGGGAAAAGAAATGGCAGGAAGAATATAAGCAATTGCGAAACATTCTTCTGGATTGTCCGCTCACCGAAGATTTGAAGTGGGGCGTTCCCTGTTATACGGTGCAGGGCAAAAATGTGGTACTGATGCACGGTTTCAAGGAATACTGTGCACTTTTGTTCGTCAAGGGTGTTTTGCTCAAGGATGAAGCAGGGATTTTGATCATTCAAACGGAGAATGTTCAGTCGGCGCGCCAGATCCGCTTCACCAGTGCGGATCAGATCATCGAGATGGCGCACATCTTGAAAGCATATATTCTGGAAGCCATCGCAGTGGAAAAGGCTGGCTTGAAAGTTAACTTCAAAAAGACGGAGGAATTTGCCGTCCCCGAGGAATTTCAAACCCGGCTGGATGAAGACCCTGCCCTGAATAGCGCTTTTAAGGCACTGACCCCGGGACGGCAAAGAGCCTGGCTGTTTTATTTTGCTGCCCCCAAACTGGCCAGGACCCGCGAAGTGCGGATCGAGAAATCCATGCCGCAAATCCTGGCTGGCAAAGGCCCGAACGACTAATATTACCTGGTCAGGCTATACCGAATCTAAACCCTCCCGCAGCTCTCCTTTCATAAAATATATCCATCGAATAAGGCTTGCCATCGCGGCAGGCGTTCGATAGGATATGGAAGGAGATTCATATGAAAAGGATATTTACGTTTATTACCGTGGTTGTGCTCGCTCTTTCGTTGGCGGCTTGCAGCAGCAGTTCGGTCGCTGCCATCACCCAAAGCCAGGAAGCGCAGGCAGCCAATGGCACAACCGCCAGCGCCGATACGGCGGGTACAACTTCCACTGCTGCCGCCGACAGCGTGACGGCGACACAGCCAGCCAATACGGCTGCCGTGTTGACCGAGAACAAGGATACACATGACGACGCAGGCGATTACACTTGGGATAGCGCAGCGGTCATCCCCATCGAGTTGATGGGCGACACGATCAATGTCGACAGTAAAAATGTAACTGTGGATGGCAGCATGGTCACCATCACCGCTGCCGGTACTTACAGTCTGAGCGGATCGCTCACCGATGGTCAAATACTGGTGGATACGGACGACGATGGGGTGGTGCGTTTGATCCTGAACGGAGTCGCGCTGAACAGTTCCACCGGATCTCCGCTTGCCGTAATGAATGCGGAAAAGGTGGTGATCGTCCTCAATGAAGGTACACAGAATACCGTCAACGATGCGGCTTCTTACGTTTTCCCCAATGCGGATGAAGATGAGCCCAACGCTGCCGTTTTTTCGAAATCCGACCTGACCATCTTCGGGCAGGGCTCTCTGACCGTGCAGGCAAATTACAACGATGGCATCACCAGCAAGGATGGGTTGATTATCGCAAGTGGTACCATCACGGTCAATGCCGTTGATGATGGCATCCGCGGCAAGGATTACCTGGTCATCAAGGATGGCACGATCACCGTCACCGCACAGGGCGACGGTCTGAAAGCCGATAACGAAGAGGATGCCGAGAAGGGATACATCGCGGTCGAAGGCGGAACGCTCACCATCAATGCCGGCGGCGATGGCATGGATGCAGCCACTGACGTGATTGTCAGCAGCGGGCAGTTGGATATCACCACCGCAGGCGGCAGCGCCAGCCGCATCACCGAAGACACATCCGTCAAAGGCATCAAAGGCACGGTAAGCGTGACCATCGATGGCGGCAGCTTCAAGATCAACTCTGCTGATGACGCCATCCATTCCAATGGCAGTATCGTGGTCAATGCGGGCGACTTCGTCATCGCCTCCGGCGATGACGGCATGCACGCCGACGCCACGCTGGTGATTAACGATGGCGTGATCAATGTGACGCAGTCTTACGAAGGCATTGAAAGCGCAGCGATCACCATCAACAACGGCACCATCCATGTTGTTGCCAGTGATGACGGCATCAATGTCGCCGGGGGCAAAGATGGTTCCGGCACAGTGAATACCGGCGCCGGAATGCAGCAAGGCGGCATGAATCCGGGCGGTGGTACGCCGCCAGATGGAAATAGCGGCACGGGCGGCATGAATCCCGGAGGCGGTACCCCGCCGGTAACCACCGATGGTACCGGTGGCACGAACACCGGGCCTGGCGGGCAGCCGGGCGGCCGACGTGGCGGAGGCGGCGGAGGTGGCGGTTTTGGCCAGGATACCTTCAACAGTTCAGCCAGTTACACCCTGAATATCAATGGCGGCTACATCTATGTGGAAGCTGCCGGGGATGGCATCGATGTGAATGGCGCCATTACCATGACAGGCGGTGTGGTTGTCGTCAATGGTCCCACCCAGCAGATGAATGGCGCCCTCGACTATGACTTTGGTTTTGATATCAGCGGTGGAACCCTGGTTGCCGCCGGCAGTTCCGGGATGGCTCAATTACCGGGTGCCACATCGAGTCAGAACTCGGTCATTATTTACTTCACCGCTGCACAATCAGCTGGCACACTGGTACACATCCAGGATAGCCAGGGCGCAGATGTGCTGACTTTTGCCCCCGTCAAGGATTTTCAGTCGCTTGTCCTCTCTTCTGCATCCCTCAAAACGGGTGAAACCTACACGGTTTACCTGGGCGGAAATGCCGATGGCAGTGTTACCGATGGGTTGTACCAGGGCGGAAGCTACTCGCCGGGTACGCAATACACCAGCTTCACGGTATCCAGCGCGGCGACCACGGTTGGTTCGGGCGGTGGCGGGATGGGCGGCGCTCGTCCGTAGCGTTCGACTGCCAGATTCGCTAGTTGCTTATTGTCGGGTGCGCGGTCACGGTAAAGTGATCGCGCACCACCTTTTCCCGGGTGTGTATACGAGAAATAAACCACTTTGCCGCGCCTGACGACTATGATAAGCATAAGTCGGATGCGCTGTCATCCACTGGAGGCACACTATGAAACCCACAATCTGGACTACACTGCAAACACAAGAACAACGGAAACTGCTGCCGTGGCTGTTACCTGCACCGGCACAGCATGACCGGCCAGCTCCAGCCAACCTGGCGGTTGTTGCCCAGGGATACACCCCGATCAGTTTAATGGAGATGGATTCGGTGGCATTGTTGGACCGCTTCGATACCAAATTCGTGATGACCCACGGACAGTTGCTGCAAGCTCTCCAGGAGCTGCAAAACGATTATCGCATTTTATCGGTGTATGGTCAGCGGCTTAGCCATTACCGCACGTTGTATTTTGATACGCCTGATTTCGCACTGTATAACCTGCATGTAAATGGGCGAGCCGACCGCTACAAGGTGCGCAGCCGAGAATACGTTGATTCGCAGCGTTTCTTCTTTGAGGTGAAGCACAAAATCAATACCGGGCGCACCATCAAAGATCGCATCCCCACCGAGCACCCGTTGCTGCAAATGGACCAGGAAGCAAGCAACTGGTTGCATGGGGTTTTTCCTTACGACTGTCGTACCCTGGGGCCAAAGCTCTCGAACAGCTTTACCCGCCTCACCCTGGTAAGCAAGAACAACTGTGAGCGCGTCACGGTGGATGTGGACCTTGCCTTTTCCCGCGGCAGCCGCACGGTGCACTTGGATGGCATTGCAATTGCCGAGGTGAAGATGGATGGCGGAAAAGGGAATTCTGCTTTTCTGAAGCAGATGCAGGCACAACGGATTCATCCCAGCAGCTTCAGCAAATACTGCATTGGAGTTTCGCTGCTGTACGATCAAGTAAAGAAGAATACGCTGAAGCCCAGAGTGCTTTGGCTGGAAAGAATGACGGGAGGAATGATCTATGACTGCCTTGGTTAGTTTTTTGCTGGGCTTTGCCTTCAACCTGTTGGTGGCAGTGGTGTTGGTGCGGTTTATTTATTACCCATCCACGCACAATAAACGCTACGTGTTTACCTTTTTAGCTTTCAACACCGTGATCTTCTTTGTGTTGAGCTTTATGAACAGTATCGAGATCGGTATTGGAGTCGGCTTTGGGTTGTTTGCCATCTTCTCCATCCTGCGCTACCGTACCGATCCCGTGCCCATCCGCGAGATGACTTACCTGTTTATCATTGCTGCACTGCCAGTGATGAATTCGGCGGCTTCGGATACCGCCAACTGGCCCCAGCTTGTCATCGCCAACATTGCCATTCTGGCGATCCTCTGGATACTGGAAAAGGAATGGGGCTTCAAATACGAAGCATCCAAGCGCATTACCTATGAGCGCATCGAGCTCATCCGTCCTGACCGCCGGGCAGAGTTGATCGCCGACCTGGAAACCCGTACCGGATTAAAGATCAAGAGTGTCATGGTGGGCAAGATCGATTTCTTGCGTGATACAGCGCAGCTGAAAGTTTACTACGACGATCTGGTGCAGGAAGGCTGGCTGGAGAACGGCGACATAGACATTGCCTTGCTGGAAAAAGACGATTCCGACCATTTGGATATTTAGCGATGATTGCCCTGGCTGCCGGTGAAATATGCTGTGTAGATGAACAGATTGGATATAATCGAGTTATGCTGCGTAAAGTGTTGGTAGTGGATGATACCCGCAATGTTCAGGTGCTGCTCAGTGATTTTCTCGGCGGACAGGGCTTTGAAGTGCTCACAGCCTATGACGGGCGCGAGGCATTGGAAGTGGTGCATCACGCCAGCCCGGATTTGATCCTGCTCGACATCATGATGCCCAATATGGATGGCTACCAGTTCATCAGTCAGCTGCGGCGCGAATCGAGCCTGCCGGTGATCATGATCACCGCCCGCCAGCAGGAGGCGGATGTTGTGCGCGGGTTTGAACTGGGTGCGGATGATTACATTACCAAACCCTTCCGGCTGCGTGAACTGCTCATGCGCATCCGGGCAGTGTTACGACGGGCGGGTCCCGGCACGGCGGGTGAATCGGATCGCCTGGTGGTTGGCGGCGTCTCACTGGATCGCAGCAAACATGAGGTCAGGAATCAGGGTCAGTTGATCGAGTTGACCCCGCTGGAATTCCTGGTGCTGGAACTGCTGATGGTTTCGCCGGGGCAGGTGGTGCGGCGGGCAGAGCTAAGCACCCACCTGCTGGAAAACGGCTTCAGCGGGTCCGAGGCAACTCTCAAGATCCATATCCGCAACCTGCGCTTGAAACTGGAGGACGATTTGAACCAGCCCCGTTATATCGAGACGGTGTTCGGAATTGGCTACCGCTTTATGGAGTCTGCCGAATGAAACGCTCGTTGCAGGGAAAGCTGATCCTCTCCTACCTGGGCATTGCATTGGTGACCGTGTTGGTTGTCTCGGCTGTCGTCTGGCTGACTTCCGGGCAGTCATTGATGAGTTTGGTGGTGGAACAGCAAACCGCCCTGTTGCAGGAGGCTGTGCAGACCTATTACACCGATAATGGCTCGCTGGATGGATTCTTCGACTGGTACACACACAATAACCAGCCACAGCTCGAACCGAAGCAGCCGGATATGCCAGACAAGCCACCGTCGCCGCGCGATATCCGTGGTTTGTATGGGCTGGTGGATGCCAATTACCGCGCCTTGATCCCCACTTTTGGGCATGGCATCGGAGAAACCGTACCCGCCGATCAGATAAAAAAGACCATTCCCGTGGAAGTGGAGGGCAATGTCGTTGCGTGGATTTTGCCGGATACCAGCCGGACATTCAAACTCAGCGCGGAAGAAGAGCTGTTCCTACAGCGCATCACCCTCGCAGTTGGGCTGGCAGCGCTGGCAGGGGTTCTTGCCGCGGTGGGCATGGGATTTTTCCTGGCGGGCGGGCTGCTCAAACCCATTCGCCGCCTCACCCGTGCATCTCAGGCGCTCTCCAGCGGCGACTTGCAGCAGCAGGTGCCGGTCACCTCGCAGGATGAGCTTGGGCTGTTAACAGAGACCTTCAACCAGATGAGCGCCGACCTCGTCAAAGCGGATCAGCAGCGCAAGCGCATGACGGCGGACATCACCCACGATCTCAGCACCCCGCTGCAGATCATCTCGGGTTATGTGGAGATGTTGGAAGAGGGGAATGTGCCCCTCACACCCCAGCGTATCGATATCATCAAGACCGAGATCGGACATCTGCGCAGCCTGGTAAATGATCTGGCGACCCTGGCGCAGGTGGAAGCGGGCGGGCTGGATATCCAGCTGCAGTCCGTCCAACCGGCGGCGCTGCTCAGCCAGATTCAACATGCCTTTGAGCCGATTGTTACCCGGCAGGGGGTCAGCCTCGAGTTGGATGCGCCGCGGCATATCCCCCACATTCTTGTGGATGAACGCCGGATGATCCAGGTTTTGAAGAACCTGGTGGATAATGCCCTGCGTTATACCCCTTCCGGCGGGGTGATCCGCCTCAGCGCCGGCATGGAGGATGGGCGTATCCATCTGCGGGTGAGCGACAGCGGTTCGGGGATCGACCCCGAAGATCTGCCCTACGTGTTCGACCGCTTTTTTCAGGCGGATAAGGCGCGCGGCGCAAATTCCGGTAAAATGGGGCTTGGTCTCGCCATCTGCAAAGCTCTGGTCACCGCACAGGGTGGTGATATCGCCGCCGAATCCGCTGGTCGGGGTCAGGGTACCGCCATGGTCATCTCCTTCGACCCTGCTGATCGACCTTACCCGGGATCGGGTGAATAAGAATAACCCCACAAACCTGGTTGTTATCAACTTCGTGTGATTGCGGATAACGGGGACAAAAGGGTGTATGATTTATTCGTCCCACATCCGATTTTGACAGTTCTCCGGCTTGTCTGCGAATTACGGACAGGGAATAGCAAGTACACTTAGGGGAATTTGATCGTTTCTTTAGCTTGATGATACCGGCGGAACTTGATGGCAAACAAGCTGCTTCGTTCAGAAAAGGGCAAAACCATTGCCTTTCTGACCGCACTCAATGCATTGCGGATTGTGATCCAGGTGGAGCTATATCGCCTGGGTTTTGTCAGCCTGGCTGCGGATGAATTTAGCCGTGGAATGCGTGCTGCGCAATGGTCCCTGCACCCTCAACTTAACCTGCTTCTCGACACCAGGGATACCTGGCTGCCATTGGAAAAATACCTGAACGGTACGGTTCTGATGGTCTGGTCGGATGTTGTTTGGGCGCCCAGATTGACCGTTTTTCTGGCATCTGCTCTGTTGATTGTTTCCCTGTTCTTAACCATACGCTATCTGTTTTCCAATTTTTGGATCGCAGCAGCCAGTGTAACTTTTATTTCCATTCATCCGTGGTTTGTCTGGCTAAGCGCAACGCCCATGCTGGATGTGTATTATCTGGCTTTTTTCTTTACCGGGCTGTATTTTCTGGTTGTGTGGTTGAAAAGTGCGCGCCGCGGGTATTGGGCGATTGCCGGGGTTTGTTTTTTGATCTCCACCGGATTTCATGTACCTGCCTGGGTGGCGATCAATATTGTCAATTTGCTTACCCTGGGATATTTCTTCAAGGATATCCGTCAAAAAAACTATCGCCATCTTTTTCAATTAATTGGCTTCTATTTTATTGGAAACTTACTGATATTGCTTTTCTCCGCCATACAATACTGGGATACGGGGAAAGTTTTCTTGTTTCTTTCCAAACACACGGAGTATTCAAAATGGTATTACAACGGGTACGAAGTGGCAGGGTGGGAAAAGCTGCTTTACTATCCCAGGCTCTTGCTTGAAAACCTGAATCCGTTGTTTTGGCTGATGGTGATCGCCGGCTTTGCTTTTCTGTATAGAGAAAGGCGGCAGGGCGTTTGGAAGTGGACTCCGCTGGTTCTTACCCTGGTCGTATTGATCTTCGACAGTTTTATGAATTATCTTTCAGTTCCGGCAACGGCTGCGCCCGGTCGCTATTCCCTTTTTTACGTTATTGGGTTGTCACCATATCTGGGGTATGCGGTTTATCAAGGGGTTTCGTTTTTGCGCGACAGACCTGTACGTTGGTTTCGCGGCGTGTTTGCCGGTATGCTGATCTTGTTGTTTGCCGCGAATATTGTATTGGAATCAATCCGTATCCCGCGGTTCGCAAGTGAAATTACTTCGGATGCCGTCAGTGCCGGCACTTATTTAAATAAGTTATTGGCTGATGATCCTTCAAGCAGGTATTTGTTGGAGTTGAAATACTGGGATTTCCTGGGCGTTCAGACAACGGCGTGGCATTACGACAATGCCATTTATGACCGCATACGGAGTGAGGTCGATCGAAATACTGTTTCCATCATGCGCCAGGATCCGGATGGCATATTGTCTTATTTGAAGGAAACCAATGTGCGTTATATTGTATTGCATGATGATGAACTGAAATCGATTGCAAAAAACCTTCCCCGCGTCAGGCTGATTAAAAAATTTGGCGGGTGGTCCATTTATGAACTCCGCCGTATGGACACGAATCTGAATTCCACCGACGGATTATAATGGTTGGGATTCACTTCACAAAAACAAAGAGGAAAAGGCAAAAATGGATGACTTCATTGTGCTGCGTTGTCCGTCCTGTGGGGGGCAGATCCAGTTGGAGAAGGGGCTGGAGAAGATTTTTTGCACACACTGTGGAACGGAACTGCTGCTGAGACAGGGGGCGGATGGCTTACTTGCCCCGATAAAAGCGCGTGAATTAACCGCTTCAGCCAGGTTGAAAGAGACGCAGGCATCTCAATTGGTGCTGGAGATTCTCAATAACCGGATAAAGGAGCTGGAGGAGCGGGCGAATAAAATCCGCCACGACCTGCTGCAATGTTGCAGGGATAACCAAGTAGACTTCTGGGGCAGAGATTCAAAGGAATTGAAGTTGGTCAATCAATACACGCAGCTGGTGACTGGGCATCCGCAGTTGACTCGCGATATCCTGGCGCTGGCAGTCAGTCAAGATCCCAAGACGGGCGCCTGGATATATCACCTGGATGTGGTGGAACGCATGAACCTTCCCGGACTCAATGAACCAGAGGAGCTTTCTCGCCTTTATCAATATATTGTGGAGCTGAAGGATAACAGCAAAGAGGCAAATCAGTTTATGCTGATTTTGCAGCCCATTGTCCAAATTTCCGCCGAACTGTCTGCCAAACGACAGGAACTTAA
>DAIOEK010000015.1:0-40536 GCA_036746315.1 Anaerolineaceae bacterium | reverse complement strand
CCTTCGTCCAGACCGTTCACCTCAACCGTATCCGGTACCCGGACGGGTCTTACCATGTTCATGATCTTCAAGATCAGCCAAGTCATTCCGAACGCAAATGCTGCGGTGAGCACGCCGGCAAACACCTGCACACCGAACTGCCGCACGTTGCCCTCGATCAGGCCGCTCACGCCGTTCACCGCCGAAGAGGCAAACACACCGGTGAGGATCACACCCAACAGCCCGCCGACGCCATGGCAGCCCCAAACATCCAGGGCATCATCCCAGCCCCATTTGATGCGCAGTTGGATGGCGCCGTAGCAAACGAAAGCCGCCAGCACGCCAATGATCACCGCCGCCCAGGGTTGAATGTACCCTGCCGCCGGGGTAACCGTCGCCAAACCGGCAACCGCGCCGGTGAGTGCGCCGATCATGCTCGGTCTGCCTTCATGGATCCAGGAAATGAACAGCCAGGTGATCATCGCCAGTGAACCGGCAATATCCGTGTTCACCCAGGCGGTGGCAGCAATCCCGTTGGCTTGCAGCGCGCTGCCGCCATTGAACCCGAACCATCCGAACCAGAGTAAGCCGGTGCCCAGCGCAACATAGGTGATGTTGTGCGGCGTCGTCTTCTCATTGGGCAGCAGTTTGCGCTTGCCCACGATGAACACCGAAGCCAGCGCGGCAAAACCGGCGCTGATATGCACCACCGTACCACCTGCAAAATCCACCACGCCCATGTTCTGCAGGAAACCGCCGCCCCACACCCAGTGGACCAGTGGAATGTAGATAACGACAGACCAGAAGACCAGGAATACCAGGTAGCTTTTAAAGTTCACCCGGTCGGCAAACGCACCGGTGATCAACGCCGGTGTGATGATGGCAAACATCTCCTGGTAGACGAAGAACGCCAGCGCCGGGATGACCTGTCCGGTCAGGGGATTGATGCCCACGCCAGACAGGGCAAAGTAGCGCAGGTCGCCAATGATGCCGCCCAGGTCTTTGCCGAATGCCAGGCTGAATCCGCCAAAGACCCAGATGGTCGTGACGATGCCCAGCGAAATGAAACTTTGCATCATGATAGAAAGGACGTTCTTGCGGCGCACCAACCCACCGTAAAAAAACGCCAGCCCCGGGGTCATAATGAACACCAGGGCGGAACAAATTAGCACCAGTGCGGTAGCAGCAGGATCGATCATGTGTCTAATTTCTCCTTTTTAATCTGATTTGACGATTAAATTTTAAGGAATTTGCCCTGCTCTTCCATGCACAAAGATGGTTAGTGCAGCTACCTGAAATCAGGTAGAAATCGGGTTTGGGCATTTTCATCCGCTTATGCTAAGATAATCTCATGATTATCTCGGTTATCCTCGTTGAGGATCATAAGATCGTGCGGGAAGGCACCCGCCAGTTATTGGCGCAATATGATGATATCCGCGTGGTAGGTGAAGCCTCTGATGGCATGGAGGCGATCACCCTGACCGGCGAAAGCCAGCCCGATATCGTCGTGATGGATGTGCGCCTGCCCAGGCTGAATGGCATCGAAGCCACCCGCATCATCACTACTCGTTACCCGAACGTAAAGGTCTTGATCCTGTCGGCATATGACGATGACAGTTATGTCTACCCGCTTTTTCAGGCGGGTGCCAGCGGATACCTGCTGAAGTCGTCCAGTGGCGCGGAGCTGGCGGACGCCATCCGCATCGTCAGGGATGGCGGGACCGCCATCTCGCCGCGCATCAGCACCAAGCTGGTCAGCCATTTGGGCAGCCGCCAGATGTACCGCCGGGGGGATAGCCCTGCCAGCCTCACCAAGCGCGAAATGGATGTATTACGTGCAGCCGCCCACGGCTATGCCAACAAAAAGATTGCCGCCGAGTTGGGCATCAGCGTCCAGACGGTTCAGGTGCATCTGCGCAACATCTTCAGCAAGCTGCAGGTAAGCAGCCGTTCCGAGGCGGTTGCCTGCGCCATTCAAAATGGTTGGATCACCTTGGAGACCCATGAGTAGCAAAAGCCGCGCCAAACCGCAGCCGGTGGATAACCCTCAACCGGCAGGCGATCTGACCAATGCCCCCATTCGGGTGCAGTTATTGTGGTCGTCCTTTTTTCCGCTGGCTTTGTTCGCGCTGATTTCCGTCCTCGCCATCACCAATGTGTTCTACCGATTTTCATTGGATCTGGTGACCCAGCGCAACACCACCCAGGCGCAGATGGTTGCCGCGCATGTGGAAGAAAGTCTGGCCGCGGGTGCTGATCCGCAGACGTTGGACCTGCAAGCCGTGCTCCGTTCTTCCGGCATTACCAACATTCATACTGTTTATATCATCAACCCGCAGGGAGTGATTCTCAATCGCTTTGCCGAGGGCCCCGTTCAGAATTTGATCAGCTTTGAAGGCTTTGCGCAGCCCGCGTTGGGCTCTCTGCCAACCAGCCGCCTGATCCAGTTGCCCGACCAGGAGGGCGAGGTGATGCTCTCCGCCGCGCGCACCCCCGGCTCGGATATGCGTGTTGTGCTGCTCGAAAACTGGGCGGAGATCATGGCGCCCACCGTCAATTATCAATGGCTGTTGAGCGGGATCACCTTTTTGGGCGTGCTGTTCTCCCTGTTGATGCTCCATCTTGCCATCGGCAGGATCATCCGCCCCATCACCATGCTGACCCAAAATGCCGACCGGGCGGTTCCCGGCAGCATCTTCCACCCGGTGCAGGAATCAGGTCCGCAGGAAACGCGCAGCCTTACCCGCGCTTTCAACCAGATGGTCATCCGGCTTGCCGAGCAGCAATCCGCATTGCGCCGCCTCGCGCACAAAGCCCTGCTCAGCCAGGAGGAGGAACGCCAGCGTCTTTCCCATGAGTTGCACGACGGTACCCTGCAAGACCTGGTAGGACTGAGCCAGCGGGTGGAGTTGTGCCGCAACGAAATGGAGAACGACGCGCAGGCGGCACAGGAAAGGCTGACCGAGATCCACAACCTGCTCATCCGCACCCTGGATGACGTTCGCAGCATCAGCATTGCCTTGCGCCCGCCCTTGCTTGACGAGCTTGGGTTGGAAGTTGCCGTCGATTCGCTGTGCCAGAAAACCAGCCAGAGCAGGGAGGGACTGTATTGCAAACTCAGCGTATCCGGGCAGGCACGCCGTCTGGCGCCGGATTTGGAGCTTGCCGTTTACCGTGTGGTGCAGGAAGCCCTCACCAACATCCGCAAGCATGCGCCGGATGCCGCCCTCGTGCAGGTGGATTTGGTTTTCAGCGATACAGAGATCGCTGCCAATATCCGTAATGACGGAGCATCTTTCGCCAGCCAGGATATCCAGGAATATGTGCGCCAGGGGCATATCGGGCTGGCCGGCATGTACGAACGTGCCCGGCTGTTCGGCGGCAGCCTGAGCATCCGCTCCACCCCTGCCAAGGGCACCGTCATCTCCCTGCGATTGCCTTACATGGTCTCTCCCGACCTTGTTTGAAGCGTCGCAGCTTCTGCTCACCATGCTGCCGGTCTTTCTAACCGCCTTCCCCGCCCAAACAAAAGAGCCGTCTCGAACCGAGACAGCTCTTTGATCCAGAATCCCCTGTGTGTTGGCAACTATTCGTTGAACCAGGCTGCCTTGATTTCTTCAGGTGTCATGGGGCGCATTTCCAATGTGTCCCAATTACCCGATTGCAGCGTATCGATTTTGCCAAGCCACTCTTCCAGATTCTCATTGGTAATGATCGGATAATCATATACTAATGTGTTGCCATAATATCCCCCCAGCTTCTCCGGGTTGATGGTGGAACCATTCAGCACAAAGTATGCCACATAAACAGCCTCGTAGGCTGTTCCGCCGGGAACCAGGGTGGCGATGCACTTGAAGGAAGACCCCGAATCGATCCGCTCTTTCCAGGGCTGTAAAAAGTCTCCACGGGGAGGGCAGACCGTCACCGGGGATGGCTCTATATTATTCAGCCCCCAAAAGATCGCGTTCAAATTATCATCCGACCAAATCCCGCCCAGGTCGGGGTTGTCCTTCACCAGTTTGGCGATGCTTTCTTCGTTGTAACCGTTCCCGCCGAAATCGGCAGGCATGGCAGTAGCCTGGATATTCGGATGCTTCGCCAGCATGCCGTCAATTAATTCCTGGTGGTAGTCGTTGTGTCCAAAGTTGTAATAAGCCAATTTCCCCTTGTCGCCCATTTCCTTGAACATCCATTCCAGGCTGGTCTGTAGGGCTGTCGATTCGGTCGACAGGTTATAAACGCTCTGCACGCCTGATTCGGCATCTGCAACGAACACCGGTATCCGTTTGCCTTCCGCGGCATCCCAAATTTGCGAGAAAGAACCCAATACATCCCACCGGTTGGATACGTATACAATGGCGTTTACGTTCTGTTCGGCAAGTTGGGCAACATCCTTCCCCTTGATGCATTGGATTTGCAGTTCGTTGCAGGCTTTGAGCAGGTCGCTTTCTTTATATTCTTTATCCCCCGCCATTGCATAACCCAGGACGATGCCCCCTGTGGGGACGGGTTGGGTTGCCTGTGGCTGTTCCTGCACCGGGTTTTCTGCAATTGCCTCCGTAACCGGACCGCACCGTGCGGGGATATCGGGGTTCCTGTCGTTTGCATCGGTGTTGCTCAGGTTCAGGAACATATCGGGGAAGACTTCGCCCACCAAAAATATGTTCTCCCACTTGCGGTCTGAAGGGAATTGTCCGCTGACCATTTCCACCCTCCTGCCGTCCGGCGTCCAGAAGGGCAGGAATTCCTGGATGGTGCCTTTGCCGCCGCCATCGATCACCTCTTTGCCATCCGCGGTGACCACGCAATTGAAGCAGATGCCATCCGGGTTCTCCCAGTGGGTGAAGATGCGCCCATCCACCGTCCATTCGGCGTCGTTCGCTTTGCCGCCGTGGGTAACCTGGACTGTATTCGAGCCATTCACATCCATCACAAACACCTGTCTGTCATTCTCATTTTCCCGGAGCCATGCGATTTGCTGCCCATCCGGTGAGAACTTGGGCTGTTCATCGTTCTCCTCGCTTTGGGTCAGGTTGATCTCATTGCTGCCATCCACATTGATCACGTAGATGTCGCCCTCGCTGGAAAAGGCGATCCGGCTGCCATCCGGTGACCAGTCGGGGAACCGGCTGTCGCCCTGCTGCGAAAGCTGGTGGACGTAGTTGCCGTCGGCATTCATCACATAAATAAACAGCCCGTCGCCCTGGCTATTTTTCCGGTTCGAGGAGAAGGCAATTTCAGAGCCGTCCGGTGACCACACCGGGTCGAAATCATCCCCAGGGTTGTTGGTCAGGTTGGTTTGATGGCTGCCGTCCGGTCCCATGCTGTAAACTTCCAGGTTGTTGTCACGATCACTATCGAAAGTGATATTGCAGGGGATCGGAGGTTCGGGGGTGGGGGTTGGCTCCGGGGTGTCGGTCGGTACCACCTGGGTGGCGGTTGGTTCCGCCGGGACGGGTGTTGCCGTATCCGCAACCACGGCTTCAGTGGCGGGCGCAGCAGCGCACCCGCTGAGAATGAAAATACAACACAAAATGAATACACCAAAAACTGCCAGTTTGCCTTTCATTGGATCGATGACCTCTCTTTGCTCGCAAATTTATAGTTTAGTTTGATTTTAATGAAAGACGCAAATAGTAGGTGTGCAAAATGCACACATACGGCAGAATTAATGGCTTATTTACAGTTTACTGGTATTGAATGGTGAAACCGGCTTGCTTTTCAATCGCTTCGGCGCTGGAACGCATGTTTTCACTGATCCCGACGGATTGCAGACGGGGCAGCTTGAGCAGCGGAGAGAGGTCTTGCACCGGGGTATTGGCGAGGTATATCCCTTCCAGTTGGGGGAATATCTCGATCCCATCCAGCGATTTGATCCGTCCCCTGGCGATGTCAAGGAATTGCAGCCCGTCCAGCCCATCCAGCGCAGCCAGCGTCTCCACTGGTGTGTAGCCGATGCTCAGGTTGGTGAGGCGGAAGCAGCCGCGCAGGGGGGTCAGGTCCGTCACCTCGGTGTCGAAAAGGGTCAGCATGGTCAACGCGGTATCGCCAGCCAGGGGCGATACATCACGGACCGGGTTGTGGCGCAGGTCGACGCTTTCCAGTTCGCGGAGCTGTGCCAGCGGGGTGAGATCGCTGATGTTCTGATCGGAGAGCGATATCCGCTGCAGGTTTTTCAATTTTGCCAGGTCGCCCAATGTGGAAATAGTCCCCTGGTGAAAGGTGTCGGAGTTGACGGCAAATTGGTTCACCAGCATCTGGTATTCCGCTTCGGTTGCTGCGACCCGGTCACCGATGATGAACAGCTCGCGCACCGTCAGCAGTTCCTCCGGGGTGATGGCTTCCCCTTCGGGTTTGCCCAGTTGCAGGCGCACCGCCTCCTCGATCAGCGGCTCTTTAAAGCTCGTTCCGGCGGACGCAACCGGATGCAGTATATATGCATTGATCAACAGGAAGGCGGTCAGCAGAATGGCAGCCGCGCTCGCCAACAGTGTGAGCCTGCCCGGCAGCGTCCGTCCCAGCAGGGCGGTTTTCACCTGGTCGACGTTCTGATAGCGATCCCGCGGGTCGAAGGAGGTACACTTCCTGGCAACCTTTTGGTAAACATCCTTGCGCGGGTCATTCTCCGCTTCCGCCGGGTCGGTATGTCCGTTCAGCAGCCAACTCAACAACACCCCCAGCGAGAAGATGTCGCTGCGGTTGTCCGTCTGTGCGAATCCGTACTGCTCCGGGGCAGCATAGCGCCGGGTGCCGAAACGGGTGGTATCTTCACCTGCCATTTTGTTATATGAGCGCGAGATGCCGAAATCGATCAGTGTGATCTGCCCCTCTTCGTCGATGATGATGTTCTGCGGCTTGATGTCGCGGTGTATGACCGGCGGATTTTGCCGGTGCAGGTACGCGAGGATGTCGCACAATTGCAATGCAATGGAGAGAAAGCGTTCCCGGCTGATCGGGTTTTCCTGCACATATTCCGCCAGGGTTTGCCCGGCAATATATTTTCGCACCACGCAGTACATCTCGTCGTTCTGATACTCCCCTGCCAGGGCGGGCAGCCCGGCATGGTCGGCGCCTTTCAACAGGCTGCTCTTGACGATGGTTGCCGCATGCGCGTTCTTGGCGTAGCACTTGGCGACGAATCGTTCACCGCTGTCTTTCTCGCGGATCAGGAACGTCTCGCCCGTTTCATTGTGCGACAGGCATTCCATCACCTCGTATTTTTTCAAAAAATCCTGCGGATACTGGCTGTCGTCGAATTTTTTCAGGAATGTTTCAAGGAAGGGATCGCTCATGGTTTTTCGCCGCTCAACAGGGTGATTTCCAGGGTCTCAAGCAGGGCTTGCGTCTCATAGATGTCTTTTTTGTGGTGGATGCAATGAATGATTGCCGCATCCCGTTTGATTTTAGGGTAAAGCAGGCTTTTACGCGCAGCCTGCAACAGTTGCTGGGTTGCCTCGAAATCCAGCCCGAAGCCGATCGCCAATTGGATGACTTTGTCGCGGGAGGGGTTGCGGGTGCCGTTGAACAGCTGGTGTCCGTAGGTCCGTTCGATCCCTGCCCGCCGGATCACCTGCTCCGGGATCTCGCCGGTATGCTCACAAATTTCCAGCAAATGGAAGTGGAATGGCACATCCTCCATGTCGGTTGCATTGCACTCGATGAAATTCTCGATATCCGGTGCATCGAGCAGGTTGCGCAGCAATGAACTGGTACTATTTTTCCTGGACATGCCATCCTGCCGTGGGCGTTGACTTTCGTTTGGACTGTGCGCAGTAAAACGAAAGCTGGGTTTGGGGTGTCGCGATAAGCAAAGATCGGACGGGTTGGATTTTAAAAGGCTCGCTGCAACGATGCAGATGAAGGTATTCTCTGCATTCCATTCTATTTTAACGTAGTTCGGATTCGACAACCCCCAAAAAAAGGGGGAATTTTTGCGGATGGGTTACTGTTGGCTGGTTCTGCGCATCCAAAAATCGGAAAGAAAGTAGGTTAATGCCCCCGCTGCCATTACCGCTTTGAGTGCCAACGAGGGGATGGCAATTGTTCCGCCGGCACCGAAACCGATTATCAGCGCGCCAATGAGCAGAATGCTGACCACAAATGCATTACGCCCCGCTGCGTCGTTGATGAATTGCGTATGTTCATCCCTACGCAGCGGCGTGAGGGCGAACTCGGGATGCACGGAATACCGTCCGCTCTGCGGGGCATACAGGAACAATGCGGTCAGCAGTCCGCCGAGCAGGATCGCAACCCATGCTTGTGATCCGGTTATGTACAGCAGGATGCCAATACCGATCGAAATTGCCGTTCTACTTACATAGTAAGGGAATAATTGCTTATCCATTTTTTGCTCCCTGGCTGTTTTCCAGCCAAAAAATTTTTTCAAGGGGTGTATCGAGCGCGCGGGCAAGCTCCAAGGCCAGTTTAACTGATGGTACAAACTTTTCCTTTTCAATGGCGATGATTGTTTGCCGGGTCACACCCACCATGCCGGCAAGTTGTTCCTGGGTAAGACCCAGCTGTCCACGTATTTCTTTCAGTTTGTTAAAAAGGTTCATTCTGTCCATCCGATGTAATGTATACTTTACATTATAATGATATGTTTTAAAATGTCAAGTATGGTTTACATTTTCTTTTATCCCGAATAGCTACAGATGGGAGGGGGATCTCTGCTCGCTTGGCAACTCTCATGGGATGCAGCTCCCATGTGGCTCTTTCGGTGGTGCTATAATTTCTCATCAGGGTCGCCGCTTATGAAAACCAAACTCCCCCTCACCGTGGTTGTGATATTGGTCCTGCTGATCGTTGCCGTATGGCTGGTCAGGATCAACCTGCCTGCCGCTCCGGCGCCTACTCTTCCGCCTTCACCCACGTCGGGAACATCCACACCCGCTCCGCAGCCCCTGCCGCAAATCACCCCCGTCCCGCTGCCCTCATTTGTCCCCGCCGAGCTGCTGCAACAGACTTCCCGGCAGGCTGGCTGGTCGGTGCTCACCCCATCCTGGCTGCCCGAAGGGTATGGCATGGGCGAGCCTTTCTACGACGCGCAAAAGGAATTGCTGTCGATCAATTTCATCGTTCCCCGTTCCCTGCCCGGAGCAGACCCTGCCCTCACCGAGATGAAGACCATCACGCTTGTGCAATCCTCACATGCGGATGTCATCCCCCTCAAGCTGTCGGAAACCGTGCAGGGTGGGGAGCTTTCCATTAACGGGCAGCCCGCAAGGCTCTATTCCGGCGCATGGGATGCTTCCTACGTTTCCAACCCGACCGACTCCGCCGGTGGACATTTCGAAGTCACCTGGCGGGGCGACCTTGACCTGCGCAATCTCCGCTGGCAGGTCGGGGATCTTTACCTGCTGCTGATCACCGACGACGCGCAAGTCTCCGCCGATGACCTGGTGCGGATTGCTGAAAACATCCACTGAACAGGGTTAAACCGCCTTTGCGCCTGGCAATACCCATTGACTTGTTTTAAACACCCTATTGTATAGACATTCTTTTTACAGTAGAATGTTTTTACTCAAAAACGAGTCATCGATACAGCGCCTTATCCCCGACGATATGTCGTAATTGATTATTTATCTTCCTGCAATTTTCGGGCAGTTTTTCCTTCTACGGGGATCGAAAGAGCACTGGTGAAAGGATGGCAGAGATGGATACCGGCAAATCAGGAAAACCCGCCAAGCGTAGCGAATCGACAGACTTCAACTACTATCAGGATCTGGACCATCGTATCGAAAAACTGCTGGAAGAACTTCGTGCGGGTCGGGTGGGATCCACCACCTCGTCGGCAGGCAGCGCCGCGAATCTACCCCAAAAGTCAAAACCTGTGCCCCGCGAAGGGACCGATGGGAAATCCATGGGGAAATAGCTTCCGGGCATATTGCAGCGAGATTCCCCCCTGGTAATCAATTGCCTCAGCCCCGTCTGCGGATGGGTGAGGCTTTTTCTATTAAATCCCCGGTTTGATTAAACCTGCTACAACTGTTTTATATTCCTGACGATAAATCTGATAATAATGGTGCTATTTAGCAACTTTACTCTCGAGGTTAATATATGAAGATTCGCACTTTCCTCTTCCCTTTGTTGATCTTCATCTTCGTCAGCACCGCCTGCGGATTGCCCGCCTCAATCACCCAAAAACTATCCCGTTCAACCGACAGCACTTCCACCGATGCGCCACCCCCGGCCAAAAAGACGCCCGCCCCCGCCGCCTTGAGCGACAGTGACGGCGCCTTCAGCGCGGATGCGACCTCGCCCATCTCGGTGGAGCTTGGGTGGGACAGCCTCTCCGCCGATGCCTACCGCATCGAGATCAGCGTGGGGGGTGGCGATTTCGTCCCCTACCTTGAACTGGCGGGGGATGCCCACTCCTATGAAGACTTCCCCGTCCCCTCGGATTCGCGCCTCGCGTACCGCCTGATCCCCGTCAATGGCGGGAAGGATGGCAAAGCGCTCGAGGTGACCGTGCAAACGCCGCCCCAAACGCCCAACCCGCTCACCGTCACCCTGGCGCAAGACATCACCATGCCCGACATCAACAATATGGATTTCTCGAACTTCAACTTCGAGAATATCGACCCGCAGAACTTCGACCCCAACGACCTGGGACTCATGCCAACCCCGGCATCCGCCTCCCAGGAGATCGGGCCGGACGGCGGGCAGTTGAGCGTCACCGGCACCTCCGGCGCGGAATACACCTACACCATCCCCGCGGGCGCAGTGGATGACACGTTCGTCTTCACCCTCAAGGTGATCTCCGGCATGGAAGGCGCGCCGCTCAGTGGCGGCTTGCTGGGTGCCGTGCTGGTCGAGCCGGTCGGGCTGGATCTGGATGTGCCTGCCGTGCTCACCATCACCCCTCCGCCCGACACCACCATCTCCAGTGACGAGGTGCTCTCCACCTTCAGTTTCAACCCCGACGGCTCCGAGTTCTACTTCACCGGCGCCTACGGTGAGGGCGACCCGGCCGCCTCCGCCTCTGCCATGAAGCTGGCAGCCCCCGTGAAAAACGGTGGGTGGGTGATGCAGCCGTGGGATATCCCCCAGAATCGCACCGCCCCCGCCGGAACGGGCAAGACCACCCGCTCCGCCATCCGGCAGAACGCCGCCGAGCATCCCCCGACCGATCGCGACTCGCAAATCAAGCAGAACGATGCCGCCGAAGATTCCGACCTGACGCCCCTCATCCCCTCAGCCTACCTGGAAATGAATCAGCGCAGCCAGACGCTCACCGGGTGGACGGACACCATCGCCCTGATGGAGGAGATGGATACCCGCTACACCAATGCCGCCGACAAGCAGCAGGTGCTCGAGTGGATGGAAACCTCCATCCAGAACCTGATCCTCCAGTTCGAGAAGAACTTCAAAAGGAACCTGGAAAACTGCGTCTCGAAGGATGATTTCGACGCATACTTCGCAGCGAAGACACTCAAAAGCCCCCGCGCGGCTTTCACCAGGCTCATCTCGCAGCGCTATCAAAAAACCTACGGAACCGACACCATCGACAAGGTGATCAAGAAAGCCGCCAACTGCAACCTGCGCCTGAAGATCGACTCGACTGCCACGATCAGTGAACCGGGCATCAAAATGGTGCTCTCCATCACCTCCGAAGTACCGCTCAAGATCAATTACGACTACACCAACAAAACGGTCTACTACACCGGGCACGGCAGGATCAATTACGAGACCGATAACATCCAGGTTGGCAAATGCACCGGAAATTACCAGGGCAAAACCAAAGGGCAGTTCATCGTCAACAAGCTGCGTCCGGAATTTGGCGCCTCTTCAACCACGCTGACCGATTTCAACATTCTGGATTACACCACGCCCGGCGTCACCGAGAACATCCGCTTCTACTGCCCCGATTACACCTCCAGCACCCCCATCCCGGCGGGTAATGATATGTGGGGATCTTACTTCTTTGCCGCCCGCTTCGAGAACCCGGGCATCAACGATTTCCATGTGCAGGTGCCGCCCGTCTCGGGAACCATCGGCACCACCTCACCCCACGACATCCGCCAGATCAACCCGGGCAGTCTGGATGTCAGCAGCACCTTCACCCTGGTGGTCAACGCCCCTTAGCCACTCAACAGGTCCGGCACACGCCGGACCTGCTTTTTTTATGCCGCCGGTCGCGTGAGGAATCTCTGCGAGAGACGTTTTGAAATATCGGATTGTGCAGAGATTCTCCCTCCAAGTGGGTGCTTCGCGGTCGCCCTTACGGGGTTCAGAATGACAGAAACGCCCTGTGAGCAAAGCCTGTCATGCTGAACGGAGTGAAGCATCTCTGCGAAATTCTGTTGTGCTATTTGCTGGATGGAGATTTTCCATCCAAGAGCACACTTCATGTCGGGTGTTTTGCCTCATTCCCCCTTGAATGTCTCCCGCAGTTGGTTACGAATGGAATCCGAATTGGGATTCAGACACACCTGCACATTAGGATCGCCCACCCCAATCACCACCGTTTGCCCGTAGTGATCCCCGGCATCGGTTGTTACCTCCAGCCGTAGCGGTGTGAGAGGACACATTTCGGGGTGAGTCATTATTACCGCTGTCATCACATCCCAAAGGCCCATATGCCGGTTAACATCGCCGCCCAGCAGCATGTCGTAAAAATCCGCCGCACGTCTGGCAGCCGCATCCCCCTGCCGCCATGCTTTGGTATCCTCTGTGGTCGCACTCACCTGGTTGGTGGCATCCAACGGAATCAGTACAACCGGGATGCCAGCCGAGAACACCTCGGAGGCAGCCAGAGGGTCGATGTAGATATTCCACTCCGCACTGGTATTCTGTGGATTGGCAGAGAAGTCGGTGAGATTGCCGGATACATATGCCGCCCCACCCATGATGTACACACCGGATATTTTGTCCTTGATCGAGGGTTCCATGCGTAATGCCAGTGCGAGATCGGTACATGGACCACTTACGAAGATTGCCAGTGGTTCGGGGGATTGCTTGAGCAGCGAAACCATTAGCCCGGCGGCATCTTGTGTGGGGAAGCTGCGCGTGTCGGCGAGGTCGGCGAAGCCCCAGAACCCATCCGCCAATTCGCGCAGCCATTCGGGAAAGTCCTCTCCTGGTATCAGCGCCTGTGCTGCGCCGGCGCCCAGTGGAATATTGTTGTGTCCCAAGTCTGCCAGCATGCGCCCGATGTGCTGAATGTATACCGGCGGATGCGCCTCTCCGTGCGAGATTATCACGCTCTTTATTGTCGCCGATGGCTCGCTTAGCAGGTAAAGCAGCGCCACGGTCCCATCCGGGCTGCCGTCATCATCGAAGATCACCGGCAGCGCTGTTCGCTGTAAAACGCCCTGGTTGGTGCCGTAACTTCCGATACTGGTAAATTTCAAACCGCCATCAGACAGTAATTGCAAGCTATCACTACCCTCTCCACAAGCTTCTGATGTATTGGTAAAGGTGAATGTGTATACCCCGTCCTGCTCTCCGCTCAGAACATACTCTCCGGAGCATGGCACCACAGGAATATCGAAGCTGCCGCACACCTCATTCAGTGCGCAGTCAGACAAGAGGTGGATCGTGACCTCAAATTCAGCATCCCCGTTGCGGGCTTTTCCGCTCCATCTGCCTGCCAGTGGAAAGGTGGTCGCCGTGGGGGGGGTGTTCATCGCGTTGGCGGGGGATGTTACCGTAGGCGTCGGTACATCCGGCGTCGTTTGGATTACCGGTGCTGCGCATCCGGCAAGGGGCAGCATCAGGATGCAGATCAGAGTAAAAATTACGGATCGATGGCTCATAATCAGTCCTCGAATGAAAGATCTCTCCGATATTAAAGCATAATATGAAATATGATTGGGCGTTTTATCCCGTTAATTTGGCTGCGGAATGAATCAAAAAACCGGCAGGGGATTTCCCCTGCCGGTCTGCATTCCATAACCATGCTATTTCTCGTCCTTGTGCTTTTCGGGCTTTTCGCGCGGGGCAAACCACTTTGCCAGCCTGCCGCGGAATAGCCAATATAACCCGAAGATCACCAGCGCCCAGGGCAGCAACACCGGCAGCGTATATACCACGAACCAGATCAAACCGTCCACCAGTTCGCGGTAGGTGTTACCCAGCTTGTGCCCGGCTTTATCCAGTGTTTTGCCCGGCTGCCAGGGGGTGGGGGTAAAGGTGGGGCGCGGCGTGGGGGTGATTGTGGCGGTCGCGGTGGGGGTGGGTGTCACCTCGCGGATTTTGGGGTTGATGGTGACGGTGATGGTGGAAAAAGCCGCCCGTCCGGCGAGGTAATTCATCCGCCCCAGCGTTTCGTTGATCTGCTGCTCGACCCCCGCCAGTTGATCGTTGATACGCAGCGCTTCTTCCACCGATTGGGCGTCTTCCAAAAAGCCGGTGATGCGTGCGCGGGTGGCTTGCAGGCTCTCCAGCTTGGATTGCAGATCGACGTACTCCTGCGAGACATCCTCACCGGTGGTGACCTCGTTCTCGACGTTCAGCGAAATATCGCGCACCCGGCGCAGGGCGCGCTCGAAATCATCCACCGGAACGCCCAGAGTGATGGTGGCGTACTTGTAGGTGCCGCCGATCTCCTGTTGGAACCACGACTTGGTGCTGACCAGATACCCGCCCACATCCGCCGCCACCTGGGTGATGCGATCGATGGCAACATCGGTGTCTTCCACCAATATCACCACTTCGGCGTTCTTGATGATCTTGCGGTTGGGGTCCGGGACGCCGGCTACCTCGGCGGCATCCCTGCCGGAGGTGTTATAGATGGTGGTGTCGGCTTTGGCTTCCGGTAGTTCCGCTTCCGCTGCCGGAGCGGCGGGCGCGGCGATTGCCTGCTCCGCCATTGGGTCCGCCTGGTTCGTCCGTGGCGCGGAGGGCGCCAGTGCAACGGGCAACTCATTTGCCTCCTGCGCTTCAGGCGCAGCAGACATTGCCGGTGCGCAGGCAGCGATGATGAAAACTGTGATTAGCAGCAATACAAAAAACAACCGTTTCGAAGATTTCATGTTCTCCTCCCGTATCAATTTATCTATAGACGTTGTTCGATGTGTTTTTGTTCTCCCGCCTGTGCTGTACTTCGGGCGGAACAGCGTTTTCCACCCTACAGGTCTATTATAGCGTGCAAGGCAAATGGGTGCCTTATTGAATCGGCTGCGGAATGAATCAAAAACCGGCAGGGGAATGCCCTCCCCGCAACGTTGGCATTGCTTTTGATCCTGCATGGCAACCCCACCTCTCGTAAACCCATATTCATTATACAAAGTTCGTCATCCCCTTCAATCAGCGGATTGTCGCAGGCAGGCTGCGTGTGAGATTCAAATCAATTATCAAATTTTATGATTTTCTGAAATTGGGGGTAATAGGTATGGTCGAACCAGCTGGATTCAATCTATACTTCGAAAAATATTAATTTCTTCCAGTAATAGTTAACATTTTTGTATGTATTTGCAGGAACTCAGTGCACAGCCGTCATTTGCTTGTGCTATACTTTGAATAATCTGTTTTGAATTTGCCAAGTATATCGTGGCAATAACATTTTCGGCAGATCACATTCCAATTACCATCCCATCAATCACCCTTCAAAAAAATATACCAAATCTGCCGGAAACAAGTGACATAAAAGTGATGTTCTTTCTTCTTTGTCATCAATCTAACTTGCTTAAGGAGATGACCCTATTAAAAGAAGACCTATCCTCATCGGATTAACCATCCTTATTATTTCACTTCTGTTTATCGGGTGCAACCTGCTCAATCTTATTAATAATGACTCCCCACAATCCCCCCTTGCGCTATCTGGAACCCCGGTCATCCTACCCAAAGAAGGATTTTCCGTTGCGATAATAAACCCGGAGAACAATTCAACCCTTCCCATTGGTACCCAGGTGGATGTACAGGTGATTATCAAAGGGGGCCAATCACCAACCCATCTTCAATTATGGAATAACGGACTTGTTGTTGGTGAAAGGGATTTCGTTGAGAGCAAATGGGAAGGCAATCTGACCTTTCAATGGCTTGTTCAATCTCAACCAGCCACCCTCACTTTACTTGCAACAGAAAAAGATGGGCAGACCGTAGTATCCAATGCGGTCACCATCTTCCCCGCCCAACCAGAGACCGGTTATTCGGTACATACTGCCCTGCCGGGAGATTCCCGCCAGGCATTAAGCGTGCAATACGGCATCCCAATAGAAAATATTACGACTCTGACTATACCTGAATATGGTGATGGCGAAGAAATAACAGTAAATACCCCCGTATTTCTCAAACTGCCTGAGAGTAGCGCCAGAGACACTCCAGTCACTTTCATCCCTGATGGCTTTACTGCACCGGAAAATGAAAAAGCCCCGACCAAATCTCTTGAAATTAATGGAAATATTTCTGGAAATCAGGCGGAAATTCAAATATCTGCAAATTCCGATGAGATAAAAAATTTAGTTCTATTTCGATCAGAAAAAAATACCGGCATTTTTAAACCAATATTTGATCAACAGGTGGTTACTCCTGAAAAAATATACATCGTCAAAGATCAGATTGATGATACTGAAATTGTCAGTTATTTTATTATGGGTTATAACGCGGAAATATCCTTCCCGGGTAATTTCTACCAACCAGAAAAAGAGATTTCAGCACATCCTCCCAAAATTGCTGGCGCACTGCCAACCAATGACGGGCGACTCCATATTATGGATGGGGTGGGCATTGTTTACTTTTATGCTTCTATAAACCAAAACCAGGCTGAACGTGTGCCTGAGATTGGATTCATCCCAGTCATTAATGGTTTTGTTGACCTGAATGATGCGCTTGTATCTATTACGGATGAAGCTCAATTCCCTGTTTCGGCAGATCTGGAGGTCTGGACTTGGACAGGTACTACCGCGCAACTCATTGGTAATGTACACACCTTGCTTGAAAAAACTACGCTGGCAGTCTGCGTGGATGGGAACATGCGCTGTGGCGGGATAGGATCTGGTGAATTTAACTCGCGAGAATTGGTAGAAGCAAAAGCCAATACTGATATTCAAGGGGGTACTGATTTTGATTTTCCATGGAAGACATCTCTTGCAAATAACCCGCAGGCTTTAGTACAGGTTAGTCTGAAACCGTTTTCAGATCAGTCAACTTCATCACCCGATGGGCTGATTTACGAAACAACCATTACGGGTCAATGCACCGTGGATGGTTGTGGGAGTGTATTTAACCTCGATTTTTCAGTGATGTTAGAAAAACCGGGTCAGGGAATTGCTGTTATTCAAAACCACCTTCAATATCCAGATGAAACCACCTTATCGATTCCTGTTTTAACTACAGGTAAAACAACCATCGGAGATGTCAGGCGATTTATGCTTTCATCTACTGTTAACAATTTGTACAAGCTATCTGAAGCAACATCCAACTTTCACCAGTATGGTAACTTGATTCTCTATCCAATCCATTTTTATGTACGGGTCGTACCAACATATGGCGGCGAAATTACTGGCAGTCCTTCTAACACAGTTCATGTCGAATATGGTCCGTTTGGCGCGGCATCAACAATCGAATACATCCCAACAGTCAGCCCGCCACCACAACCTGAACAGATTTATACAGCGAAAATTATTGAATTCACCCCGCCTATTCCTCCAAGCCTGGGCTGGGGATGCGTCTATATAACAGATGTAGCATCAGGTACCTTCAACGAATCGTATTTTAAATCGCTAATGAGCAACCACCAGCCATATTGCCCGGCTACCTATCAAGGTGAGGGGGAAGACTCATGGTATGAAAGCCTCTGGAATTTTGCCACCGGGGCAGTAAACTGGTTGTCTGAAAAGTATGAGGAATTAAAATCAGTGGCAGTATCGCAAATTGCAGGTGTATTGGATAGCGCCGGTATCTGTAGCAATTGTGAAGCATATGTTTCTGCTGCCCTGTCTGCGGGGATGGTTGCGCTGGGGATTCCTCCAGAGTTACCTGATTTTTCTAAATTAACAGATGCCGGGATTGATTACCTTGTAACTGAGGTTTCTCAGAGTATGGGAGTTCCCTGTGATTCATATTGTATGGATGCAATCCGAAGCGGGGTTCACAAATTAGCAGAAGATATGAAAGCACAAACGGTTACATCTTACATGGATGAAACGGAAGCCCATAACCACGGCAGGAAACCCCTTTTTATTCCTCCCGGATTAATCGTAGAACCGGCTAAAGAATCAAGCTGGCAGATGGCAAATCTGCATGTTCAGGTAAGTCGAAAACCAGGTACTGAGAGTATTAGCGCTGAAGAACTCGCAAAAATTGAATCTGCGCTATATATCAACTTTGATGGATATAACGATCGTACTGGAGATTCCTATACTGTTTATAATTGCTGGTCAGGTGGATGCGATCTGATCAATCCTTCTCCCGATTGCCAGGCGGTTGCTGTACCCGGTTGTCCTGAAACTAGGCAGGTGACAGCTCCGCTTGAAGGGCAATTATTTAATCCATATATCATAATGCTTGGTGATGATCAAATACCTCACCTTCAGCCAGGGCAGGTGAAAGATCTACATCTGGCATTAATCCCATCTGTTTTTTGGATACCCGGTCACGAAACAGAAACCACGTACAACTGGTTTGATGATTGGGGGTATTTGTTTGAAGGTGGAACAGGCAAAGTGGCTCTGGATATGACAGCTATGACATGCCTTAAGAATATTTCAGGTTATGCGCCCAGCTGCTCTTATACCCTTGAACGAACTGATTTTTGGGAGGTCAGTTTACCTGATACATCCACCTGGGGCTATAACCAAATATGGACAACTAAATAACCGGTTGCCATTGGATATCTTCCCGATCAGCACTATTTGATGATGATAGGCGTTTTAAACGGAAATATTGGAATCAGAGTTCGGTTGGGTTGGATGAAATTAAACCCACACTTGTTCAGGCTGATGTCGTTGTATGTATCACTGCGTGTCAGCACCTTGCCATTCTTGCTGATTACGACGAATTGGTAGAGAACCGACGCTGTATTGAATTGATTAGCTCCGGGAATCTGGCTTGATTTCACCAAAGTCTTATAGGTACCGCCACCCTGGCTGGTCATCACAGAGTAAGAATCCCATTCGGTCGATTGTGATGATTCCTGGTCGAGCAGATGCAGATATAACTCAACATGCTTCACGTTTTCTAATGTCGAAAGCTGCACAAAAATTTCGACACTATTGGGTGTACATGCACCATAATAAAACTGGTTGGTCGAGTAGCCAGGGCTGAAAGTCATCGGTCCGGCTGGTGGCGTGGGGGTGATGGTCAGTGTTTCGGTGGGGGTTGGCGTGTATGTTATTTCTTGAGTCGGTGTAATTGTAGGGGTTAAGGTTGGGGTGGGCGTCGGTGTATCCACGCGAAAAGTTACCTGGTTGAATTCACTCCACACTCCTGTATCATCCTGAGCTCTCACCTTAAGGGTATAAACACCAGCCTTTGGAGGCATCCAAGTATAGCGAAAGGTAGCCAATTTCCCTTGCCCATTTGCGGATGTGCCTCCCAGTGAAGCGCCATTTAGCACCCATTCTAATTGATTGACACTTGTATTCGCTGAGGCGTGCGCGATGAATTCATAAGAAGACATGGAAATAGAAAGACCATTGATAGGTGCATCTACCCAGGCGAGAGGTGGAATCGCGGTAGGGTTGGTGAATGCATCATCTTTACCACCCCCCAATTCGCACCCTGCGAGAAGCCAGATCAGAAGTACATAAGTGAGAATACGTATACCACGCATGATTCCCTTAGTTATTGTCAAAACAATTGATAAACCGCTGATCAACCCTGCCGGTATAAAAAGGTAAAATAAGGATTGAATCCAGTATATTGCAGGTTAAGTTGGATTTCAATCCGTTGTTTGGATGAGGGGATTCTGTATTAGTTAGCCAAACGAAGCGCAAGTGATGGTCTCAGACTGCATGGTTTCATGACCCTTGCGAACTTAACCGGAGCTTCAAATAATCCTGCTCACCGCTTGTTTTTCACCCGCCTCATCGCCCGTAGGGTGGGTCCTGACCCACCGCTTGCTTTTCGCCGCGCTCCGCGAACCAGGCAATCACCTCCTCGCGGATCTCGGGCAGAAGGTTTTCCGCGGCAAGTTCTACAGGCGGGGAGGCAGGTGTTGGGGCAAGGATAAGATAATTTGGATTTGAGTTAACTGTTCTCTACTCCACTAGGATACTGCAGCCCGCACATAATCTCTTGATTATTAGAATAAAAAATCCGGCAGAAGTTCATCTCTGCCGGATAGGGTAATTCATAACCTTATTTCTTTAATATTTTACCGAGTACCGTCTCTTTTGCAATGGGTTTAGTGCAGAAGAACCAATCATAGCAGGTCATTTCATCCTTGCTTTCCATACGCTGTTTAGCTACGCCGCAGGAGCCGGCGGTGGGGACGATCACATCGTCGCCGGGCTGCCAATCCGCCGGGGTGGCGATGGAGAATTCATCGGCTGCCTGCATGGCGATCAGCGCGCGGTACAGCTCATCGAAGTTGCGCCCCAGGCTGAGCGGGTAGTAGATGATGGCGCGGATGATACCCTTGGGGTCGATGAAGAACACTGCGCGCACCGCCTTGGTATTGCTTTCGCCGGGCTGGATCATCCCGTACTTTTTGGCAACTTCCATGGTGATGTCTTCGATCAGGGGGAATTTGACTTCCACATCCTTCATGCCCTTGTACTCGATCTTGTCTTTGATGGTGCGCAGCCAGGCAATGTGGCTGTACAAGCCGTCCACCGAAAGCCCCACCAGCTTGCAGTTCGCTTTGGTAAATTTTTCTTCCTGGCTGGCGAAAGTCATGAATTCGGAGGTGCAGACCGGGGTGAAATCGGCGGGATGGCTGAAGAGGATCACCCAGCTGCCTTTGTAATCAGCCGGAAAGTTGATCTCGCCCTGGGTGGTGACCGCCTTGAACTCGGGCGCCCTGTCGCCGATGCGGGGCATGGGGATGATTTGGGTTTCGTTGGTTTCCATGTGATTGAATGCTCCTTGTATGGATAAGATATGAATAAGGTTTAGTGGGTTGACGATTGACAGTCGGGGCACAAGCCGTAGTACATCATGCGCGCCCCGAGCAGTTTGTATCCGGATGATTGGCTGATCTCCCGGTCGATATCCCCCACCTGCGGTGAGGCAATATCCACGATCTTGTGGCATGAAATACACGCCAGGTTGATATGCGGGGAGGTGTCGGCATCGAAATGCGCGTTGTCATCCCCCACGCTGCCCAGCACATTCACCGCTCCCAATCCCACCAGCACATCCAGGGTGTTGTACACCGTTGCCAGTGAAAGGGAGGGGTATTGCGGGCTGACCTGTTCGTAGATCATTTGCGCCGTGGGATGGTCGCGCGAACCGCTCAACAGGTCGCAGATGGCGATCCGCTGCGGCGTAATGCGCATGCCGGCTTTTTTTAGGGTGGAAACAAGTTGATCGGTGGTATTCATATTATTTATAATAATTCTAAATTTAGAATTATTATAAATAATAAAATTGTGCCTGTCAATACCTTGCAGGGGATTAGAGCCGTCGTACTGTAAAAATCATGTCACAGATGGCAGCTTTCCCTGCGGGTGTCCATCCCGTACCATAAAGAGACAGCAGGTGCGCTGCCGCCTGGAAAACGTATTGGTTCCTTTTTGTTCCAGCGAAGGTTTTTTGCGAAATGCGCAGCGCGGGATGCAAGGATTGCGGATGGAATCACAAATAGCAGAGCCGCCTGCATCGGCATGAATAGCATTTTCGTGGTGTGTGGGTACCCCTCCGCGGAAGGGGAGTTATTTCATCCAGCCCTGCTTTTGATACTGCCCGAACAGCTTTCCCCAGGTTGTTTCAGCGCGCCAGCGTGCAGCGATTTTGCGGTACTTGAGCGGCCAGTATAAATAATCCTGCTCCACCTCACCAATAAAGGTCGGGATGATCACCAGCGGCGTGCGCAGCACCAGCTTCTGGAGCACTTTGGTCGGTCCGTACCATGCCAGCCAGGCAAGGAAACTGTGCGAGTTGTAGCCGACCTTGAAATTCCAATTCTCCCCGCCGATCTCGTCGCCTGCGATCTCGATCTCACGCGGGTCGCCGGTGCCCAATCCCTGTTCGTGCGCCAGGCGGATGTACTTGATGGAGAGCGGATCGAAGCCCATCAGCTTTGCCGCCACCGCGTCGATGGCCACCTGGTCTGCCGAGGCGAGGATGATGTTCTTGATGTTGGGCTGGATCATCCGCGGACCGGCGCCGTTGCCGGCGGTCGTGCCATCCATCACCGCCAGCATGCCCGGATGGATCTCTTTCTGGATGGCGAGCAGATCCACCAGCGTCTCGTGAATCCAAGTGTGGGTGTAGTGGCGGTATTTGCTCAACAGTCCGCCGAAGGCATTCTTCATCGCCCCGGTGGTCGTGGTGTACATGTGGGTCTTGACCGTGGGCAGGTGAACGATATTCTTGCCGATGAAATAATCGGGGATGTGGATGCCCTCGGGGTAGATGTGGTCGAGCGCCAGCATCTTCCTCTTGGGCTGGTAGGGGATCCAGGTCATATCCTGTGTGCGGAAGTTATACAGTGCCGGAATGTCGTAGTGCTTGAAGATGGGCACGTAGCCGTTGAGGTCTTCCCCCTTGAAGGCATTGGTCACCACTGTTTGATTCTGGACGCACACCAGGTCGTTGAAGCCGGATTCGCGCAGCGCAAGGATGGTGCCTTCCAGCTGCCAGGGTGTGGTATTCGCCCCCGGCATGGGAAAATGCCAGGTGATGTTGTCTTTGAGGATGGTGGTTGCGTTGTGCTGGAGGACATCCGCTGCGCCAGCCAGTTGGAACAGGCGTTGATAGTCATCAAGGACGGTCTCGGGTTTTGTGTAAAGAACGGCAACTTTTGATTTTTTCGACATAAGATTCCCATACATTCAGAGTATGGGTAATTATGCCACAAAATATTAAATGAATTCGCCCGAACCAGGCCGCCACCCGTTCGGACGAATCCATTCTTGCCGATTTGCGTAAACCAAAAAGGAGAGACTACACGCTCAATCGTGTTAACCAGGCTTCATCGGTCAGGTCCAGTCTGAGCGGAGTAAGCGAGACGTAATTGTGTTCCACTGCCCAGCGGTCGCTTTCTTCATCCGGGTTGGTCAGCGGGATGGCTGAGAACCAGTAGATTTTGCGCCCGTTGGGATCTTGGCTTTCCACCACCTGCCCGTTGTACTGCCGGACGGATTGGTGCGTCCAGCGGATGCCGGCGGGTGTTTCGGGCAGGTTCACATTCACCAGCCGGGGATGGTTCCCGCTGGTGAGCATTTTGATCACCCGGTAGATGTAGGGTTTTTGCTTTTCATAGGTTGGCTCCGTGCCGTTGACATCCTGGCTGAAGGCAATCGCCTGCACACCCAGGAGCACGCCCTGTTTTGCCGCCGCCACCGTGCCGGAGTGCCACACGTCGCTGCCCATATTGTTGCCGAGGTTGATGCCGGAAAGCACCAGGTCGGCGCCGCCCAGATGATACAGACCCATCGCCACACAATCTGCGGGGGTGCCGTTGACCCGGTAGGTTTCGAAGCCCCGGATCATTTTCACCCGGTGATACTGGAGCGGGCGCCGGATGGTGATGGCGTGTCCGACCGCCGATTGTTCGAAATCAGGGGCAAAGATGATCACCTTGCCAAACTGCGAAGCAACTTCCGCCAGGGCAATGAGACCCGGGCTGAAGATGCCGTCATCGTTGCTGATTAAAATACGCATTTTTTATTTCCTTGTTGTTATCTTTCATGAATTCATTATGACTCCCGCAGATTAACGGACCGGGAACGCCAGGTTAACATTTTGTTATGTCTGGGCAAGCGACGGGTCGAACAGCGGAAAATAAACACAGCCATGAAATTTCTTCATGGCTGTGTTAAGTGATCTGTTTGATCATTAATCTGCGGAGGTGTTCTTCACCTGTTTTGAGACCAACGGATTGCCAAAGCGCAAGCCGGGCTGCCTGCTTCTTTCGAGTTTGCGCTGCTGCCGCAGTTGCTGGCGGCGCAGGCGTTGGGTCTTCCATGAGCGCGGCCATTCCCGGATATCCCAGAACATGACGTGGTCGGGCAGCTCAATCTGGTGATTGTCGAATTCGTAATAATTGAATACTTCGGCAAACTCGCGGTAGATCTTCTCTTCGCTCAAGCCCATCTCTTTGATCGAGTAATCGTGGCGGCTGCGGAAGTTTTTGGCGCTGCGGGTCTCGCCGGCAACGATCTCCCGAACATCCACAGCATAATCCAACTCAAGCCAGGAATACAGATCTTCAATGCACTCATCCGGTTGCTGCACCATGTCGTCATATTGCATGAACATGCAGCGATCCTCTTTATCCTTGAAAAACTCAGCCGGGTACAGGTAGTAGAAGCGCATCACCTGAAAGAACTCCTCCCGAAACGGATACGCCTCCAGCGGGTCGCAGAAGATATTCCACCCGGTAGACATGTAGTCGAGCATCGAGGGCATTGCCTTGAAGGGGGTGCGCACCAGGTTGATGAATCTGGCATCGGGGAAGGTCTCGGATAGCGCCGCAACTTTGGAGGTGTTGGATGGATTCTTGGAAAGCAGGATCTTGTCGCCGCCGTGGGCATACAGATGGCGCTGGATCATGTTGCGGTAGAACGTCATCACCTTCTGCTTGCGCTCTCCGGGCAGATCGCGGTCAAAGAAGAAATAGGGCAGCAGTTCGTCGCGGAAGGGATAGATCGCCCACAACGATTCGCTGGTCCAATTGTGGATCAGGATGTGCCCATCCTCCTCAGCCTCGTTCACCTTGATCGCGTGGGCTTTGTTACCCTTGCCCTGCGTGAGACGGCGGTTGATGGCGTTGATCCCGCGGTTGATGGGGTAGCCGATTGCCCTGCCGAGTTTTACCAGCCCCCAGATGATCTTGCGCTGGGTGATGGATGGTGCAAGCACCATTTCCCATACGGTGAAGGATGTAAAGGTGCGGGTATCTTTGAACATCAGCCGGTGCAGAAAGGTCGTTCCGCTGCGGGGGTTGCCGATAATAAAAACCGGCTTACGTATCTCTTGTTTACGGTAAGCCGGAAAAAACACCTCATCCAACAGGAAACAGAATCGATTGATGAGTTGAGCGGGAATGTAGAGAATCAGCCAGACAACCAGGATCAAAAAGCGCTTCGGTGTGAGTCGATAATTTTTGCCCCGGGATTTGAAAAATGCGCGATAGTTGTACCGAATAAATGCCGAAAAGTCGAAAGTCATCTACCTCATCCATTAAATTTGTATTTAACCGGTCAACTTTATTATAAGGGTTGTTTGAAACGAAAATGCCGAAAAAGACCGAATTAACACAAATTGCACATAATCCGCAAATGCGCGGCGCGCAGACTACCCGCCTTCGAGTAGAAAGCGGATCGATTCTTCGAACAGGGGCAGGTAGCTGCGATAGCCTTCGGAATCCGCCAGCGTGATTTGTAGCCACTCACGCATACGCGGCTTCCCATACGGTTGGAACGGAGATGTGTGTGGGTCGGTTTCAAGCAGGCGGTTCACCGTTTTTTCCGGCAGTTTGACCCCGACGCCATCTTCATACAGGCAGATGGCGAGCTTCTTCCCCACGTAGTACGCCGGGAAGCCAAACATCTTTCCCGGCCGGATGGCTGGATGGACCAGCAGCATTTCATCCAGCACGTTTTTGTGATCGGAGTTGAAATTGGGCATCCGGTTTCTCCCAATGCGAAAGAGTCCGCAGGAAATCGCATGCTCCGACGAACATGCGTCCCTTCCATCATACTTTCATATTACGATTTTTGAATCAGCTTATGTAAGCTTTTTGCCGCCTTACGGATCACCGCTTTTTCCGCCGCCAGATATTTTTCCGCGACGGGCAGAATATCGTGCCTGAGATCGGGCGCCTTCTCGACCACATTCATCAATCCGTTCAACGCATGACCTGCATGGCGTCCATCCCAGTGACCGGTCGATTCGAGCAAAAGGGGCATTGCCTGCCGGGCGGCGTCCTCGCCGGATGCCGCGTAGTTGCCGATGACATCCACGGCATAGTCCCTGACGATGATCGAGGCATCCTTGCTGTAGATTTCCATCACCGCCGGCAGGTACGTCTCCATCCGATCGGGGATCAGTTTTGCAATATATGATAACGCGTGCATCGCTTCCCAGCGAACGCGGGTGGTCTTGTGGGTGCAGGCGGCAACGAGATGATCGGCATACTGCTTCACCTTTTCAGGGTGATGCTCAGCGACCATGGTCATTACCTCGGCGCAGTCGCCTGCCAGGGCTGCATCCTTGCCCTGTAATCCACCGTCGATTTCCTCCAGCAGATCGGGGTGCTGGATGCATTGCAGTGCGACATGCAGATTGGCTTCGCCGGAGCGTTCGCCCCGTTTGGATGACAGTTGTTCCAGAATGGACATATCTCCCTCCCGATTCGGACCTGATCGTATCAATTGCCCCAAGGCAAGGGCGCAGACCCAATTTTCTCCATTTTATATTAAAAATCAATGGCCGCTTAGATTTTTAATACCAGACGGATAAGTTCCAGGTTGACGGCGAAATCATATACGCCAATGCAGATCAACAGGCTTCCCCCGAGGATGTTGATCAGGCGGGAATGGGCGGCAAGCCAGCGTGTGATGGTGCGCTGCAACACTGCGGAGATCAACGACAGGATCAACAGCGGCAGACCAAAGCCCAGTCCGAACCAGAGGAAGGTGCCCAGCCGGCTGAGCGCTTCCGCGGTGGACAGCGATACGGCGAAAATGCCAACCACCAGCGGACCGGAGCAGGGTAATGCGATCGGCCCGTAGAGCAATCCGTACAGGTAGGCATTCATGAACGGATTCTGCAAAGCCGGCACCCTGATTTGGGGCAGCTGCTTGAAGGGATTTTTATCCGCCAGCAGCAGAATGCCCAGGGTGATCAGCGTAACATCGGCAAGGGGAATGATCACCGAGAGGGCACTGCCCACCGAGATCGACAACAGGGCAATGATCAACCCCAGCACAAGCATCATGGATAATACGCCCGCCAGGACAAAAAAGCCAAGGAAGTGCCTGCCCTTTAACTTCGCACCGCCGCCCGCTCCGCTCAAGTAAGCCAGGTAACCCGGGTAGAGCGGGATGATGCAGGGACTGGCACTGGCCAACAAGCCCAGGCTCAAAGATGTAAGGATCGATTCCATTGTGTGCTCCCAAAATTGTCAGCAGATGGGAAGTCCCATCTGCTGACAGGGGGGATATTGCCAGTTACATGCTCTCATCTAGGAAGGGTTGGATGAACGATTTCAGTTCGGCTGCCGATTTGATCCCGAACGGCATCTGGTGCACCGTGCCGCCGCGGTCGATGATCAGGATCGGCGTGGAGGGCGGGTTTAAGAATTGATTGCCATACTGGTTGCCGATCTCGCGTGCCGTTTCTTCCGTGGCAACTGCGTAGACCCAGTCAAAGCCGTTGCTCCCGATATACGCTTTCAAGTCCTGCGCATTTTCATTGGCATCCACATCCAATCCGATGGAAACCAGGTCCATGCCCATTTCTCCCAGGTCTTCATGCAAAGCTTTTATCTGTTGCTGCTGCTTTTTGCAGTTGGGGCACCACATTGCCAGTGTTTCGACCAGCACGACTTTGCCTTTGAAATCGTTGATCGAAAAAGATTCACCCGTTTTCACGTTGACCAGTGAATATCCCAGCCATTCGGGCGTTTCCGCCATCATGTCGTCGCCGCTGTGATCTTCCATCTCCGCAGTTGGCGATGTTTCCATCATTTCCTCGGTCGGCTTCTCCATCATATCCGTGGCTGATGATTGGTCCATCATCTCTTCGGTAGGCTTTTCCATCACCGCGGTTGGCGTTTCGTCCATCATTTCTTCAGTCGGCTTTTCCATCATATCCGTCGACGATTTCGAAACCGGCGCGCAGGCGGAAAGCACAAATACCATCAACAACATACCAATAAGCATTCGCTTGATCATTTTTTCCTCCGTGATCTGGTTTTGGTATTATCCTAAGGAGGAAATCTTACGAAACCCTTCAATAAATATTACAAAACAATGAAAGATAATTAATAATTAAGCAATAATTAGATGGTATTTTATTTTTATGGATTGAATATGACAAAAATTGTGATCGTTGAAGATGAACCAAGCATCAGCTCTGTTGTCGGTCTGTACCTGAAGCGGGCAGGGTATGAGGTGACCGGCTATGCCAACGGGTTGGAGGCTCTCTCCGCCTTTGAGCATAAACTGCCGGATTTGATTATTCTGGATATCATGCTGCCCGGGATGGACGGGTTGTCATTGATCAGGAGCCTGCGCGATCATTCTGATGTGCCGGTGATCATGCTCACTTCCCGTTCCGAAGAAACGGACCGCATCGCCGGTCTGGAACTGGGGGCGGATGATTACGTGGTCAAGCCGTTCAGTCCCCAGGAACTGGTGAGCAGGGTGCGGGCTGTGCTGCGGCGGACGCGACTGCCGGCGGATGCGGCGCAGGCGGGGAAGATCACCTCCGACCACCTGATCATCGATCCGCAAACCAGGGAGGTGTTTGTGGATGGGCAAATTGTATTGCTGACCTCCAAGGAATTCGACCTGCTGCATTACCTGGCAAGGTATCCGCGCCAGGTTTTTACCCGCGACCAGATACTGGAAAACATCTGGGGGCTGTCCGATTATATCGACCCCAGCACCGTGACCGTCCATATCAAGCGGCTGCGCGAGAAGATCGAAAAAGATGCCACTTCCCCCATCCATTTGATCACCGTCTGGGGCGTGGGGTACAAATTCGAACCCTGAGTTCATTATGAAAAATAGACAACCGCACGCTTTGGTCTTTGCTGTTGGAATTGCAGCCGTGCTGCTGCTCTCGCTGCTTATCTTTTATTGGTTGATGCAGCCCACGCTGGGCGACCTCAAACACATGGCACAGTTCCTGTCGGTCACGGCGGTCATTTCCGTGGCGATGGGATATGGGGCGTACCGCTCCAACTGGCTGGAACGCGCCCCATCCCTGCGGTGGGTGTTGCTGGGCACTTATGTGCTGGCGAGTGTGCTTACCTTCATTAATGTTTGGCTGACCGCCCGGTTGATGTTTGCCAGCAAGCACGATCTGCTCCTCGCCACGGTACTCCTCGTTTTTGCCGGCGGTATTGCGGTGGCGCTGGGGAGCTTTTTTACCAGTACGCTGATCACCAGGATCAACCGGTTGAAATCGGCGACCCAAAAAATTGAAAAGGGCGATTTGTCGACGCGCGCAGAGATCCCCGGGAATGATGAAATTGCCTCCCTGGCCGCATCCTTCAACCAGATGGCAAACAGGCTGGAAATCGTCGATCAAAAACAAAAGGAGCTGGATACCCTGCGCCGGGATCTGGTCGCCTGGGCGGGGCATGATTTACGCACACCGCTCTCCTCCATCCGGCTGCTGGTTGCCGCGCTATCCGATGGTGTCGTAACCGATGCGGAGCAGGCGAAGGAATACCTCGACCAGGCAAAAAGACACATCGATAACCTGACCGTTCTGGTGGATGAGCTTTTTCAGATCTCGCAACTGGATTCGGGCGGCATGCCGTTGAATCGGGAGCCATCCTCCCTATCCGACCTGATTTCGGATACGCTGATCAGCTTTTCCGGGCTGGCGGCCAGCAAGGGCTTGCAGTTGACCGGGTCCGCCGAAAACGGGCTTGATCCGGTAACCATGGATGTGGTCTGGATGAGCCGGGCGCTGAATAATCTGGTCACCAATGCAATCAACCATACACCCAAGGGCGGGGTCGTGAACCTGGAAGCCAAACGGGAAGGCAGCTCCATTCGCATCACGGTATCGGACAGCGGGGAGGGCATCCAGGAGTCCGACCTTCCCCACATCTTTGACCGCTTTTACCGGGGGGATAAATCGCGCAGCCGCGCCAGCGGGGGCGCGGGGTTGGGGCTGGCGATCGTCAAAGGGATTGTCGATGCACATAAAGGCAGCATATCTGTACAAAGCATCCCCGGCAAGGGTACGGCGTTTTCCATTGTGCTGCCGAAAAGTTAATGATTTTTTCCTGATTTCGTAACAATTCTGTAATTTTGTTCGAATACGATAAGCATATCTACGGAGATATGCTTATGTCGAAATTGGTTGTCACACTGATGATTTTCACCTTTCTGTTGGGCGGATGCCGGTCGTTGCCGCCGTCCACGGTGGCGGATGCCGATCCCTTACCGGATCTGGGGATTGCCCCTGAGCTGACCAACGAGATCTGGATCAATACCGATCACCCCATCCGGCTGGCCGATTCCAGGGGAAAGGTGATCCTGTTGAACATGTGGACCTTCGGGTGCGTCAATTGCAGGAACGTAATCCCCCATCTGAACGAATGGCATTCCAGATATGCTGAAAAAGGCTTGGTTGTCATCGGCAATCATTACCCCGAGTTCGATTATGAAAAGGATATGGCGAACCTCAAGGAGGCGGTCTATCAATTGGATATCGATTATGCGGTTGCCGAAGACAACCAGGGGAATACCTGGGCGGCATACGGAACCCGTTACTGGCCGACCCTCTATTTGATCGATGGAGAGGGACACATCCGCTACATCCACATCGGGGAGGGGAAGTATGACGAAACAGAGCAGGCGATCCGGGCTCTTCTGGAAGAGCAGGCATCCTGAAGGAGAAATTATGAAAACCGAGAAAATTGCATCATCAGAAATCACGCCCAAACAGGTTTACCTTTCACGCCGGGCATTTATGACCGCCGCCGGTTCGTTGGCGGTGGGCGTGGGGCTGGCTGCCTGCGGGGTCGGGAAGGATCAGGGTTCCTCCGGCGCAAATGGCAGCCCGGAAAGCCTGCCGCCCGAAGACAAGCAGAACTCGCTCGACGAGATTTTGAACTACAACAACTATTACGAATTCACAACCGACAAGGAAAAGGTCAGCCAGCTGGCAAAGAACTTTCCAACCTCGCCCTGGGATGTCGAGGTGAGCGGACTCGTCGAAAAACCGGGCACCTTTTCAGTGGATGACCTGATCCACCGCTATCAGCCGGAGGAACGAATCTACCGGTTGCGCTGTGTGGAAGGCTGGAGCATGGTCATTCCCTGGGTGGGCTTTTCGCTCTCCAAGCTGCTGGCGTCGGCGGGTCCGAAGTCTGAGGCAAAATACGTCCGGTTCGAAGCGATTTACGCGCCGCAGGAAATGCCCGGTCAGAATTCCCCCTATTACCCGTGGCCATACCAGGAAGGTTTGCGGATGGATGAAGCCATGCACGACCTCACCATTCTGGCAACCGGGCTTTACGGTGGGGAATTGCCGGCGCAGAACGGCGGCGGCATTCGCCTGGTGGTGCCCTGGAAGTACGGCTTCAAATCCATCAAGGCGATCACCAAAGTCGAATTAACCGATACCCAGCCGGCTACCCTGTGGAGCACCATCGCCCCGGATGAATATGGTTTCTATGCCAATGTGAATCCCGATGTGGATCATCCCCGGTGGAGTCAGAGGACGGAAAGGCGCATCGGCGAGGTAACCCGCCGGGAGACGCTCCCCTTCAACGGGTACGCCGAAGAGGTGGCATCCCTGTATCAGGGGATGGATCTGCGAAAATATTATTAGGACGCCAGATGGACACAAATATTAAATCTCCGCAGCAATTTGTGCATTCAGCCTATTTGTGCAAGCTATCGGTGCCGTGGCTTCGGATCGGGATTCATGCAGTCGGCATTTTTCCTGTGCTCGAAATCGCAATCCGGTATTTCTTTAACCGGCTGACCATCAATCCGATCCAGTATCTCGAACAGTTTTTTGGTCTGGCAGCCATCAACATGCTCATCCTTGCCCTGGCGGTTACCCCCATCTATATCGTTACCGGCTGGAAGCAGATCGTCAAACATCGCCGGGCGCTGGGGCTGTACTCATTTCTCTACTTTGCACTGCACTTTATTGTATTTGTCGCTGTCGATTATCAATTCGATCTGCACGAGATCATCCGGCAGACATTGGAAAAGCCTTTTATTCTGGTGGGTTTGGTCGCAGGGATTTTACTGCTTGCCCTTGCCGTCACCTCCTTCCGCTATTGGATGAAACATCTCGGTCGGAAATGGTCCATACTCCATCGCGCAGTCTATGCGATCGGGCTGCTGGCTGTGCTGCATTTTGCGATGGCGGTGAAGGGTTCACTGGGCACGTTGAGTGGGGATATTGCCCGCCCCCTGCTCTCGGGTCTGGTTGTGATACTTCTGCTGCTCGTCCGCATCCCCTGGATACGGCGCAAAATAATCTCGATCAGGCGGGGTGTGCAGGATCGTCTTTGATCCGCCCTATGCTTCCCTGTCATCCAGCAGGCGGAAGAATTCCGTGACCACATCCGGGCGGAACTGCTTTCCGGATTGTTCGCGAATATACTCCAGCGCGGCAGATCGGCTCCACGCCTTGCGATAGGGGCGGTCTGAGGTCAGCGCATCGAACACATCCACGATGGCGAATATCTGCGCAACCAAGGGAATTTCATCCCCCTTCAGCCCGCGCGGATAGCCCGTACCGTCCCATTTTTCGTGATGGCAATAAGGGATGGCCATTGCCGGAGCCAGATACTCGATGTGCGAGAGGATCTGATACGCCTTGAGGGGGTGCGTGCGCATCACTTCCATTTCTTCATCCGTCAGGGGGCCCGGTTTTTGCAGAATGGCATCCGGAATTGCCATTTTACCGATGTCATGCATCAACGCCCCGCGGCGGACATGCCCCAATTCATCCGCAGCAATGCCCATTCTGCCTGCCAGTTCCACCGTTAGATGGGTGACCCGATGGGCGTGTTCGTCGGTAACATGATCCCGCATATCCAGCACGCTCGACCAACCCAGGAGCGTGGCATCATACGCCTGGCTGATCTCCATCACCGCCTGCTGTGTTTTCTGGAACAGCCTGGCGTTTGCCACGGCAAGCGAAACCTGGAAGGAAAGGATGTGGCACAGGTCCATCTCATTGGGTGAGAACTTGCGAACGACATCCGTTGTTCCAAGAATATACACGCCAATCACTTCTTCTTTCAACAGCAGTGGGAAATATAAGATCGAGATCAACTTCCGTGAATTGACCACCTGCTGTTCCGCTGCCGTCAATTCTGCATGTCTGGCGTCTTCCAGGTAAACAGGATTTTTCGTAGTCACCACCTGACGAATGTGCGGGTGATCCGGCAGGTTCGCATGCCGCAGGAACTCGGGAAGGTCGGGGGGCAGGGGAGGCACGGTGGCTCCCAGGATCAAATTATCGGCTTCGATCGTATACACCGCCCCGGTTTCCAGATTGAGCAGATCGGTGGTACTTTCAATGGCTATCTGAAGCACATTTTCCAGTTCCATGGTGGATGCCAGGGAACTGCTCACTTTTAATAATGTTGTCAATTCCTTTGTAGATACTCTGGTTGACAGATCATCGTATACGGTAATTTGATCAGGTTCCATGCTCACCTCAACTTCTTATCCACGTAAAAAACGTCAGCCAGATTGATCTGAGGTCTGTGAATCAACGAACTTTTCTTTTGATGACAAACTGTGTTTGTTAATTATACAAACTAATCCGCCAAAAGATAAGAAATTTGGCATAAATTTATTCCGGCTGCCCGCCGCACGTAAAACCGGCCCGCCAACGCGGGGAATGCAGCTTGACGGGTGGTTGAATTTTATCCGATGCCCCGCTGGTACAGCAGGAACATCCCCCACAGGTACAGGATGAACAGGATCAGCGCATCGAATTCGATGTTGAAGACCCGGCGCTCCAATTTTGCCAGGTTGCCCACCAGCCCGATCATGGTCATCAACAACCCGAACAGCCCCACCAGCATAAAGGATGGGTCGATGATGGAAAGGAATCTTCCCCCGGTGTAAAAAAGATCGGTAAAGCCCACCGCGAACATGTTGAACATGTTGCTGCCGAATAAATTCCCGATTGCCATATCGCTGGCGCCGATGCGCACCGCGGCGATAGTGGTCACGATTTCAGGCAGCGAGGTGACCATCGCCACCAGCGTGGTGCCGACGAAGGTCGTGCCCAGCCCGGTGATCTCTGCGATCTCTGCACTGCTGCTCACCATGATCGGCGTGACGACGAACAAGGCGCCGGCTGCCGCCAGGAAACCAGCCACCCCCACCCACAGCCTGGGTATGCCCGCCGGAATTTCCATTTCAACGGTGCTGCCCGGTTTCGCATCGCTGGCAATCAGCCGCACGGAGACAATATAGGCAGCCAGGATGATCAAAGAATCCAGACCGACCCAGCCAATTTTCATGTGGATGTCAGCCGCGAGAAAGAACAGTACCAGCCCGATCATTAATGCAGCCAGGCTGCCGGTGAGGGCATGCCGTCTGGCAGCTTTGCGTAGGATGCGCTCGCTTCTGTTGATCATCGCGAGGACCGCCAGCATCAACATGTTGAACGCATTGCTCCCGAAAAGATTGCCGGCGGCAAGGTTGGGGGAGTTCTGCGAGACGGATATGATCGAAGTCAGCAGTTCGGGTAATGACGTAGCCCCGGCAAGCAGCAATATCCCGATGAACATGCCGCCCAGCCGTGTTCTGACGGCGATCACATCCCCGTATTTTGCCAGGTAATTGGCGGCGATGACGATCAATACCGCAGACAGAATGAATTTTACCCAAACCATGATCATGCTTTCCCTTCGTCGTTTTTCGGGGAAAGTCCTTTGACTACATCCAACTGCCAGGCGGCAAACACGCCGGTATGCGGACTTTCTAGGTCGCCCACCACTTCCTCTGCCAGGCGCAGGCATTTCGCAACGGTATCCCTGTTATCCACCATTGCCAGCAGTGTCACATTATCCTTTTCATCCGCCTCGGCGCTGGTGTACAGATACCGCATGTGCGGCAGTTTTTTCTGATGCCGGTACAGACCGGTCGACTCAATGATGGTCGCGCCTTTAATGCCGCCTTCCGTCCAGGCTTTCAATAGCTCATCGAGTTTATTTGGGTCATCCAGGATCAGCATGGTCATATAAGCCATTGTTACCTCCATTTCATTTATGCAAATTCGTACCCATGGTTATGCTGCTTAAAATGATAACAGAAACCGGCTACCATTTCACCGCCACGGTTTTATCGCCTGATGAAGGTCAAACCCATCATCGGGGGAATCAACAAATTTTCGCTTTTCAGATCGCTGCGGATGGCAGCCGGTGCGGCAAATGCTGCGTCGAAGGCTTAGTTTTTCAGGGCAGCTAAATATCTTTTCTGCATCTTCCCGTCGGTTTCCAGTTGTATCAGTTCCTTCGCACTGGAAAGGATGGTTGCATCTTTGACCCGGTCGTAAATCAGCCGCATGGATTGAATAATATCCAGGCGGAGCAGGTTGTAGTGGTTCTCGGTCGCGCATTCCCTGAAGCGTTGCTCCAGATGATCCAGCACGGCTTTGCGGTTCGCCGGGTGGGTTAATGCGGTCTTCCAGATATGCTGAAGACACTGCCGGCTGGTGATGAATTTCTCATCGTGCGTATGTGCCAGAAGCAGCGGCAAATCGCCGCCCAACCGGTTTTCATCGTCGCTCTTCGCCAGGTTGCAGAGTACCATGACGCCGATGGAGCGCTGAAAGGAATTTCCATCGTTCAGTTTTTCCAGCAGGCGATCCCAGGCTTCATAGGCCCAATCCACCCTGTCGTCGGTCAATTGCAGAATGGCTTGCAACGCCGACATGCGGATGGCATCATCTTTGGAAGCCAGATTTTCAAGGATGCCCTTCACGTTCTCGTCCATGGAGTTCTCTCTTCCGTTTATTGCGTTTGATCCCCGGAAGCCGGTTTGGCTGCATTGGCCGGCTCCCATTCATAGGGGGTCGAGTATGCCAGGCAGCGGAAACCGTGCTTTGCCAGGATCGGCTGGCTGTCGGGGCTGGCATCCACCTGCAAAAACCGATAACCTCGCTGGCGTGCTTCCCTTGCCCGGGCAGCCAGCAGCGCAGTGTAATATCCGCGCCGGCGATATTGGCGGAGGGTCGAGCCGCCCCACAGGGATGCGAACGAAGTCGGCACTAGGTAATGCGTCCAGGCGGCGCTGACCACCCTGCCATCCTGCCGTACCACGTAAACACTGATGATCTCCGGGTAGTGCAGCAGATCGTATTTCATCCCTTTTGCAAAACCGGAAACATCCTCATCCCAGACTTCTTTTTCCATTGCCAGAATTTCATCCACCTCTTCGGGGGTGGAAATGCGCTGTACCATCGAGGTATCCAGGTCCCAATATGACTGCGGCAGGCTGTGGATTTCCCCCACCATCAGTGCTTCGGGATCCTCCTTTTTGAAGCCGTGCGCCAGCAACCTTACGCCAAGGTCTGCGGGTTGGTCGTAATCGTACAATTTCCACTCGAAATCCGCATTCAGACCCTGAAAGTAATGGATCTGTTCCGCGATCACCCCATCCACGGAATCTGCCGGGATATCCGTCCAGCTGATCAGACCGCCGCTGGATGTGCCTTCATTCAACACATGGCGGACGAGTCCGGGCTGCACATCGCGGCGCATCCGCGTCCAGGTGCATTCCTGGCGCACTTCTTTATCGAAAACACGTAACAGTTCTGAATCTTCCACGGCGGCATCCTTTAGATTGGTTTGATCGATTCGCTCAGGCGGAGCATCTCATCCTCGGTCAGCACCACGTCTCCGGCTGCCAGATTTTCCGCCTGGTGCTGCGGATTGGCAGACTTGGGAATGGTGATCACCCGCGGCTGGGTGGTAAGCCAGGCAAGCGCGATCTGTTCGGGAGTCAATCCGTGGTCGCGGGCAATGGCGTGCAGCACTTTGTTGCTTTTAATATTCCTGCGCTTTACCGGGCTGTAAGCCGTCAGCAGGATGTCGTTTGCCTGGCAGTAGGCCAGAACCCCGTTTGCCGCATACGTCCGGTCGGGGAGACTGTAGGATACCTGGTCCGTCAACAGGGGCGATGCGCACAGATCAACCGCCTGCCGGAGCAGCTTGAGGTTGAAGTTGCTGACCCCCAGATGGCGTACCCTGCCCGACCGTTGGAGTTCGTTGAGCGCCCGGAATGTTTCAGCCAGCCGCATGCCCACCCTGGGCCAGTGGATCAGGTACAGATCCAGGTAATCCATCCCCAGGCGGCGCAGACTGTCTTCACAGCAGCGCAGCACATCCTCGTATTTCAAATGATCCGGCGAAACCTTGGAGGTGATGAACAGGCTGGCACGGTCGCACCCCGCCCGGCGGACTGCCTCGCCGAGCAGTTCTTCGGCATGACCGGCGGCATAGTACTCGGCGGTATCGAAATGCGTATAGCCTAACTCCAGCGCAGATCCCAGCGCCGCCAGGGATGCGGCATCGCGGGAAAGGTCGGCGGTTGATTCACCGCCGATGGTCCAGGTGCCAAAGCCTGTTTTGGGGATATTCAGGTTGTGGATCGTTTCGTATCGCATGGCAGCCTCATCCCATCTGTGTGGATATTCATCTTGATTGAATGGCAGGTTATTTACCGAATTCCACTTCCCAATCCGGGCCGTAACTCAGACCGAAGCGGTCGCTGAAGCTGCCCTGATTGACCGCCACCGAAACCTTCATCAATTCGTTGGTGTAGATGATCACGTCGCCTTTGGCGGTAAAGCCGAAAGACTTTTCGAACAACACCTTTTGCTGGAATACGATCCTGCCCGCCTGGCGCACCACCAGCGAAAGGCGGTCGCCATAGTGGAAGCCCGCCTTCGTGAACAATGTCAGGGGGATGTTGGTCCACAGGTTGCCGAAGTTCGGGTCGCCGATTTCGAAAATGCCGCGGAGCTTGCCATCCGCCAGCACCGGCTCGAACAACGGCAGGGTGACGATCTCCTCCGGCGGATACGCCGGTCCGACGCCTTCATAAGAGATGATGCCGCTTGCCAGCCGGGCGGCGGTATACCCGAACACATCACGCCCGTGGAACACCGACGTTTCTTCGGTGTTCTTTCCACGCAGACGGTTGACAGTCTGGTCGATCTCACGCACTTCGCTGATCCCCACCCAGGCTTTGACGTGGGTCAACGAACCGTTGTCGGGGGTGACCACATAATAGCCGTTGACGGTCTTTGCTACGCATCCCCGGCGGTGCGTACCCACACCGGGGTCCACCACCGAGACGAAAATGGTACCTTCGGGCCAGAAGTTCATCGGCTGGTACAGCCGGTAGGATGCGCTCCAGATATCGTATTGGGGGATCTCGTGCGTGCCGTCGATGATCTCAAGTTCGCGATCCACGCTCTTCACCACGCCGTACATGGCGCTGACGGCGCTTTCCTTATACGTAAAATCTGTCTGGAAAACAAGAATGGGTTTCATCGGTACCTACCTCTAAATGAATGGATTATAGAAACGACCATGATTAATGAACACCGACACCGCAATGGTGCCGAGGAAGATCAACGCCGAGAGCGCGATTGCCAATACATCCTGCCGGTTGAATTTACGGGAAGTGTACCAGGTGCGCGTCTTGCTTTTGGAGAAGCCGCGCAGATCCATGGCGTTGCTGATCAACTCAATACGGTCCAACGTGGAAAAGATCAGCGGGATGACGATCAGCAGGGAATTTTTGAAGCGGTCAAGGAACTTTGCCTTGTTCGACAACTCCAATCCGCGCGCCTGCTGGGCAAGGTAGATGTCATGGTAGTCGCGCTGGATATCGGGAAAATAGCGCAGGGTGAGCGCCACCGCGAAAGCCGCCTTGTAATTGGCGCCGATGCCGTTCAACGAGGAGGCAAATTCACTGGGGTTGGTGGTCAGCAGGAAGATCATTCCCAGGGGAATCACGGATGCGTATTTGAACATCTTGGTCACCTGGAAGAACAACTGCTCATAGGTCAACGAGATCCCGAACAGACGGGCGAATTCGTGCTTGGTGCCGTAGATGGTGGTGCCGTATTCCGGGGAGAAAAAGAACGAAATGACCGCATTGGTCACGATAAAAATGAGCACATAGACCACCATTAGGCGGATTTGCGAGTAACGGATCTGTGCCACCCGCATCAACAGGATGGAGAAGACCATCACCGCCAGAATGACGCGGATGTCGTACGAATACATCACCGCAAAGGTCAGGAACAAAAAGCAGATCAGCTTGGTCAACCCGGAAAGCTGGTGGATGTGGGTGTCTGCCGTGTTGTATGAGAACAGCTTCATCTTCGGGTTCATCGGTTCTTCAACCTCCGCTCGTAATCGATGAAGCCCTGCACGAACTGCGTTCCGTCGGCAATGCCCGCCATATGCGAAAGCGCAAACAGAGATGTCTCCTTCAGGTTCGCCTGGGCGATCACCTCCGCATCCGTCAGCACCACCGAGGCGGCGGTATCGGCAATCTTACAGCCGCCCGCCAGCACAATCGCCCGCGGCGTGTACTCCAGCATCAGGTGCATATCGTGGGTGATGAGGATGACCGTCACCCCCAGCTTGTTGATCTCCACCAGGAATTCCATGATCTCGGTGTAATGCCGAAAATCCTGCCCGGCGGTGGGTTCATCCAGAATGAGGATATTGGGATCCAGCACCAGAATGGAGGCGATGGTGACGCGCTTCTTCTGCCCGTAGCTCAGTGCGGAGATGGGCCAGTCGATGAAAGGCGCCAGTCCGCAAATCTTGAGTACCTTCTCCGCGCGGGTTTTGATCTCCTCCTCCGGCACCTGCCGCATGCGCAGCCCCAGCGCCACTTCATCGTAGATCAACGGCTTGGAGATCATCTGGTTGGGGTTCTGCATCACCAGCCCGATAATCTCCGCCCGCTCCTTGATGGATTTGCCCCGGATATCCTGCCCGCGATAGCGGATGGATCCGCGGTCCTCCTTTTCGAATCCGCACAACAGCTTGGAGAGGGTGGATTTTCCGGCGCCGTTCTTGCCCACAATGGAGACCATCTCGCCTTCGCGGATATCAAAGTTGATATCGCACAGCACCGGGCGCCTGCCATCGTAGGAGAAGGACACCCCCTCCATCTCCAGGATGGAGGGTTTTACAGCCGGTGCATCCGCCGGTCGGATGTGCCCGAACCAGTTTTGCAGCGCCTCGCGTGAAAACTCGCTGTGCAGCGTTTCGATGTGCCCGGCGCGCATTTCTTCGGTGACTTGCACCCCGGCATATTTCAAGGCGGTGACGTATAACGGCTCGCGGATGCCGGTCTCCTTCAGAATGGGCGAAGCCACCAGCGCATGCGCATCCATATCGGCAATGATGCGCCCGTCGTTCATCACGATCACCCGGTCGACATCGCGGTGCAGCACATCCTCCAGGCGGTGCTCGATGATGATGATGGTCTTGCCGGACTGCCTGTGAATATCATCGATGATCTCGATGGCGGTCTTGCCGGTGGCGGGGTCCAGGTTGGCAAGCGGCTCGTCGAACAGCAGAATATCCACGTCGTCGATCATGACGCCCGCCAGCGAGGTGCGCTGCTTCTGCCCGCCCGAAAGCTCGAAGGGGGAATTGGCCAGCCAGTGGTCCATATCCACCATCTGCGCAACCGTGTGGACGCGCCGGTGCATTTCATCCGTGGGGATGTTGTCGTTTTCCAGGGCAAAGGCAATATCCTCGCCCACCGTCAACCCCACGAACTGCCCGTC
>DAIOEK010000014.1:0-59352 GCA_036746315.1 Anaerolineaceae bacterium | reverse complement strand
GAAGATCTGGACTGGTCGAGTTGTGTTCTGAAGGTGAACCGGCAAGTATATGAGCCGGAAGGTGGTGGTTTCCGTTTTCAGGAACCAAAAACGAAACGCGGCCGGCGGGCATTGCGGCTTGGTCCTGGCATGATGGAATCGTTGAGCAGACAATACAAAGAGATTATTCCGCTGAAAAGATCCATGGCCGGGGAGCGATGGGAAGAGTACGGGTTGATCTTTCCATCCACAGTAGGCACACCCAGGCGCGGGTATTCCATCAGCAAAGAGTTTGGCGTATTGGCTGCTGAGGCAGGTCTGCCAAGAATCAGGTTTCACGATATCCGGCATACAGCTGCATCCATCATGCTTGCGCATAATGAGCCGCCGGTGAGAGTTGCGGCGCTCCTGGGGCAGAGCATTGCGGTTTTACTGGATACTTATGCCCACTTCATCCCTGGTGGTGAGCTGCAGGCGGCAATGTTGATGGACCAGGTGACAACACCGGTTTTATTGGATCTGGGCAGTGGGAATCGGGAAGATTCCGCGTTGCGGCTGGTTGCTGCAGATAAGGACCTGTATAAATGAATAAAATGCGGGTGAAGGTTACGATGCGCGCGGTTCCGCTGCCGGCGGAGAAAAAACCACTGTTTGACCACAGTTGTTTGATGCTGCTGGAGATGGTCGAGAATTTTTCGGAATCGCGAAAAACTGCATTCCAAAATGATGGACCAGGCAACAACACGGATATTGCTGGATCTGGGAGCCTGGAAGATTCTGCGTTGCAGCGGGTTGCAGCAGAAAAGGATCTGTAAAAATGAAGGAATTGCGGGTTAGGTCGGTATTTTGCGGTAATTACAATACTAAAGGGCATAAACCCGCAAAAAAGCGCCGGATTATGCCCTTATTGGGTGGTGGGGAAAGCGGGGGTCGAACCCGCACGCGTCGCCGCACATGATCCTAAGTCATGCCTGTCTGCCAATTCCAGCATTTCCCCGGCGACAGGCAATTATAAGCGTAAGAAACAGGCACGTCAATGAGAGGCATTTACAATATAATACACACCAATTGTTAGATTTTCATCAAAAAGGAGTCCTACATTGTCACGTATTGTATCAGTTGAAGGTACCGGAACCGAAAGAACGCGCCTGGTGAAGAGTATTGTCATCGCTTTGCGGGAATTAATGAAACAAAAAGAGGTAGATGCGCATAGCTATGATTTAGCTGCTTATCTGGCGCTGGCTCTGCGTATGATCGATAAAAATGTTGAAAAGACTGTAGTTGCGTGGGAAAAGAAGGATTACTGGTTGAAAGCAGATAAATTCCGTATGCAATGGGCGTGGGTGAGCTCATCAGCAGAAAAGATTGAGAAAGCACTTCAAGCGGATGACTGGGCTGCAATTGCCATGCAGGCGGTCACAATAGCGCAGAAAATGAATTCCACCCAGGTTTCTGAAAAACATCGGCTGGGAACACCCTGGGTAGGCGCCTGGGCACTTCTGAAACGCGATTTGATCAAATAAGCTTTCAGTTCGCTGGGAAGGGCAGTATTTTGTCAAGGATTGCAGCACAAGAAGCGAATTGTACGCTAAGAAAAGAAACCGGCATGAAGACATCCACAAGCAGGGCAGGATGTGATATACTTGGAACAGTTCCATGCTTTCGATAAGTATCATTATCGATAACAATGTTATAATACGAATTATGAGCTCAACCATTCAAGAAACAGTAGACCGCTACCTGAAATCAGTGGAATCCTCGCGAAGCGAGAACACCTGTAAAACTTACCGCCATGCCATGCTGGCGTACCTTCTGCTGCTGGAAGAAAAAAATATCCCCCCAAAGAAAACTGATATTTCGGATCTGCACGAGGAAAGCGTGGATGGGTTTATTCAATCCATGCGTAGTTATTCAGCCTCAACGGAAAGGTTGTATTTGACGGCAGTGACCGGATTTTTCGAATTTCTGGCGGCAGAAAACCTTGTGCCAATCAATTTGCCCAGGGTACGGCTTTTCATCAAACAAAGAGCCAGAAAACCGGGTACCAGGCTGCCACAATTCCCACGGGATGCCATAGCCACCATTCTGGATTACATGGAACGATTGCCATCTACTATGGCGTCGGATCTGGATATCCATGAAAAATTACAGCAATATCGCGATCGCGCATTCATTCTGACCCTGGCGGAGACCGGTTTGCGTGTACATGAAGCCTGCAATCTGCGCCGAGGAGATATTGATTGGTCGGAAGGTAGAGCGGTTGTGCTGGGTAAGGGTAACCGTGAGGCAGTGGTACGCTTCTCGCGGCGTTCACAACAGGCAATGGATGATTATTTGAAGCTACGCGCAGCTCTGGATGGCAGTTCAGGGCGTCCGTTGGGCTCACTGCCAATCTTTGCCCGTCACGATAAGGGCGCCGGAAAGAAGATCAAACCCATGACCACCACCACCGGACGCAATATCGTCAAAGACTGGGTGACGACCATTTTAGGCGCAGAAAGTGTGGGCTCCATCACACCGCACTCATTCCGACACTATTTTGTTACCCGCGTGCTCCAGGGAACCGGCAATCTGAAAATGGCGCAGGAGCTTGCCAGGCATAAAAACATTGCAGTGACACAGCGCTATGCGCATTTATCCAATGATGAACTTGACCGGGGCTATTGGTCCGTGTTTGAAGATCAAAAAAAAGACAAAGGAGATGAATAACATGCCTTCCCTACTTGAAGCGATCCAATCTCATAAAGTGCTTATTGCAGATGGCGCTACCGGAACTGAACTGCACAAAGCGGGGCTGCCATCGGGTATGGCGCCGGAAAAATGGAATCTGGATAATCCTGATGCCATCACGGCCCTGCACCAATCCTATCTGGATGCCGGTTCGGATATCGTGTTAACCAATTCCTTTGGCGGCAGTCCAATCAAGTTGGCCATGACCGGTTTACAAAACGATGCCATACGCATCAACCAGCAGGCAGCAGCAATCGCCCGAAAAACCGCAGACAAATACCAGGCATTGGTCTTTGGCGATGTGGGTCCCAGCGGCAAGTTGCTGGAACCTATGGGGGATTTGAAGGTGGAAGACCTGGAAATAGCTTTCAAGGTACAAATCAAAGCCCTGGCAGAAAGTGGCGTAGATGCAATTTTGATCGAAACAATGAGCGATCTGGAGGAAGCGAAAACCGCAGTTCGCGCAGCACAGGCAGTCACAAAGCTGCCCATTCTGGTCACCTTCAGCTTTGATTCGCATGGACGCACGATGATGGGAGTAAAACCTACCCTCGCGGCCAGAGAAATATCCGCAATGAACGTGTCTGTGATCGGTGCAAATTGCGGCAGAACACTCTCAGAAACCTTCTCAGCCATCCAGGAGATCAAAGCTGCCGCACCTGAAAACATCTGGATGGCAAAACCCAACGCGGGTTTGCCGCACCTCGATTCCGACCACAGCGTTTATGATGTTTCGCCCGAAGTAATGGCAGATTATGCCCAGCGCTTTGTAGATGAAGGTGTCAAGATCTTTGGCGGATGCTGCGGAAGCTCTCCTGCGCACATAGCAGCAATTGCCCAAAAATTCAAATGATCCCCTGCCCTGTTTGTGGATTTTTGGATTATATTGTTATATATTATGTGGCTATGCGCAATTTCTGAGATCAAATTGATTGCTGTGATCTGTCATTTATTGTTTGTATAGCTTATCAATTTGCGCCTGGACTCGATCCTGGAACTCGTTCAATCCGCTGAAGTCACGAGGCTGTTTTTGAACCGGTTTCGGATTTTGCGCTTCCGGTTGCGCAATATCCACTTCTTCAGGCAAAACTTCCATACCCAGCCTTAGCTTTGCCTCCTCTTCACCTGCCAGCACCTCCACCCCCATCGGGCTATCCAAAGCAATCTGCAATCGGCGCCGGTAACTGGTCAACACCCCTCTGACACTGATCCATTTGCCCTGATATACCTGCTCAAAGGTGTAGCCGTTCTTGAGAAAGTGGTCGTATGCCTCACCCCACAATACCACGGTGAAACATTTTGACCGCCAATTACCGACATTCAAATAGGCATGTGGATGACCATCCTTGGTTTTTCCTTCAAAAATATCCTTGACTTTGCCGACTACATGAACCACCTTGCCCACTTTTTGCAGTAACAAATATTTCTGGGTGGCATCCATTGCCACTTCCTGTTGAACGGATTGGCTGCGGTGCGTATAAATCTCCTCACGGGGCAGCCTGTCAATATCCATGGCAATAAACTGCGCCAGAGAAGGAATTGCATCAAATTCACAAACACAGACTTTTTTGAAAATACTTACCCATTTCCGCAGTGAGGAATAGGTTTCCAATTCCTGCAGGAGAACGGATTGGTATGGCAACAGGAAATCTTTTTTTCGAAAAAGCATGCCATCCCCGGAGGCTTCATAGCGCGTCCACAACTGAGGGGTGAGCGCAACCGCTGTTAACGCCAGATAGATCACAATGGAGGAAAAATAATCCAACTTCGAGTTATAGTGCTCAAGTGACCGAAGTGGATGTTGGAAATTGCTGTGCCCGATTTCGACGCTGGCTTCTCCAGATAATGAAGGTACGAACATTCCATCGTAATCCACCAGGAACAGTTCATCCGCCATAACCAGGATGTTTTGATGTGAAAGATCGCCATGGGCAATCTGACATTTTTCAAGCAACTCAATCAGGTGTACGAATTTTCCGGGCAGTTGTTTTAGTTTTTCGGAATCGTTGAGGTTCTTGTATATATAGTTTTCCAGCGTATCTCCCCTGATCCAGGGCATGATGGTGATGGGATACCAATCTTTTCCCACTTTCACACCCCGGTTCAGATATTGAACGGGAACAAAGCAGGGCAATTTAACCTTATCGAGATAAGAAGATATTTTTTGATAACGCGAGGACCGTCGGGGGCTCTCCTTATGAAAACACCGGACCGCATAGAATGACTGCTCGTTGGCAAGCTGATACGTGAGTGCAAATCCTCCCGACCGCACCCGGGGAAAACCCCACAAATCCTTTTCAATCTGACCGGATTTCAGTTTTGCCGGCGAAAAACAACGATCAGGATGCTGCAAAGCCGCCTGATATGCATCGAACGAAGGGAATTGTGAAGCTGTCAATGTCATGGTTCCATTAATTTCAGCCAGATTATGGTCGTATCATCATCCCGGATCTCTTTTTGCCGGCGCAGTGAAGCTATCCACTGCTGAAAATAAGTGGGTTCACTCTTTCTGGATAACCGGTCCTTAATCAATGGGATTGGGTTCTTGCGTGCCTCCAGGTACTGCATCATCCATTTTGCCATGGCATCGGTTGCCAGAAAGAAATCGTCGCCCGCCTCCCAGGAACCGGTGTGCTCCCAATCTTCTCGCCAGAGGATGTTCTTTTGATGCGACGACAGTAGCGGCGGGTGATTATTGAAATCCGCCGCTTTTTGTACCGGCAGCAGTTTGACCGGCTGATCTTTACGGAATTGAAAGAGACAGGTGTCCCCCACCACGTTGGCATGCCAGGTGTTCTTCCAGAGGATGTTGCCTGAACCCTGGGGGAAAAACCGCACCCAAAGCAGCGTCGCATACGCGCCTTCCGCCGTTTTCTGTTTCGCCGCCCAATCCAGATTCAGCGTTTCGATATAAGCAGACCATTCATTTCGGGCAGTATGCAGAATCTGCTGAATATTCCGATTGCCCTGCCCGATACAACTGGCGGCAACCAGCGATTGTGCAAAATAGCGTGAAAAACTGCTCCGCGTTGCCCCATCGGAAATTGAACACTGAAAACTATCCCCCTGGAAGACGCCATTTTGTCCCTGTTGGATGTAAAAAGCGTCCTCATTCTCCTCCATGCGATTGGAGGATTTGGGCAATGTGGCGGACAACCAACGAACAGACAGCCTGGAACGCATATAAATCTACGGGATATTTGCCGGTCGGGTACCAATTTCAAGCGCTTGAACGATGCCTGCAATATCTGCATTGTAGACCATGCCGTGCGCCTTTTCGCTGATTTCCACGCCCAACAAATCGGAAGCAGTCTTTACCATATTGGGCGTGAGCGGCGAGCTCATCTTGAACATTACCCGGGAGAAATGATCGGGCAATTCATCCTCCGCTTCCGGGAAAAATATCTTCTCGGAATATGGGTTGGAAGAAGCATGCACAGTAAGCAGAACTACATTGCCATCTTCCGTGTGAAGGGATTTCAACTCATCTGCCGGAATACGGGCGTCGCCATCATTCGATTCACCATCAGTCAAATTGATCACTGTGGGGGGATAAGATTCCGGGTGTTCTTCCACCCATCCCGAAAGGATTTCATGCGCCTTGCGCAAAGCGGAACACATGGGTGTTTGTCCGTGCGCCTCCGCCTCGACCCAGACCGGAAATTTGGTGACGACCTCTTCAGTCGTTTCATCTTCCGCTTCCAGGATGCGAATCCGATCCTCGATCCGATGCGGATGCGCATACAGATCGTCCACCCAAACCAGGTCTTCGGCAGCCAGTTCCCCTTGAAATACATTCTGCACTTCGCTGCCATAGCCGATCACGCCAATTTGATAATAGCGGCGGATCTCCAGGTCTTTGGAAGCAGATACGATCAGGCTTTGCAACACTTTATTGATTGCTTCAGCCACAAACTCACTCTTTTTGGGCTTGTCGGCCTCTCCGGTGATTGGGTCTCGCATGGATGTCGAATGATCGACAAGAAAAAGGAAACAAGTAGGATTAGTACGACTGATTTCTGCCTGATACGCCATGACACCTCCGTGATTTCTCCCTAAATTTGATATGGATTAATAGCGGCAACACAAATTGAAACCATTTCGCGCAGCACACCCAGATTTACCTGATCAAGACGCTTGATGTACAAACACCCCTTGCCAGTCTTGTGTGCGCCCAGCCGTTTTAGCTGTTCAGAATATGTTGCCAATCCATCACAAAAGTACAAACTGAACTTGTCCTTTCGTGGAGAAAACCCAATAATTGGCCATTCACCTGAGCGACCGCTTTCATGCTTGTAAATCATCTTTCCATAACCAACAATGCTGGCACCCCACATTTTAGGTTGGTATCCGGTCACATCAGAAAGCAGATTCATCAGGTCAAGGGCATCATGTTTCTTTGCTTCATCGGTGAGCGTGCCAATGAACTGCATTACATCCTGCCCGGTTTCGTTGGTTTTATTACCAGTCATTTGTGCTCCTTTCAATTATACAAACCAATATCATCAGCGTAAATTTTTATTTCATAAAATAACCATAAATAAAAGATAATCTTAAATCGTTGAATGATTAGCTTGGTGTATAATTAATCAAATCCATCATTAGGAAGACAATTCATGAGTGGGAAGAACATCCTGATCATCGAGCCTGATGAAACAGTAATGAACTTGCTTACCAAGAGCATTCTTGGCTTTAATCCGAGTTCTGCCATTACTTCCGTTGCGGATCCGGTATCCGCAATGAGTATCTTGCAGACCCAAAAGATCGACTGTGTCTTTTTCGATGCAGGGCAAATTGCCGACCTCGGAGAGGAAGGTTTCAGTCACTTCAAGAATTCTTTCCCGGCGGATATCCAGATCATCATTTCAGGATATGCCAACAATCTTAAAGCCCTGCCCGAAAGCATCAAAAAGGAATTTCATTGCCTCAAAAAACCATTTGACCAAAGAAAACTATCTGATGTTTACAATCAGATCATTGGTCAAATAAATACCGAAATTTCGCAACCATCCAGCCTGTCCGTGGAGCAGTATAAATTTTGTCAGGAGAAGATACTTTCTCTCCGGCATACCATAGCCGCCAGATGCATCTTACTGAGTGATTCCGTGGGAAGGGTTTTGGTCTCAGCCGGCGATATTACCGGTCTGGAGCCTGAGTTGATCACATCGCTACTGGGAGGCGGCATCGCCACCCTTCAAGAGGCTGGTAAAGAACTGGGTGACGATCCGATCATCCATTTATCCTACCGCGAGGGTGCGGAAACTGATTTATACGGTTTGAATATTGGCAGCCATTTTCTGCTCGTAATTTTGATTGATAAAAAAGTTGGTTTCAGTAAAATGGGTTCCATCTGGTACTATGCCCGTCAAACAGCTCTGGCTATTCAAGATGTACTCCATAAGAAAGCAACGCCAAACGCATCGCCTGAAATCGGGCAGATCGATCATGATGTTGTCGAGAACGAATTGGATAAGCTTTTCAACTTGTAACGAGTTTGGATAACCCCGGGAGACAAGATGAATAATACAGAAAATAACGATAATATCCGATTCAGGGGGGGATTAACCATAACGTTAAAGCAAATGCAGACGATACAAAAATGTATTGAACATTTGGTGGAAATGGTGCCCGCCAAATACACGCTTGTCGTCGATACCTCTGGGCAGGTGGTGACCAGCGGCGGAGCCAAAGGCATGATCGATCAGGCGATCCTGGGCTCACTCATCGCAGCCGATTTGGCTGCCAGCCAGGAGATTGCCCAGTTGACGGGTGAATTTCAGGATTTCCAAATGATCCTGCGGGAAGGCAATAAAACCAACATCATCATCGCAGAAGCAGGCAAGAACCTGATTTTGCTGGCGCTGTTTTCCAAAGACACACCCCTCGGCTGGTCGCGGGCTTTGATACAAAAATGTGCCAGGGAAATCAGTTTCCATTCCCAACCCAACCAACCGGTGGAAAAAGAACTCACTGAAGGTGTCATCGATGGTGATCTGCCTGAGCTATTCAACGACGCTCTGGACCAAATTTGGAAGGAATAGTTTAGATGTTCATCAACTGGCAGCTTCGCCAAATCAACCTCAAAATTGTGTATTATGGTCCGGCGTTGAGCGGAAAGACAACCAACCTGGAACAAATACACACACGCATCGACCCAACGCGGCGAAGTGACCTGGTATCGCTTAAAACATACGAAGACCGGACGCTGTATTTCGACTTTCTGCAACTTGAACTCGGGAAGATCAACGGGTTAACCCCCAAAATCCAGCTTTATACCGTTCCCGGGCAGGCATTTTATGAAGCCAGCCGCAGGCTGGTACTGCGTGGCGCAGATGGCGTGGTCTTTGTAGCCGATTCCGGCTCCAACCGGATCAATGACAATGTAGATTCATGGCAAAACATGAAGAAACATTTGATCTCCCTGGAGTTGGATTCTGAAAACCTGCCGATTGTCGTTCAATTCAATAAACAGGATCTGCCCAACGCCCTGCCGGCTCCCTTCATGCAGAACATTTTAAATTGTCAGTCTTACAAAAATGTGATGTCTGTCGCCAATACCGGTCAGGGAGTGTTTGAAACCCTGAAAGCGATCATTTCTGGCGTGGTGGGGAATATTCAAAAAGAAACCATGTAACCGATGGGAAGCATATTGATGGATACTTTAACTACGTTCAACCTCAAGGATCTCAATCTTCTAATCAGCAAAGCAACCGCTGAGGGCAGCTTCGACCATTCCATACTGACAGACGATCAGGGGCTTCCAATTGCTTCCTCGTTCTCCGATCTCGACCAATCTGAAAACGAGGCGGCAGCCATTTCCCTGGTGCAAAGAATGACCGAAAAAATCAGCGACCAATTCCAATTTACACAAACCAGTGAATTCGTTTTACATAATGCAGACGGCAAGTCGCTGGTGATTAAGCCTTTTCGGGCGGGAGAATCCAACTTGATCCTTTCCGTGCTTATTCCCGACAGGCACACCCCCTACCGGCGCATTACCGGCAGGATCATCCGCCAGATAAAATCAATCTGGGCAATTTAGGAGGACGCTATGGCAATGCAGGGAAGCTTACACGATATGTCTGTGGCAGATATTATCCAGGTTAACTGCCAGGATAAAAAGACTGCACTTGCAACCATTCGTTCGACTAACAACGAAGCGCAATTATATTTCCGTGACGGTAATGTAGTCCACGCTGCCATGGGCACAACCCTTGGGGAAGAAGTCATCTATCACATTCTGGCCTGGGATGAGGGCGAATTCAACATAGACCTGGGCGTCGAAAGTCCAACAATCACCATCAAACGAAACTGGTCCGGTTTATTGCTCGAAGGCGCCAAGCGGTTGGACGAACAATCGGCAAACAATGGGTTGGAAATTGACCTGGTGGAAACACCGATTGATCAAAAAGAAGAATTGATTATAGGCTTGCTGGAAAAATATTTGAATGCTTCCCCAGCTGTGGACGCGGTTTGTATTGTCGGAATCGATGGTTTTGTCAAATTCAGTGCCGCCAAGAACCTGATCGACCCGGATGTATTCGGCGCCACCGGTGCGGCGGTTTTGAATCTGGGAAAGCGATCGCTTGGATTGCTGCGTATGGATTCATTCTCACGCACACTGATCGGCGGGGAAACAACCTCGATATTGATTTCCGTGATCAATCGCTATACGATCCTGGCAGCCATCTATTCCCAGCCATTGCAAAAGTTGCAGATCGATTGGCAAACGATCGATACGTTGATGTCAGATGTTTCTACACTGCTCTAACGATGTACGGTGCCATCCGGCATGATCGTTCCGGTTAAGTTGGCTGCGTAAGATAATTGTTCAAACGTGATTTTTGCTTCAATCAAATTCGCCCTGGAAAGGTTTGCGCCTTCCAGGTTGGCATTTGTAAGCACGGCACGCTGTAAACATGCCGCAGTGAAATTGGCATTGGTTAAATTGGCATCGGTCAAATCTGCCAACGTCATATTGCAGCTCATAAAATTGGTTTGAAAGCAGGAAACACGCGGGAACTTGCTATCGTAAAAGTTGGAAAACGATAAATCTGCAAGGTTTAAAGTTGTATCATCCCAGTGTGACCAGCGGGCGGATGAATGTATCATCTGTGCACCGGTCAGATTTGCCTGTGAGAAATCGCATTTGTCCAGGTTCGCCTGGCTGATATCGGCAAAATCGAGTCTGGCACCGCTTAAACCGGCGCTTAACAAGTTCGCGCCTGATAAATTGATTCCACGCAGGTCGCTCTGAAAAAAGGATGCGTTGCTCAATGTGCCATTTCGAAGATCAGCCAGGATCATTTTGGTTTCGTTGAGCGTCGACCCGATCAAAACCACGCCCTCCCCCAGGGCACTGCGTACATCCGCTTTCTGAACGTCGCATCCGCTCATATCGGCGTATTCGAAATTTGCCGTATTTAAAATTGCCTTCCCGAGCTTGGCAAACCGCAATTCGGATTTGTTCAAGTTTGCGCCGATTAATCTGGCGCCGGTGAGCATGGCCATATTCATTTTTGCAGAGGATAGGTCGGCAAAAGTTAGATCTGCATTGGGTTCGATTTTCTTTCCGTTGATTATCATGGTCATCACCTGTTACTTATTCTACATGCAAATTTGCAATGTATATGCCAAAACCCGTTTTTATCCAAAATTGTGTATAAAATAATAAGGCATAATTATTGCACAATGAATTTGAGAACCCATTGAATGGATGGTACTTTATGAGATATTCGAGACTATTACTAACCACCCTGATCGTTATCCTGCTGGCAACTTCCTGCGGGCTTGCCCCAACCACCAAGCCGGCTACCGATGATTCGATGCAAACTGAAATTGTCATGCTGCTCACATCCATGGTGACCCCATCTCCCGTGCCGCCGGTTGTCGATACACCTGTTCCAGCCGCGCCAAGTCCCACCTACAATCCGTCCATGGTTCCAGGGGTACTGGTCACAGCCACCCCAACGCTTGAGACGGAACCGGAATCGACCGAAGAATTGCCTGAATTGGATATCACTCCATCTGAAGCCGGCATGGAATTGATCACATTCACGCCATCTGGGGATACTGGCAGTGGAGAGATCACCGAAACTCCCCTCCCCAACGAAACTGAAACACCTGAAGAGCGCGGAGACCCTGATTACAACGACTCGTTCGATAACGGTGACGCATGGTATTTGGGGAAAGATCAGTGGGTCGATTTAAAAGTTTCCAGTGGCAACCTGGTTATGATCGGTCTGACTCCCACCAGCGGATGGCGCCTGACCAAACAGACCGTCCGCAACGGCTATATAGAATTAACCGGAAAAATGGTCGAATGCGCCGGAACAGATAGCTTTGGGTTGATGTATCGCGTTCCCAATCTGGTTACAGCCACCAGCGGATACCTTTTCGGAATTACCTGCGATGGCAAAGTTTCCCTGCGAAAATGGGATGGCGAAAAGATGTATTCGCTGATCGCATGGAAATCCAGTGATGCGATTCATACCGGTTCAAACCAGACCAACGAGCTGGGCATCGAATTAGACGGATCACAAATGTCGATCTACGTCAACGACACCTTGATCGGCACCGCGCGTGATTCGGATTATACCCAGGGCGGGGTCGGCGTGTTCATCAGCGCCAAGGAAACTGATAACCTGACCGCGCTATTCGACGACCTGTCAATTTGGATAGAATAGCTTTTATTTACACAAAAAATCCCCTCACCGGGGATTTTTTATTTGCATGCTCACAGCCATTGTCCGCAGTAGAAAGCAATTTCACTCACACGTGAGTGTCTGTAGGTTTGTTGTTATATAATCATCATGAGACTGGCTTTATTACATTGTGGCTACGCGCATTATCGGATAAGCAACATGCAGACTTTTCCTCTCAAATTCGGAGACCAAATCGTATACCTTCCGCTGCATCGCGCGCAGGCGATCAGCACAATTCTACCAGGCTCTTCTGTCAGCGAAACAACCGATGGACAGGAAATCATCCGTTCCGCGCTGGAACATCCCCTCACGGATTTGCAGATCAAAAAACTCTCCACTGCCAGGAAGATTGCAATCGCCGTAAACGACAAAACCCGTCCGGTTCCATATGCAAGCATGGTTCCCCCCTTGTTGGCGTTTATCAAAAAACATAACCCAGTGCACCCCCAAATCACCTGGATCGCCGCCACCGGTACGCACAAGCCCTTGCTGCCGGCAGAACTAGAGCAGGTGTTATCGTACCAATTACGTGAAGGGCAACCCTTTATCAGCCATGATTGCGACGATCAAAATAACCTAGCCAACCTGGGAAAGACCAATTCAGGAACACCGGTTTCCATAAATCGCGTGTTCATGGAAGCAGACTATCGAATTGTTCTGGGGAATATAGAGCCGCATCACTTTATGGGTTATTCGGGCGGTGCAAAAACGGTTGCTATCGGGCTGGCCGGACGCGAGACCATCCGTAAAAACCATGCCATGTTGGTATCGCCATTGGCAACAACTGCCTGTTATGAGCAAAATCCCTGCCGCCAGGATGTAGAAGAAATCAGCAGGCTTCTTAGCATCGAATTATGCCTGAATGTCATCGCAGACTATCAGAAAACCATCCAGGCAGCCTACTGTGGAGATCCACACCAGGTAATCCAGTCGGGTATTCAGGTGGCACGCAAAATCAGCCAGGTAAAAGTGGAGAAGAAATTCGACCTGGTGTTTGTATCCGCCGGCGGATACCCCAAGGATATCAACCTCTACCAGGCACATAAAGCCATATCCAATGCCGTCATGCTCACCAAAGAAGGCGGGCACGTCATCCTGTTTGCGGAGTGCCGGGATGGACATGGCAGTCTGCCATACTATGAATTCATGCAAGGACTGACAACCCCAGATCTGGTACTTGAGAAATTCACCCGCCTTGGGTTTGAAATCGGTCCACATAAAGCGTTTCTGATAGCGAGGCAATTGAAAAGAATGCAGCTTTCGATCGTTTCCACCTTGCCAGACCAGCTAGTCTCCAGCCTGTTATTGAATCCACTCAGCAGTTGGGAGGCGTTACAGGTCATTCAACAAGCCATCGACACCGGCAAGGAAATTGCCTGCATGCCTTACGGGGTTTCCACGGTTCCGAATTTTGAAGGAAAAGATGCTTGACCTGACTTTGCATAACTCACAGCTTGATGGCGAAACATTTACCTACCCGGGAGGCAGTGAAGGGCTTCTGCTGCTTCACGGATTCACCGCCACCACCGCCGAAGTGAGATTGTTGGCGGATTACCTGCGTCCCTTTGGATACACAATATCTGCACCACTACTGCCCGGACACGGCACCAGCGTGCTCGATTTACAGGAAACCACCTGGGATAAATGGACCACCTTTGTGGAAGGCGCCTATCAGGACCTTGCTGGCAAATGCGAAAAAGTAGCCGTCGCAGGTGAATCGATGGGTGGATTGCTTGCCCTGTATCTTGCCAGCCAATATCCCAATATCGCATCCATCGTCGCCTTTGCTCCGGCGGTCAAAGTACGAAGGTTATGGTCTGCGCAGTTTTTTCGATTCTTCACTGGGTTTTCCGCCAAAAAGAATATGGATGATGGGCTGCCGTGGAAAGGATACAAATACAATCCACTGAAGGCAGGAACTGAGCTGTATAAATTTCAGCATTATATGAATGACAAGTTCATCAATATCCACCAGCCGGTGGCAATTTTTTTGGGAGGGAAAGATGCCACCATCGACAACCAGGCTGCAGAACATGCCTTCCATCAATTATCCTCAACAAAAAAATCCCTGACGTATTATCAAAATTCGAGCCATTGCATGATCCTGGACCGGGATTGGCGGGATATTGCCCGTGATACCAAAATCCATCTGGAATTGGGATTCCACCCCGATAAAACTCTCTGACCGCCTTTGGGTTATAATGTGTTAGAAGCGATTTGCTTACCCTGGAGGATAGAATGACTGATCAGACCCGCACCCCTGGCAAAACCACCATTGCACCAGACGTATTGTTATCCATTGCAAAGCTGGCTGCATTGGGTGTTTCCGGCGTCAAGAAGCTGAGCGATCAACCCGCGGATGTCGGCTCAATTTTCAAATCGAAACGCGGCGAAGGGGTGAAGATCGAGGTGGAAAACAACACCGTTTATGCAGATTTATTTTTGGTGTTGGATGGGGATGTGAAGGTCAGGGAAACCTGCCGGTCGGTACAGGAGCATGTCTCCAGAGCCATTTCCGAGATGGTCGGCATGGAAGTGGGCAGAATCAATATCCATGTGGAAGACATTGTTTACTCATCCCTAGCAGACTAACCCATGAAATCCCGCACCAAAGCGCGCAGTGTAGCCCTGCAATCCCTATACGAGATGGATCTATCCAGCCATCCCCCAGGTGAAATCGTCTCCAACCGACTGCTGGATACCAAACTTGAGGATTCTTTAGGCGCTTTCACGCAAAAAATTGTCTTTGGCGTTTTCCACTATACGTCCGATCTGGATCATTTGATCGCCAAGCATGCACCGGAATGGCCACTTGACCAGGTTGCGATCATTGACCGCAATATTCTTCGTATTGCACTATGGGAACTGGTATTTGAACCTTCAACGCCCGTCAAAGTGGTCATCAATGAAGCAATAGAATTGGGAAAACTCTATGGATCAGACGCCACCCCCCGCTTTGTAAATGGCGTGATGGGGAGTCTGGTCGAGAATCAAAACGAGATCAAGCAATACTTTGAGAAGAGAAAAGAACCAACTTCTGAGTGAATATGGCTACGCGCAGCCCGGGAATTAGACCTTTTATTATTTTTTCTCTATCAATCATCATATTAATCATATTATCCGGCTGCAATCCTTCCAACGGTGCGCAGGAAACGAACACGCCCGGAGTTGAAATTGAATTTCAGGCAACCCTGCCCGGTTCATCTTGCCAGATCAAAACTGTGGCAGTTGCCATCATCGATGATCTTCAAGGTTCTCAATCCCCGGTACAGATTCTCCCCATGTCCATCCTGGAATCAGGTAAATACGACCTGAAGATCGAAGTTCCTCAAGGCAGCAACATCCACTACCGCTATGTGATCAATACCGGCTTTGCGGAGTGGGATGCACACAGAGAATCAATCCTCTTTCGAAATTTCACCGCAATGGATCACAGCATTGTTCAAGATACCATCGCCGGTTGGTCGGAATGCCAGCCTGAAGCAGAAACCGGCAACCTGACCGGTATCATCCAGTCGATGGGAGTTCCGGTTTACGGCGCATGGGTACAGGTTGCCGGCATTTGGGAGGTAACACACTCAGATGGGTCGTTTGCTATTTCAGACATCCCGGTAGGCATACAGACCCTCTCGGTCAGCTATCCGACTGGAAAGTATCGATCAACCTCCCATTTGGTGGATATCCAGAGTGGCAGCACGACTCCGACCACTTTCAACCTGGATCCAGCCAAAGAGGTCGAAATCACCTGGGTTGTATCGCTGCCGGATGAAATTCCATCGAATAGTGCAATAAAATTCGTTCCCAACCATCCGCTATACGGCGGAATGCACCTGTCAGATGACTGGCTGGGCTGGACGGACGCCATTGAACTCCCACAGTTGGAAAAATATGATGCCGAGACTGAATACTTCAGCGGCAGATTCTACGAGGGGATGGACCTTCGATACACCTATTCACTGGGCGATGGAATCACCGGCAGGGAGCTCTCTTCTCAAAATAAGTTTGTCACCCGGCAAGTGATCGTTCCGGGCAAAGATACAGTTTTGCACGACACCGTGGAAACATTTACAACCAACAACTACTCACCGGTTTCCTTTACTGTACAAGTGCCCGAAACCACACCCGCTACAGATTTCATCTCAATTCAGTTCTTCCAAGGTGGCTGGTACCAGCCCATTCCCATGCAACAAATATCCGAAAATCTATGGAATTTCACGCTTTCCAGTGGCTTTTCAACAGAACAGCCGTTGCAGTACCGCTTTTGCCGAAACAACCTGTGCAGCCTCACCGGTCAACCCCCTGCCAACCAGGATGCTTCCGTCAATTTTTCCTCCGGACAGGCTGTGGAAGTAAAAATAGACCAGTGGGCATGGATCCCCATAGCCAAGCCCGTGTTGCAGGCCAGCCTGCAAAGCAGCATCAGTAACAAATCCGCCGGTTTCATCAGCGGCATGGAATGGAATTCGTGTGCTACCGCGATGCTTTCCGGACAGACAATTACCGCTGGCATTGCAGAAACCAGCCAAATGGGAAGCAACCTGTTGGTGATTCGCCAGAATATCAGCAGCGAAAGTATAAGGAGGCAGCGCCGCCCTGTTTCGGACAATTCAACATATATCACTGCGCTCAACACAGTGGGGACGCAATCAGCAACAACAAATAACCTGCGACTTGCGTTCTTCCCCACTCCGGCTTTGGATGGTTCCAATTCGACCTCTGCAAATTGGATTGATTGGTTCTCAGACTATCGGCAGAATGTGTTTGACATTGTCGCGCAAACAAAAGGCACAGCCGAAATCCTCATACTGGGCGGCGAATGGATTGCTCCATATTTGCCTCCAGACCCGCAATACACATATACCAGCATCGCCCCGGGAGATGCTGATACTCGCTGGGTAGAATTTATCCAACAGGTGCGGAGTGAGTTCCATGGCGAAATTTGGTTCGCACTGCCAGCTGAAATAAGCTTTTCTGCTCCACCGGTCTTCCTGAATGATGTCGATACACTTTACCTGATTCTTGACCCGGCCAGCTACGCCAATGAGGATTTACAAGATCAACTTGGAAATTTATTGGATGGTTCCATACAAGAAATTCACCGCATCTATGACAAACCCCTGGTGATCGGCTTTCAAGCGCCGGCAGTTTCGTCCAAAGCTGTCGATATCGCCACACAGAACCAGTTTGCCTGTGACAACTGGAGCCAGAATTGGGCGCAATGGCAGGCAAAATATCCGGTTGATCTGCAACTTCAATTAAATACCTATCAAATCTTTCTCAGTGCACTAACGGAACGGGAATGGATCAATGGATTTATCTCTGAGGGAAACAACCCCGGATTACACCAGTACGACTATTCGAGCAATGTTTATGGGAAGCCTGCTTCAGAATTATTGACCTATTGGAACCGGCAAATCAAAGGAAAATGAAAAAGGAGGAGACTCTTGCCTGAACAAATCGATGGATTGTCAACTATCGCATATTTGCAACAGAAAGGCATTCATCCATATGGGGAACTGGTCATTCAACCCAAATCGACAGAATTGGCAGAAGAAGCACTGGAAAGGCAAGAGGGAGTAGTATCCGCTGCCGGAGCACTGATCGTGTTAACAGGAAAGTACACCGGTAGGGCTCCATATGATAAATACATCGTAGCGGACAGGGACAGAAATTCCATTTGGTGGAGCAAAACCACCAAGTGCATGTCTGCCTCACAATATGCGCAAATCCGGGGGCGCCTGTCCCGGCACCTGGAAAAACGAAAGATATTCTTTCAGCAGTTATCCATCTGCCAGGCGCCGCAATACAAAGTGAAGCTGAACCTGGTTACCGAAACAGCCTGGCATGCACTATTCGCCCGGCACCTGTTTCTTCCGAATTCCGCTGACATCAGAGATGAATATCTCATCCTGCATGCGCCTTCCTGTAACGCGCATCCTGAAACGGACGGCACATCCTCAACGGCGTTCATCATTCTGAACCTGGATCTAAAAGAGATCATTATCGGCGGCACTGCCTACGCCGGTGAATTGAAAAAGGCAGTGTTTACTCTGCTAAATTACATTCTCCCAGCCCGTAAAGTTCTCCCCATGCATTGTTCAGCCACCGTGGGTAATGCCGGAGATGTGAGTCTTTTCTTTGGGCTCTCCGGCACCGGAAAAACCACCCTATCCTCCGATCCTAATCGTCAACTGATCGGGGATGATGAGCATGGCTGGTCAGATGAAGGCATTTTCAACTTTGAAGGCGGCTGCTACGCAAAAACCATTCGCCTGAGCAAAGAATATGAACCCATCATTTGGGATGCCGTGGAACAACCAAATGCCATTTTGGAAAATGTAATCCTTGATTCGAAAACAGGCATCATAAACTATGATGATAACCGTCTGACCGAAAACACCCGGGGGGCCTATCCACTTTCCTCCATTCCGAACGTTTACCCGGGTGAAGTTGCCGGTCATCCCAACCACATTTTCTTCCTATCTGCGGATGCCTACGGCGTCCTCCCCCCCATTTCCCGGCTAGACCTGGATCAGATGATGTATTATTTCCTCGCCGGCTTTACTTCCAAACTGGGCGGAACCGAGACGGGATTGATGCAAGCGCCTCAACCGACATTTTCAGCCTGTTTTGCCTCACCGTTTTTGCCAAGACCACCCATTGTGTACACAGAGATGCTTGCCGAGCGGGTGAAAAAGCACAAAACAACCTGTTGGTTGATCAACACCGGCTGGTATGGCGGAAGTTATGGCAAAGGCAAAAGATTTCCCCTACCCATCACCCGTACTATCATCCAGTCTGCCATCCAAAATGAACTGGCTGACGCGCCTATGATGACTGATCCCTATTTCGGATTGCAAATCCCAAAAACATGCCCAAATGTAGCTGAAAACTATCTGCATCCCTGGAAAAGCTGGCACACTTTACGTGAGTACGAAGAACAGGCTGAAAAACTGCTGGCGGCATTCAGGGAAAATGACAAAACCCTGCGTTTCATGCAGGCAAGAGGATTAAGCTGAGCCAATTATCCAGAGTACAAACACGGCTATGGCGATAAAGGGTCCATAGGGAATGGTGCGAAAAGGTGAATACGTCTTGCGAAGTGCAGTGCCAACTAATACCAGCGCACTGTAGGCACCTCCTAATACGATGGCGGCAAACAGCCCAAGACTAATTCCAGGATATCCCAGCAGCAAGCCGGATATAGTCGCCAGGGTCACATCACCAAAGCCCAGACCTTCTTCAACAGGCATGCCTTTTCTCTTGCTCAATATCCTGCCGAACCAAATTCCAATCAGGTATAGAACCAGCATTGCCAGAAAACCGGTTGCACCGCCCAACAGGGTGGCGGATATCCCATGATGGTAAATTCCAGCCGCGCCCAGCAATACTGCGCCCGCCAGGGAGACCATGTGCAATATCAGATGGTGTTCAATGTCTATCACCGTTACCAATGCAAAAAAAGCAAAGATGAGTTGACTCTGAAACGCCAGGAAAGGATTTGCACCAAATACAGTGGACAAAACCGTAAATGCAATACAGGTAACAAGATTTACCCACACCACCCGCGGTTTCAACCTGGCGCCGCAGGAGTTGCATGGCTGTAATAATACGTAATGATTAATTGTCAGTGGTTGTGAACAATATTCACAAGCAGACCGTGAAAATTTCCGGTACAATGGAAGCACATCTGCCAGGTAGTTTACCCCTGAACCAATCAACCAGCCGGTCAACACACTGGCAAGCAAGTAAGTAAAATCAATCATCGTATTGTCCTGAACGCTCAAACACCATTATACAGGAGGAATTCATGGAACAATTCATCATCCAGGGTGGAACTCCGCTGCACGGAGAAATGACTCCATCAGGTAATAAGAATTCGACCTTACCGCTCCTGGCTGCCTGCCTGCTCACCAAAGAACAGGTGATCTTGCACAACGTCCCCCTGATTAGAGATGTCTTGACCATGCGTGCCCTGCTCGAAAGCCTGGGTGTAAAATTCGAAGAAGCAGGCTCACATACCTGGAAGATCACCGCGGATGATATCCATCCGGCAAACCTCGACCCGGATATCTGTCGAAAGATCCGCGCTTCCATCCTGCTCGCCGGTCCGATGGTGGCCAAGATGGGCGAGCTGCATCTTCCGCCTCCCGGTGGGGATGTGATCGGGCGCAGGAGAGTTGACACGCATATGATTGCCTTGCAGGCATTGGGCGCGGATGTGCACTACGATCGCATGTTCCATTTCAAGGCAAAAAAGCTGTACGGAGCAAACATCCTGTTGGATGAAGCCAGCGTGACCGGCACTGAGAACGCCATCATGGCATGTGCACTCGCTGAGGGAAAATCAATCATAAGTAACGCGGCATCTGAACCGCATATTCAGGAGCTTTGTCATTTCCTGAATGTGCTCGGCGCAAAGATCGAGAATATCGGTTCCAATACACTGCATATTACCGGTGTGCCGGAACTGCATGGCGGCGAATTCACCATCGGTCCGGATTACCTCGAAGTAGTCAGTTTCATTGGCGCAGCGGTGGTTACCCACGGATCCATTCGCATTCACAACGCAGGCAATGAGTACCTGGATATGATCCGCTTGGTGATGCGCCGCCTGGGCGTAATCTGGGAAGTGGATGGCAGCGACCTGGTCGTACCTGCCGATCAACCGTTGGCAGTGGAACAGGACCTTGGCGGAGCCATCCCCACAATCAATGTCATGCCCTGGCCGGCATTCCCCACAGATTTGATGAGCATTGCCATTACGATCAGCACCCAATCCCAGGGAACTGTCCTTTTCCATGATTGGATGTACCCATCCCGCATGTATTTTACCGACAAGTTGGTTTCGATGGGTGCACAAATCGTCCTTTGCGACCCACATCGCTGCATCGTACAGGGACCTACCCAGTTATTCCCCGAAAAAATGGAAAGCCCCGATATCCGAGCGGGGATGGCACTTGTATTGGCTGCGTTGTCTGCCGATGGTAAATCCGTCATCCGTAATATCGGACAAATCGAGCGCGGTTATGAGCAGGTGGATACAAAACTTTCCAGCCTGGGGGCAAAAATCGAACGCATGCAAGGCTAAAAAAGCGCCCGGCAAGCCGGGCGCTACATTTTTCGAAAAGGCGATCATTTAGCTTCAGAAACCACATCCAGAAATTGCGCAACGGTATCCCGAATGGATGATTCCGGCGCTGCCCCCACCTGACGGTGAATGATTTTTCCCTGATAAATAAAAAGCATGGTGGGTATTCCCTGTACACCATACCGGGTCGCCCAGTCAGCATTTTCATCCGTGTTCACTTTGGCGATCACCAGTTTTCCATCCAGTTCTGTAGCTAACTTCTCCAGCACCGGAGCGATCATACGGCAGGGACCACACCAGGGAGCCCAAAAATCCACGATCACCGGCAAGTTCGCTTTTAATACCTTCTCTTCGAATTCAGCATCCGTTACTTGTATTGGCTCTGACATTGAATAATCTCCTTAGGTTTGCTTTATTCATTATAGTAAAAAGTATGATTTTATGCATTTATTTTTACAAAGTAATTTTGGGGCATATTGATTACCGGTGTTTTGTTGTAAAATAATTTTTATGGAAATTCAAATTGCAGTAGCAAAAACGAATAAATATGCTTCGCTGGAAAGCGGAGATACACTGGAAGTGGTGGAAAGACCCAACGGTGGACTGTCGGTGGTTCTGGCAGACGGGCAAACATCCGGCAGGGGCGCCAAGGCAATATCCAACATGGTCGTCCGCAAGGTGATATCGCTTCTCGCTGAAGGGGTGCGGGATGGAGCAGCCGCCCGTGCGGCATCGGATTATCTTTTCACAGAAAAAAACGGGAAGGTAACCGCCACACTAAATATTTTTTCCATCGATTTCCAAACAAAAACCCTGGTGATCACCCGCAACAACCCCAGCCCGGTCTACATCGGCAAAGAAGAACAAATCGACTGCCTTTCCAGTTCCAGCCAATCCATTGGCACTTCCCGAAACATCCGCCCATCCATTACTGAAATTCCTTTTCAAGTTGGATTGACCGCCATCATGTTCACCGACGGGTTAACCACCGCTGGGGAACGAAAAGGGGAGAAAATTGATATTTGCACGGCTCTGGGCGGATTATTGGAAGATCAAAATCCTCCCGCCCAGGCAATTGCAGATGCCCTGCTTGCCCAGGCGCTATGGCTGGATGACAACCGCCCTGTGGATGATATCAGCGTGGTGGTGCTGCGCGTGATGCCAGAAAGCACCGACGATGTAAGACGCATGCTGGTCAGGCTGCCGGTTCCAACAATATTCCAATGAAAACGGAGCCCCGCGTGACTTACCAGATTGGTTTAGTAGGTCCGTGCGGGGCGGGAAAAACCACCCTGTCCGGGTTGCTCAATGCGCTGGGAATATCCGCCAGGGCAATTGCACAGGAACACTCCTTCGTCCAGGATATGTGGAAAAGATTGACCAATCCGCGTATCCTGATTTTTTTGGATGCATCCTATGCGGTAACCATGGCGCGCAAGAAATTCAGCTGGTCTGAAGCGGAATATGCCGAACAGCAGCGCAGGCTGCTGCACGCCCGCCAGAATGCCGATCTATATATTTATACCGACGAATTAAACCCGCATGAAGTTCTTAACAGCATTGTAAGTTACAGAAATGCACATTTAAAATCCTAAAGCCAACCCTACTCACCTGTTCCTAAAAAAGGTATAATGTTTCCATTCGCCAGCTTCCTGCTGGCATTTGTGTGAATTCGGAGGTTTTACGCATGAATCGACGCAATTATATTATTCTGGCTGCAATTATCCTCCTGGTCGCAATCGCTGTCTGGATCGACTTGCCTGAAAACGGGGGGATCCATATTGGCAGCTTCCAACGATCGCTGGAAACGCAGCTCGGTTTGGATTTGCGCGGCGGGCTTCAGGTTCTTCTTGAAGCTGATCTGCCGGCTGAAACCGAGGTCGATGCTCAATCACTGCAAGACGCCAAACAGATTATCGAAAGCCGTAGTAATGGATTGGGCGTCAGCGAAGTAGTCTTTCAGGTTGCAGGCAGCCGCCGTATCGTTGGTGAATTCCCTGGTTTGACGAACGTGGATGAAGTTCTGGCTGTACTGAAACAAACAGGACAGTTGGAGTTCGTTGATATGGGCTCCACGCCAGTGGCCGAAGGCACCATTATCACAACGGATTATGGACAGGCAACCGATGCCACAACAACGGATGCCACGACCGCCAACGGTGCTGCGACGACTGATTCTACGGCCACGGATGCTACTGTTGCGGATGGTGAAGAAACAGTCTACCACACGGTGATGACAGGTTCCGATCTGAAATCCGTTTCTGTAACCCGCAGCCAGGTCGGCAAGTATGTAGTCGACTTCACGCTCAAGACCGAAGGCGCACAGATTTTCAAAGACTTCACTTCCGCCAATGTAGGCAAGTACTTGGCGATCGTCCTGGATAAACGCGTCATCTCCACCCCGGTGATCAACTCTGCAATTACCGAAGGCTCGGGAATGATCGAAGGCAACTTCACGCTCGATTCAGCCAATGCGTTGGCCATTCAGCTTCGCTATGGTTCACTGCCTGTTCCGCTCAAAGTGGTTGAAAGCCGTATCATCGGCCCGACCCTTGGTGAAGACTCACTCAATAAATCTCTGATTGCAGGCATCGTGGGCTTGATCATTGTTATGCTGTTCATGGCCATCTACTACCGTCTGCCGGGTCTCGTGGCTAATATCTCCCTGCTTGTGTTCGCAGCACTCACATTTGCACTATACAAGCTGATCCCAATCACGCTGACCCTGCCTGGCATTGCCGGTTTACTCTTGAGTATTGGTTCCGCACTGGATTCAAACATCCTGATCTTCGAACGCCTCAAGGAAGAGCTGCTTAATGGCAGGACCTTGAAGCAAGCCGTACAACTTGGCTGGTCCCGCGCCTGGCCTTCCATTCGCGACTCCAACTTTGCGACAATCATCACTTGTGTTATTTTATTCTGGTTTGGCTCATCGCTTGGCGCCAGTATCGTCAAGGGTTTTGCCGTTACCCTGATCATGGGCGTAGGTGTGTCACTTTTCTGCGCTTACCTGGTAACCCGTACCCTGCTCACCCTGGTACTGGAATGGTTCAAACCCACCAATTATTCCCGCTGGTTCGGTCTATAAGAGGGTGAAAATATGAATATTATTGGAAAACGAAACATCTTCTTCGCAATATCGCTGTTAATTATCGTCCCGGGTTTCATTGTTCTGGCGATCTGGGGGTTACCGCTGTCCATCGATTTCACCGGTGGAAGTTACCTGGAAATCACTTTCGAATCCGGTACTGCACCGGCGCCTGCCCAGGTTATCGAGCTCTATTCGCAGGCAGGTTACACCGATGTCCAGGTGCAATCCACCGGTTCGGATACCCTGCTCATCCGCTCGGAGTATCTTGAAGATGATGCCCGACAGAGTATCATCAACCAGATGGAGACGGCATTCTCAGATAAAATCGAAATCCGCCAGGCGGATAGCGTCGGTCCCACGGTTGGTCGTGAGGTAGCCGTCAGAGCGATGGGGGCAGTAGCCGTTGCCGCTCTTGCCGTGGTTATCTACATCGCCTTTGCCTTCCGCGGAATAGCACACGCCTTCCGTTATGGTGTTTGCGCCATTATTGCCATGGCTCACGATGTGGCTGTTGTAATCAGTCTGTCGGCCATCGGCGGGCATTTCCTGGGCTGGCAGGTGGACTCGCTCTTTTTGACGGCATTACTGACCGTAATCGGTTTTTCAGTGCAGGATAAGATTGTGGTGTTCGACCGCATCCGTGAGAATTCCAACATCTATCGCAAACTGCCTTTCGAGACGCTGGTCAATCACTCCATTGTGCAAACCCTGCAGCGCTCCATCAACACCCAACTGATGACGGTGGAATTCATGCTGCTTGCGCTTGCACTGTTCGGCGGCGTGACCCTGCGCGAATTTGCCATCATCCTACTGGTTGGATTGTTCTCAGGAACATATTCTTCCATTTTCATTGCTGCCTCCGCCCTGGTGGTTTGGGAGAACAAGACGTCTCAGGCAAAAGCAACCGTCTGATAGACATGCTTGTTGCAAATTTCGGGTAAAATGAACAGTATGTTCACCGAATTGCCAACTACGTACTTGTTGATTACAGCAAACACGAAGACTATTGTTTTTTAGGTAAATAAGCCGGGTTCTGTATACACAGAACCCGGTATTTTATTCACTGACAGGAGATCAGCATGCGTAAAGAAGTGATCTTAATTACCGGAGTTAACGGAGAAATTGGTCATGGTCTGGTCGAGTATCTCTCAAAAAACGGTTCAGTTGACATTCTCGGGTTGGATGTTCAGCCGCCGGATGAACTCATGCGCGATTGCTGTGGCACCTTCATCCAAGGAGATATCCTCGACCTTATGCTGCTGGGCAGATTGGTGGGAGAATACGAAATCAAAACCATCTACCACCTGGCATCCATTTTATCGACCAAGGCAGAGTTCAATCCTGAAACCGCCCACAAAATAAACGTCGAAGGAACTTTGAATCTGCTGCGGCTGGCAGTGGAGCAATCGCAATGGCAGGGACGACCGGTAAAATTCATTTACCCAAGCTCCATTGCCGCTTATGGCTTCCCCAGCCTGGCTGCTAAGAATTCAGCCTCCAAAGTGATGGAACACCAATCCGATTTCCCCACCACCATGTACGGGGTAAATAAACTTTATTGCGAACACCTGGGGAGATATTACTCGCATTACTACAAACAACTTTCAGCCGATCGAGACAGGTACATCTATGTTGATTTCCGATGTATCCGTTTCCCCGGTCTGATCAGCGCAGTCACCATTCCTACCGGCGGCACCAGTGATTATGGACCCGAGATGCTCCATCATGCCGCACAGGGGAAATTATATAAGTGTTTCGTCCGCCCGGATACGAAACTACCATTCATGGTCATGCCCGATGCTGTTAAGTCTTTGATCCAGTTGGAAGCAGCGGACCGACAACAGCTTTCCCGATTGGTTTACAACGTTACCAGTTTCAGCCCCACCGCGCAGGACTTTTATAATTATGTCGTACAGGCATTTCCGAATGCGCAAATCGAGTTTTCTCCCGACCTTAACCGCCAGGCAATAGTTGATTCCTGGCCGGCGGAATTAAGCGACAAGGCTGCCCGCAGGGATTGGGGATGGGCTCCTGATTATGATGAAGCACGGGCTTTTTCCCAATACCTCATACCGGCAGTGAAAGAAAGATATTCCAGATAATGGTCGTTCCTTTTGCAGACTTATGCTATCATTGATACAGGAGGGGCTATGGAAGAGTCGGTTACAATCAATGAAAATAATAAGTTAGCTGATGACGAAAAGCTTTCCCTGGTCATGGTTTATACCAATTACCTGCTTTGCTGGGGGGAAGTAATTACCAAAGAAGTGATCAGGGTCAGTACCTGGCTGCGCACGAACGCTGCGCCGGACCATATTACCCTTTTAAACGCCAGAGCGCTGCAAGTGCAGCAATCAGCCCCACAAAAACCTATCGGATTCAATGAAATGCATATCCCGCTGGAGCAGATCACGGCATTCCACCTGATGCCGCCCGCACACGATCCGCTGGATTATGACCAACGAGATGGCATGCGCAAATTGGAGCCGGTCACAGTGATGGTAGGTCCCTACCGCTTTGATGGAAATTTACAGATAGCGCAAAAAGCGGATCTGCAGAAGTACCTTGAGGTGACCAAGGAAATGTTTACTGCGCTGTATGATGTGGATATAACTTATCCAATGGTCACAGCCTCCGGAAAGCTGAAGGTTCCATTCTTGATCTTCAGGTTTACAGATGCCCTGTTAGCCAGTTCCACCAACGGTGAAACCAACACAAATTAGTAAAAAAATGGCTGGATATCCAGCCATTTTTTTACTTTAGCAGTGTAATTGCGTACTTCAATCGTTCATCCACAACATCCGCCCCAAGGATTTCCATACTTTCGAAAAGTGGAGGGCTGACTTTCTTTCCCGTAATGGCTACGCGCAATATGCCAAACACCTGCCCGGCTGAATACCCTGAAGCTTCCACATACTCGCGCATGGCTGGCTCAGCAGCATCCAGGGTCAATGGAGTAATGGAACGGATGATTTCATAAGATTTCTCCAGAACAGAAAGCGATTCTTCCCTGCTCATATTCTTTCCAAGTAGATCATCCAAAAGCGGAAAAACCTCCTGGAAAAAGAAATCGCATAATCCTACCGCGTCATCCAGTGTGGAAAGGCGCTCGCGGATAATTGGCGCAATTTTAACCAGTGTGTTGACTTCTGCAGGAATACCTGCTTTCAACAAAAATGGCAGCACCTTTTCGGCAATCTCCGCATCAGATAACTGGCGTATATGAAGACCGTTAAAATAATCGAATTTCTGGAAATTAATTGCTGCCGGGGAGGGATTCAGATGTTCGAGAGAAAACTTTTCGATTAGATCAGGCATGGTGAAGAATTCGGTGTGATCATCATAACTCCAGCCCATTAATGCGATCCAATTAACCACAGCCTGCGGCAGGTAGCCAAGGTCTTCGAGGTCTTTGATGAAAATGGAATGACCATCCTTCATCACATCTGCCGCTTCGCGTTTGCTCATTTTGCCTTTACCGCTGGGTTTCAAAAAGACCGAAAGATGCACCCATACCGGCTCTTCCCAGCCAAACGCGCGATGGATGAGCCCGTGCAGCGGGAAGGTGGGCAGCCACTCAGAGCTGCGGATCACGTGCGTGATCTTCATCAGGTGGTCATCCACTGCCGCAGCCAGGTGATAAAGCGCCCAGCCATCCGATTTCACCAGGATGTAGTCATCGAGGTATCTATTTTCAATGGTAATATCACCCCGCAGCAGATCTGTTACGGTGGTACTGCCTTCCTTGGGCGTTTTGAATCGAACCACGTGCTTTTCGCCCGCACTTACCCGCTCTTTTGCTTCTGCCAGTGGAATATTTCGACAGTGCCCATCATAGTGCATGGTCTCCTTGCGAGACTGCTGTTCCTTCCTGACACTTTCCAGCCTTTCAGGAGAGCAAAAACAATAGTACGCATGACCTTTTTCAATCAGTTCTTCGGCATATTTCTGATAGATTTCCTTGCGCTCAGATTGACGGTAGGGACCATACGGACCACCAACATCCGGTCCTTCATCCCATTCGATTCCCAACCATTTCAAGCAATCAAAGAATTCCTGTTCCGCGCCTTCCACGTATCGACGTTTATCGGTATCCTCTATTCGTAGAATAAATTGTCCGCCAGTCTTCTGCGCAATCAGAAAGTCGTACAGGGCTGTCCGGGCACTGCCCAGATGCAAATGTCCGGTGGGAGAGGGGGCAAAACGTACCCGAAATGGTTGAGTAGACATGATGAATAGCTCCTTAGAACTCAAGAGGTTTCTGGCGCAGGGCTACACTCTCCACCAATCCAATACCCAGTAGCAGGGAAAGGAGAGAACTGCCTCCATAACTGATAAATGGCAACGTCAGCCCGGTGACGGGGATCACTTTCATGTTCACACCTATATTCACCGCAGCCTGGAAGAACATAAGCATGCCAAAACTGTAAGCGATGAGTGCGCCAAAGGTATCATGTGCCAGATTGCCAGCCCGCAGGCAGCGGATGATGACAAACACCAGCAGGGCGATTATCAGAACTGTACCGATGAAACCAAATTCTTCAGCCATGGCGGAAAAAATGAAATCAGTATGGCGCACCTTCAAAAATCGTAATTGCACCTGGGTCCCATGTCCATAGCCCTGACCCAGTAAACCACCGGAGCCAATACTGATCAATGCCTGTTCTACATTATACGCATTCCCATAAGTTGCATTGGGGTCCGGAATGAGAAAGGTGAGAATACGTTGTTGCTGATAAGGCTCCAACAATGGGAAAGCGGCAATGCCGCCGATGAAACCGATGAGTATGAAGTAAAAAATATACTTTGCCGGCAAACCGGCAGTCCAAACCATGATAAACCAGATGACCACCAATACGATCGTCGTGCTGAGGTTCGGTTGAAGAATGATCCAAATCACAAATCCGCCTACAATCAACAAACTATTTGCTATCCATTTGAGATCGCGGGGGTTGTTCTGCGTTCGGGCAAAATAATCCGCTAAAACCAGGATCAGGACAACTTTCGCCAATTCCGACGGTTGGATGTTTACTAGGCCGGTTTCGATCCAGCGCGCTGCGCCAAAGGTAGCCTTCGAAGTGATAAAAACAAACACCAACAACAGAAACGTTCCGATGTACATGACCCGCGTAATGGATGACCAGTAATGGTAATCCACCACAGCAATGCCGATCATAACCACCAAACCCAAAACGGCGAAAATAATCTGCCGGGTAACGTAAGTTTCCAGTTCTTGATTGCCGGCAATCGCTGAACGGATCATGGCAATTCCGAAAATGATCAGGATGATGACAGCACCAAACAGCCAAAAATCAAAATGGCGCCAAATTTCTTTCTTAATCACAAACAACCTTTCGAATCATTTTCTGCGTTGGTGCAAAGGAATGTTCATTACCAGTCTTTGTTCCCGTCCTGACTGTTCCATTTCGATTTCAGCATTCTGGCGATCGATTTCCAGATAACGTGAGATCACCTGAATGATTTCATTCTTTAGGTTTTCCATCTGCCCGGCTGGCAGATTTGTCCGATCGTGAACCAGAACAAGTTGCAACCGTTCTTTGGCTGTACTTGCGCTGGTATCCCGCTGGAACATCTTGTCGAGAATGGAAGACATGCTATTTTCCTCCAGCCTTCATCATGCTGATCATTTTGCCGATCAAACTTTCTTTCCCATCCAGGTTAAGTAATGGAACAGCTTCACCGTTCAACCGGCGTGCAATATTCGTGAACGCCATGCCAGCTTTGTTTTTGGGATCAGATGCAACGGGTTGTCCGCGGTTGGTGGCAATGACGACCGCCTCATCCTCCGGCACGATGCCGATCAACTCGATGGCAAGCAGCTCAATAATGTCGTCCGCACTCAGCATATCCCCGCGTTTCACCAGATTTGGATTTACACGATTAATAATCAAATGCGATGGGCCTTTCTGTTCAGCTTCAATAATGCCGATGATACGGTCTGCATCCCGCACAGCAGAAACCTCTGGATTGGTCACAACCAGAATATAATCTGCCGGGGCTATGGCATTTTTAAAGCCGCGCTCAATTCCCGCCGGAGAATCGATAATGATCCAGTCCATCTCGGGGCGGATCTCATCACATAAACGTACCATATCGCTCGGGGATAAAGCATTTTTGTCCCTGGTTTGAGCAGCCGGAATCAGGTAAAGCTCCGGGTATTTCTTATCGCGAATCATTGCCTGTTTCACCCGGCATCTTCCTTCAATCACATCCACAATGTCGTAAACGATGCGATTCTCCAACCCCATGACTACATCCAGATTCCGCAATCCGATATCAGCATCAATGCAAACGACCTTATATCCCAGACTCGCAAGGGCTACTCCAATATTGGCTGAGGTGGTAGTTTTGCCCACACCCCCTTTTCCTGATGTCACTGTCACTACTTTTGCCGCCATGTAATCCTCTTCTATTTGGTTTTCCAGCTGTCAATTTTAATTGAATTTCCCACAATCAGTGCAATTTCTGGATATTTATCTTTTTTTCTCTTATCATTTTCCAAAACAACACCGGCAATCGAAAGCTTCATGGGTGTCAACTCGAACGCGGCAATAAACGCATTTTGATCGCCACGAATCCCTGCATGTACTTCACCCTTTATTTTTCCCCAAACCAAAATACTGCCCTCGGCAGATACACATGCACCTGGGTGAATATCGCCGATAATCGTGACATGACTGTTGTATTGCAGAATCTGCCCACTGCGAACAGGCTTTTGGATAAACACGGCGGTAAAACCGGCAGTCTGGGATGATCCGACTTTGGGGGAGCCGGTAGACTGTGGATTCTGCACTGAATTGACATGTATCCCCAGCAATCGGGCGGCTTCCTGTGTGGAAGCATCATCCGTCTCGACATCCGTCAGGAGAATGGCATAATCAGATAGTTTATCCTTCAATTCGAACAAATCAGTCGACTTCAATGTGTGATCCCGCAACCCGAGGATAATTTTTGCACCGCTCAAAAAGCTGGCATTGGCAGCAACATACTCAAGAAAAGCATCGCGATCTGCCTGCCAGCCATCCGAGCCAAGTTGAAAGTAAAGCTTGTCGGATATCCCTTTTACCTGTATCTTATTGCTCATATCTCCTCAATGTTACGGGGCTTCAACGGCATTATCCATGGCCTGAAATTCATACCATGCCTTCAATACTTCTTTGACAATAGGTCCGGCAACGCTGGCGCCCTCACCGCCATTGTATACAAACGCCACCACAACGATCTGTGGATCGTCGTACGGGGCATAACCAGCGTACCAGGCATGAGTTGGCCAGTTCCCCGGCTTGCAAAGATCCTTTGCACGGGCAACATCATCACAGTACTCAGCAGTACCCGTTTTGCCTGCGGTGGGGTTGGGCTGCCAGTCAGCCATTTCCTTTGCCATGGTACCCGAAAGCACCACCTCACGCATGCCCTCCTTGGCCTTGGCAATCACCCAGGGTTCAACCACCTTTTTCTCCGTGGTCGGGATATTATCCTCATATACGGTGATTACCGGATCTTTGGTAATATCATGGATCATCACCGGTTCAAATGGCTTAGTGACATTCCCTTCATCATCCAGATACTCCCGAATGATCGTAGGTTTCATCATTTTCCCATCGTTCGCCAATGTGGCGAATGCTTCCAAAACCTGCAATGGTGTAGCCAGCACATAACCCTGCCCCATGGTGGCGATATAAGTATCACCGGTAGACCAGTTCTCGCCCAGATTCAGGCGTTTCCAGGCAGGATCTGGCACCAATCCATTTTCTTCACCGGGAAGTTCGATGCCTAACGTTTGACCGTATCCCAATGCACGGGCATATTCAGCCATTCGATAGATTCCCAATCCTTCAGGTACCTGGTCTTGATATCCGCCGCCAATTTTGTAAAAATAAACGTCGCAGGATTGCGACACCCCCCGGATAAAATCTACCATGCCATGCCCGGCTGCGTTGTAACAAACATACTCGCGCAAATTACCGGGGTCGTTGGGATAATACTTCTCCAAAATGGAAATTTTTCCCTGGCAATCAACCTGCTGCTCAGGGGTAACCACACCTTCATTCAGCGCACCGATGGCTGCCGCCATCTTGTACACCGATCCCGGCGGGTGCTCTGCGGATATGGCATGGTTGAATAGTGGTCTAAACGGCTGGTTGACGATTTGTTCATAGTAATCACTGGGAATAACGCGCGCCATCCGGTTGTTTTCATAGGTGGGGTAGTTTACCATCGCCAGAATTTCACCGGTCTTGGGGTTCATGGCAATTACCACCCCGTTTTGAGACCGAATTTCGTTCAGATAGGTATTCCAGAAATTGATTGTCTGGGTTAGTGCCGTTTCCGCGACCAACTGCAATCGTGTATCAATTGTCAGCCGCAGGCTGACACCCGGTTCAGGTTCAATCGGCTCTTCAATGTTACGCATTTCCTGACCGGCTACATCCACTTCAACCACACGTTCGCCATTTTTCCCAGCCAGAACATCCTGCATGTACGCTTCCACGCCGGCATAACCGACCTTATCCCTGCCCGGCAGGAAGCCTTTATCACGATACTCCTGTTCAAATGCTGCCGGAATGGGTCCCAGGAAACCCACTACATCGGAGGTTAATGCACCGGTGGGATAATCACGAATTGGCTCGAGCTCGATCTCTACGCCGGGCCAGTCCGACTTGTGCCCTTCCACAATAAGCGCTGTAGTCTCATCCACGTTACATTTGATGCGAACAGGGTTGTAAGGCCAGTTTGAATCACCGATCAACACAATTTGTTCTATGCCAAGATCGGTTTCACATGGAGTGAATAAACGAACGGTTTCATCATTGATTTCGCCATTGCTCACCGGTACATCGACCAGTTCGCTTAATTGGCGATAAATATCCTGTACCGCGCCATCGTCTGCAGGCAGATAAGCGGGAGTGATTACCACGTTATACGAAGCAATATTGCGGGCAAGGATAAAACCGTTGCGATCATAAATCATTCCACGTGTGGAGGGTACCGTAATACGCGAAGTGCTGTTGTTTTCCGCCTTTTGTAAATAATCTGCCCCCTGAACAACCTGCAGGCTGAACAGGCGTACTACATAGAAGCCCAATACCAGCGCGATCACCAGGTAAAAAGTAATGACCCGCCATTTTTCCAGAATTTTGTTTTCATTTAGCGTTTGTTTCATATTGTCTCTACTGGGTACAAAGAATCCACAATATCTTTAGTGATCAGGAAGATTGGGATTCCAATGAACATGTTTAATGCGCAACTTGGCAATACTACTTTCACGAAGCTTTCAAAGAAGGGCAGACTGGTCATCAGAACGTTGATCGATAGATAGTCGATGAACAATGTGATAATCGTACCAATAAAACTTGCCAACACCATTGTCAGAATGGGTATATTCCACAATCTGCGTTTTAAACTCGAAGCTAAATAAGTAACCAGCACATACCCTGAAATAATCGCGATAAATGGCGTCGCCGTGATCAAACTTACCAGTATCCCGCCTGTTAGAGCCCACCAGAGGACCTTCTTGTTGGGAGCTTGTAAAGCCCAGGCAATCAATACCAATAATACCAGATCGGCAGTTCCATAGGATACATTCAACCTGCTGATAACAGCGGACTGTAATATAACAATTAACGCCAACACCGGGATACCGAGTAACGTAATCACGATTTATGGGCTGGAAGTAGGGATCAACGGAGTAATATCCAATGGTCTAAAGTTGGTAATCACCAGAACCACACTGAGATTGGTAAAATCAACCACTGGTTGAACGGTAGCGTTCTGGAAAAGGGCGTTGTTTTCCTGCTGAACACTGGTAATTTGACCGACCATAATATTGCCGGGATATTTTCCGCCCAAGCCGGAGGTAAGCACCACTTCACCCGGGGCAACTTGCAAATCCTGTGGAATAAACGAAATATCGATATCGCCAGTCACCGAGCCCGCCATGGTCACTTCGGTCTTGGTTGTTTCCAAGATTACATTTACCACAGACCCCGGGTCGTTGATTAAAAGCACTCTCGCCGCCCCGGCTGTTACAGCATCAATGGTGCCAACCAGACCGTTCTGGGTGACAACAGGCATTCCACGACGAATGCCCTCATCTGAGCCATGATTGATTATTATGTAGCGCAGGAATGGGCTGGGATCACGCCCAATGACACTGCAAGCGATATACTGATTTTCCGGGTTTTCCCGGGCAAAATCCAACAGGGCATAGAGAACCTTTGTCTCATTGATCTGTTGCTGCAACTGGATGATCTCGGTTTGGAGTTGGGAAATCTCCGCTTCCTGTTCCAGGTTGCGCTGGCGCAGGCTGGCAACATCGCGGGGCACCGTTAGAAAATCCGTGATTGCAGTAAACCGGGTGGATATCCATGTTTGAATATCCACAAATGGCTGCATGGATTGATTAACAATCGGATTGATATATCCACTTAATGCCAGCAGCAAAATACCCGAAATAATTAATATCAGGATGCCGGTTCCGGCATAACGGGGAAAAAAGCTTTTCATAGCACACGCAATTCAATAGTGAATCGAATAACCTATCGCCTTGCTGCCGATCTTTCCACGGGAACCAGGAAACGACTGTATTCCTCCAGGTTCTCGAGGACCATGCCTGCCCCACGCGCTACGCAGGTAAGCGGATCTTCCGCGATCCACACTCGCAGACGCAGTTCATCACTTAACCGCTCCGCAAGCCCTTGAACCAATGCGCCGCCGCCAGCCAGGCAGACGCCTGTTTCCAATAGATCGGATACGATTTCCGGTGGAACCTCATCGAGCGCATCTTTTATGGTATCGATAATCACTTTTACCGAATTGGAAAGCGCCTCACGAATCTCAACGGAGGAAATCTCAAGTGATTCCGGAAGTCCGGTTACCAAGTTCCTGCCGCGGATGGTCATCGTCTTTTCAGTTTGCAGTGGGTAAGCGGAGCCGATGGCGATTTTCACCTGTTCAGCCATCAATTCACCAATGAGCAGGTTGTACTTATTTCTCAGATAGGCGATGATGTCCTGATCCATTTCATCGCCGGCAACACGCAATGATCGGGATACGACCACACCTCCCATCGAGATTACCGCGACCTCGGTAGTTCCACCGCCAATATCGACGATCATCGAGCCGCGAATTTCCAAAACCGGTAATCCGGCGCCTAGAGCGGCGGCGGATGGTTCTTCTATCAAATAAACTTCACGCGCCCCAGCAGCCATTGCCGCGTCGTACACAGCACGTTTTTCAACTTCGGTGGCACCGGAAGGGATACCGACTACTACTCTGGGTTTGGGCAGGGGAACGATGCTCTGTTGGTGAGCTTTGTAAATGAAATATTCCAGCATTGCCTGGGTAATTTCAAACTCGGAAATGACGCCGTCACGCATAGGACGAATCGCTACCACATTTTGCGGGGTACGACCAACCATTTCCTTTGCTTGCAGACCTACGCGTTGGGGTTTGCGTGTACGTTTTTCGATTGCTACCCAGGAAGGTTCATTGACAACAATGCCCTTACCTCTTACATTGACCAGGGTGTTAGCCGTCCCCAGGTCAATGCCAATGTCGAGAGAGAAAAACCCCAAAAACCAATTGAGGGGATTAAATGCCAAAGGTTACTCCTCAGTTTATGCTTGATGTAATGCTGCAATTCTCGCCGGATTATACCATAAGGAAGCATAAATCCCGGATATACGAAATCATCAAGCGCGGTTTATATATTAATTGTATCCGAATGTTGTTTTTTAACATCATTTAGCCGCTTGAAAAAAGGACCCGGAAGATGGCACAGCTTCTTGCCCAGCGATAAGGCATTGCGTTATTTCCTGGACATTTTTTGCCATTGGAATGCGCCGAATATGAGGATCCGCCTCGGATGGCAGAAACACGGTATTGCGTACCTCTTCCAACCCGAAAGATAAACCATCCAATGCCGCAATCCTGACCTGCATCCCCCGCATGCGGATGACTTCAGCTGCGGTCAGAACCTCTTCAGTGAAGAGGGGTGTCACCAGCCAGATAAATGATCCCCTCGGCAAGGAATGCACCTGAAGCCTCACCACCGTATCCAGACTAAGCTCACCCGTGCCTTCTGCCAGTGCAAGCGCTTCCAACACCTTGATCAATTGGCGTTCACCGTGTTCCGCCGCCAACAGCTGCCAACCCTGATCGCGGGCGATTATGCCGACTCCATATTGGCGATGAATATAATAATTGCACAGGGATGCGCCGATTGCACATAAATAGTCCATCGAAGACGGAATGATCTCTTTTTGAGTTCGGAAGTCCATCATCCAGTATTTTTTAGGGACAATCTCCCGCACTGCGTCCCACTGCACACTGGCAGCCAGGTCCAACACGATAAAGACGTTTGCCAGCGGATCGTAATCAAATTCCTTAACCATGATTTTGTTCATACGGGCTGTGGAAAGCCAGTGTATTTTATTCAACGGATCTCCGGGATGATATTCATCAATTCCTGCTGCAAAGGGGGTGATTTCATTGGTTTTCTGTGAATAAGGTTTCCCGCCGGGTAGGAAACCGGCAGGCTCATCCAGACGATCGATTTCCAAAATAAGCGGTGTGACCAAAATGCTTTGTTTCGACTCAATCTCCATCTCCCGCCGGAAAATGCCCAATAAATCACCTGATCGAATCACCGTTGGACCAAGTTGATAATATCCGCGCTTGTAGACCTGGGTATATGAAATAAAACTGCGCTTCTCCCCCCGACCAATTCGGGTAAGGATTCTGGAATTCGCCGAAAATGGGATGGCCGATTTATCCAGCACTTCCAGCCAGACCTTCCACAGCCATGAATTGTTTTGGATCTCGTACACTTCACGCAAGTAGCCGCCCGCCTCGATGCGGTCATCTCGGGAATATCGAGAGAGACTAATTCCATGCAGGGAGAGGTACGTCCAAATATAGGCAAAGACAAATATCCCCACCCAAAGCACCATCAACCGAAATACCAGTAATTCTTCGATAAGGATGGATGCGGTGGTGGTAATAATTACAACTGCTAAAACGGTCCAGAAAGATCGCCCGATCTTCATATCTATCTATTGAAGGATACGTCTCCCGGTACGGGGGTGGATGAAGCAATTTCAAGCAGGATCTGTTCCGCGGTTAAATGAGCAATTCTGCCCTTGGGGCTGACAATGATCCTGTGGCTGAGCACCGGCACAAACAAGGCGCGAATATCCTCTGGCAACACAAAGTCTCTGCCAAGTATTGCAGCCCGCGCTTGAGCAGTACGATATAACCCCAGGCTGCCCCGCGGGCTGGCACCCAGGTATATATCTTCGTGGCTGCGGGTAATCTGGATCAGATCGGCAATATACTTCTTGATCGCATCGGATACGAACACCTCTTTCACTTCCTCCTGTGCTGCCAGCAGGTTTTCCAGGGAGACAATTGTCACCAGATCGACAATGGGATGATGAAATTGCTGTGATTCCATGATTCTGATTTCATCTGCACTGCTGGGATATCCCAATTGCACTTTGAGTAAGAACCGGTCCAACTGGGCTTCCGGCAAAGGAAAGGTGCCTTCGTATTCGATCGGGTTCTGCGTCGCCATGACCATAAAAGGCTGCGGCAATGCGTGGCTTACGCCATCCACTGTAATTTGCTTTTCTTCCATGGCTTCAAGAAGTGCAGATTGCGTTTTGGGGGTGGCGCGGTTGATCTCATCCGCCAACAGAATTTGTGTCAAGATTGGTCCGGGGCGGAATTCGAAAGCCTGTTCCTTCTGGTTATAGATCGATACCCCTACGATATCCGAAGGCAGCATATCCGGGGTGAATTGTATTCTCTTGAAGCTGCACCCCAGGATTTTCGCCAAACTACGCGCGAGGATTGTCTTTCCCACCCCCGGCACATCTTCGATCAGGATGTGCCCCTGGGCAAGCAAACCAATCGAGATAAGTTGTATCACCTGGTCTTTACCCAGAATGACATGCGAAATATTTTCCTGCAATTGCTGATGAAATTGTTGAAGTGAACTTTGTTTTTCGTTCATCATGCTTTTCTCCAACGGCGATAAATGAAAACCATTGCTGCAAGACCAACCAGGGCAATTCCTGAAATGATCAAGCCAATCATAAATGATTTTGGTCGATAAATAAACTCGATGGTATGATCTCCCGCCGGTACAAATACCCCCCTAAATAGATAATCCGCCCTCAGGATGGGCACAAGTACCCCATCCACACTTGCCTGCCATCCCGGATACCAGGTATCCATTTGCACCAGCCATACCGGCGCATTTGTTTCGACCGACAGTTTCTGGTAATCCGCCCTGTCGGTGATCACCCGTAATACCGATTGTGCATCCGCCGACGGGGAGCAGGTAACCGACACATCGAGACCGTCGCTTTCCAGATATACCGGTTGCCCGGTCTGGAAATGAGTGATCTTCTGGTTGGTCTTCTGGAGAGCTTCAGCAGGTGAACCAACTGTTTCAGCGCAGCTATAAAACCAATAACGCTGGGCATTCTCCACCGTAAAATGGTAGATCTTGTGCAGGTCAGCAGGAACCCGGTGCACCATGCCGATATTCAGGTATGCCAGTGCTGCTGTATCCTGCTCGGTGAGGGTATTCAGCACCTCTGACTGCCATGTATCGAACCTGCCAAGGATGAAAGGGTCGTAGTTGTTCACCGCAAATTTATTGAAGAGCAGGTTGGTATTGGGCAGATAGATTTCCTGCAGGTCGGGACCCTCGCCCGGTAATGCAAACGCATCGAAACGGAAATATTTATCGAACCTGAGGATGGCTTCATCCGCAGGTGGAAGCCAAACCCGACTGTCACCCTGGGAATACCATTTTTCCTGCTGCGCGAGGATATTTGCTTCGAGCTTCAGCCCCGGATTACTGAACCACCCGGCATAAACCAAGTCCGCCAACACTGCCGCAATGACCGCTGCCTGCCAGATTCGATTCCCCCTGGTGCTTTCTGCAAAGGTCAAGTTGAGAATTCCGGCAATAAGGAAAAGAACACTTGCCTCCAGTGCTCCCTGCAGATAGGTAGCCTGGATGGCATCTGCAAGGGCAGCTTTGGCTGCCACCGAAGTGATGACTGCGCCCACCCCGGCCATTGTCCCTAATCTGGACCAATACAAACGGCGTCCGGCAGGTTTTTTCCAGTTGTCGAAACCAAGACCAGCCAGCACTGCTCCTGAAATCATCAATAAGACATTGAACCGTGTGGGTGCCTGAAACAGGTTGAAGGTCGGAATGTAGCGGTAAAGAAATGGAAACACGGGAGTGTTCTTTCCCAGTGCCAGTACCAGTCCGGTTATGGAGACAATTCCGAAAAAGAGAATGATCTTTCTGGCATGTGACGCGGAATTTTTGCCGGAGAAAATAGATCGTAAAAAGATGATGATTGCCAGTATGACCGGAATAAAGCCAAAATAGACTGCATCTTCCCAGTAATTATCTGCGGTAACCCAATATATACCGTGACCGGGGTTGCCAAAGAGATTTGGCGAGAACAGGGACAAAATTCGCCATCCCCAGAAGGAATAATTGACCGCGTAATCATAAACGACTGCATCGGAACGTTGTGATTGCAGCAGATACTCCGCGGTGGGCAGCAATTGTACGGCGGTAAGCCCCAGAGCCAGGAAGACGGACGCGCCCATCACACTGACCTTTTGAATCACCTGTCTGATTTTCGATCTCCAGTTCCATAGCAGGTACCATGCAACTACCAGTAATTGCGTGTACCAGGTCAACTGTGCATGTCCTGCCAGCAATTGCATGGATAAAAACACTGTATGCAAAAAGGCATATTTCAGACAAATGCGAAAGTTTTCAACACAAGCCATCCGGTAACTGGACCACATTAGCCAGGGAATCCAGGCAATGGCGGCGTTCATGCTGAGAAAGCTGGCACGGGCGACCGAATAACTGCCCAGGCTGAATGCCATGCCACTGATGATCTGGGCAGTTTTACTAAGACCCAAAGTGCGGGTCAACAAAACCATGCCCAGTCCGCCCCAAATAAGATGCAGCATTACCAGAACCGTTTGCGCGCGTGCGATCCCTACTATTCCGTTGATTGCTGCTCCCAGCCAAATCAATATAATAGGCGGATAAAAGAACGCACTCTGGTAATTCGCCAGCAAAGGTGCGCCCATCCCGCTTTGAGCATTCCAGAGGGGAAATATACCCCGGGTCAGCATTTGCCAGGCAGAAAACCGCCAGGACAGGAACTGCATGTAGGCGGTTCCCCAATAGATCACTTCTCCGCGGATAAGCAGTTTACCGATCAGCAGCAAGGGACCAGGAACCTGCCATAGGAAGGCGGAATAGCGTGATATCCAATTCCGAATTGCAACCAACTTCACGGGACCGTCTCCATAATTGCCAAATTGCCATTTAAGTATACCTGTTTGCCATATCTGGCTTCATCCAGCAATGGATGGATTTGTGATAGATCCACAATGGCATAACGAACACCATACTGCTCCAGCCAGGAATAACGCATGGACTGGTCTGCAGATCCGTTGATGTATGCATCGTACATGTTTTTGAATTTCGAGTAATGGATCGTCTCCGGTCCATGTCCCAGTGTTACTCTGACGGGTGCCCAGGCGGTTATTTCGTTGCCATTACGAAATGAAGTCAGAAAATTTCCACCCTCGCTCATATCGCCGGCGCGGAGATAAAGATCGACCACGTCCTGTCGAACGAATACGGGCGAGGAAAGTGATGAAGCAGCCCTGACTCCCATCCAGATCAACATTATGGTAGATGGAATGGTGATCAGTACCAAAGCAGCCACGGCAATCTTTTGCAGCGGCAGTCTGTATTCCTGAATGATCCGCAGCAAAAGCAGGATGATAACCACCCAGATCCCTTCCGACAGTCGTCGCTGAATGTTCACCGGAAAATAGACCAGGAAGGGCACGCTGACCATCCACAGAATGCAAAACCAATCCTGAACAGATTTTATGGCTACGCGCAGTTTACGGAAATTAACGATGATCCACAGGTAAAAAAGCCCATATGACAACAGGTATACCTGCCAGGGTGGCGAATCAACGATGTTCTGCTTGTTCCATTCCTGTAGAAATGGATCCACCTGGCTCATAATGAGTATGTAAGCAATCCAGGCAACAGCAGGCAAAAAAATCCATCCTACTTTCAAAGCAGCCGGGGAAAAACGACGGTTTCGGATGAAGGAAACCAGCGGGATCACCCCCATCCACAGACAGGCAATCACACAGTTCATCGGCTGCAAAAAACCGGTTACCAGCAAAGCTAAGCTAACCACAAGCCATTTCCGCGGGATTTTACCGCTTGCTTCCCAGACAGGTATCCCTTCCACAAACAAAGCCAGCGCGCCGAAGAGCAGTCCCCGGGCAAGCGCCAGATGCGGAATGGTATACGCACTGATGAAACCAAACCCCTCGGGAGAGATGAACTCCAACGGTAGCCATCCCGCCAGGCTGCTTTGCCGGAACAAAAGAATCAGCCAACCCAGTCCTCCCCCCGCAGTGGAAAGAATAATCGCCAGGTAACGATAGCCTCTCTTCAATGGGAACAATTGCAGAAAACGATCGATCCCTGCCACCAGGACGATAATCCCGAATACCCTGTACAGATGGAACAGCACTACCATCTGGGTATGTAATGCAGGCGGAGCAGCCAGCTTTCCCAAAAGGATATAAGGCAAAAAGACCAGTAATCCGTTTTGCGGTTCCAGGGAGTATGGGGCTTGATACAACCAGGCTCCCTGGTATCCCTGCATCATTTTGGCAATATAACTGTTGCCGTCATCCAAATTCATCACGAAACCGCTGAAGCGCCACTGATCATTCTGGGCAGCAAAGCCCATCAGCACGGGCAGGCTGCTGAGCAGGATTAAAACTATCATCCAGATGACCAAAGGCGTATCGATCTTATTCCGCATTCGATTTTTCCCGCAGGCTGGTAATCAAAATAAGTGCACAGATCGCCCCCAGCAGCCACCCCAGATAGGTTAGCCACGGATGGTAAGCAAAGATCAAGGTATGCTCCCCTTGCGGGATATCCACCTCCCGGAAAACGCCGTCCACGGTATGGATGGCAACGTATTTTCCATCCAGTGCAGCCCGCCAGCCCGGATAGTTGACATCAGCGGTTACAAACCTGCCTTCTCCCCGGAAGTGGAACTGCATGCGGTTGGGCGTTGCCAGTGATAAATCCACCAACGAATGGTTCCCCGTCTCATCCATCAGCACTGGGAAACCTGTATACGATGCGTTCTGATAAACCCAAAGGTTGCCATCATGGTAGATGTCAGTTAAATTCTCCCTGGAGATCGGATTCCTGGCAAGGACATGGCTGACGTTTAGCCGGGCAAGCTTCTCGGGGTCTGGTATTGCGGATTTGTTATCCTCAGCCGGGTTTCCGGTTGCCAAGGGAGGCTGCACCACACTATACCCACGAACAGCCACGCCGCTTGCTTCGGCAAGCAAATTCACGTATGCTCCCAACTGCATCGGATGCACGCCCTGGGCGAAAGCCAGGCGATTATCCATGCCGGCACTCTGCCCAATGGCATAGTCGGGCGAATAAATCCTGGCAGTCGGATAGGCAGGTAATTGGTCCAGCACCTGTCTCGGGATATCATCAGCATTCCCCTGAGTGGTAAAACTGGATCTGGACACCAGACCAAAATCCAATAACAAAAATAGCGTCAGTGTAAACGCCATAAACTCATATGATATGCGGTTTAAAAATCGCAAATTGAACAAAACCAGCATGACCAGAATGATGATTGGCGTTATGATCCACAAAATTCCACCGGGAAAATCCGACCGGATGGATAACCATGCCAGTCGTGCTGAGCCGACCAGGAGAAATCCGGTCGCCCACAAGATCCAGCCTTTGCTGCGGATGCTGCTGCGAAACACTTCTAGGCCAAAACCAGCCAGCACCAGCAGCGCCAGACACGCAGCAAACATCGCGCGGGTAGGTACACGAAGCAGGTTCAACCCTGGGATGCTTGCCAAAAGATTAAATCCGGGCACCTGATTACCCAGCGAGAAGATGATGCTGATCAGCAGCAATAATAGCCACGGAAGTGTCCGTCTGACCTTCATAGAGCAGATGCCAATGAATGCCAGGAGAGGGATCCCCAGCCCAGCATAAACCATCCATTCCGGTGTCACCCCTAATGAAGGAAAGAAAATCGTTACCAGGCGCACAATTGGTAATGCGAGGGCAGAAGCATCCTGTTCGGTGAGTGCAGAACGGGTGGTATATCCGGTGAATTGGAAGAGCGCCGTCAGCGCCCCGGCACAAATGATCGCCGCCACTCCCAACCACGCAGCAGCATTCAGCGCATATTGCCCTGCATGCTTGTCATTTTCGGACTGCTGCCGGCTGAACACAGCGGCAAGCCAGCACAACAATCCAAAAGGCAGCCAGCGAACATCCGCCAATACCATGCCGGATATCAACAACGCCTGCCAGATCCAACTGGTTCTGCCCTTCCCCAACCCGGCGAAACATAACCAGGTTGTCAGGGAAAAAGCAAACAGATAGGTAATATGCCCAGCGCCAAAATGGGCATAGACCTTTGGCAATATCGAAAACATCAACCCCACAGTCAACGCCGGTATTTTGGAAACGCCCAGCCGTTGAAGCAAAAAGTACATCCCCACTCCCCCGGCGATGATGTGCAGCATCACCACCAGATTGATGCCGAATTTCAATGGCATTAACAGAGCCAACCAGCCGGGCGGATACCACAACCCGGAAAGCGGATCAGCATCAAAGGGGTATCCTCCCAGAATGTACGGATTCCAGAGCGGCACCACGCCATGCGCCAGGCTTTGTTGAATCAACAGCAGATTGGGGTAATGCGTGATCTCCACGTCGCTGAACTCCGTACCGCTGGCGTAATGAAAACTGCCCAAAGTCGGCAGAATCATAAGCATGGGAGGGATGGCAATCAGCAGCCAGGTCGGGAGTTTTTTAATCCACTGCATAGATGGTCACCGTCTTTGATGAATAAACGATGGAATACATAGAAAAACCACCCTGCAAATCTACCGCATCAGATGAATTTACCCATATGTAATCCACGTTTTCAGTATCGAGTACCTGATGGCAGGTTTGCAGATTTCCATGACTAAAACATTGATCTGCCTGATCTTTACGGATTTTCGCATCGGGCGTTTCGAATGGATGTCCGTATACCACGCGTGTTCCTGCCTGGGCGGGCAAATATAAGCTCGTTTGCGGATCCGCGAAGACAACAGCATCCTTACCCGCATGAGACTGAAGCCATTCTGCACCGTTGTAAAAATCTGTGTAATCAGGGATGAAGATATACGGGTTACGAGAAGTTATTCCCGTCACACCAATGATCAGCACCAGAACCGGCGTGATGAATGAAAGCGGAAGATAGATTTTTTTGAGGGCAGAACCCAATTTTGGATATTCAGGCAGTATTGCAAAGATGAATGAAATCGCCAGCATACTGACCGGGATAGATGCAGAAAGCAAAAACCGTCTTTGCAAACTGAATGGGATAAAGCTCAACCCCAGCGTGGCTGTCATCCAGAGCACCAACAACCTGTCAACCTCGAATCTCTTTCGCAGGGCATAAATCGCCCCGGCAATGACAATTAGCAACCCCGGAGAAAACGAAAGTACCAGGTCAATGACCGTCGGGGAAGGAGTGATATTTTGCAAATTCCACTTTGCCAGTATGGGGTCGTGCTGCACCACAGCCAGAAGCCAGATGGAATAAGGCAACCCACCTATGGCAAAAGAAAACAGATTTAACAATCGGGGCAAAGCCGACTTGCGTGTTGCCGCCACCTGGAATAACCAATCCACCCCCAATACCACACCGATGATGACCACACCAAACGGTTGGATAAGCGACAACACCAGTCCCAAAAGCAAATAAGCGGCAAAACCCCACTTCACTTGTTGCCGTTTCCAGAGCACAATCATCGCGACCAAGAGAGCAATGGCAAGAGGAAAGTGAGGATTGGTATAAGCAGCCAGGAAAGGATAAGCTTCAGCCACCCAGAAATCCGTCGGCCTGGTTACCCAAGGCAGAATCAGCCATCCCATGCCGCCGCCCAGTGCCACGATCAACTCAACCCATCCGGACGATTTTTTTGGTAGAAAAGTACGAACGGCAATCCAAATTGCCGCGAACAAGATCACCGCATTAATTAATCGCGCAACATGAAAGACTGCCAGAGAAGAAAGGCTGCAAATACGTGCAATATGCCCTAAAAACAGATAATATAAAAACAAGGGTGATCCAGCATTAGGCTGGCTGGTGAAGGGCAACTGGAACAGCCAGTTGCCTGATCGTCCCTGTTCGATCTTCGCCAGGTAACTGTATCCATCAATTGGGTTGAGGAGAAAACCATTGAAATGAGCATCACCACCAGTTGAAAGCCCGGCGTACCCGTATGGCAGTGTGATTGCCAGAAGAAAGATAATGAAAACTGACCAAGGGAATGGCCTTTTGCTCATGCTTGAGAGTATACTCAAGAAACCAACGCCGGGCAAACCGGAAGGCATCTTTTCTTGCCAATACTTGTTTCCTTTTCTATAATCAAAGCCATGAACAAATCGATGAACTTATTTTTGTTGCAGCAAATCGATCTCCAACTAGATGCACTGTTTCGCCGGGAGAACGAGATCAATGCCGGGATTGCCAACCGCACCGCGATACAGGGCGCGGAAACCGCACTTCAGCAAGCAGCGTCAGATCTTGAGAGCGCCGAGGCAAAGTTGAAAGACATCGAAAACAAGATCAAAACTGCGCGCATCAAAATGCAACAATCAGAAGGTTCATTATACGGGGGGAAAATCCAGAACCCCAAGGAATTGCAGGATCTCCAAAATGAGATCACGCTGTTGAAAAAACAAATCGCAACTCTCGAAGAAGATGAGTTCAATGCGCTGGTACATGTGGACGAGAAACAAACCTCCGAATTATCCGCAAAACATTCGCTTGAGCATGCTCTTGCAGATAAAGACAACGATCGGGAATGTTTTGGAACGGAACTTGCTGAGCAAAAACTATCACTTGACCGGTTGAACTCTGAACGATCTGCGCTGATTGCAAATATTGATGCTGCTTTGCTCGCGATATATGACAAACTGCGTAAGACTAAGTTGGGAATACCAGTCACCCAGGTCGAGGATAACACCTGCGAAAAATGTGGTGCAGAGATTACTCAGGCTGAATGGCAACGCGCCAGGATTTCATCGGATTTGTGTTACTGCCCCACCTGCGGAAGGATAATCTATGCCCGCTAAAGAAGATCCCAAGAAAAAGAAAGTATCACAGAATACACTCAACATCCTCGACAAATACCTCACCCAGGTGTACCTGCGCGCCCAGGCACTGCACTTGCTTGCCAACTTGTTCCCCCTGGATGATGTACTCATTCAACCAGGCCTGATTCCTCCGCCCATTCACATTTCACCGGATGTCGTCTCCGTATCCACCAGTCTGGTCCACCAGGAGCTTCCCTACCTGCCGGAATGGCCAGAATTGCTTGCTGCATACGCGGTAAAATCGATCCCGGTCAGCGAAGTTCTGCGCGGCAGCAGGAACATTGCCATTATCGGTCAGGCAGGTGCCGGAAAGACGGCCACTCTGGCTGCCTTATGCAGCCTGGTGGCACGCCGTGCGAATAGTACGCCATATCTGAATGATTTCCTACCCGTTCTGTTTCATGCCAGAGATTTGATCGAGTTCGCATCCAAAGAAAAAACCATCGATCAGATCATCGATATTGCCGCCTCATACCATGAGGATATCGCCATCGGAAAACTGGACGCATTGATCCGCGAGCATTTCGACAGCGGCAAGATTCTGATTTGTCTTGATGGTCTGGATGAATTTCCGCGCAATATGATCCAGGAATGTCACCAGTTCATTGCCCAATTATTGCAGCAATATCCTGAAACCCGCCTGGTGCTTACCGGACCGTCGGATTACCTGGACGGTTTCTATTCCCTGGGCATATATCCGATGGTGGTCAACCATTGGAATCACGTACAGGTCTCCCGGTTTTCACGAAAACTTGCCGGCGCTTATTTCCAGAAATTCGAAACGAATTTATCCGAAGAAGATAAGGAAATTCGGGTCAACGCACTCCTTGCCTGGATGAAACGTCAGGATATTACCTTGACTGTCCTGGAGTATGCCATTCAGGGGATCAGCGCACTCGCCGGCTTGGAAACCGGAAAAACTTCGTTCGAGATACTGCAAAGCTATGTCCAGCAGTTGGTGCCCAATAATTCCACCCGTGCGTCGTTGGAAGTTCTAGCCTACCAAACGATCATCAGCGAAAATCCCATCATCAACCGCTACGAGATTGCCCATTACGTGCCCGAACTCATCCAGAATCCACAATCGGATACGGAAGTACCCCAACCCGCGTCGGCGGCGGCAGGCGCCATCAGACCAACCAAAGCCCTTTCGCTGGTTTCCAAACGGCTCATTCTTCAACCAACCAATCGCGGAAATGTGATCTTCACCCACCCCACCTTCCTCGGATTTCTTGCCAGTAATGCCTTGATCCGCAATGGGCAATGCCAGGTGGTTTTTGAACAATCGGATTGGTCGGCAAAGGAATTGTCGCTCCGTTACCTCGCCCACCTGATTGATGTTTCGCAGTATGTAAAAATGGCCGAACTGGATGAAGGTGGTCCGCTCTACCACAAGTTGTTTGCCGTATCCCACTGGATGCGGGAATGCAAGGCGGGCGCAATTTTCCGTCCGCAAATCATGCGGCGGCTTGCCCAAATACTGAATAATGAGAACCTCTCGTTTACCATCAGAGCCAATGCCGCCGCCTCGCTGGTCTTTGCCAACGAAAAAAATATTGTGGGCTTGTTCCGTCAATACTGTAAAACAGGGTCGCCCAGTGTAAAGAGATTGTCGGCGCTGGCTTGCGGTATTTTGAATGACGACACCTGTTTGACTGACCTTGCCACGCTGTTGGGTCATGAAGATGATCATGTACGAAATGCAGCCACCATGGCAATTTCCATCATGTCCATGCCGCAAGCGCAAGACCTGACCGCCCGTATTCTGGTGCAGGCGGATGAGAACATGCGCCGCATTGTGGCTGAACTGCTCAGTTTGAACCCCGCCGAGGGAAAGCAGACGCTTAAAGACGGCGCCACGTATGAAGACATTCTTGTGCGCAGAGCATCGGTCTATGGTCTGGGGCTCATTCGTGAACCCTGGAGTGTGGAAATCCTTCAGAAATTACAAACAGAAGATGGTCAATGGGTCATCCGAAACACCGCAGCCCAAATGCTGGAAAATCAGACCGGAATTGACCCTCATGTCCCCCGCAAACCGCCCGAACCACATCACATGCCCTGGTTGATCTCCTACGCAGCCCGAAACAATGAAGGCATTTCACCCACAGCTTCGGCCGTTCCTCTCTTTTTCAGAGTGCTCCTCAATGGCACCGACGAGGAAAAAATGGCTTCGCTCGAATTCCTCAGCCAACAGCCCGAAGAAGGAATTGTGGCAAAAATGTACGATATCATCTTCCAGCCGGAATCCATCGTTCGGGAATATGCGATCTACGCACTGTGGAAACTTTCCCTTACCGGCATGTCCTTCCCTTCGATGAAGAAATACGGATTAGGCTAACCTTTCAAAATCAATTCCAAATGCTTGTTCAACTGATCCGCATCCATGCCATCGATGCGGATTACTTTATCCCGGCTCAACTCTCCGCGAATAATCTGTATCCGCGAGACCGGGACATTTAGAATATCGTGCAGGTATTGGATCAGCGCCCTGTTGGCTTTCCCTTCCACCGCAGGAGCCTTGATTTTTATCTTTACCATGCCGTCTTCACGCAACTCCACCAGCTGATCCCGACTGGCATTGGGCTGCAAATGAACGGAAAGAAGCGCAAATAAACCTGTTTGCGGCATCAGTTCAGGGTATGGAAAAGAGAATGTTGACGAGTAATGAACCGATCACCTGTACCAGGATCAATAACACCAACGGGCTGAGGTCCAACATCCCAATCGGCGGAATGATTCGCCGTAGCGGATTCAATAAAGGATTTACCAATCCATCCAAAAACATCCGCACCTTATGATAGGGGGAAAGAATGTAACTGAGGATCACATCCACCACAATGACCAGCACATACACTTCCACAATAAATTGAACCGCCCGACCCAATATGAAACCCATATTTGCTCCTTATGATCTGCTGCCAAAGATTGCCGTTCCCACCCTTACCATCGTTGCACCTTCTGCAATGGCATACGGATAATCCTGGCTGGTACCCATAGAAAGTTGATCCAGTTTTAGATTTGGATATCGTTGATTTACCTTCTCCAAAATACCCCGCGCCCGTCTGAAAAACAGGCGTGCTTCCTCTGGCTGGGTGGTTAGAGGTGGCATCACCATGATGCCGCACAATTTGAGGTGAGACAGGGTCTGGATAAACTCCAGCCCCTCCCAAAACTCGCCATTCGCCCTATTCGAATAAACGAACCCGGATTTTGTCTCCTCGACGGCAATGTTGATCTCTACCAACACTGGCAAAACAATATCCTGGGCTGGCAGAGCATCATTCAGCCTTTTGGCGACCCGGGTCGAATCGAGGGTATGCACCCAGTGATAATTCTCCGCTACTATTTGAACCTTGCGGGATTGGATATGCCCGATCATATGCCATTCCAACGAAGGATCGGCTATGGTCGCGCGCTTCGAAGCGCCTTCCTCCGGATAGTTCTCCCCCAGTATCCTGCCCCCTGCCTGGATGTATGCCTGGATTTTTTCGACCGGCTGTCGTTTGCTCACGGCAATCAACTTGACCTCGGCACCGTTACGACCGCTTTTTTGAGCAGCATCAAACACCTGCTCGCTTACCTGTTCAAAATTATTTTTGATGATCTCATTCAGGCTGGTCATGACCACAATTATATCAATTGTATGGCTGCGCCGAACCGCCCTGTTCTTCCTTTTTCACCGCGATACGAATACCAGTCTTCGGTATGGCAGGCGGTACAAATCCCGGCGATCTCGATTTGATGTACGCCTGCATTTTGCAATTGAATTTGATTGGCGCGCCATAAGTCAAGGTGAGGCTTGCCCTGGCTGGTAAAAACGATTTCATCCATCTGATCTGCAAATTGACGGCTGAATATCTCCACCACTTCTTCCCCCACCGGATAGTGCTCCCGGCAAATCGATGGACCGATCCCGGCAATCATTTGTGTCGGATCAGATCCGAAATTGTCCCGCATGGCACGGATTAGTGCACCGGCTACATTTTTTCCGGTTCCGATCCAGCCTGCATGCGCTATCCCGGCAGCATGCAGCACAGGATCGTACACCATCAGCGGCACACAATCGGCAAAACGCATTACCAGGGTCACATCCCTGGCCCCGGTAACAATAATATCTGCCTTTTCATGTTCCGTATTGAGTGGACGGGATTCTTTGGCTACGATTGCATCGGCACTATGGACCTGCCAGACATCGAACACTCTGTCTGTGGGTAAACCAAGTGCCGTCAACATGCGATCCTGGTTCAGCCGGGGATTATGCGGCTCGTCTCCAACCGTTCCGCCCATGTTAAGGCTGGTCAAATGACCCGTGGATACACCCCCATGCCGGGTGAATATTCCATGTTTAACCGGCAATGTTAAAAAAGCCTCAAATTCATACCAGCATAATTGATCTTTTTCGTTGCGTATCATTCCGTTGCAACCTGATTTACCGCCATCTTCTTGGAAAGTATCTTCCTGCTCTCCCGCATGGTCTCTTCGATGAGCGGGTACCCGTACCAGGCCGTCGTAATGCCAAAAAGCAGCCCCGTAATGGTTCGCAGTAAAGGTGTACTTTCACGAATGGGTAGCCAGGCAAAGGTGTTTTCCAGCAATCCAGGTAATTGCGAAACGCCATCGATGCCCATCGGCACAATTCCCAAAGCGATCCAGAAGTACCAGGGTAAGGGTTTCATTCTTTTGCCCGTAGCGGCGAACAATATGCCAAACAGCAGAATCCCACCATAGATTGCCATGTCGCGTTCGCAAAGGGCTAATTTGTAACCAACCACAGCATTGCCTATAAAATTACGCGAATCCCAGACATCATGGCTGTCAATTCCGGTGGCTTCTTCAAAGGAAAGCCCGGGCAGCCCCGCCAGTTCCCGCGGATAGGCTGCCTGTTCACCAAACAGGAACCAGGATCTGAACCCGAATTGATGACACAGGGGGCTGTAGACTTTGTAGATAATGTTGGCTGGCAATGTGGCGCCCGCCCGATACAAAACCGGTGCTAGAATGGGCAAGCCAATGAAAATTCCCAGCAGCAAATTGAAAAATAACATGTAGTGCTGGGTGATCCACATGGAAAATTTGTCAGTTCCACTGACGCTGGAGCCTCTTTCCACCTTTTTCTGATACTGGGGGTCTCCGGACGTTTGCAGTGAGTTCTGCCGGTCGCGGGCTGCCCCTAGCGTCATTTTAATATCTGGCAAGGTAAAAGGTGAATACAGGTGATACGGACCTACTTCCAGCACCGGTGTCTTTCCAAAGTACCCTTTGTATATATCCGCATCCTCATCGATGGGAATTTGTACCACCTGGTGTGGAAATTCTTCCTGCAGGTCATTCAGCCAGGCAAGAATTTCCTCCAATTGCATATCCTGTTTTTGGGTGTAAATCACAATATTCATCATCATGCGTCGCCTTTTATCTATAAACCCAAATTAATGGGCAAACCGAACCGGGCAAGTTGTTCAAAAACGCCAAAAAAGAGCATCAGACCGACAATAATCAAAACAATGCCGGTGCCGATTTCGATCCAATGCAATACCCGTGCATATTTTTTTAGGAAAGCGGTTACCCATCCAACCCCGAGCGCCGCCAGTAAGAAGGGGATTGCCATTCCAGCCGAATAAGCAGCCAACAGAACCACTCCCTGTTGAATATTACCTTCGTTCAACGCCAGCGCCAAAATGGCTGCCAGCACCGGTCCAATACAGGGAGACCAGCCGGCGGAAAAGAAAATGCCCAGGAAGAAGGATGAAATCAGTCCCAGGCTATGATCCAATTGGCTGTGCGGGCGCAGATCGTACTCCAAAAACGGAAAGCGATAAATTCCGATAAGGTGAATGCCAAAAAGGATGATCACCACGCCGCCAATCTTTGCCAGCCAGTCTTTGGCCAGGTAGAGAAACCCGCCGACTGCGGATACAGCCGCCCCAAGCAAAATAAAGACGATGCTGAAGCCCAAGACGAACGCCAGCCCGTGGGAAAAGGTATGCCAGGTCGAGGGCTGTCTGGTCTTTGCTGCTTCCAGTGTTCTTCCGCTCAGATAACCGATATAAGCTGGTACAAGTGAAAAAACGCAAGGGGATAAAAATGATGCCAGCCCGGCGAGAAAAGCTAATCCAAGGGTGAGATTCATAAATAATCAGGACTCGACAACATTGATGGGGGTAAAGCCTCGGGTCCAGTCCTTCCAGGTAAGATCACCGGGTTCGTAATCGACCACCGGTGTTGTCCAGCGCCAGACATACTTTGCATCTTCCGGCAGGCAATTTACACAACCATGTGAGCGGGCAAAACCGAATTCATTGTGCCAGTAAGCCGAATGCACAGCCGCCCCGGTCGTGGTAAACAATGTCGTCCAGCCAATGCCAGGGGTGTCGAATGCTTCACCGGTGTCGCCGCCGGCGCTCATGTGCAATGAAACCAATTTGCGCCAGATGGCGTGTGTCCCTGGCGGCGTTTGCCAGCCATCTGAGAGCAGCGGACCGGTGGAGACGCGGCAGAAAAACACTTCTCGCCCTGCTTCCATGCAGGAAAGTGTTTGCCTTGCCAGATTCACGATCACCTGTTTGTCTTCCACCTCAGGGCTGATCGGACTGATATCATCCGGTGTCAGAATTTTGCAAGCCGAACCCGGCACCCAATAGAATTCGCTGGCGGCTCCATAGCGTTGTGTTAACAAATATCGGATCTGGTTGTTCTCATCCACACCGGTTTTTTCCGCCCAAAAGACCTGACCATAATACGCCCGCGGGCGAATGGTATGCTGTGCCCAATACGAGCCCGGTGCACCTTCCATGATCAGATCCGCCACCGGAACGGTAATCTCAACCCAAACGCCAGGATGATTACCATAAGTGGGTAATGTATCCGCCGGTGTATTGAGAATATTCCTCACCGGTTGAACGTACCCCGCATTAATATAGCCGCCTTCGGTTTCCACCCAACGCTGATTGATGTTATTCAGGTCCATTGTCGATGCCGCCACTGTGCGATACCAGGGGATGACATCATCGTGATAGACCAATCCAACGTTGGCACCGTTGATCGAAGGTTTGGATTTAATATCAAATCGGGCGCCTTCATTGCCAATGCAAATCCGACCCAATTTCTGATCCTGTGCAGGGCTGAGAATTTTGTCATAGCGGCTCAAACCCGGCAACAGTGCTGCACCGGCGCCCAACTGGAGTGATTTTCCCAGAAATTCTCGACGAGTAATCCGATTGAATTCGTCCATATTGTAGAATAAATTACCTTAGCTGGTTATGCTTGTCAAGGTGCTTAAACCGGCTGTATCATTTTATTTTCGATGATCAGCTTTTCCACTTCGTCGATCTCCAGACCCCAGCAGCGATCATCGGCATGATACGGCACCACCTGGCGGATGGTTTCGTAAGCGTGGTGGATGGGCGTACTCATCATTCTGTCTGCGGATTTACGCAATCGCAGATCCATGGCACGGGCGGCGGTGAACAGCTCAATGGCAATGATCTTGCGCACATTGGTCAATATTTGCATTGCATGACGGGCAGCCGTCATCGAATTGGCATTATGATCTTCCTGTTCACCTGAAGTGGGCAGCGAATGGACTGAATCCGGTGTTGCCAGGGTTTGGTTTTCCAAAACCAGCGATGCCGCCGTGTATTGAGGCATCATCAAACCGGAGTGCAACCCGGCTGCTCTTTCATTATCCACCAGCATGTTTGGCAACCCGCCGTTGAGTTTGCCATCCGTGAGGCGGAAAACTCTGCGTTCAGAAATGGCGCCAATTTCACTGAGCGCAATCCCCAGGTAATCCATTACCAGACCAATCGGCTCTCCGTGAAAGTTTCCTCCGGATAATGCGATGCCCGGGTCGAACAATAACGGATTGTCCGTAGCAGCATTCAGTTCCTTTTCCAGCACGCTTTTTACAAATTGGATGGTCTCCCACGCAGCTCCCTGCACCTGTGGCGTACAGCGCAAGCTGTAGGCATCCTGTACCCTGCCCGCCGCATCGATCAGATTGCTGCCTTCAGTCAGCCTGCGAATTTCCCCGGCAACGTATTCCTGCCCAACCTGCCCCCGCGCCAGGTGAATGCGCGCGTCAAAGGCATTGGAGCAGCCTTCCAACGCTTCCAGGGTCATGGCAACCGCGAGGTTGGCAGTATCCAAAAGCGAAATTGCCTGATATACACAAATCGCTCCAATGGCGGCAGAAAAAGTCGCCCCATTGTTCAATGCCAACCCTTCCTTGGGTCCTAGGATGATCCTTTCCAGACCAGCCTGCGCCATTGCCTGTTTTCCGGTGGTCAGCTTCCCATCGAACCAGGCAAAACCGGAATCCACCTCGCGGTCATCCTTGTCGGTGGTAAGCACCAGTGCAAGATGGGAAAGTGGTCCCAGGTCACCGGAAGAACCCATCGAGCCCTGGCTGGGCACCACCGGGATCACATCACTGTTCAGCATATCCAACAGGCGCTGGATAATGAGCGGACGTACTCCGGAATGTCCTTTTGACAGCGTGTTTGCCCGCACCAGCATGGCTGCCCGTACAATCTCTTTGGCTAATGGTTCACCGGTAGCTACCGAATGGCTCATGATCAGATTACGGCTCAATTTTGCACAATCCGCCGGTGAAATTCGCTGGTCTGCAAATATCCCAAAACCGGTATTGATTCCATATACCGGATCGCCATCTTGCGACATTTTTTCGACCCATTCCCAGCTTTTTTGTACTTTCTGTCTGGCTGAATCGTTTAAAGAAACGGGGGTGTAATGAAATGCAACTTCGATGAGGTCATTCAAACTTAAGGAATTGCCATCGATTTGGATCATTTATTCATCCTTACAACAGGAGTAGTCCGGCAAGTACGGTTGCAACCGGTACCGTGATGTTATCGAAATCTGCAATCGGAAGAGCTTCAACGACTGTGGCAATAATATTGATGATCAACAACCTGGGAAGAAGAAAAGCCCACTGGATTTGGAAAATCCCGGCAAGATCGAATATCCAGAGAATGACTACACTCAGCAGCAAGCCGCCCATGAACATGGCTGTCGTTCCTGCCCACGTCTTGTTCCTCGACCACGGCAGCAAGCCACTCGGAATTCGCTTCCCGATGATATCCGCCAGCCCATCCCCGCCGCACAGGATCATCAAGCTGATCATACCTACCATGTTATCCTTCCAGAAAAGGATGGTCAGGAGCACGAATATGATCCCGTAGAATAGCGGACCGCGTAGGATCTCCTGCCTGACCCCCGTTCGGGACATGGCTTTTACGGCAGCTTCATCCTTGAGAATGCCCAGTCCGACCAGTGCAAATTGTATGGTGGTGGCAAAGGGCACCAGCGCCGCCAAAAATCGCGCCGAATATTGCTGATCAAACAAAAGCCAGCAAAGAACAAAAATCGGACCGGTGCCGATATGAATGATCTTTCTGCTCAGCTTGCTTTCAATCCATCCCCGATGTGCGAAGAAGTCCATTAAACGCAGCCAGGCTAAGGCAAGCAAAAATGTAATTACGGTCGCAATGAAATTGTTATGTAGCATGGGCTCCCTCTTTAAGCTTACCAATCCCGTCCTTTGGATTCCCGCCGCGTTTCACGTTCCATATCCCTTTGCGCAATCGATTCACGCTTGTCATAATTCTTCTTGCCCCTGGCAAGCGCAATTTCCAACTTGGCTCTTCCATCCTTGAGATATACCTTCACCGGTACGATGGTCACACCTTTTATCCGTACCTGGTTCCATAGTTCACGGATTTCCTTCTTGTGCAGTAATAGTCGGCGCGGGCGCAGGGGGTCGTGATTGTAGCGGCTGGCAGGGTCATATGGAGCGATATGTGCATTGATCAGGAAAGCATTTCGTCCATCCACCTGAACGTATGCTTCCTGCAAGCTCATCTGCCCGTTCCTGACGGACTTGATCTCCGTACCCTGCAATGAAATTCCTGCCTCGATTCGTTCAAGCAGGAAATATTCAAAGCCGGCTTTTCGATTGGTGGATACTACTTTCTCGCCCATGCGGAAGATTCTAACATACTACTACCCCCAACGGTAAATCAGGTAACCGGATATTGCTCTGGCAACTGATACCACAACCAGCGTAGTGGTGATCCCAACCCAACCGATCATTGCCGGTCCCAGCAGCGACCCGATCAGTACGGCAATATACAAAAGAAAGTTATACAGCGCCAGATAAGGCGAGCGGTTCTTTTCAGGGATATTTTCCAGCAAATAGTTGTAAAGCAAGCCGCCTGCAAGTCCCCAGGCAAACCCGCCCAGGCTGATGCCGATCAAATAAGGTACGGCGTTGTGTGAAAAGGACAAAAAAGCGGGATACAAGCTCATTAAGAAACCGCCGGTGGCAACCACCAGCTTATTGCCGTATTTGCGGTGGATGGAACCCAGGTTGCTCGAAACGATGAAAACCGTGGCAAAAAACAATCCGTTACCCAGGCTGATCCAGATATCATCCAGTTTCAATTCGTTCACCAGGTATAAGGGGAACACCGGGATCCCCAGATACAGTGCAAAATTGAAAAAGAACAACCCCCACATCAATCCAACCAGTTTCCGTCCAGATGGAAGTCGCAAATCCCGTAGGAAGGTGTGCCAGTGAATTTCCGGCAGCAAAACCGCACTTTCGGTTGGCGTCAACTCTATTGCCTGCTGTTTCAGGTTTCGCCATACCATTCCCAGGTGGAATGTGCTCAGTGCCGCTCCGATAAAACCCGCCAGGAAAACAATTTGATAATTCAACGGAAAAGCCACTCTGGAGAGCACAATACCACAGAAGATCGAGCTGAGAATGGATGTGATCGCCAGTGCAGCGTTTCGCACACCGGCCACATATCCGCGCCACTGCACTGCAACCGCGTTGGCAAACATATCATTAAAACCAATTTGCAGCACCGTACCCGGCAGGGTCATCGCCACCGTGATCAAAATGATAACCCACGCCTGGGTCTTCTGAATGAATAGCACCGGCAGCGGGATCAGTAACATATAAAAGATGCGATAGTATATGGCGTATAAAAAAGTAATCCGCCCTGTATCCTTGTTTTGAAGCCAGGAACCGATCGGCAGGGCAAACAGGATATTCACCACAGCCGGCGCAGCCGCCAGCAACCCCAGTTGAAACGCCGACCCGCCAATGCGGGTAAGGTATACAGATATGAAAGATATCGACGTTCCATTCAGTATTCCCCACCACAGAATGTCAAGCGTAAGATGGAGAAAATTGGATCGATAGCTTTCAGGGATTGCCGGGTTTTTGCGAAGCAGTTGCACTTTTACGAATAATCCGGGATCATGCGGGTATATGACTTCTTCATCAGAGGGGAGGAGATGAGAAAGTCAGCAGTGGAGCGATTGGACGCGGTGGGTATGTTGTGCAATACTGCAATTCGCAGGAGAGCCTTTACATCCGGGTCATGCGGCTGCTGTGAAAGCGGGTCCCAAAAGAAGATCAAGAAATCGATCCCGCCTTCCACGATCTTGGCGCCGATTTGCTGGTCGCCCCCAATCGGCCCGCTCATAAAGCAGGTGATACTCAACCCAGTGATCGATTCGATCATTTTCCCGGTGGATTTTGTAGCATAAAGGTGATGATTTTCCAGGGTACCCCGATTGAATTTGACCCAATCGATAAGGTCATCCTTCTTTCCATCATGTGCGATTAAGGCAATCTTTTTACTTGGTTTCATTGTTTTTTCGTACGTCACATCAGCCTCACTTCTCCATTGAGTGGATATTACCAGAACATTAAAGGAACATCTAATGCCCTATTAACTTTTCATTATATAATCGCATTGTCAATTTGGAGAGAGAGAAATGCCTGATTTACGTCAATATGCCCGACAAACAAACGTCAGACTGGTGCTGGGTGCGCTGATCATCCTTCTGGTAATCGGCGAAGGTCTGATCTGGATTTTCTACGGTGGATCGGCAGCTATTCTGGGGTTACTTTGCATCGGAGCAGGGTTGATCCCGGTTGGAATAATCGTCGCAATTCTGGCAATTATGGAAAAGATCGTTCAAAAGCAACGCGGAGAATAGATATCTACCGTCCGCGCAACACGCTGATCAATATTCCGAAAACTCCCAATGCCGCCATACCGGTGATAATCATTCCCATCGGCACCCTGGATGTTACCAGATTGCCTGTTGTTTCTGTATATGTGGGTATTTCCAGCGGAGCCGGAGCCGTAAACGTCGGCAGCCGGGTCGGTTGAATTGTCACAATAAACTGGGCTGCCAGTGTGGGGTCGATCGTGGCAGTCTGTGCCGGAGTGGGCGTGGCGGGCGGGTCCACAATGGGCAGTGTGCCGCCATATAGCGATACAAGCGAAGAATGCACCCATGCCAAACCGCCCGGTACACCTGGATATTCGATCTGGATCCAAACACCGCCTGCGGTGCGGCCTTTTGCGGGCACTTTTTG
>DAIOEK010000013.1:8741-60414 GCA_036746315.1 Anaerolineaceae bacterium | reverse complement strand
GCGAAGGGGCTCGAACCCTTAACCAATGGCTTAAAAGGCCACTGCTCTACCATTGAGCTACGCACCCAAGCGGATGAGATTTTACCACCACATTATCCTGCCGTCAACAAAACCGGATTCCCTGAAATTGCTTGACAGCCTCGTACTGAGTCATTACAATGAATTAACTTGTCATAACAACATGACAAGTTTGCAATTCCGGGCGGGAATCCCATACCGTGTTCGTGCGAAATTCTCCCCTGTGTTTTAACATTACCCCCGATGTTTCGGGTTACAATGCCCCTAAACAACCAATCACTAAAGGAGATTTCCATGCAAAACATTACCATGCTGGGAACGGGCTTGATCGGCAATTTTTACACCCAAACTTTGCTTGGACAGCGCAGCCGCGACCAGATCAAGGTTGTCTGCGCCGCCACCGAAGCGGAAGCCAAATCCTTCGCGGAAAGATACGGCATCCCCAGGTGGACGACCAACATCGATGACGCGGTGAATGATCCCGAGACAAACCTGGTTGTGGTGGGGCTGCCGAACTATCTTCACAAACAGGCGGTTTTGGCCGCCGTCAAGGCTAAAAAGAATATCCTGTGCACCAAACCCCTGGGCAGGAATGCCGTCGAGGCAAAGGAAATGCTCGAGGCGGTGCAGGAAGCCGGTGTGTTGCATGGCTATCTGGAAGACCTGGTGTACACCCCCAAGACTCTCAAGGCTTTGAAAAGCGTGCAGCGGGGCGCCGTAGGCAAGGTGCTCTGGACTCGTTCCCGCGAGGCGCACCCCGGTCCGCACTCAGACTGGCTCTGGAACAAGGAGCTTTCCGGCGGCGGCGCGATCGTGGATATGGGCTGCCACTGCATCGAGATCGGGCGCAACTTCATCGGCAAGGATGTCAAACCCATCGAGGTGATGTGCTGGGCGGATACCCAGGTGCATCCCATCGATGCGGAAGACAGCGCGGTCGGGTTGGTGAAATACGCCAACGGCGCGGTCGGTCAGTTCGAAGTGGCATGGACCTTCCGCGGCGGCATGGATCTGCGCGATGAGGTCTCCGGCACCGAGGGCACCATCTGGCTTAACCACTGGCTGCGCACCGGCTTTGAGTTCTTCACCAACGTGGGGGAGGGTGGCTACGTCGCCGAAAAGGCGGAAGGCGCCACCGGCTGGCTCTTCCCGGTGGGTGACGAGATTGGCGCGCTGGGCTATGTGGAAATGATGGGCGATATGCTCAATTCCTTTGAGAACAACTGCCTGCCCATGGAAAACTTCTACGACGGCTACGTGGTCAACGCCATCATGGATGCCTGCTACAAATCGGCGCAGACCAAAAAATGGGAACCGGTGAAGCTGGATGTCTGGTGGGGTAAGGAGCCCGGCAAGGAAGAGGTCGCCTTTGTCGATTACGACGACCAGTATCTGCTTATTAAGGAAGAAGTCATGCCAGACGGCAAGACCAAGTTGATTCTCAAAGACAAACAGTGCGGCGCGATCGTTCAAAAGTATCGCGATTAGGCAGCAAACCAGGGAAGCTGCGGCTGGCAAACGCAGCTTCCAAATATTGCAAACTTATTTTACGAAATAAAGCAAGCTCTTAATAAATTTGCAAACATTTGCCATTGAATCAAGTAACTATGCATGATAGACTGGATTATGCGCTTTTGTGGTAAGGAAAGTCAACTTCGTTTGAAATCTGTTTCACAACCGCATGCAGAAATTTATTAAATCTCCCGCCAGCTACCCCCAACACCCCAGCAATTCTTTCGTATTAACCAGAGACGAAGGCGAGATCATCCAGTTATTGAGACAGTATGATCAAATTTCGCGCACCGATCTTGCCCGTATGACCGGCTGGTCGCGGGCGAAGATCACCCTCGATATGGATGCCTTGATCAAGAAGGGGCTGGTCATCGAGATCGGTGAAGGAGTCTCTGAAGGCGGAAGAAAGCCAAGACTGTTAAGTATTAATAATGGTCTTGGCTTTTTAGTCGGTGTGGATATTGGCGCGACCAGCATCGATCTTGCCCTGTCGGACGTGCGCGGCAAGATCCTGCAGCGCCGCTCCGAGGCGGCGGATGTGCGCGACGCACCGGATACGGTGCTGGGTCGCTGCAGCGAACTGATCTGCGACATGCTGTCTGCTGAAGCCGCCCACCCTGAAAAGATCCTGGGAATTGGGGTGGGGGTGCCGGGACCGGTGGAGTTCTCCAAGGGCGTTCTGGTTGCTCCGCCGCTCATGCCGCTCTGGGAGCGATACCCCATCCGCGACTTTTTCCATAAAACCTTCCGCTCCGCCTTTGTCGTCGTGGATAACGATGTGAACATCATGGCACTGGCTGAATTGCGCGAAGGGGATGGGCGCGGGCTGGATCACTTTATTTTCATCAAGATCGGCACCGGTATTGGCTGCGGGATTGTATCCAACGGCAAGATCCACCGCGGGGCGGATGGTTCGGCGGGGGATATCGGTCACATCTGTGTGGATAAAAACGGTCCGGTATGCCGCTGTGGTAATCTGGGCTGCCTGGAGGCAGTTACCGCAGGTCCGGCAATTGCCGAGCGTGCCATCAACGCCGCCCGTGACGGTTCCAGCACCATCCTTGCCCGCAAGATGGAAGCCAACGGCGGCACACTTGCCACGGAAGATGTCGGCGCCGCCATGCGTGAGGGCGACCGCAGTGCACTGGAAATTGTGCAGCACAGCGGTCGGGTCATCGGTGAGACGCTCGCCAGCCTGGTGAATTTCTTCAACCCCAGCTACATATTCTTCGGCGGCGGGGTCACGAATTTGGGGAATCAACTGCTGTCGTCGATACGGCAGGCAGTTTTGAACCGTTCGCTTCCACTGGCTACCAGGCATCTGGTCATTGATTACTCGTCGATGGGTCCGGATGCCGGCATCATTGGAGCGATATGTCTGGCAAAAGATCATTTGTTTATCGTGGTGAATTGAGACCAGGCGAAAACCAACAAGATGTAAATTTACGATCCTGAATAAAAGGAGGTGAGTATTACAAAAGGGATAACAGGTGATGTTGGTAAATTGTGTTTCTTTAACCGTTTGTAAACTAATTGAAGGAGAAGCAGAATATGTCTAAGAAGTTTTTGTTCGCGTTAATGTCTGTATTGATGATTGCGTCTATTCTGGTCAGCTGTACCCCCCAGACAGCTGCAACAGAAGCCCCCGCCGCTACGGCGGAACCGGCTGCCCCGGCAGCAACCGCAGTTCCTGCTGAACCGGCTGCCCCGGCGGAACCCGCTGCTCCAGCGGAGCCTTTCACCATTGGTATTTCGAACAGCTTCATCAGCTCCGAGTATCGCACCCAGATGATAGCCGAGCTGCAGGAAGTGAACAAGGAATACATGGACAAGGGCATCACGACCGATCTGGTGATCGAATCAGCAGACACCGATGTAGCGGGTCAGATTCAGCAGTTGCAGAACCTGATGAGCAAGGGTGTGGATGCGATCCTGGTGAATCCGGGTGATGTGAACGGTTTGAATGCCACTTTGGAAGAAGCAGTATCGAAGGGCATCATCGTGATCTCGGTGGATCAGGAACTGAACGCGAAGGGTGTCTACAATGTAGGCATCGACCAGAAGGAATGGGCGAAGACCTCGGCGCAGTGGCTGGCTGAGAAATTGGGCGGCAAGGGGAACATTGTAGAGATCGAAGGTTTCCCGGGACATCCGGCGAACGTAGCCCGTATGGATGGTGTGGCTGAAGTATTGGCGAACTATCCTGACATCAAAGTTCTCGCCACTGAAACCGGCAAATGGGATGAAGCCACCGGACAGCAGGTTATGTCCAACTTCCTCGCCAGCTTCCCCAACCTGGATGGCTACTGGACCCAGGATGGTATGGCGATCGGTGCCCTGCAGGCGGTGATGGCTGCCAACCCGGCGAAATGGCCGGTAGTGGTGGGCGAAGGACGCTGCCAGTTCATCAACCTGTGGAAAGAAGTACTGGCGACCCAGCCTGACTTCGAGACCATCGCGGTTGCGAATCACCCTGGTGTATCCCCCACCGGTCTGCGTATCGCCGTTGCCATGCTGGAAGGCAAGAAATTGGACACCACTAAATTGGGTGGTGCGAACGGGTTATCCTTCGTTCTGCCTCTGGCGATGGTTGTCACCAAAGACAACTTCCAGGATGCAGTCACCATCTGCGCCGACAAACCGGATGCTTACCTGCTCGATGATATTCTGAGCGAACAGGAAGTTCTGGATACCTACTTCGAAAAAGAAGGCGGTATGGCGGAGCCTTTCACCATTGGTATTTCGAACAGCTTCATCAGCTCCGAGTATCGCACCCAGATGATAGCCGAGCTGCAGGAAGTGAACAAGGAATACATGGACAAGGGCATCACGACCGATCTGGTGATCGAATCAGCAGACACCGATGTAGCGGGTCAGATTCAGCAGTTGCAGAACCTGATGAGCAAGGGTGTGGATGCGATCCTGGTGAATCCGGGTGATGTGAACGGTTTGAATGCCACTTTGGAAGAAGCAGTATCGAAGGGCATCATCGTGATCTCGGTGGATCAGGAACTGAACGCGAAGGGTGTCTACAATGTAGGCATCGACCAGAAGGAATGGGCGAAGACCTCGGCGCAGTGGCTGGCTGAGAAATTGGGCGGCAAGGGGAACATTGTAGAGATCGAAGGTTTCCCGGGACATCCGGCGAACGTAGCCCGTATGGATGGTGTGGCTGAAGTATTGGCGAACTATCCTGACATCAAAGTTCTCGCCACTGAAACCGGCAAATGGGATGAAGCCACCGGACAGCAGGTTATGTCCAACTTCCTCGCCAGCTTCCCCAACCTGGATGGCTACTGGACCCAGGATGGTATGGCGATCGGTGCCCTGCAGGCGGTGATGGCTGCCAACCCGGCGAAATGGCCGGTAGTGGTGGGCGAAGGACGCTGCCAGTTCATCAACCTGTGGAAAGAAGTACTGGCGACCCAGCCTGACTTCGAGACCATCGCGGTTGCGAATCACCCTGGTGTATCCCCCACCGGTCTGCGTATCGCCGTTGCCATGCTGGAAGGCAAGAAATTGGACACCACTAAATTGGGTGGTGCGAACGGGTTATCCTTCGTTCTGCCTCTGGCGATGGTTGTCACCAAAGACAACTTCCAGGATGCAGTCACCATCTGCGCCGACAAACCGGATGCTTACCTGCTCGATGATATTCTGAGCGAACAGGAAGTTCTGGATACTTACTTCAAGTAAAAAGCCATGACCGTGTCGCTTTCTGCCCATAATATCGTCAAGCGCTACGGCGGTGTTGTAGCCCTCTCTGATGGAAACCTGGATGTAAATGCCGGTGAAGTTGTAGCGTTGATTGGGGCCAATGGAAGCGGCAAAAGCACGATGAGTAAGGTAATCAATGGGGTAGTTGTCCTCGATGGAGGGCAACTACTCCTTGATGAAAAACCCGTGCATTTCTCTTCCCCTCAGGCCGCCAAAAAGTTGGGAATCTCCACTGTTTTTCAGGAGCTTAGCCTGATCCCAACCATGACAGTTGCAGAGAATATCTGGCTTACCCGCGAACCGCTGCGAGGTGCCGGATTGATCCATCATCGAGCCGTCAGAGAAAAAACCAATGCCTTGCTTCAATTGTTTGAAGGAACCTATAAGGCAAAGATGGATGCCGACACGCCGGTGGCATCACTTCACCCGGATGAGAAACAGATCATTGAAATTCTCAAAGCGATCAGTTTTGATCCCCGCCTGATCATCCTGGATGAAGCCACCGCCAGTCTGGATAGCCGCCAGGTGCAACGTTTGTTTGATTTGGTTGCGCGATGGAAAGAGGAAGGCAAAGCGATTGTTTTTGTCTCCCATCGCATGGAAGAAATCTTTCGCATAGCTGATAATTTCAGCGTTTTGCGTAACGGCAAAACAGTCGGTTCCGGGGTGATGAAGGACATCACCGAAAAGGAACTGGTCAATTTAATGATCGAAAAAGCCTCGGTGTTCAATTACTCCCGTCAGAACCGGGAGGAGGCTGAAAACAAAGCAAAGAAGAATCCGATCTGTCTGGATGTGAAAGACCTGCGGACGCAGGTATTGAATGGCGTGAGTTTTTCCGTTCACAGGGGCGAGTTGCTCGGTCTGGGTGGATTGATGGGACAGGGGCAGCGAGACCTGCTGCTTTCGCTGTTCGGGGATATTGCCTTTACCGGCAGCGTGTGCATCAATGACCGCGACGTGCACTTCAAGCATCCCCGCCAGGCAATGAACCAGAATATTGCTCTGGTGCCCGGTGACCGCTCTAAGGAAGGTATGCTCTATATCCGCTCCATTCTCGATAATATCCTGCTGCCATCCTGGCGGGAATATGGCACCCCGCTGCGGATTCGAAAAGCCAACCGGGATGCGGACGAGATCGGCAAGACGCTAAGCCTGAAGATGGCAAGCCTGCAGGAACCGGTCAGCAGTCTGTCCGGGGGGAACGCTCAGAAGGTGGTCATTGGAAAATGGCTGCTGCGTCAGCCCGAACTTTTACTGCTGGATGATCCCACCAAGGGTGTGGATGTTGGCACCAAAGCCGAGTTTTATCATCTGCTGACCCAACTGGCGGAACAGGGGAAAACCATTTTGTTCTACTCCAGTGATGACGAAGAACTGATCGGTTTGTGCGATCGGGTTCTGGTGCTGCATGATGGCAATATTCGTACGGAACTCTCAGGAGATAAATTAACCAAAGAAAATCTCATTGCAGCCAGCCTGGGTGCGTCGGAGGGAAGTATCGCATGAAACGTTCTGGTTGGAATCAACTCATGGCGCGATATCCTTTCCTTTTCGCGCTGATCCTGCTGATACTGGCGCTGATCGTCAATTATATTCTTCAGCCAAATTTGTTTGCCGGCGAGACGCTCAACAATAATATGCGGGTTTTTCTGCCGCTGCTTTTATTATCCATTGGTCAGGCAGTCGTGATTCTTGGCGGCGGGATCGACATCTCGGTGGGTGGCATCGTCTCCATTGTGAATACGGTACTCGCCACCCGCGTCGGTCTGGATGGCACGCCCGAAAAGATGTGGCAATATGCCGCATTGTGCATCATCATCGGTCTGATCGCCGGGGCGATCAACGGGTTCTTCATCGCCTACTTGCGCTTGCAGCCGATCATCACCACCTATGCCACCAGCTTTCTCTACGCCGGTTTTGCCATGTTCATCCTGCCCAATCCGGGGGGCGGCATTCCAGCGGATATTTCCGCGATCTACCGCAATACCACTCCGCTGGGTTTGCCGCTGGCTTTTTATATTATTCCCCTCTTCCTGTTGCTCTGGTGGTATCTGCGATCCACCCGCTATGGGAAGTACCTGTTCGCGGTGGGCGGAAAAGCCCAGGCGGCATATGAAACAGCGGTCCCGGTCACCCAGGTGCAGTTCAGTACTTACCTGGTCTCGGGGTTGATGTCGGCTTTTGCCGGTATTGCCATCACCATGCTCACCGGTTCGGGCAACTCAGAAATCGGTTCGCCGATGACATTGAACTCCATCACCGCGGTGGTGATCGGCGGAACTGCCATGAGCGGCGGCATCGGCGGCGTTGCCGGTCCGATGATCGGTTCCATCACCCTGGGCTTGATTATGAATATCATCTCGTTTGCCAACATTGATACCTGGTGGCAGACCTTTGTCAATGCGTCCATCATCGTCATTGCCCTGGCGACTCCGGGGGTGATCAATCTGCTGCAAAGGAGGCGAAAATGAAACAATTCCGCATTTCTCCGCCTGTTGCAGCGCTCGTTCTGGCAGTGGTGCTCTTTCTATTAAGCGGCTTCCTGCCCAATGGTTTCGGCACCAATGTGGATGTGGCGGTTGCGCAAGGGACCAACATCGTCCGCCTGGCAGTTTTTCTCGGGGTGATCGCCGCCGGGCAAACGCTGGTGATTATCAGCGGTTCCGAAGGCATCGATCTCTCTGCCGGTTCGGTGGTTACGCTCACCGCCATTCTGACCTATGTGCTGGTGAAAGGGAATGACGATAAAGTGCTGCTGGCGCTGCTGGTTTCGTTGCTGGTGGGCGCATTGATCGGATTGCTCAATGGCGCCGGTGTCACCTTCCTTAAAATATCGCCTTTTGTCATGACCTTGGGCATGGCGGGCGTGGTGAAGGGGCTGATCATCATCGTCAACCACGGGAATGTCAGCGGCAAAGTGGCTCCGATTATGACCAAGATCATCGCCCGTCCGCTGGTATTTGGCATACCTGGGGCGATCATCATCTGGGTGATATTTGGCGTATTGATGTGGCTGCTGTTGGAGCGCACCACCTTTGGGCGCAATTTGTTCGCCATCGGGGTGAACCGCATCACCTCCAAGCTCTCGGGGGTGAACGTTATCGGTATGAATCTCGCCACTTATGCCCTGGCCGGCGCGCTGGCTGGCTTCGGCGGTTTTCTGCTGGTTGGCAATACCGGGGTGGTTTTCATCAGCCTGGGTGACCCGTACCTGTTCCCGTCGATTGCCGCGGTCGCCGTGGGCGGAACGCTGCTTTCGGGCGGAAAGGGCAGCTATTGGGGCACCATGGCGGGCGCAGTGGTGCTGACGCTCATCACCAGTTTGCTCACCACCATGCAAATGCCCGAAGCCGTCCGGCGCATGGTGCTGGGTGGAACGCTTCTGTTGCTGATCTCGATCTATGGACGACAGCGGTCATTCAGACAGTAACCGGTTCCGCGGCAGGCAGCGGGTCGCATCCGCTTCTGCTCCCTGCGGGTAAATATTCTCAGGAGGAGCTATGGATAAGAAAGTAAAAGTTGGAATCGTGGGGGCTGGTTTTGTAGGTGATATTCACCACGCATCCTTCAAGGGATGGGTACAAAATGCCGAAGTGGTGGCGGTATCCTCGCCCCATTCTGCCCGGAAATTCGCCAAAGAGAAGGGCATTCCGGCTGCTTACGACGACTATCGGGAAATGCTGAAAGACAAAGAGATCGATGTGGTGGATATTGGCATTCCCAACGATTTGCACTGCCAGGTGGTAGTGGATGCCGCCCGAGCCGGCAAGCATGTCATTATCGAAAAGCCCCTTTGCCTGACATTGGAAGAAGCCGATCAAATGATCGAGGAATGCAGGAAAGCCGGCGTTTTGCTCATGTATGCCGAAGAGCTGCTCTTTGCGCCCAAGTACGTCCGCGCCAAGGAGCTGATCGGTGAAGGCGCCATTGGGGAGCCTTTCCTGGCGAAACAGTCGGAAGAGCATCCCGGTCCGCATATGCCCTGGTTCTGGGATGTGAACCGCTCCGGCGGCGGCGTTTTGCTGGATATGGGTTGCCACTCCATTGAATACACCCGCTGGGTGCTGGGCAAACCGAAGGTAAAGGCTGTTCTGTCGCATATGGGAACCTACGTACACCAGGATCGCACCCAGGGTGAGGACCACTCGTTCACCATCATCGATTACGAAGGCGACAAGATGGCGATGCTGGAAAACAGTTGGGCAAAAGGCGGCGGCGTGGATGATCGCTGCGAGATCTATGGCAGAAAGGGACATACCCGCGCCGACCTGCTGCGCGGCAGTTCCCTGTTGACTTATTCGGAAGAGGGATACGGATACGCAGTGGAAAAATCCGGCACCACCCGCGGCTACACCTTTACCATGTTCGAAGAGGTCTGGAATTATGGCTTCCCGCAGGAGATGCAGCACTTCATCGATAGTGTGCTCGGCAAGGTGACTTGCATGGAAACCGGTGAGGATGGCCGGGAAGTATTGAAGATCATGTATGCAGCATATCAATCCGCTGGCGAGGGCAGAAAGATCGATTTCCCCTACAAACCGCCCGTGGTGAAGAAACCTATCGATTTATGGAAGAAGGTATAACCCGATGACAAAATTGAACAGCAAAACAATTACATTGGAGCAACTGGCAAAGGTCATTGATCATTCCCTGCTCCGCCCCGAACTAACGGAAAAGGATGTGATTGCAGGGTGTGACCTTGCGAAAAAATATCATGTTGCTTCCGTTTGTGTCAAACCTGCGGATGTGCAGCTGGCGGTTTCACAGTTGAAAGGCACGGACGTTGCGGTTGGCACGGTGCTTAGTTTTCCGCACGGAAATTCAGTGACCGCGATCAAGGTTGCCGAAGCGAAGCAGGCATTGGCGGATGGCGCCACTGAGCTGGATATGGTCATCAACATCGGTGCCATGCGTTCGGGTAAATATGATTACGTGCGCGATGAGATCAAAGCCATTTGCGATGTTGCCAGAGGCAGGGCACTGGTAAAAGTGATCTTTGAAAATGCCTACCTCACGGATGAGGAAAAGGTGATTGCCTGCAAGTTGAGTGAGGAGGCAGGCGCCGATTTTGTAAAGACATCTACGGGCTTCGCTCCTTCGGGCGCCACACTGGCGGATGTGCGCCTGATGCGCGCATCTGTTTCCGAAAAGGTGCAGGTGAAGTGCGCCGGTGGTGTGCGTACCCTCGATGCCCTCTTTGAGATGATCGACGCCGGAGTTACCCGATCCGGTGCAACGACAACGGCTGCGATGCTCGATGAATTCAAGCAGCGCAAGGGATGATTTCTAGGTAGCTGGAGGAGATTGACATATGAGCAATGAAATATTGGTAGGTATTGCCGGAACCGGTTTTATCGGACCCGCCCATCTGGAGGCGTTGCGCAGGAATAATATCCGCGTGGTTGGGCTTGCCGAGCAGACGGCGGATTTGGCACAGAAAAAAGCGGCTGAGCTGGGCATCGAGAAGGCTTACGACAGCCTGGAAGCCATGCTTGCTGATCCCTTGATCACTTCTGTTCACCTGGCAACCCCCAACTATCTGCACCATTCCCAGGCAAAAGCCGCCCTGTTGGCTGGCAAGCATGTGATCTGCGAAAAACCGCTTGCCATGAACAGCCAGGAATCTGCCGAACTGGTCAAGATTGCCAGAGAGAAAAACCTGGTCAATGCCATCAACTTCAACCTGCGCTTCTACCCCATGTCACATCAGGCGCGGGATATGGTGCGCAGCGGAGAATTGGGCACGGTGCGCATCCTGCAGGGGTCTTATCTGCAAGACTGGCTGCTGTATGAAACCGATTGGAACTGGCGGCTCGAACCCGGTTTGGGCGGCACATTGCGGGCGGTGGCGGATATCGGTTCCCACTGGCTCGACTTGCTGACCTTCATTTCCGGGTTAAAGATCGTGGAAGTCTTCTCCGATTTCAAAACCTTCCTGCCCACGCGCAAGAAGCCATCCAAACCGGTGGAAACCTTTACCGGCAAGATGTTGAAGCCGGAAGATTATATCGATCAGCCCATCCACACCGAAGATTACGCATCCATCCTGCTTCATTATGAGAATGGCGTTCGTGGTGTGCTCACCGTTTCGCAGGTGTGTGCCGGACGCAAGAATCGGCTCTTCTATGAGGTCAGCGGATCGAAGCAATCACTGGCATGGGATTCCGAACACCCGAATGACCTGTGGATCGGCAAGCGGGAAGAACCGAATGCGATCCTGATGAAGGACCCATCCCTGGTAACACCGGAAACCCGCTCGATCATCAGCTATCCCGGCGGGCATCAGGAAGGCTTCCCCGACACGTTCAAGCAGATGGTCGGCAAGGTGTATCAGTACATCCGCAAAGGCGACTTTGCCGCCAAACCGGATTTTCCCACCTTCGAAGACGGGCATTACGAAATGTTGCTCTGTGAGGCGGTGGAACGCAGCGCAAAACAGGGCGGCTGGGCGAAGGTATAAGCGAAGGTGTTAATCAAAAAATCAGCAAGGAGGAAACATGAAGCTAGGTGTATTTAGTGCAGCTCTCCCCGACTATTCGCTGGAACAGTATGCAGATTGGGCGGCAGCCAATGAGTTCGAATCTCTGGAATTGGCATGCTGGCCGGTGGAAAAGGCGAACCGCCGGTATGCCGGCGTCACCACGGTGGATGTGGTCACGCTTGATAAAGACCGCGCCGGTCAAATTAAAAAGTATGTTGCCCAGAAAAAACTGATCATCTCTGCTTTGGGTTATTACCCCAATCCGCTTTCCCCTGATCTGGATTATCGCAACCGCGTCATCGATCATCTCAAGAAGGTGATCGTGGCGGCGGAAATGCTGGATGTCCCCGTGGTGGGTACCTTCATCGGCAAGGATAAAGACAAGAATGTTCCCGATAACCTGGAGGAATATGCCCGGGTTTGGCCATCCATTGTGAAATTTGCCGCACAACATCATGTAAAGATCGCCATTGAAAACTGCCCGATGATCTTCTCTTATGATGAATGGCCGGGCGGCAACAACCTGGCAAGCTCACCGGCAATCTGGAAGAAGATGTGGGAGATCATCCCCGACGAGAACTTTGGCTTGAATCTCGACCCTTCACATCTTGTCCTGCAGATGATCGACTCGGAGCGGGTGATCCGCGAGTTCCACAGCAAGATCTTCCACGTACACGCCAAAGACCTCTCAATCGACCGCGAAGGGCTGTATGAGAACGGCGCCTTCTCCAATGGCATCGGCTGGAATGTTCCCCGGCTGCCCGGGCTGGGCGATCTGGATTGGGCAAAGTTCATCAGTGCCTTGTATCGCTATGGCTACAATTATGTGGTCAGTATTGAGCATGAAGACCGCGCATTTGAAAAAACCGAAGAATTGATCAAGGCAGGCTTCTTGATCGCCCGGGATGTCTTGCGACCTTATATCCGGTAGTTTTTCTCCTTATGAAGCAGGGTGCATGAAAGGTGAAATTCATGCACCCTGCGTAAAATGAATACATAAAATATAATGGGAATGTACACCATCATCACTTGAGGAAATGGGCGAAACAACATGAAGAAGTACATCGGAATAGACCTGGGCGGAACCAATATCAAAGCTGGCATCGTGGATATGGATGCCGGAACGGTGGTGGCGAACAAGTCCATCCCCACCCTGGCGCGGGAAGGTCACGAGGCTGTGATGAAACGCATGGCGGATGTGGCATTAAATGTGGTGGAAGAAGCGAAACTGACCAGGGATGATATTGGCGGTATTGGCATTGGGCTGCCCGGTGTACTGGATCTGGATAAGGGACTGACAATATTCTTACCCAACCTCCCCGGGACGTGGCCCAATATTCCCGTCCGCTCCGTCATCTCCGAAAAAACGGGTCTGCCGGTTTCCATTCTGAATGATGCCCGGGCAATCACCTATGGTGAATGGAAATTTGGCGCCGGCCGTGGGGTGGATACCATGGCTTGCTTCACCATCGGTACCGGGGTCGGTGGCGGGCTGGTGGTGAACGGCAAATTGCATATGGGCATCGGCGGTACCGCCGGTGAGCTGGGTCACCAAACCATCGATTACAACGGTCCCCGCTGCGGATGCGGGAACAATGGCTGTCTGGAGGCGTTTGCCTCCGGTCCGGCAATTGCTGCAATGGGCGTGAAAGCCGTGATGCAGGGGATTACCACGAATATCGGCAAGATCGTCAATTATGACTTGAATAAAATCACCCCAGATGTGATCGCGAAGGCCGCCAGTGAAGGGGATGCCACCGCCCAGGATATCTACCAGAAGGTGGGCGTTTATTTTGGCATTGCCATTGCCAATGTCCTTGTCTCTGTCGGACCGCGCAAGGTGGTGTTGGGTGGCGGTGTGGCTGCCGCCGGTGAATTGCTGTTCGAGCCGATCCGACGCACCGTGCGCGAACGGGTTTCCGTAATGCCCGTCGACCAGGTGGAGATCGTTCCGGCCTTGCTCGGCAATAATGCCGGGGTGATGGGCGTTGCCAGTTGGGCAAATTTCAAACAGATGGGCGATTGAGCGCAGCGCAGCAGGTGATGACCGCATGCAGAAGAATCCGTTGATCAACGGAACCATTGAACGGGGAACCGGGCTTCCCAAGTATTACCAGTTAAAACATATCCTTCGTGACATGGTTGCCAAATTGCCGGCTGGCTCACCGGTTCCATCAGAGGCTGAACTATGCCAGGAGTTTGATGTCAGCCGCACCACCGTGCGCAAGGCGCTGAGCGATCTTATTCAGGAAGGGCTGATCTTTACCATTCAGGGCAAGGGCACCTTTGCCGGTGGAGCCAAAAAACGTTCTTCGTGGGTGGCGCAAACCGGCGGTTTGTATGCAGATATGACCGAGCGCGGTTTTACGGTGACCATGAAACAGCTTGATCTGACGATCATCCCTGCGGAGGAAAACATTGCGCGTGAACTGCAGGTGAGTGAAGGCGAAAGTGTGATCAAACTCGTCCGTCTACGTTTTGTGGATGGGAAACCGTTCGATATCTGCACCAATTACCTGATCGCCCGCAAATACCCGGGGATCGAAAACCAGGAGATCGGCACCCACTCGTTGTATTCCACCCTGCGCATGGTATATGGCGTCAAGTTCGTCAGCGGCGTGCGCCTGATCGAAGCAGGCTCCTGCACCGCTGAAGAGGCTCGCTTGCTGCAAATTCCGGGCAATTCTCCGCTGCTCATCATGCGCTCAACCATGTACGATGAAAAAGGCGAAGCGATCGAACATGGTGTTGTCAGGCAGCGCAGTGATCTTTCACAGATCATTATCAACGTGATTCCGCATTAGGTACGGATAAAAAGAAGAATATTATGTTGGAAACAACTCCACAGCCTGCTCTGGATTATCTCGGTCAGGCGGAAGAAATTATTAACAAAATCAAGAACACCCAGATGGAGCACTTATTACGGGCGGCAAACATTTGCAGCCGCTCGATCCTGGGCGGCGGACTGGTTCATTTATTCGGCACCGGGCATTCCCGTATGATGATCGAAGAAATGTTCCCCCGGCATGGCAGCTTTCCCGGCTTTCATCCCATTGTTGAGCTGTCGCTCACCTATCACAACAATGTGGTCGGGTCCAATGGCCAACGCCAGGCAATGTACCTGGAACACATCGAAGGTTTTGCCGGGATCATTTTGAAAAATTTTCATATCAGCCCCCCCGACAGCTTTATTATTTTCTCTCACAGCGGCGTCAACCAGGTGGTGGTTGAGATGGGTATGGAAGTGAAAAAGCGCGGCTTGCCGTTGATTGCCGTGGTCTCGCTGGATCATTGTCAGGCTGCTGCATCCCGCCACAGCAGTGGGAAAAAACTGATCGATGTTGCCGATGTGGTCATCGATAATTGCACTCCGCGGGGCGATGCCATGGTTCGTGTCCCGAACCTCCCCTACCCGGTGGGACCCGGTTCCACCATTGGCGGGGCAGCCGTGGTAAATGCACTCAAGTGCCTTGTAGCCGACGAATTGACCCGCAATGGGCAACCTCCAATTGTACTGACCAGCGCCATTCATATCGGCGAGCAGGCAAGTGCGGAAGTGTTCGATCGTTGTTATAACGATTACCGCCGAAAAATAAAAAGAGTGTATGATAGTGAATAAATCTATAGCAAGGATGGCTTATGGATCATCGTACTAGAGTATTGACCGCAATCAACCATGAAGAACCCGACTTTGTCCCCACCGCACTTTGGGGCAGTGCTTACGGCGTAACGGATGAGCTGTATTTCAAGCTGCTTGACTTGCTCGAACTGGGCACGCCTGTATTGCCATTCAGACGAAACAAGGGGCATACCATCAATTATTACGATGATCGGGTGCTGGAAGCCCTGGATGTGGATGTCAGGCATATCGATTGTGGCTTTACGGATTTGGGCGGACCGGCCCGCGGCGGCGGCAAGGATGCCTGGGGGATCCGCTACGATGAAAGTGGAATTTACCTGACCGCGGCTGAACATCCCCTGCAAGATGCCGTACTGGATGATCTGGAGAACTATCCCTACCCTACGGTGTGGAAATATCTTCGTCTGGATGAATTCACCGAACGCGCAAAATATCTGAAAGAGCAGACCGATTACGCGGTGGTCGGGCGCGCGTTCGATTCCTACGGACCGTTCGAACGCTGCTGCGCCTTGCGCAAAACCGAGAACTTTCTCACCGATCTTGCGCTCGATGAAGAGTTCGCCGAAGGGCTGATCCGCCGGGTGACCGATACGCTCTGCAAATTGCTGGAGATCTACCTCACCGAAGCCGGCAGCTACCTGGATATTATCGAACTGCCGGGTGACGACTACGCCGCCCTGCGCCCCATCATATCTCCGCGCATGTTTGACCGCTTCTTTGCGCCATCCTACAAACGGATGATCGAGATGATTCGCGAGGCTGCCCCCGGGTGTAAGATCCTCTTCCACTCGGATGGCAACATGGAGCCTTTCCTGAGCCGCTTGATCGACCTGGGTGTGGATATCTTCCACTGCCTTGAGCCGCTGCCCGGGGTGGATATGGCGCGCATCAAGGAGGAATATGGCAGCCGCCTCACCTTTTGGGGGGCGATCGACATCAAGGAAGCTCTGCAGGGGGATGGGCTGCGCGTTGCCGAAGAAGTGCGCCTGCGCATGGAACTGCTCGCCGCTGGCGGCGGCTACGTGATGGCGCCTGCCAATCACCTGCAGCCCGATATCCCCCCCGAGAACGTGGTTGCCCTCTTCCGCTTCGCCCGTGAATTCGGGAAGTATTAGATACTTCGGCAAATTTTCGTTATATGTTTTTCAACATTTAAAAATATGATTGCCACGACAAAAAGACTCTTCCACAAAGCTGATCTTCAGGTTACCTGGAATACAGATAATCTGGTGCTGAAACTGGCAGTTGGGTATCTGTTACTGCCCTATTTCCTGTTTTTCTGGGGATGGTTGCGTCTGCCGGCGGCAATTATATTTATTTTGGTTATCGGATTCTCCTATTGGCAATTTACCCGGCAGGTGAATCGGGACATACCTCAAACCCCAGTTTACAAGTTAAATTGGGTAGTCTTGTTTATCGGTTTGTGCGTTATTGGTTTTTGGCTATTGTATTCCGGGGTAGGGCATTTTGCCGACCAGTTACCAGATTATAAAAAGCATAACTTGATTCTTTCGCAGTTGATGAATCAGGATTGGCCGGTAATTCAGAAGGTCACAAACAAAAAAGGTTATATATTAGTTTATTACTTTGCTTATTACCTACCGGAGGCACTGGTAGGCAAAGTTTTTGGCATGTCAACAGCCCAAATTTTCCAATTTGTGTATTCGTTTTTAGGTTTGTTGCTTGTTTTCTATTTCGTCTATACGGTTGTAGGTAAGAAACAATTGCTTACTGTAACATTTGTCTTTATTCTTTTCGGCGGAATGGATGCACTGGGTGAGTTGCTTTTAAGTGGAACAATGCCAAATTTGTTTCACTTAAGTGAAAAATGGGCGACTTTGTTCATTTATCAAGGTAATACGGAATTTTTATATTGGGTTCCACAACATGCGTTGCCTGGTTGGTTGGCAACATTGATTTTTCTTTATATGGTACTAAATCATGTCGGCAAACGATATGCGATCTTTGTGTGGAGCCTGACAATCTTCTGGTCGCCTTGGGTTTTTATTGGCATGCTGCCATTAGTAGCTTATCTCATTTTCGACAGTATAAAAGATGTAAAAATGTTCTTTTCACTCACAAATATTTTGCCCGTGTTTCTAATTATTAGTACATGCGTATACTTTTTTAGTATTAATGAGGCTTCCGTTCAGTTCAATTATTGGGTGTGGGAAAAATCACCAGACTGGCTGGGGAAGTACATTGCATTTGTTCTTGTTGAATTCCTTCTATTGGGATTGGTGCTTTTTATAATCAACGCGAACAATAAAGTAATCAGGGAACTGCTTGCCCTTGTTACATTCACTCTATTGATTATCCCTCTTTATCATATGGGGCGATTAAACGACTTCTGCATGCGAGCATCGATCCCTGCTATAGTGGTGCTTTCAATTATTTCAATTTATTCGATGGCTGCAATTATTCGACAAAATTTCACCCGAATATCTGGCCTTCCACATCTTTTACTTAGATGTATTTTAGGTTTGGGCTTTCTATTTTCAATGTCCATGATAGCTTCAGCGATTGAACAAACCAAAGCCAACCATGGTGGGCTTTTTTATGAATATTCAGTTCCTTATCAAAAGCATTTATTGCATGCATTTGAAGAGACGTTCAGCGAAAGCATAATGGAGCAATATGTCACAAGGGGAATTGAGTATCCAAAATATCATTGGTTGTTTAAGTTTTAGGTTAGTCTTCAGTCCGTTTTGCGTCTCGGATCAAGGGTATAATGCTTATGGTTCGCAGCTTATAAAGCGAAAAAATTTTCCACTATGCAGTAGAATTAACTCACTTTCATTCTTAAGGGATGTTGGATGTCCTTAAAGCATGATTGGGGAACACCTGTGTAGGGAATTGCAGCCCGATATCCCCCCCCGAGAGCGTAGTTGCCCTCTTCCGCTTCGCCCGTGAATTCGGGAAGTATGTATGATCGACAAAAAAAATACAATAACAATAAATATTCTTCTGCATTGTTTATGTGTGTTGATTGCGATATTTTTCATTGTTATATATTTTTTTATTGTTTATAAAAGAATAGACTACCCATTTGATCTGGAGTGGATTGAAGGGGGAATGGTTGAGGTGGTAAATAGAGTCGTCGAAGGTAAGAGTATTTATGTCTCTCCATCAATTGAGTACGTACCGTTTTTGTACCCACCTGTATTTTTTTATCTTTCAGCATTAGTGGCTAAAGTTATTGGTACTGGTTACTTGCCTTTGAGAGTGGTTTCATTCGTAGCTTCAGTGCTTTCATTCTATGTAATTTATTTGATTGTTTTTAATAAAACAAAAACGCATTGGGTAAGTATTCTTGCTGTAGGTATGTTTGCAGCAACATACGATATTTCTGGTAATTGGTTAGATATCGGGCGAGTAGATTCCTTATTTCTTTTTTTTATTCTAGTAACTATTTATTTTGTCATTAATGTACGCAATTCAATACAATCAGTGCTAATTGGAATTTGTTTTTCCTTGTCAATACTAACTAAACAAACTGGACTAGTTATCGTCATTCCATTACTGATTTTACTGCTGGTAAAAAATTGGCGGTATGCATTAATTTCGTTTATAAGCGGAATGACTATAATCCTTATTTCAACAATTATTTTCGAACAAAGTACTGATGGTTGGTATACTTTTTATGTTTGTAAGCTATTGTTTTCTCAAACAGAATGGATAAAAGATTCACTTCTTGGTTTTTGGTTTACTGATCTGATAGTCCCGCTACCAATTTTCACGATAGTTACTTTCTATTTGTTTACTTATTTTTGGCGGGTTGATAAATTGGAATTTCTTCAATGGATATTAATTGTTGGAGGTGTATTACTAGGAGCATTTTTCACGAGGGCAAAAATTGGGGGATACAATAATGTCTTGCTGCCATTATATGCAATATTATCTGTGACTTTTGGAATTGGATTTAATAAAATAGCTGACAATTATTTTGCCGGTAGGAATGAACACCTAAAATATAAACAAACTAGTCTTTATTTGTTATGTATATTGCAATTTGTTCTATTGTTCTACAATCCAACAAATCAAATACCTTCAACAACTGATTTCAATAGAAATTATCAATTATTAGAAAAGATATATAAAGTAAAAGGTGAAGTGTACTTACCTGAATATGGCTATATTGCGGCTCAGGCAGGTAAAAATACTTATGCACATCAGTCGGCAATTTGGGATATTTTACGTGGTAACAGAAATGATGGAGAGAAAGCTGTTTTAATTGACAACATGCATGATGCAATATCCAATCAAATATTTGATTTGATAATGCTGGATCCTACTTGGAATTACTGTTGCAGCAATATTGATGAATATTATGCGAAGAAGGGAAAAATGTTTAGTGATGCTAATATGGTTTTCCCGGTTACGGGTTGGCAAAGAAAGTCTAACAATCTATATTATGCAAAAAGATTGAACAATTAAAAGTTATAAAATGAAGCCTCAATGGAAACGAAATCATTCATTATAAATATCTTTCCTAACATAAATGTACACGTATTTACTACCAAAAACATTATCAAACAATTTGCAATCATTTTGTAATAATGCTGGCTTCTTTATCAACATGTAATTGTTGACCAAATCACTTGCCATAAATTCGACAATAAAGCCATCAAGCGAAATAATTATATCAGGGTCTTTGGCCAGAATATATTCAAGAGGTATGCCTACCCTGAGTTGTCCTGGATAACTGACCGGGTGATAATTAATGGCTTCCGGGGAAGCTAAACCTCCAGCATCATAAATATAACCTTTGAAGCCATAGCCAAGCCCACCAATTTCCGATGTCATTAACTTGGCATTCGGATATTTTTTTCTGAGCCATCTTCCAATATTTACATAATTAGTTCCCCTGGTTTCTGCTGCTGACAAACTCGGTAGTTTATTTGACCAAGTTGCCTTATCTATAACTTTTACTAAATTTAGCGTTGGCGAAATAATGATTGCAATAATAGCAAATTCAATTAAGCGATTTTTGTTGTTTGCAAAATAAATAAATAATACGGTATACAGTGGCAGTACATAGTTTGGTGTATACCAATGAAAAAGTTTGTTCCTGCCAAAAATATATAATAAGGTAATTGTCCCGGCTGCGATAAAAAACATTAAATCCAAGTGATATTCTTGAGTAGCATTAATTTCTTTGTATTGTCGAAAATGTTGAAATTTATTTATTATAAAATAAATAATAATGCCAACTGTTAGAATGCCAATTACTTCAAGCGGAAGTGCTGAAAGATTAATTGGAATAAGTGTTTGTACAATATCTAAGGCATTGCTTAAAGGTGCACTATCGAAAGTTACTGATTTTGCATGAATCGTATTGGGTATCAATGTCCCATATTGTAAAAAAATAAAGCCAATTATTGGGGTAGCGCTTAATAGGGAAATGAAAAAGAATTTATAAAAATTCTGCCGATGATAAATAAAATGGTAGAGATACAGCAAAATCGAAAAAATAATAAATTCAGCTCTCAGAAAAGGCAAAATACTGAAAATAAGAAATTGGTAATTTGATTCTTTTATAAATAATAATATTCCAATTCCTAAGATCATAAAAACAAAAGGCGTTTCCATTAATCCATAGCTTGGAACAAATAAGATTGCTATATATCCGATAAAATAGAATAGCGAATACCAGGAGTATAAAGTCTTGTTGATGATTTTTAGGAAAACGTAGGTGAATATTCCTCCACCTATTACAAGGCAAATTGCATTGATTTTGGCAACAGTTTGTGGAGTGGATGGCAAGATTTTGAATAATGTGCCTAAAAACAATGTCCAAATCACCGAGGATGTCGAATAAACCTTTTCTTCTGCATTAAAGTAAAGTTTGTTGTACCTCTCGAAGTTTTCAGCGATTCTAATGTGAATAAAAGCATCATCTTGAGCATTATTAATTAGCTTGAGATGAATGAAGATAGAAAAAGCTATAGATAACAGAAGAAACAGACTAAGAAGAATTCGTTTACTGTGGTGTATTTTCATGAATGAATCCCCCCATGTTACGGATTGCTAGATTATACTATACATATTTTATAGTATTGGAGGAGTGGTGATTCGCCCCATATATCTCTTAATATTTTTTGGCTTTACCTTTCTTCTAGTTTTTAGCACTATAAACTTTTACTCGATTACGCTAAAAATTCGTAGTTTGCGTGTCAACTTGCTTATGGCCGCAGTAATTCTAGGGACCACACTGGTCTTCTTTACGGAATTGCTATCAAAAATTCGCCAGTTTCGGTATTCATTTTTGTCGTTTCTATGGCTATTTTTTTTCTTAATTGCTTTGACGCTGAATATTTATATCTTCCTAAAAAAGCCAAATAGATATAAAAATATCCTAAAGAGAATTGTTACCACGTTAACTATTAGATATTCCCGCTTTCAATTTTTGTTAATTGTTTTGCTCTCTTTTCTTTTCATTATATTATTCACTGCCGCATATATTTACCCGCCGACAAATGGCGATTCCATGGTCTACCATTTGCCCAGGGCTATGCACTGGATTCAAAACGCATCTGTCGCGCCTTACCCAACGAATATTTCCCGACAATTTCAAATGCAGCCCATGACTGAGTATGTCTACGCCAACATTTTCATGCTCACCGGGCAAGATCAAATGATCAACCTTGTTCAATTCTTTAGCCTGGTTGGTTGTGCGATAGCAGTCAGTTATATCGCAAAAAAACTTGGAGCATCATTCGAAATTCAGTTAATGTCCATTGCGTTTTGTGTGTCAATTCCAATGGCGGTCATGCAATCTGTTAATTGCCAGAATGGTTTGGTGCTCTCCTTTTGGATAACAAGTTTTACTGCCCTGGCAATGGAATTAGTGGATCAGCGACAATATTGGATTCTATATATTTTTTCCGGTGCTGCACTGGGTTTAACTCTGCTTACCAAGGCGACTGGCTTTATTTATGCTTTTCCGGTCTGTTTATGGGTTGCATATCGTTTAGTTATTGGACCAAAGCGACACATATTTTTGGGGTTACTAATCCCCGTGATTGCATTGCTGATCAATTTGCCGTTTTTCGTTCGGAATGCACAGATATTGGGCTCGTTTTTAGGTGAGACGGATTATTACCACAATAGCGAATTTACTCCACGCACACTATTTTTGAACGCCATCCGAAATACAGCAGTAAATTTTACATTTAATACATACCCGGATAAAAGACCCAACGGTATATTAGTTTTCTTGAAACAGGTTTATTCGGTATCCGGTGCATCACCCATTGATGAAGGCACAACTTTGGAAAAATATGATGTGTTTCAAGGCTTGGAATTATTCAAATCATTTGATGAAGATTTTGCCGGGAATCCATTGCACTTGATTTTCTGTGTATTTTGTATTTTTGTTTTGCCTTTTTACAAGGATTCAAGAATTCAAATCGAATATCTGGTAATTCTACTCATGTGCATTCTGTTTTTTAATATCTATCTTCGGTATCAAATTTGGAGTTCACGTTTACAATTGCCGTTGTTTATTCTTTTTTCCCCGATCATTTTTTTGACTTTATCACGAATTTGGTCTCACTTTGCCCGCTTTATTGTAGTATTTCTTCTAGTGTTGGCGTTTGTTTGGGCATCTGCAAACATTATACATCCCTTCAATTTTTCACGAATGAAAAGCTCAATAGAATATCGAAGTTTGCAATACTTTATTTTTCGATCTCCCGAAACAATTCAAACTTTTTCTTCCATCTCAAAAGCGATTTCCGACAGTAGTTGTTATGATGTGGGCTTGGATTACGAAAGTGATAAATGGGAATATCCTTGGTGGGTTCTATTAAAAGAAAGTGGTTGGTCTGGGCGTATAGAACATATTCGTGTAAGAAATGAGTCTAAAGTATTGCAAGATCATTCTTTTAAACCATGTGCAATTATTATGGATAATCAAAATCGAATAACAAAGTATGATCCTTATTTAATTGTCCATGGTGAACCATTTTTTTTAGTTTTAACCTCAACCCCTCATTTTATCGGAAATTAATAAATTGGTTACAGAAGCTTGTAATTTTGTCATAGGGGAAAAGCAAATGGATTATAAAGATTGTAATAATGGGGTCAGTAGGCTTTCTATAATATATTTGCTTTTCCCTATTTTGCTATTTTTTATTGGTTGGCTTCGTTTATATTGGGCAATCATATTCGTGGTCGTTCTTGGAATTACACTATATCTTATATTCAGGGAATATTCTGGCTGGACTGCATTCAACTTGACAAGTTCATTTGCGTGGAAAGTATGGTTGCCAATTGTCGGCATTTTGGTGATTTGGTTGTTTCTTTCTGGCATTGGCCACTTATCATATCAGTTACCTGATTACAAAAAGCACAATTTGATTTTTGCCCACTTGAGCAATCAAAATTGGCCCATAATCCAACACATCACTAAAAGTAAAGCAATTATTCTAATATATTACATAGCCTACTACCTGCCAGGTGGATTGGCTGGTAAGCTTTTGGGAGAGCGTTTTGCAAGTATTTTTGAATTTGCATATGCTTTATTTGGTCTATCATTAATCTTTTACAATATCAGACAACTATCGCGAAAACTCCCCCCAATATTATCAGTATTATCATTTATCTTGTTCTCTGGTCTTGATGTTTTTGGGTCTTTAATATTGAATGGGCGATTATTACCATTATCAAGCTTGGAATCTTGGAATCCTCTTTTTATTTATCAGGGAATTACAGAAACTCTGTATTGGGTTCCACAACAGGCAATTCCAGCTTGGTTGATCACATCCATGTTTCTGCGTGATTGGGAGAATAACACCGGAAATACTTACCGGCTATTTATTTGGGCTATCTGTATTTTGTGGTCTCCTTGGGTGTTCATTGGTTTATCTCCAATCGTGATATTTTTGACAGCGCGTGATTTTCTAGCAAAACGTAAAGTCTTTACCCTCACGAACATAATTCCGACTGTGATGATAATCGGGGTCGTCTTGTATTATTATCTGATTAATGCCAATTCGGTGCACGGTTCGGGTTGGGTATGGAATTTTGACAAGAACTGGTTTAAATATTACTTCATATTTATCGTGATTGAATTCTTACCGTTAAGCACATTTTTATTGTGGAAGAATCGGGCTAATAAGAGCTTACCTATGCTTTCAATTGTAATTATTACACTTCTCTTGCTTCCGTTATATCGTGCTGGCGTTTTTAATGATTTTGCGATGAAAGTATCTACTCCACTCATAGCTTTACTGGCTATATTCACTATAAAAACACTTTCCGATCTTTGGGGAAGAGAAAAAACCATTACCAGTAAACTTCAAATTGGAGTAATTCTTGTGTATCTTTGTGTTGGAAGTGTGAATGGTATTTATCGTGTAGTAGATTCGGCAAATAAAACTTTTCTTGCGTATCGCAGCCACGAGCATAATGTTTCCGTATATGAGCCGAACCTGTTCAAGTCCTTCAACAATATCCCCAGCGATGTCATCCTCGAACAATATCTTGCCCGAAACGTCGATTTTCGAAAATATCAATGGCTTTTCAAGTACTAGTTGTCACCGCGTCATTCCACATCATCTTTACATCCATAAGCCTCTTAATTTACAATACATTTGGTTTTGTCAGAAGCTCATTCAGTTGCTAATCACAGGAGGGCAATCATGAATCTTGTTTCCATAATTTTGCGCGCATTGGGCGGCGTGATCGCCTTGTTCTACGGAAGGCGGATATTTTGGCTGTTCCTGGCGGTGGTGGGTTTTCTTGCCGGGTTCTTTGCCGCCAAATTGCTGTTCCCGGATGCCGGGGTGTTGATGTTCATTCTGGTCGGCATCATTTTGGGCATAATTGGCTCGGCATTGTCGCAGGCGGCGCCAATGGTCATCCTGGCGGTGATCGGATTCTTCGCCGGCGGATACGCCCTCACCAGCCTGGCGGGGTTGCTGTTTACCGTGGGCGGCGCCATTGAATGGGTCCTCTTCATCGTTGGCGGGGCGGTGGGGGTATTTCTGGTGGTCAATGCGTTCGACCTTGCCCTCGTGTTGTTATCGTCCCTTTCCGGCGCGGCCACACTTGCCGCGGTTGGCGGTGAGCTTGTAAAATACGGCAGCAGTGTACAGACGATCGTATTTGTCGTGTTGGTGATTCTGGGGATTTTGGTGCAGACAAAAGCAGTCAAACCGGCTTTGCGACCCAGGCGCAAATAATCAATTCACGCATTTTGCACAAGCTGGAATGGGAAGTCCCGTTCCAGTTTGCTTTTTAATCCAGCTCTCTTACATAGGGCATCTTGATCCAGCTGAAGATGGCAGACAGCAGCAGGATCACGCCGCTGCAAGCCACGGTCCATTGTTCGCCGATATGATCGGCGGCATACCCGGCAAGCAGCGACCCCAGTGGATTGAGTCCGAAGAACACCATGGTGTAGATACCCATCACCCGCCCGCGCAGCGCATCTTCCACTTGCATCTGCACCATCGCGTTGGATAGATTGAGTGCCATGATGATGGACAGTCCGATAAATACCATCACGAAAAGCGAGAGACTTGTGCTGGTGATCCAGGCGAATATGATCCACAGGAAGGGGATCAACAGACTGCTGTATGCCCAGATCTTGCCGCGAATCCTTCTGGAGCCCAGCGAAGCCAGGATGAGTGCCCCGATCAACGAGCCCCCACCGCGTGCTGAGAGCAGCCAGCCGTTGGTGATCACGTCGCCATGGAGCACTTCCACCGCCCAGGCGGGCAGCAGCGCGATCAATCCAAAGCCAAAGAAGCTGATGAAGCCAAGGTTGATGATGATGCCCCGGATCACCCGGTGACCTGCAACGTAGCTGAAGCCTTCCTTCAAGCGGGCGATTGTGCTGCCGCTTTGCACAACCGGTGGAAGGGGTTCGAGCTTCATGCGCACCAGGTTGAATATCACCGCCATGAAGGAAATTGCGTTCAACCCGAAGCACCACCCCGGACCGACGGCGGCATATGTCAGTCCGCCGACTGCCGGTCCCAACACGGTGCCGACGTTGAACACGGTTGAATTGAGCGCAATCGCGTTGGTCATGTATTCGCGGTCCACCAGTTCACGCACGAATGACTGGCGGACAGGCGCATCGAGCGCGTTGGCAACACCCAAAAGGAATGCCATTACGGCAATATGCCACGGGACGATCCAGCCGGTTAACACCAGCAGCGACATGATGATTGCCAGCGCCAGCATGGCGCTCTGGGTGATGATCAATAACGTCCGGCGGGGGAAACGGTCAGCGATGACGCCGCCATACAGGGTGAACAGCCAGGAAGGCAATCCGTTGATGAAGGAAATGAATCCGAGATAGGTGGCAGAGCCGGTAAGTTCATATACCAGGTATCCCTGGGCGGTTGCCTGCATCCAGGTGCCGATTAATGAGATCATCTGCCCAAAAAACCACAGACGGTAATTGGGCAGGCGCAATGCGGCAAATGTGTTTACTTTGGACGACGGTATATTCAAAATAGTTTGCTGACCGGATAAGGTTACGTTTCTATTATAATCCTTTGAGATTGGAGAAATGGCGAAGCTGATGGATTGGGATGTGCGTTATCGAGAGGAATTGAAAAATCCCGGGCGACCCCCGCGGGAGTGGCTGACCGACCATGCGGATCTGCTGCGCGGCGGCGGTGTTTGTTTCGAGCCTGCCATGGGGCTGGCATGGAATTTCCCCTTTCTGTTTTCGCTGGGTTACACAGTGTGGGGTGTGGAAATTTCTGCCGTGGCAGCCAGGTATGCCGCACGGTTGTACCCCCAGGCAAGGGTGATCCTTTGCGATTTATCCCGGTTCAGCTTTGCGGCAGACAGTTTTAACCTGATCAGCCATTTCTTTTTTCTGGACCTGGATTTGATGCGGCAATATGATCGGTTTCTGAAACCCGGCGGGTTGGTCATCATGGAAACACTGACCGTGGATATGCTCTCTATACACCCCGATACACCCCCGCAACGCCTCTTGAAGCCGGGGCAGCTCGGAGAGCTTTTTACCGGCTGGCAGATTCTGGATTACCGCGAGGGCTGGGTGGAAGAGAGAGCGGGTCACCCCAAATCGGTCGCATCCATTGTGGCAAGAAAAATCTAAATGGCTCGCAGCTTTTTCTGTTGGCGCCAGTTCAGAAAACTTCCCAGACCCAGCGCGAGTAAAATCCCGGCAATGGCGGTGACCAGTATTTGTATCAGGAAGGCGATTGCAATAAAGTACAGGGTGATCTCCGGCAATGTCCAGGTGGGGATGACGCCATTCCACCAGACGTGCAAGATCACCGGAACGGCAAGCCATAAGCATAGCACACCGCTGAAAACAAGCAGCCGGTTTTGCCATGCCCCGGGTGCATCTTCCCTTTTCTTTTCCAGCAGCCAGTAAATGAGCATACCGAAAACCAATGCAAGCAGTGTGTTGATGGCAATTGCAACGATCAGGCTGGTGGGGTCGATGATCGCCGAGAAAGAGTATGCGCTTTTATCGATAACCAGATATTTCAGGTTGAAAACAGCCAGATAAGCCATAGCTCCGGCGATGAGCGCCGGGAGTGATTTCCTGACCTTGAACAAAATAAGCCCGACCGCCAGCAAATATCCGATGCCGATCACCGACCGCTGCCAGCGATCCTGCATCAACCGAAGATCGCGAATATCGGCTGCGCTGGCGTTTTCCACCACAGGCAGTTCCAGCCCGATGGCAGCCTGATAGCGGGCGGCAAGTTCCGCATGAATTGCGTCGATCCGTGTGCCATATTGATTGCGTGTAGTTTTATCAATATCCAGCAGGTCGAAGAGCGGATTTCCCTGTGTGGTGGCTGGAATGGAAACGCCGAGCAGTGCGGAGACCGTGGGGGCAATATCCACCATTTCCATGTCAGGATATGTGCCCGGCTTGACCCCTTTTCCGGCAATGATGAAGGGTTCCACCAGTACAATTTGCTCCCCACCGCCATGTCCGCCGGCATCGATCTGCCCGTGATCGCTGAACACGAGGAGGGTTTCCTCCTCCAGGTTCATGTGGTCAAGCACCTCTGCCACTAATTGATCCACCCGCCGGGCAGCGGCTTTCCAATTATCGCCGGTGGCGCCGCCTTCATGATGCCCGGCATAATCCACCTGGTCCAGATGGATCAAGATCAGCTTTGTGTCTCGATCATCCAACCACGGCAGGGCGGCTTGCATCACTTCCACATCCGCCTGGCGGTCTTCACCCGGGGTATAAAAGCTGTGTGTAACTGCGCTTTGCGGCACCAGCTTTTCGAACCAGTTATACGCACTGATGGCGGTATCCATACCCGCCCGGTGCGCGTTTGTAAGCAGGTTTTCCTGCGTCCAGGTGGGGATGTCTTCATAATCCAGGTTGAAAGCCGGACCGTCGTTGAGGTACGGATAGGCGCCGGTAAAAATTGTGGAATAGCCGGGGGATGAAAACGAGGGGGTCTGGCTGTGCATTATGGCTGATGCGCCGGCTTTGCGAAGCTGGCTGAGGGTGGGCATCACTTCCGGGTCAAGCGAGGTATCCAGACGCAATGCGTCGACAAGCACCATCACCACCTTTTCGGTCGCCGGAGACGATACCGTTGCTTCTGCGGATTGCGGCGGATTCAAACTGAGCGGTGAACGATAGGCGTAGATCGCATCCACCATGGTTGTGGCTCCAAAATAGGCGACGATTGCCAGCAGCACCAGTGCGCTTGAGATGAGGATAAAGGATTTTTTATTCTGGATCATGTCATACCCCGGAAAGAGAATGAAACAATTTTAGCATGTTCCCGGGTGAACAAAAAAAGCCCTGAAATTTTCAGGGCTTGTCGGGTACTTTTTCCGGGGATTATGGTGTCGCGGTCGCTGCCGCGGGTGCGGCGGTTGCCGTTGGCGGCACAGCTGTGGGGGCTTTTGTCGCTGCGGTGGTGGGCGTGGGAGCCACCGTCGCTTCCGTCGGCGCCAAAGTCGGCTCCAGCGGGAAGGTCTCATTGTAGAAGAAGTTGTAAGCGAAATAGCCGGTCTTGGTTCCGGTCAACCGCACTGCAATCTGGTGAACATCTTTTAATGCTTCAGGAATGGTAAAGGATGACTCCATGGAGCCGCCTTTGGATGCATCCAGCGTTCCGGCTTTGATGGGTTCGAAGGAATCATCCAGATAATTGCTCATCATCACATCGAAAACTTCACCTTCCGGTAGATTCTCAGCCATGATGGAAACGGTGGTATTCTTCACCACCTTGGTGATGGAGAAGTACGGATATCCGCTGTAGGTGGTAGCTTCTTCCGTGGCGGTTACGGTAGCCGGGGTGGCGGCCGCACTGGTGGCTACCGCGGTTGTTTCTTCTGCCGGTGTGTAGGTGGAATTGTAAAAGTAATTGTAGGCATAGTAAATCGAGGCTGTGCTTTCCATGCGCACCGAGATCATATATGCGCCTGCGAATTCTTCAGGTATGGTGTAAGTGGCTTTGAATTCGCCCTTGGCGCCCGTCTTCTGTGTGGCGGATTTCACCCCGCCCATGCCCATGCTGCCGAATACGCCCATCAGCACGTCATATTCGGTGTCTTTCGGGAAACCCACACCCTGTACCGTGATGGATTTGTCCATCTGAACGCTGGTAATGGTGAAGGAGGGATGCAGCTCTACGGCTTCCGTATCGCCTTCCGTGCCGCTGGCAGTACCGGTGGCTACTGCCTCCGGTGTGGTATCTGTGGAGGGCACGACCGCGTTCTTAAACCAGTTGTAGGCATAGTACCCGGTCTCTTTGTTTTCAAGGCGGATCGAGAGCATTTCGACGCTCTTGAGCTCTTCGGGGATGTCAAACGTGGCAGTGAATGTGCCGCCCTTGTCTGAATTCTGTGTGGCGACCTTGACGCCATCAAGCCCGTAGGTTCCATATCGCCCGATCAGCACGTCGAATTCCATCTCAGCCGGAAAATCGGAGGTCTCGATGGTGACAACCGCACCGGGTACGACGCTGACAATGCTGAAGGTGGGGATTTGATGCGCCTTAACGATGCTGACGCCTGTCGGGATCGCCAGCGCAATCACTAACGCCAGAACAAAGATGATTTTGAGAGTCTTCGACATATTCCTTCTCCCGGTACGGTGGTACCTGTTCTCCTGATATCAAAACATGAGGTGCAAAATGCGTGCCTGCTTCCATTCTGCCGCAGGGTGCACCATCAACTGGCTTGATGCAATTATTGTACCGGGTTTGGATGCGGTATAATCGAGACCATGCGAATAAAAACAATTCTTCTATGTGCTTTGCTGATCGTGATCCTGGCAGCCTGCAAACCACAGGCTGAAGTTATCCCCGCCACAGCTGAACCGACGGTGGAGATCACCCTGGAACCGACGCCGACCATGGTCCCTATGGCGGCGCTGGTCAATGGCGAAGGCATTACCTTGGTGGATTTCCAGGCGGAGCTCTCCCGCTATCAGAATAGCCCGACAACCGGGCAGGCAGCGGCTGAAAAACCGGCGGAAGAAATTGTGCTAGATAGCATGATCGAGAACCTGCTTTTCAAGCAGGGTGCAGTTGAAAATGGATACCAATCCACCCCGGAAGAGATTCAGCAGAAGGTCGATCAGCTGATCACCCGGGTTGGCGGCAATGCCGCGTTCGATTCCTGGATGCAGCAGAACGGCTATGATCTCGACAGCTTGAAATCAGCCCTGGCGGATTCGATTGCCGCCGCCTGGATGCGGGATAAGATCATCAGCGAAGTGCCTTCCACTGCCGAACAGGTTCATGTGCTCCAGGTTCTGGTGTTTGATGAAGCCGAAGCGCAGGGAATATTGCAGCAGGTACGAACTGGTGTGGATTTTGCAACACTGGCAGAGCAGTATGACCCCATTACCGGGGGCGACCTCGGATGGTTTCCCCGCGGTTACCTGCTCCAACCGGATGTAGAAACGGCTGCGTTTGATCTCCAACCGGGTGGTGTCAGTGATGTGATTGCCACCTCCAGCGGATATCACATTATTCAGGTGGTCGAACGGGAAGAACAGCACACGCTTTCGCCTGATGCCTACGCCGTTCTGCAACAAAAAGCATTGCAGGATTGGATCGCATCCAAAAAACAAGCCAGCCAGATTGAGACGTTTATTCAGTGATTGCACCACCCAATCAATCCGATTTCGAATATGATAACGACTCCTTTCCGCAGGGAGGGGAGAAAAAAGGCATTTCTGAAAAAGTCTGGAACAGGCTGGCAATCGGATTTGGCGTTGGCGCTTTGATCGTTGCCGTAATTTATGGCTGGATTTTCATTAATCCGCAAACCTTCATCAATCCTTATCCCCCGGTGGTGATTCCCCCGACCATTGTGATTCCCACAAACACTGCCACTCTCACGCCGACCAATACCCTTCCGGCAACGCACACACCCACGCCCACCTTGACCCCGATCCCCACGGATACGCCCACTCCGACCCCTACGCTTGACCCGGCAACTGCAATCGCTCTGCTCATCCCCACCCTCGAGGTGACCACTTCTGGCACGCAGCCCACCCCCACCGGACCATATTCCTACGCGGTGGTTGCGGGCAATCCCATTGCCATCTCCAGCGCCATTATGCGTCCTGACGATGAGTGCAAATGGATGGGCGTGGCGGGGCAGGTGGTGGATATGAACGACTCGCCGGTGCTGGGGCTGCGCATCCAGTTGTATGGCGTCTTCAAAGGCAGGGTAATGGCGACCACCAGCCTCAGCGGCACCGTGAATCGCTACGGTCCGGCCGGGTATGAGATCCAGATCAGCGATGCGCCCGTTCAGACCACCAATACGCTTTGGGTGCAGTTATTCAATCAGGCGGGCGGCGCCATCTCGGACAAGGTCTATATCAAGACGTATGCGAATTGTGATCAGAATCTGATCATTGTCAATTTCAAACAGGTAAAGTAAAGACTTCCTATATTCCCGTTCGGGGTGAAATGGGGATTTTCATTCCACGGGTGAATAGCCCGTTCAGTTCAGCCGAAACCGGGTCCATGATCCGGCTGTTGGCGAAATATCCGAAATCGAATTGCGTCATTTCGCCCGCTTGTTTCCCGGGTACCGGCATCAGCCTGGCAGTTAGCGGTTTTTGCAGGCGTCGGGAAAGAGCGCTGACATCCAACAAAATGGAGAGAAGCTGCGCCGCGCTGATGTCTCCGGGGAGCGGTATGCAATCCAGCCCTGTGCCGCAGACGGTCGAATAAAGCAGCAGCTGTTGTATGCTGATTTCTCCGCTGCTGTTTCTCTCTGCCAGGCAGGCATCTTCCAGTATTGGCAGCATCAAGCCGTTGAAACCCGTCCGGGTGAACTTTGCCTGGTCAAGGATCGACATCAGGTATGCCGATGCCGCGAGCGACCCGGATTTTCCAAAGCCGGGGATGCCCAGTGCCTCGAGCGCCGAACCGATGGAACGCGCTTCTTCGGGGAAGGGTGCCAGGGTGAAATCGATACCCTGGTATTGCTCACCTGCAACCGGCTGGCAGCAACGGTCGATGGTCTGCCCGGCATCTTCAATGGCGCTTTTCAATGCCCCGGCGGCTTTTTCCGCAGATTCAGCCGCTTTGAATACTTCGACTGCCAGATCGGCTGCTTCCATGGCGATGGCGAAAGCGGGTCTCGTGTGATCGGCGTATGCCGCCGGGAAGAACGGGCAGCCTGCCTGTACATTTGCCAATCCGGCGAACCGCAGGTTGGTGAATCCCTGTTTGTCCGACTTGCTGTTCTGAAGGATGACTTCACCCACCTGTTGCAGCCACACCAGATCGATCGGTTTTTCCGGTTCCAGTAAATGACACGTGCAAAAAGTGTCTTGTGTGTTCTTCAGAATGTCGGCAACCTGTGACAGCCCGGTTCCATTTCCGCATGGAACGGGGCCAACGGAGAGATAGTCGAACCCGGATTGTTTTGCCTCCCGCTCCCATTTTGTGATCTCTGCCACGGTGTCGGCAGGGTCCCTGACCCAGGCGGTGAACGAGCGGGTGGCAAGGCGCAGGGTCTGGACCTCGTACCCTTCGGCTTGCAGGCGGTCCCTCAACGAAATGGCAGTTTTGGCGCCATTGCGAATGGCGAACGGGTCCGGGACGGGGATAAATGCGGTGATGGACCGAATTCTCATGTGCTGCTCCGTTGTCGAACGACTTCAAAGATCATGATGGATGCGGCGGCGGCGGCGTTGAGCGATTCGAATTTTCCCGGCATGGGAATTCGCACCGAGCCGTTTGCACACTGTCTGGCAAAATCGCTTGCACCCTCCGCCTCGTTGCTGATGATGATGGCGGTCGGCTGCTTGAAATCGACTTCCCACAGGGCGGTGGCGCCTTCGGCATCCGAAAAATACATGTTCAAATGTGCCTGCCGGGCATTTGCCTGCACATCTTCCCAAGACATGAAAACGATCGGCAGCCGGAAATGTGCCCCCATCCCCGCCCGAAGCACTTTGGGCGAGAAGGGATCCGCGGTGCCGGGCGAGACCCAAATTGCCTCCGCGTTGGCTGAGGCGGCGCTGCGCAAAATGGTACCCAGGTTGCCGGGATCGCGCAGCGCATCGATGACGATCACAAACGACAGGGGCTGTCGGGAGGGCGGTGCATGTCTTTTGCACACCGCCAGAATGCCCTGCGTGTGCTCGGTATCGCTGACTTTGTGCAGAATGTCCCGTTTGACCTCCAGACATTCCACCCCCTGCTGCCGGAATGCCTGAATGATTTGCCTGCCCCGCTCGGCAAGGTCGTCAGCATACAGCAGATACTCCACCGGCCAACCGGTGGAATGGACTTCTTCTACCAGCCGCACACCTTCCGTTATAAAAACCTGAGCCGCGTCTCTTTCTCTGGAGCGGCTCAAATACGCGCGTACTTCCTGCAGGCGTGGATTTTGAAGCGAGGTGATCATGCGGCGGCTGCCCCCAGGGCTGCTTCGAACGGTTGATAGTAGATTTCGTTGATCAAAATGATGCGAATCAGTTGTATGGTGGCCCCGGCAGCCTGCTTCATCCATTGCTCCATGGTTTGCACAATGATCCTGGCTGCGCGATCCTTGGGAAAGCCATAAATACCGGTGGAGATGGCGGGGAAGGAGATGCTCGTCAGTTTGAGCGCATTTGCCAGATCGAGTGCCCCTTTGATTGCTTCTGCCAGTTTGCGGTCTTCATCGCCTTCACCCCAGATGGGTCCTACGGCGTGGATGATATTCTTCGCCGGAAGGTTCCCCGCGCCGGTCAGTGCCGGGGATGCATGCGAAACCCGCTGGTGGAGTCGTATCCATTCGCTGCTTTCCTGTTGAATGATGCTGCCCCCTTTTCTGACGATCGCCCCCGCTACTCCACCGCCATGCTGCAAATAAGCATTTGCAGCATTTACAATTGCATCAACTTTTTCTTCCGTCAGGTCCCCTATGCAGATTTCCAGTTTGATGTGATTAATAATGATCGAATCTGAACACTGATTCATATGATGATTCTAGCATAAACTTGCGTTTCCACGGGGCAATTCATCCCTGGATGGTGTAGCCTTTTTGGAGAATAGCTTCCTTGATTTTGGTCTCAATGACCTGTTGATCATCATATTCCACTACCAATTTCTGACGGCGAAGATTGGCTTCAATATGGTGGATTCCGGCGATTGAATCCTGCAAGCCTTCCAGGTGCAACACACACATGGCACATTCCATATCCGAAATGACGTATTCGACTTTTTTCATTTTTCTCCTATTCAACTACGATCACACCGGTGAACATTCCCATGGAACAGGAATATGGAATCTGCTCGCCCTGTTGCAAGGCGGGTATTTCGATGGCGTATGTGCCCGTTGGTGGGAGGGTAAAATCCACATTCAGACGCGGGATCACAATTGCCAGGGAACAGGAAAGCACGCCGTTACTCTGAAAAGTAACTTTCACCGGTTGGTTGGCTGGTATGACAAGCACTTCTGGAGAATAACCGGTATTCAATACTTCGATCGCATAATCGCCTGATTGACGGGGTGATGTATCCGTGGGTGTTTCGGAAGGCAGAGACGGTAAGCCCGATTGTGGCGCTGCATAAACCCGGTTCGTTCGATTGCCCATCATGCCGCAGTTGCATCCTGTTCCATTTCCCCCAATTGGGTTTTCATTTTTGGGAAAAATACTGCGGAGTAATAATGGCGAAATGGCAGCTGTGTTTGCCTCGCTTCCGGATCCGGCAGCCAGCACCGGTTGTACAAATGCCTGTTTAGCCAAACGGTCAACCGTGTAGGGGAAGCCGGCAATATTCAATCCGGTATTGATTGCCACCAGACCCAGAACGATCACCACCAGCGCAACAAAACGGGTGAAGTACTTTTCCAGTCTGGCGCCGATGCGGGTTGTGAAATAAGCAACGACAAAAAATACGGGCGACGTCCCCAAAACAAAGGCAAAAAGCAATGCCGCCCCGGTAAGAGGGTTGCCGCTCGCCATCGCAGTGACCATCATTACCTGGGTGATGCCGCACGGGATGAGAACGGTCAGTGCGCCTAAAAAAACGGGTGTTAATATCTGGTCGCCATTTTTTGAGACTTTGCGGATCAGCTTGCGGATAAAGAGTGGCGGTTCGATGTTGAACCAACGGAAAACAGGGTGCAGCTTGAGTAATCTGCCGGCCTGCCCGAGCATGAAAAGGCCAATGCAAATTTGCAAGACTGCTCTTAAAGTGGGCGAAAGCTGGAATAAAGAACCCATCCAACCCAGCAGGAAACCAAGCAGCGTGTAGGCGATCATCTTGGAGAGAAGGAACCACACGATGGGCGTGGCAACGGAAAGCTTGATCTTGCCCTGCCCGGGCTGCCCTTCATTCAAATCCCGCTCGATCTGCGAAGCAAGCGAACTTGCCAGCAAGCCTCCCTGCACCGCTAGGCAGCTCAGCCCACCAGTGGTGAGCCCGGTGACAAATGCTAAAATAATTTCAGTCATATCGTCTCCATAACAGTATTGTGAATTTATTTTGCAGTTTAGCAGTCAACGTTATGCACCTCAATAGTGATTAATGCCTATTGAGTTCTAATATAAGAGACAATATATTTATTTGCGATTAGATGGAGCAATTCAAATAGCCTGTTTTGGGGATGGAGGTAGCATGTCTGAGAAAAAATTGGTCACTCTCCCGATTACGGGGATGACCTGCGCAAATTGTGTGGCAACAGTGGAACGCAGCTTGAAAAAGGTGAATGGCGTATCTTCCGCCAGTGTTAACCTCTCATCGGAGCGCGCCTCGGTGGAATTCGACCCCACGCTGGCGGATCTGCCGGCGATGATCAATCGTATTGAAAGAGCCGGTTATGGCATTGCAGGGGGTGAATCCGTATTGCAGCTCAAAAATTTGGGCGATGACAACGATGCCCGCCGGCTGGAGAAATCGATCAGAAATCAGGAAGGTGTGTTGGATGTTCGGGTTAACCTTGTTACCGCACAAATGGCGGTCAAGTTTATCCCCACGGTAATCACCCGGCAGGAAATTCGTACGGCGGTCAGGGCAGCCGGCTTTGAAACCTATGACCTGGCTGGCGAGGGAGAGGATGTGGAAGCGATTGCCCGTCAGAGGGAGATGGATGAGCAAAAACACCTTCTCACCGTTGGCTTGATATTTACCGTCCCGTTGTTCTTGCTTTCCATGGCGGCTGATTTTAACCTTTTGCCCATGTCCATTGCGCATTCCTCGTGGATAAAATGGGTGATGTTGGCGCTTGCTTTGCCGGTGCAGGCGTATGTTGGACGTCAGTATTATGTGGGTGCTTACAAATCCATTCGCAACGGATCAGCCAATATGGATGTTCTGGTTGCATTGGGGTCTTCGGCTGCATTTTTATATTCGGTGCCGGTCACTCTGGGCTGGATACCCGGGCATGTGTATTTTGAAACCGCCGCGGTCATCATCACGCTGATCAAGGTAGGAAAATATCTCGAAGCCCGCGCCAAGGGGAAGACTTCCGAGGCGATCAAAAAACTGATGGGCTTGCACGCCCGTACTGCGCGGGTGATCCGCGATTCGCAGGAACGGGAAATTCCGGTGGAAGAGGTGATCGCCGGGGACGTGCTGTTCGTCAAGCCGGGCGAGAAGATCGCGGTGGATGGCGTCGTGCTGGAGGGTACTTCCACGGTGGATGAATCCATGCTTACCGGCGAATCGATCCCCGTGGAAAAATCACCGGGCGCGCAGGTGATCGGCGCCACGATGAACCGGCTGGGTTCATTTACCTTCCAGGCGACCCGCGTGGGCAAGGATACCGCCCTCGCCCAGATCATCCGCCTGGTGGAGGAGGCGCAGGGCAGCAAGGCGCCCATTCAAAAACTGGCAGATCAGATTTCTGCCGTATTCGTTCCGGTGGTGATCCTGCTGGCACTGCTGACCTTTGCCGGCTGGATGATAGTTGCACCGCCACTGGCGGCTGATGCCGATATTACACCGTTTACCCGCGCGCTTATCCACATGGTGGCAGTGCTGGTGATTGCCTGTCCCTGTGCCATGGGGTTGGCAACCCCCACTGCGGTGATGGTGGGCACCGGCAAGGGCGCCGAAGTTGGCATTTTGCTCAAATCCAGTGAAGCCCTGGAACGGGCGGGCAGGGTCGATACCATCGTGCTGGATAAAACCGGCACGATCACCCGCGGACAGCCGCAGGTTACGGATATTCAGGTTGTGCAAGATCAAATGACCGAGAACGAGCTGCTCCGCCTGGCTGGCAGTGTGGAAAAACGCAGCGAGCATCCGCTGGCTGAGGCTGTGGTTGCCGAAGCAGGTCAGCGGGATGTGGAACTTTCCGGGACGACCTCCTTCCAGGGAGTGGTCGGGCGCGGTGCGCGGGCGGAAGTTGATGGCAGGCGAGTGCTGGTGGGTAGCAGCCGCTTGATGAGTGAAGAAAACCTGAACCTTGCCTCTGTGGTTTCCCTGCTGGATCGCTATCAGAGTGAAGGCAAGACCACTGTTCTGGTGGCAGTGGATGGTTCACTTGCCGGTGTACTGGCTATTGCCGATACGATCAAGCCGGGCTCTGTTGAAGCTATCCGTCAATTGCGTGCCATGAATCTGCAAGTGGTGATGTTGACCGGTGACAACCGGCAGACGGCGGAAGCCATTGGTCGCCAGGTGGGTGTGGATCGTGTATATGCCGAAGTTTTGCCGGATGGAAAGATCGATCTGGTTCGTGAGCTGCAATCCGCCGGAAATGTTGTTGCCATGGTGGGGGATGGCATCAATGATGCCCCGGCTCTGACCCAGGCGGATGTCGGCATCGCCATCGGCACCGGAACGGATGTGGCGATGGCTTCCTCGCCGGTGGTGCTCATCAGCGGAGATTTGCGGGGCGTGCCGCGTGCGGTGGAGCTTTCCCGAAAGACTCTCAGAACCATCAAGCAGAATCTGTTCTGGGCGTTCATCTACAATGTGATCCTCATTCCGGCTGCCGCATTTGGTTTGCTGGTTCCAATGTTGGCTGCGGCGGCAATGGCAATGAGCAGTGTGTTCGTGGTGACCAACAGCCTGCGCCTGCGGAGAACCAGGTTTTCGATCTGACGGCTTCAGTAAGGGAGCGATCTGATTAATGAATAATGATCGGAAGTCGATTCGGGTGATTTTGACAGATGACCATGCCATTGTACGCGCCGGCATAAAACAATTTCTGGAATCTGACCCGCAAATACGGGTGATTGCCGAGGCGGCTGATGGGAGTGAACTCCTGGCGCTGCTCCCAAATTTCGACCCCGATGTGCTGGTGATGGATATCCAGATGCCGGCGATGAATGGGCTGTCGGCTACGCGGGAGATCCGCAGATGGGATAATTCGGTGGGGATTCTGATCCTTACCGCCTATGATGACCCGCCATATATTCAAGCATTGACCCAGGCGGGAGCCAACGGGTATGTTTTGAAAACCGCTTCTCCACAAGAGATCATCCAGGCTGTACTGGATGTATACATGGGCAAACAGGTACTCGATGCCCGGTTGCGGGGCTGGCAGATGAGGGATGCGGCAGCGGGCAATTCCCCTCAGGCGAATATTCTGAGCGAACGGGAAATCGAGGTGTTGGAAAAGGTCGCACTTGGTTGGACGAACAAAGCGATAGCCGTTAACCTCGAGATCAGCAGTCGAACCGTGCAAAACCACCTGGCGAATATATTTGCGAAACTGGTGACCGAAAGCAGGACTGAAGCAGTCATTCGGGCATTGGAGCTGGGTCTGATCTCCGTGCATTCACCTGCCGGGAATGAGGATACTTTGTGAAACAGCGATTCTCATCCCTGTGGCTGTCATCCCTTCCCAAGGTTTTGATCTTTCTGGTAATCCCCGTCACGGTTGTGTTGGTGGTCGTGGTACTGGTCAGCCAATCCATCCACCACCGGGATATGCGGCAAATGGCGGGCGATCGGGATTTACGGGCTGCCATTCAGACCGCGCGCGTGATTGAGAACGGTCTTTTTCGATTGCAGGATAACCTGTATATCGCTGCGGGACAGATCAAATCCGGTTCGGCACAGATGCAGTATCTACCCTGGATGCAGGATTTTCAGAAGGGTGTGTACACATTCGATTGTGCTGCCAGTAATTTGCAGCAATTGGGCCGGATAGGTGAACCGCCTGATCTTAAATCAACACAAGTTCTATGCAGCCTGTTAGCGGATGCAGACGGCTCCGGGGCGGCTTATCGGCAGGTGATGCAGGCAGAACCGGTGTTATGGATGTCGGTCGGTATCGATGCAGATCAAATCCTGATCGGCGGGATTAGTCTGACGCCTTATTTATTGGCGATCCTTCCGGGTGGTGCTCCAGATACATCACAATCTCTATTGATCTTCAACCAGAATCATGAGGTTATTTTTTCCGCCGGGCGTGAACCTGTAGCCGATCATGAGATTTACCATCCGGGTGTACTTGCCGGCTTGACCGGAAAATCCGGTACGTTCTTTCCTCAAGATCATCACGAAGAGCGCATTATCACCTATACACCCATTCAACCTACGGGTTGGATGTTGATCACCGAGGAGTCCTGGCAGGATGCAGGCAACTCGACCCTGCTAACGACCCAGCTGATTCCACTGGTTTTGATTCCAGTACTTATATTTACCATGTTGGGTTTGTTGCTGCTGGTGTATTGGGTGGTATACCCGTTGCAAAAACTTGCCCGGCAGGCTGAGCAATTGAATGAAACCAATCCTTCTACCTTGAATGAGCCGGTGGGGGGAATACGGGAGATACTTGACCTGCAATCCGTACTTCGCAGTCTCTATTTGAGTTGGTTGGAAGCCCGACACAATTTGCAGGAATATATCGGTGGATTAACCGCCGGCGTCGAGACGGAGCGCAAGAAATTATCACGCGACCTGCATGACGGCTTGCTGCAAGATTTGATTGCCCACAAACAGAATCTTCATCTTCGCGGGGCTGGCGAGGGCGAAACTGATGTGATTCAAAAAATCATTGATCAGGTGCGCGGCTTTACCAGAGGCTTGCGCCCGCCTTATTTGGAGGATCTGGGGTGGGTAACCGCCGTTCGAACTTACGTGATGGATTTTCAACAGTCGGCGGGTATTCGGGTGGAAGTAACGGTAATTGGGGACGAAAGACGCTTGAATACGGACGTGGAACTGACTCTTTTCAGAGTGGTGCAGGAGGCTCTTAACAATATCCGCAAGCATGCATCTGCCGCTGGCGCGGTAATCTCAATTCGATTCCTGGATGATGTGTTGAGATTGGAAATTAGGGATGATGGTGCCGGCTTTCATTTACCCGAACGGCTGGATCGGCTTGCCGCCGCAGGTCATTTTGGTTTACTTGGGATGCGGGAAAGAATCGAAATAGCGCAGGGGACTATGGAAATAGCCACTGCGCCGGGAAAAGGCACCAGAATTATAGTGAAAATTCCGTCCGGAATTGCCGCAGCTACGCCGGAGTAGCCCTGCTCGTTTTCATGCGGATCCATAGTTTTTGCACCAGCCAGGCGGTGATCAGGATGATGATCGCTGCCACCACCACCGGCACCACCAACGACAGGATGGAAACAACGGTCGAGGTAAAGTCTTCCGCCATGCTCACCGGCAGGTTGGCGGTCCCCGCTGTGGTGGCGGTCACTGCCGGACGGATCACCGCGCTCTTCACTGCATGAACCCCGCCGGCGATGAACAATCCGCACCCCAATGCCAGAACGGGGTGGACTTCTCCAAACACACCTGAACCGGCGGCAAAAGCGATTGCTCCCGCGGTGGGGCGGATCACCGTTTGAATAACATCGTTGACGTGATTAATGGCCGGTGAACTATCCGCCAGGAATTCCACAAGACACAGGATGACCAGCAACCCGATGATCCACCAGGAGGTCAGTCCATCCCAGGGTTGTTTCAGGTTGATCAGATGGGTGAATTTGGCGATGAGTGCAATGACCAATAAGGGAATGTAGGCGTTCAGCCCGGCGCTGGCTGAGAGACCAAAAGCAGAAAAAATGGCAAAGACTTCCATAAACCTCCTGAGACCTTACAAAAACCGGTATTCTTTTTTACTATACCATTTAATATACGAATTTGGACAAAAATAGTTTTCATTAAAAAATAAACCGGGCGGAGTAAGCTCCGCCCGGTATCGCTTGAGAAGAATGAGATTATGCTGCTTTAGCTTTGGCAGCCACAGCGGCAAATGCCTGTGGATCACGAACAGCGAGATCCGCCAGCATCTTGCGGTTGATGGTGATCTGAGCTTTCTTCATTCCGTACACGAATTTACTGTAGCTCAAACCGTTCAACCGGGCAGCCGCATTGATACGGACAATCCACAACCGGCGCAGATCGCGTTTGCGAACGCGGCGGTCACGGGTGGCATAGAACATGCTCTTCAGCATGGCTTCGTTCGCGCGCCGGAAAAGGCGGTGGCGGGAGCCGCTGTAGCCCTGGTTCAAATTCAATACTTTTTTATGTCGGAGGTGACCCTGCGGTCCACCTTTTACACGTGCCATAGATTACTCCTTTACGTACCCCTGGGCGCCGGTTGGTGACAACCCGTTGCAAGCACCCAGCAGCCGCAATGAAATCTTATCCGAACATCCCCTGGGGGGAACAATACATGCGTCTTAGTCCTTCTTGCTCATGTACGGGGCAAGACGACGGACGCGCTTGACGATACCCGAGCCTTCCACGGGCAGCATCTCTGCCAACAGGGCAGTGGTGCGCTCAGAGGTGCGGCGGCGGAGGTGGCTTTTGCCACCCTTGGTACGCATCAGCTTGTCAGCACCCGACAGGCGGAACCTCTTGGAGGTAGCCTTGTGGGTCTTCAACTTATACTTACCGGTTTTAACCTTGCGGGGCACAGCAATACTCCTCTCAATATGATATTCGCGAAAACTTCGCAGGTGGGGCAAGCGATGAACCCCACCCTGAACATCACACCTCTACGGTGTGCTTATTCCTCTGCCTCGGCTGCCGGCGCAGTTTGCGCTGCAGCTTCTGTCTTCTTTTTGGCAAACTTGGCCGGAGCCAGGGTCATGCCCATCATTTTGCCTTCCAGCACTGGAGCCTGTTCGATGATGGCAACATCCGACAGTTCCTCGGCGATCTCTTTCAGATCTTCCAACGCCAGTTCCGGGTAGGTGATTTCCCGCCCGCGGAATTTGATCGATACCCTGACCTTCATCCCGTTCTGCAGCCATTTACGCGCGTCCTGTGTTTTGAAACCGCGGTGGTGGACGTTGGTCTTGGGGCGCAGGCGGATTTCCTTCACCTCGATTTTGGTTTGCGCTTTTCTGGCTTCGCGTTCCTTTTTCTCCCGTTCGAATAGGAATTTGCCAAAATCCATGATCCGGCACACGGGTGGGTCCGCATTGGGAGCCACTTCCACCAGGTCGCGCTCTGCTTCCCTGGCCATCCGCAGCGCTACGTAGGTATCGACTACGCCGACGTTCTCTCCATCTGCACCGATCAGGCGTACCTGGGGTGAGCGGATTAGTTCATTTACCCGAAAGTTGGTTGTACTGATAGCGATCTCCTCTTGTGCTATATCTAAATACCGGTTCAGGGAACCGGTTTGGCAGTCTAGATGATACCATGATTCAAGCTGAATCGTCAAATATGATTGCGCCAAACCCGGGGCGATTGCATCTTGTTTTTATGGATTTACTTTGGCTTTTGCCCATCCTTCGCCCTTCCAGATTCGGGAAGGGGAAAAACTGTTTTGTTGAGATATTGTGCCCACCGGGCACAATATCTCAACTTTTTTCTAATTCCCCGCCCTGGGGCGGGGTTAGGGGTGGGGAAATGGTTCCTTTTTAGAAAAAAATAATTTTAAATGCGATTCCCCTGGTACCAAACCCGAAGATTAAGTAGCAAACTCCGGGTTTGGTAATGCGTTCACCTCACTTTATTGCTTGTTCTTTACCGCATCCTGTGCGATCTGGATGAATTCATCCACCGGCATGGGACCCGGATTCTCACCGCTGCGCAGCCGGAGTGCCACCTTGCCTTCTGACTGCTCGGCGTCTCCGATGACCAGCATGTAGGGGATCTTTTGTTTCTGCGCGTCACGGATTTTGGCGTTCATCCGTTCGCTGCGATCGTCCAGTTTTACCCGCAGACCGGCAGCCTTCAGTTTCTTCTCCACCTCGGCGGCATATTCCATGTGACGGTCGGCGATCGGAATGATCGATGCCTGAACCGGGCTGAGCCATACCGGGAAGGCGCCCGCGTAATGCTCGATCAGCACCCCAAAGAACCTTTCAAGGCTGCCCAACAGGGCGCGGTGGATCATGTAGGGCCGGTGCGGCTGACCGTCTTCGCCGATGTAGGTGATGTCGAAGCGCTCCGACATATTGAAATCAAACTGGATCGTGGAGAGCTGCCATTCGCGTCCGATGGCATCCTTTACCTTCAGGTCGATCTTCGGACCGTAGAAGGCTCCACCGCCTTCATCGATCTTGTAAGAGACGCCCGCGCGTTTCAGCGAAGCTTCCAGCGCCTGCGTGGCGGCTTCCCATTTCTCCAGTTCTCCCACCGCTTTTTCCGGCTTGGTGCTCAGGTATGCCTGGATTTCGGAAAAGCCGAAGCTGCGCAGAATGTGCAGGCTGAAGTTCAGCACGAAGTCGATTTCCTCCGGCATCTGGTCCGGTCGGCAGAAGTGATGAGCGTCATCCTGCGTGAATCCGCGTACACGCATCAACCCATGCATCACCCCGCTGCGCTCGTAACGATATACCGTGCCTTCTTCCGCAAAGCGCAGGGGCAGATCGCGGTATGAACGCAGCGAGCTTTTGTAGATGTGCAGGTGGAACGGGCAGTTCATCGGTTTCAGATAGTATTGCTGTCCGTCGATGTCCACCGGCGAGTACATGTTTTCCTTATAGAACCCGAGATGTCCGCTCGTTTCCCATAGTTGGGCTTTGCCGATGTGCGGGGTGTAGACAAAATCGTAACCTGATTTGATGTGTTCCTCAGACCAGAAGTTTTCCACGATCTTGCGGATCATGCCGCCTTTGGGGTGCCAGAGGATCAATCCCGCACCGATCTCATCCACCGAGCTGAACAGATCCAGTTCCTGTCCCAATTTGCGGTGGTCGCGTTTTTTGGCTTCTTCGATCCGCCACAGGTATTCTTCCAACTGCTTGGGCGTTTCCCAGGCTGTGCCGTAGATGCGCTGCAGCATGGGGCGTTTCTCATCCCCGCGCCAGTAGGCGCCGGCTGTGTTCAGCAGCTTGATGGCGGATGGATTGATTTCGCCGCTGTTCTCCACGTGCGGACCGCGGCACAGATCGGTGAATTTATCCTGCGTATAGGTGGAGATCACCGGTTTCTCTGTGATGGCATTGCCGTATTCGTCCTGCCCGCCGGATTCGAGCCCTTCGATCAGTTCGATCTTGTACGGCTGGTCGGCAAAGATATTCTTGGCTTCATCTGCGCTCACCTCTTTGCGGATGAAGGGATGACGCCCCGCGATGATCTGCCGCATGCGTTTTTCGATCTTAGCCAGGTCATCCGGGGTGAGCGGACGGGGCAGATCGAAATCGTAATAGAAGCCGTCCTCGATGGGCGGACCGATGGATACTTTGCCGTCGGGGAATTCTTCCAGAACTGCCTGCGCCATAATGTGGGCGGCTGAGTGGCGGATGCGGTACAGCTTGCTTTCTTCGTATTTTTCTTCCATTCTTACCTCCAAAAGTAGAACAAACTGATTTCTGATCAGCGAGGTTATTAAAGAAAAAAACCCTCGCCCATACTGGGGTGAGAGTTTCTACTCACACGGTTCCACCCAGATCAGGTATTCATGTCATTCTGCGCGAAGCGGTTGTGTTCTTCAAACGCATGGATATCGAATGATCCATGAACATCCTATCTCATGTATGCAGGTAACGGCTGCTGCCGGGTCGCTTAGTTGCACTTGCTTTCAGCTTCCAGCTCACGGGAGGTTTTCGCCTGGTGCACAGAGGACTCTCACAATCTCGAAGTCCCTTCCTGAACCGTGCTGAACCCGGTTACTCGTCCCGGTCTCGGCTATTATTAGGCTATATTATAGTAGGGTGTCTTTTTGATTGCAAGAGGTTGTATATTTCATTACGCGGTTGAAAAGCACCTTTTACCCATTCCGCTAATAAGGCTATAATCCAGGCAGATTGATTTATCAGTGAGGTAAAAATGACCTACGCCGGAGTCCTTCATCAATATCGCCCGCTCATGCAAATACCGCCCCATACCGTGGAGATTTCCATCCTCGAGGGCAACACCCCTCTCATTCCCATGCCCGGACTGGCGCATGCCCTGGGCGGCGGTTTCGACCTTTGGGTGAAGTTTGAGGGCTTGAACCCCACCGGCTCGTTCAAAGACCGCGGCATGACCGTGGCGATCAGCGAGGCAGCCGGACGGGGAATGCAGGCGGTAATGTGCGCTTCCACCGGCAATACCGCTGCATCCGCTGCCGCTTATGCCGCCCGCGCCGGGATGAAATGTATCGTCCTCATTCCGGAGGGCAAGGTTGCCGCCGGAAAGCTGGCGGGCGCAGTCGCCTACGGCGCGCAGGTGCTCCAGATCCAGGGTTCGTTCGATGATGCGCTTACCATGGTAGTCGAGCTGACCGAAAAGCACCCCATTGCGCTGGTCAATTCCCTCAACCCTTACCGCCTCGAGGGACAGAAAACGGCTGCCTTCGAGATCTGTGACGTGCTGGGCAGCGCACCGGACTGGCTCTGCCTGCCGGTGGGCAACGCCGGGAACATTACCAGTTATTGGATGGGCTTCAAGCAGTATGAATCGCTCAAGAAAACCGGCTTGCCGCAGATATTGGGCGTGCAGGCCGAAGGTTCCGCCCCTCTGGTGCTGGGACACCCCGTGGAAAAGCCCGAAACGATAGCCACCGCCATCCGCATCGGTAAACCGGCGCGCGGTGAGCAGGCGCTCCAGGCTGCCGATGAATCGCAGGGATACATCATGGCGGTCAGCGATGAGGAGATTCTCTCCGCCCAGAAGATGCTGGCAGCCAGCGGCGTGTGGGTGGAGCCGGCTTCTGCCGCCGGGATAGCCGGATTGAAAAAGGAGATCGATGCCGGCAGGTTCGATCCCCGCGGAAAACGGATCGTAACTGTTTGCACCGGGCATGGTTTGAAAGACCCCGATATCGTAACCCGCTCATTCGCTTACAAATCCCTGCCATTGGATGTGGCAGCCGTGGAAGAATACATCCAAGATCGTTGAAGCTGACCGTTTGTTTTGCCCGCCGTCTGCGTGGCTGCTTGAGGAGATTGTATGAAAACCGTAACCGTTCGTGTACCCGCCACCACCGCCAATCTGGGTCCCGGCTTCGACTGCCTGGGCATGGCGCTGGACCTGTGGAACGAGACCATTTTTTCGTACGAAGGCAGGGGAGCGGTTGCCGTGGTGACCGGTGAAGGCGCGGATCGAATTCCGCTGGATGGCAGCAACTTGATCCTCAAATCCGCCCTGCGCGTGTATGACATGCTCGGGAAGAAACCGCAGCCCGGTTTGTTGGTACGCAGTTTCAATGCCATCCCGGTCGGTTCGGGGTTGGGTTCCAGTGCGGCCGCCGCGCTTGCCGGTGTGCTGGGCGCCAACGCACTTCTGGGTGATCCGCTTTCGCAATTGCAGGTGCTCGAACTGGTCACCGGGATCGAACATCATCCCGATAATGCGGCTGCCGCCTTGCACGGCGGTCTGGTGCTGGTGGGATTGGCGGGTGAACATATCGTTCATCGCCCGGTATGGGATGGCACGCTGGGCGGCGATGTTCTCCAGGCGGCAGTGGCGCTGCCGGATGTTGCGCTCTCCACCGCCGCAGCCCGCAAAGCGCTGCCAGCGAAAGTACCGCTGGCAGATGCCGTGAGCAATATGGCGATGACCGCGCTGGTTCTGGATGCGTTGAAATCGGGTGATCTGGGGTTGCTGGGCGAGGTGATGGTGGATAAGCTGCACCAGCCATACCGCTTGCCGCTCATCCCCGGCGCAGCCGAAGCCATCCAGGCAGCCCGCAAAAGCGGAGCCGCCGCAGCAGCCCTCTCCGGTGCAGGACCTTCCGTCATCGCCTTCGGGTTGGAAGGCATGGACCAGGTGGCGAAGTCCATGCAGCGTGCCTTTAGCGATGCCGGGCATACCTGCCGGGTGTTCCTCACCTGCGTATCCGGTCGGGGCGCTTTGGTTGAGGTGGATGCGGGCATCTAGCTTTGAATTTATCGGGGGATAAACATGGTTAATTGTATTTTGCGTTCTTATGTCCACAGAACGGATTATGCCGGAGTGCTATCCCTGGTAGGCCGGCGGGGCAATCGCCCATACATTACCGATCTCGATGAGAAATTGCACATTCCGCAGATAAGACGGGATTGCCGGGTGTGGGTGACGCCGGATGGACGCATCTGTGGGTTGGTTTTGGTGGATGACTACCAGAACCTTTGCCTGGATGCTGACGACGATCTGGATTTTACCGCCTTGCTGGATGAAGCACTCCCCTGGGCATGGAATGTCGCGCAGCAGAATTTTGCAGAGCAGGCTCTGGATGCCTGTGAATACAGCGACAGCCTGCGTTTACCCATTCTGCTGCAAAAGGGCTTTATCGAGACCGGCTTGCGCACTTATCGTTATGTCTTCCAGCCCGCCGGACATGTCCCCGAGGCGGTTGTTCCGGAAGGTTTCACCATCCGTCCGCTGCGTGGGGAGGGAGAAGTCTCTGCGTGGATGGACCTGCATCTTGCCGCCCATCCCGATGCACAATTGGATCGCGCGTACCGTCTGGCGATGATGTCTGCTGCCCGATACCGCCCTGAGTTGGATTGGGTGATGCAGTCGCCTTCCGCTGATCTGGTGGCATATTGCGTGGGCAGCCTGGAAGCCCAGCCGGATGGTTCCCTGGTGGGGTATACCGACCCGGTGGCGGTTCACCCTTCCTGGCATGGGAAAGGATTGGGGAAAGCGATCATGTGTTTTTGCATGGATCAATTGCTCAAAACGGGCGCCGCATCACTGGAGGTCGGTACCAGCTCCGGGAACATCGCCATGCAGCGCCTGGCTGAATCGGTCGGCTTCGAGATCGCGGAAGAAAAGGTCTGGCTTCGTTTGGAAAAGTAGCGGTGGTTGGTTTTCACCAAATGCCGGGAATAATCCGGAATTTTACCCTGCCGGCGTAATCGGAATAGCCGGGCAATTCCTTTTGCAGAAATCTGTCTTCCAGATATGTACGCAGAAGGATGGCAATCATCCCCATTGCGCATGGAATCCACGCCCAGACGGATCCCGTAAAAATGGGCAGCGCAATCATCGAGATAAACCCGCCCGCATAACCCGGATGGCGCATCAAGGCATACGGTCCCTGGTCAATCACGTAATGCCCTCTATCTTTTTGGATGCGCGTAATGGAAGAGAAGAACTGATTCGTATAGAATGCCCACGATGCCAGCGCAGATCCGATGAGGATCATGATTAACCCGATCAGGTGCGCGGCCAGGCTGCCTTTTTCAGACCATCCGTATCTCAAATCCAGTGCCGCAACGATCAGTATCAGCATCGGCAAATACACCACCAGATAAACCAGGTACCTGTCCCAGGAGGGGACGCCTTCATGGGAAGTGAACTTTGCCCGTTCAAAAAGCAGGTCCGGGTGTTTCTTGATCACCAATTGTCGGCTGATTAGGGAAGCCAGCATGCTAACCAGAATATATACCCACGCCTGCCACCAATTCCACCTGCCGGCGATCAGGAAAAGGCTGAAAGGAAGTGCCAGGACAAAAACAAAACGAAGGACATCCACTACGCGGAGTTTTCTGCTGGTTTTGGGTTGATCTGTTGTCATCTCTCCTCCGGCAGCCGGTTTGAGGCTGCAATTCCACTCGGACAGGTTGACCCGTTCTCAGTTTGAATCCCACCTGACAATGATCAACTATATCTTACGTCTTGTCAATCATGTGCTGCAAATCATCCGGCGAGTTTGATGCTTTTTCGTTGCTCCCCGGCGAATCTCATTAAAAGATATTGCAACTTCTCTTTGGTATAATTCGTAATAGATGTATGAAAAGTATTACTAATTATACTCATGTGAGGTGTTGCTATGAAGGGACCGGATGGAAAGTATATTTTTGGCACGGTGAAAGTCGGCGAAAAGGGGCAGATCGTGATTCCCAAGGAAGCCCGCGAGATCTTCAACATCAAACCGGGGGATACGCTTCTATTGCTGGGCGATGAAGCCCAGGGGATTGCCATTGTCAAGCACGAGCTTTTCCGCCAGTTTGCCGAGAGCATTTTGCACGCTCCGCATATCGATGAGGAAAAAGAATGAATGCCATTCAAATCAACAACTTGACCCGCAGATATGGCAGTCTGGTGGCGGTGGATGCGCTCAACCTCACGATTCAGCAGGGAGAGTTGTTTGCGCTGTTGGGCGTGAATGGCGCCGGCAAGACCACTACCATCAAAATGCTGAGTTGTCTGAGCACGCCCACGTCCGGTGATGCCATTCTGCTGGGCAACAGCATTGTTTCCAACCCGTTTGCCGTCAAGGCAAAGATCAACGTCTCTCCACAGGAAACCGCAATCGCTCCCAATTTGACCGTACGTGAAAACCTGGAGCTGATCGCCGGCATATATGGCGATGCTCCCAAAGATGTTGTGCGCAAGACCGAAGCGATGCTTAAGCGTCTGGGTTTGGAGGCGGTTTCCCGGCAGAGGGCAAAAACGCTTTCCGGGGGCTGGCAGCGCCGTTTGAGTATTGCCATGGCTTTGATCTCCGATCCGCAAATCCTCTTTCTGGATGAGCCCACCCTGGGTTTGGATGTGATTGCCCGCCGCGAGCTGTGGCAGGTGATCCAATCGCTCAAGGGCAGGATGACCATCATTCTTACCACCCACTATTTGGAGGAAGTGGAAGCGCTGGCAGACCGCGCCGGTGTCATGGCAGCGGGTAAACTCAAAGCGGTGGGTACCGTTGAAGAACTATTGGCGTTAACCGGTACAAAGAAATTTGAAGATGCCTTCATTTCGCTGGCGGTCGAAGGGAAGGTGGCATGATGAAAACACTGGCTTTCGCTTCACGCAACGCAAAAGAAATTCTGCGCGACCCGCTCAACCTGGCGTTCGGCATTGGATTTCCGCTGGTGGTATTGTTCCTCCTCACAGCCATCCAGTCCAATATCCCTGTCAGCCTTTTCGAATTGGATCGTTTGACCCCCGGCATAACCGTATTCGGACTTTCATTCATATCCCTGTTTTCTGGCATGTTGATCGCACGCGACCGTAGCACCTCTTTTCTGATGCGGCTGTTTGCCTCCCCACTCACTGCTTCGAATTTTATTACCGGCTATACCTTGCCGTTGTTACCTATGGCACTGGCGCAGGTTGCTGTCTGCTTCCTGGCTGCCATGGCTTTGGGGTTATCTGTGAATGCCCGGATTTTGCTCTCCATACTGGTTCAATTGCCGGCCATGGTCATGTTCATTGCCATCGGTCTGCTGGCAGGCAGCCTGCTTACCGACAAACAGGTTGGGGGCATCTGCGGCGCTTTGCTTACCAATCTCAGCGCCTGGCTGAGCGGCACCTGGTTCGATCTGGATCTGGTCGGGGGGACATTTAAGGCGATCGCCCGCGCTCTGCCATTCGTCCATGCCGTGGATGCCGGGCGGGCGGCGCTCTCCGGGAATTATTCGAGCATCCTGCCTGAATTGACCTGGGTGACAGCTTATGCGGCAGTTCTGCTGGCGCTTGCTATATACTTTTTCAGCCGCAAAATGAAGAACGAATGAAAAGTGGGCGGAACGTGCCCTCGGTGTCTTAGCCAAGGGTAGGGCTCGACGTTAAATGAAAAGTGGGCGGAACGTGCCCTCGGTGTCTTAGCCAAGGGTAGGGCTCGAC
>DAIOEK010000013.1:0-8641 GCA_036746315.1 Anaerolineaceae bacterium | reverse complement strand
GTTAAATGAAAAGTGGGCGGAATAGGGCTCGAACCTACGACCTCACGGATGTCAACCGTGTGCTCTAACCAACTGAGCTATCCGCCCGACAGCGAATGGTATTATACATAATCATCCCCAAAAGCACAAGGTGAACCACAACTTTACCCCATGCTCGCGGTAATATATGTCATGGAAAACAGGTTTGTCGCTTCAAGCTATTCTGGATAATAAAATGTATATATAAGTTGCACCAATCGGGTCGTATCTATTTGTCTCTTGTTCCTTTATTATTTGAAAGTGATTTATTTTGGCAAAAAGCTTGAATCCCTCCAAGTGGAGTATAATTCAGAAGGAGTAATCCAACCTGGAACTATGCCTGCCCGTAAAAGGAGACCCGTTGAAGAGCTGACCAGCGCTGATTTACGCCGTATGCTGATGGAAAAAGAGCACGGTGACCATCAAAAGCGCCTGGAAAAATTTGCAAAAAACGGGAGGATCATCCAGATCACCCGCGACCCGCAGCCGGCAACACTGGGCAACATCCACAGTGAGTATGTGGAAACCGCTGGAGAAATACCGGCGCGCAGCGGGCGCATCCGGCAGAGGCAGAAAACCTGGTTCGACCGATTTCTTCTGTTGGTTGAAGTGGGCGCAGTGCTGGGGCTGATCTTTATCATGTACAATACCTTTGCTTCACTGCGCAACCTGAATGCAGAAGTGAACTCCGCGCTGGCTCAGCCTACACTGGCGGCGACCCCCATCATTTCGGCGGTGGTACTCCCCTCCGGGCACACCCCCCCGAATGCTGCCGGTGGCGCACAGTTTAATGATGCGGAGATTCCCGAACACCTGCGCCCGGTGGTACAAAGTCTGGCAAATGTGCCCATCCCCACCGCCAGCCCGCAGCAGGCAACCCGCATCCAGATTCCCGCCATCGGTGTGGATGCCCCCATCGTGCAGGGAGATGGCTGGGAGCAGTTGAAGAAGGGCGTGGGGCAGCATGTGGGCAGTGCAGATCCCGGGGATACGGGTAACGTAGTGCTTGCCGCCCATAATGATGTCTTTGGCGAGATCTTCCGCGATCTCGATAAGCTCAAGGAAGGCGATGAGGTGATATTATTTACCAATACGCGCCAGTACGTTTACAAGATAACAGGAACCCAGATCGTCGAACCTACCCGGGTTGAGGTATTGGCGAACACAATCGACCCCATCGTCACCCTGATCTCCTGTTATCCCTATCTGGTCAACAATCAGCGGATTGTCGTCAGTGCCGCTTTACAAAATTAGCATTTTAGGAGCAGGAATGAGCAAAAGACAGAAACGTCAGGTGTCGTCAGGCACAATGAAAACCCCGACCGGCAGCGATCAGGTGGCAGTTCAGCGCCGCTTCTCGGGCGCCACGGAGTTTAATCCGGATTACACAGAAATCAAGAAAGGCATCAAGCGCATTCTCTATCTTGCTGCGTTCTTCATTGCAGTGTTGATCGCGCTGACTTTTATTTTGAACTAGTGCCGGTAAGAATCTCCAGTCATGTGACTGGAGTTTTCACATATCAACCAAAGCATAAAGGAGAATGGAATGTCACGAATGTTTGTTCCAGGTCCAGTGGATGTTGCGGATGAAGTGCTTGCAGCACAGACCAGGCCGATGATTCCGCATCGCAGCAAAGATTTTGAAGCCATCTTCAGGGGGTGCGATGAAAAACTGCGCCAGGTTTTTGCCACCGAGCGCCCTGTTTTCATTTCCACTTCTTCCGGATCAGGCTTGCAGGAAGCCGGAATTCGCAACTTTGCCAATGAGACTGTTCTATCCTGTGTCAATGGCGCATTTGCGAAAAGGTGGAATGATGTTGCGACAGCCAATGGCAAACAGGCGGATAAGCTGGAAGTGCCCTGGGGTGAAGTAATCAAACCGGACATGCTGGCTGATGCCTTGAAGGCAAAACATTACGAGATCGTGACCATCGTACATAACGAAACTTCCACTGGTGCTGAAAATCCTCTCAAGGAATTGGCGGAAGTGGTGCACAAAGTCAGCCCTGATACTTTGATTCTGGTGGATGCAGTCTCCAGCCTGGGCGGCGTCAAGATTGAATTTGATGCCTGGGGTCTGGACTTTTTGCTCACTTCATCCCAAAAGTGCTTTGCCCTGCCCCCGGGGTTGGCATTTGGCGCCGCTTCTGAACGCGCCATGAAGAAAGCTGAAACGGTCAAGTTCCGCGGCTGGTATTTCGATCTTCTCCTGCTGGAAAAACATCGCGTCAAAGATTCCACCCCCATGACCCCCGCCATGTCCCTTATCTGGGCGCTGAATGCCCAGTTGGATCGAATGCTGGCGGAAGGACTGGAGAATCGTTACGCCCGCCATGCGGCCATGGCAAAACGAACCCAAGATTGGGGGATTTCTCAGGGCATGGAACCTCTTGCCCCTGCCGGATATCGCTCCAAGACCGTTTCCACCATCAACAATACCCGCAACATGGATATACCCGGTCTGAATGAATTCCTCAAACCGCATGAGTTGCGTATTGCGAACGGATACGGTGATTTGAAGAACAAGACCTACCGTATTGCCCACATGGGTGAGATTCAGATGTCTGATGTGGATAAACTGCTGGGTCTGATGGATGAATACTTGAAGACACTGTAAATAATTGCTGCTTATGCAAAGCGGGAACCGTATGGTTCCCGCTTTTTTCATCAAATCTACACAATTTCTCCCCTTTTCAGTTCACATCCTGAAAGTAGGATGGAGGTGATCCGATTTCTAGGAGAGAACAAATGAAACAGAACATCATCATTTTGGTATTAATGACCCTCACTGCCTCGGGATGCAATTTGTCCCGCAATGAAGCATTAACTGCCGATCAGGTGCTTACCCAGGCGGCTGAAACCGCCTCATTCTACCTGACGGCAACCAAGTTTTCAGAACCGGTCAGCACATCGACGCCACTTCCCACTGCCACCCCCGAAGCAACCGCAACTTCTACCATGGCAATTCCCACACTTCAACCTGCCACACCGGTGACCTATCAGTATGGCTCTGCTTCGTATACGACAACCAGCTGTGATCTGGCGGCTTTTGTTGCGGATGTGACTATTGCCGACGGCACCGAACTGGATCCGGGTGAAGAATTTACCAAAACCTGGAAGATCAGCAACGCCGGCACTTGTACCTGGGATGAAGACTATTCCCTGGTTTTCTACAGCGGTGAACAGATGGATGGCCCTGATTCACAAGCCTTGACCGATGAGGATATCAGCCCCGGTGAAAGTTTGAAGATCTCTGTCGATCTGGTCGCTCCGACCACCTCAGGCTATTATTATGGCTACTGGCGGCTGGAGAACTCATCTGGCGTGGAATTCGGCCTGGATACGAGTGGAACTCCGTTCTACGTTTACATTTATGTCGGTTCGAGTGCCACTACCACTGCCACGCCCACCGCTACAACGACCACGACGTCTTCCACCTCCACTGCAACCACCGCCCCCACGGCGACCAGTACCACGATCGCAAATACTGCCACACCCACAAAGGCAGCGGATACCGCAACACCCGTCCCCACGGAAGAAGCGACTCTTACCGAAGTGGAAGAAACTTCCGAATAATCTCCCCGGCGGGGAGAATCCCACGCATCCGTTTTTCCGGACATCCAAATCCGATTCGATGATAATATCAATAAAAAATCGGATTGGATTTGGATATGCCGGATGGGTTGGAGATTTTTATCGACGGGCTTTCTTATGGCGGTGAAGGTGTTGGACGCCTTCCCGATGGAAAGGCGGTATTTGTTCCGTTCACCATACCGGGAGAGCTTGTACGAATTCGGATAGTGGAAGATAAAAAGAAGTATGCACGGGCGGAACTGTTGGAAGTGCTGAAAGCTTCTCCGAACCGCATTGTTCCACGCTGCAAACATTTTGGAGATTGCGGCGGTTGTCAGTTGCAGCACATGACCTATGCCTGCCAGTTGGAGCAGAAGCGGGAAATGGTGTTGGATCAGCTTCGTCATTCCGGGCTTGCGGGTCGGGTGGAAGTGGCGCCGGTGATTGCTTCTCCAATGGAATGGAACTATCGCAATACGGTTCAATTTCACCAGACCATGGATGGTCGGCTGGGATACCAGCGCGCCCGTTCTCATGATGTGATCCCTATTGAGGAGTGCTTTTTGCCGCTGCCATCCGTGGAGCAGGCTTGGAAAGACCTTGCGCTTGATCCAACTTGTCTTATGGAAAGGGTATCGATCCGCTCAGGGGAGGATGAAGATGTGCTCGTTTCACTGGAGACGGGCTCTCTGGATGTGCCCGAGCTCGAACTGGATTTGCCTTATTCGGTGGTCCATCTTGGACCGGCGGGCAGCCTGGTATTGGCTGGCAATCCCTTTATTCCTATACAGGTGAGCGATCAACTCTTCCAGGTTTCCGCCGGTGCCTTCTTTCAGGTAAACACACCGGTCGCCGGGAAAATGGTGCAGCATGTGCTCGATCTTCTCCCTCCCGGAAAGCTGGGAACCCTGGTCGATCTCTACTGCGGGGTGGGTCTGTTCAGCCGTTTTCTCGCCACCCGCGTGGATAATCTGATCGGGATCGAGCTATCGGAATCAGCCTGTGAAGATTTTACGGTCAATCTGGCTGATTTCAACGACGTGGCACTTTACCAGGGTTCGGCTGAGCAGGTTTTCCCTTATCTCGAAATGCAGCCCCGGGTGGTGATCGTCGATCCGCCGCGCGCAGGGTTGGGAAATGCAGTCACGGAGGCTTTGGTGAAGTTATCGCCCGAATATATTGTTTATGTTTCCTGCGATCCTTCCACCTTTGCCCGGGATGTAGCCCGGCTGGCGGCGGGCGGATATACGCCCGGGCGGGTGCAGCCATTTGACCTTTTCCCGCAGACTTACCACGTGGAGTGTGTGACCATGATGACGAAAGGTGTACTGTAGGTAAATAGTCGGGTTGACCACGTGATGGAGTTGTGCTGAAACTAAATAAAACAGACCCGCAAAACGTGTGCGGGTCTGTTTTCGCTGCCTGGACGATTCCAGCTAAGTCTGCGGAGATTTATGATACCTGATATATATTGTTCTTCGCTTTCTCGAGCACTCTCTGCTGGGAATGGCTTAATGGCTCCCCAAGCGAATTTTCCACCAGTCCTCTGATCAATACAAAAAAACCGACGAAGAACTCGAATGGGATATACGGCGCATAAATTGCGAAAGGCACGTCAACCCCATACGAACTTAAGACCGAGCCGACCATAACAGGTAATGTCGTGACCAACCCATAGATCGACAACCAGGTCGGTATGGCTTTGCTTTTGGCCAATAGATAGTAAAGAAGAATCGCGCCGATTCCGAATGGAAGCATGGCCATGCTGTATGAGAAATCTTTTACCTGAAGCAAAATCTGTCCTGCCGGCTCAAGGGACTTGTCAAAGTGTATCGAGTAAATGCGGCTGAGCGTAATTAAGGCAAATGCGGCAATCTTGCTCACGACGAGCATGTTGGCTTCTAAAAAGTAGAAAAACATTCCGATAGCCGCCCAAACCCGATTGACCTTCTTGAGTAAATGGAACAAAAGAACTGCCAGCCAGATGATCCCCATAGCTGTTACGATATCCAAAAATGCAGAAAGATTTGCTGTGAATTGGTTTTGCGTAATATTGAGCATCGTCTTCCCGATATCATTTTCTTCCACCAGGGGATTGAATAGGAGGGCTCCACTGATGAGGGGGGCAAAGGCCTGTAGCAGCAGGGCTACCCCCAATGCAACTGTAAATCTGTTTCTGATCGCTTTCATTTTTCTCCAAATTTCATTTCAAAGACTTGCTTTTTGATCAAATTTAACTACACTATACAGTGTAATATACAAAAAGTCAATATTATATTACACTATTTGGTGTAATATAATACGGAGAATAGACTATGACAAATGACATAAAAACCAGAAAAAAAAGAGATACAACACATAAACATAAAATCATCCTGGATGGTGCCATCCGCGTATTTATTGAAAACGGCTTTGAAGCTTCGAGCATGGATAAGATCGCAGAAGTGGCAGGGGTATCAAAACGTACGATCTATAATCATTTTGATAGCAAAGAGATTCTCTTTCAGGCAATTGTGGCTGACTTCCTCAAACAGCGTGAAGAGATCAAACCCATTCATTATTCTGCGGAGCTCTCTTTAAGTGACCAGTTAAAAGAATTTGCCAGAGCGGAGCTATATTTAATCAACAGCCCAATCCGCCGGGGTTTGTCTAAATTGTTTACTTCAGTTTTCTTAATGGATATTGAATTTGGTAAAGCCACACGAAGCCAATACAGTCCTCACAAGGCTTTGATCCTGTGGTTGAATAGCGCAAAGGAGGATGGAAAATTGGATTTTCAGTCTCCAGAGCTGCCAGCGCGAATTTTCTATGGGATGGTTGAAGGTTGTTTAACATACCCTGCTTTATTCACGGATGGAGCGAGCCTGGAGAACACCGAAGACTTGTTGGATGAAATTATCAATACATTTTTAAGACGTTATGGATCCTGGTGTAAAAATTTGGGAAAAGATTAATTTAGCAAGTCATCGCAGCGGATAGCGTTTTTGAATTGAGCGTGTTTAGCTTCCGGTAGTTTGGTCGATAATAGTTGACATGTTAACTAATTTGCAGATAATAGAGCAATTACTATCTGCATGGAAAGTGTTGCCAACTTGTCAACGATACGCGACGTATGGCTGCCAGCCAATAGCATCATCCGCGCTGCCAGAAAGATTATCAACACGGAACTGCGCCCATTGGGGTTGAGCAGCGCCGAAGGGAATATTCTGCTCCACATGCTGGTTCGGGGTGAGAAAGTAAGCCAGGAGCAGCTTGTCGAACAGCTGGATATTAGCAAAGCCGCCATATCGCGTGCGGTCGACTCTTTGGGGGCCAAGGGATACGTCATCCGTCAGCGGGATCCCGAGGATAAGCGGGTATATCAACTTTTTCTCACCGATAAAGCCGGGCAGGTTGCCCGGACCATCGAGCAGATCTATAACCACATCTATCGGGTGGCGCGGCAGGATATTTCAACGGCGGAATTTGACGAGCTGATTGATCTGCTCACCCGAATATCTAAGAACTTTATTCACGAACAGGACAAAGGAGAACACATCGATGCTGCATGAAGGGTTAAAGGGTCTGGGTATTCTTGTTGGTTACTATATCGTTGCCGCTTCTGCACTGTTAACGCTTCGAAAATGGCTAAAACTGCCGCAGGAATTGTTTCGCAAAATTCTGCACCTGGTCTGTGTCCTGTCCGTCTTTGTGTATGTGTATGCGTTTGTCACATGGTATTTGGCGGCATTGACCGCGCTGGGTTTTGCGATTGTGCTGTACCCCGTAATCACATTTGCGGAACGCTATCCAAAATTCATGAAAGTGCTCAGTGAACGAAAAAAGGGTGAAATAAAGAAGAGCCTGATGATAGTTCACCTGATGGTCGCCGGACTGATTACCATATATTGGGGTTGGATGGGGGACACCTGGAAGTACATCATCATTGTCGCGGTGATGGCTTGGGGTTTCGGAGATGCCGCCGCGGCGCTGGTTGGTAAAGCGTGGGGGCGTCGAAAAATCAATCATCGCTGGGTGGATGGGAATAAAACCATCGAGGGAACGTTGGCAATGTATTTCGTTTCAGGTTTTGCGATATTGCTCACCCTGATCGTATATTCAGGTCAGCCCTTGCCATTGTTGCTGCTGGTGACATCCGCTGTGGCGCCGATCTGTGCAATTGTCGAACTGATTTCGCATAATGGCATGGATACGATTACCGTTCCATTTTCTGCCGCGATCCCGGCTTTTGTATTGTTGTATCTCCTTTCATGGAACGGAATGTAGTATGGAGCAGGGTCATCAGGAAATAAAAAGCGAGAGAACGCTGCTGGCTGCACTGTTGCTCAGTGCCCCGGGACCCATCGTGACCGGCATTGCCGCGATTACCAGCCATTCCACCACGCAGATGGCGGATTTTGTGCGGCGGACTGCCGAATTAGTGGCTTCCTTCATGTCGTGGTGGGTCTACCGAAAGCTGCGAAGGGATGCGTCTATCGACGGGGCTGGTCGCGAACGGCTGGAGCGCCTGGCAAAGCTGTCGGTCGGTGGCGCAATGACATGCTCGGGTGCAGCCCTGTTCATCATCGGGCTGCTGCGGATGTTTATCTACAAGCCCAGCGGGAATGTGACCATGGGGCTGGTCATTGCCATCCTGGGGCTGCTGACAAACAGTTGGTTTTGGGTGCGCTACACCGCCTTGTCGCGCGAGCAGGGCAGTCCGGTACTGGCAGCGCAGCGAACATTGTATCGCGCCAAAGCATTCGTTGATTTTTGCGTGGTCAGTGCGTTATTTGCCGTTGCAATTGCACCGACCCATCCGGCTACCCGTTACGTGGACGCACTGGGCTCCGTTATCGTTTCAATTTACCTGTTATGGAATGGGTTGAACATGGTGCGGCAAAACAAAGCCAGGCTGATTTCAGTCGCCCGGTCGAACGCACTTGAATAGAACGGTATTTTTGCTGATAGCTATTCCAGCCGGCAGGTGGTATGGTCCCCACCCTTCAATCTCTTCAACCTACTGATTCGAAGAGCTAGAACACAAGTTCTATACCGTATATATGGGGAT
>DAIOEK010000012.1:0-61653 GCA_036746315.1 Anaerolineaceae bacterium | reverse complement strand
GCCTGATTGTCGGCGAACCATTCGTAGGCAGGCTGCTCGATTACCGTCCACAGCAGGCAAGACGCATCACCCAGGAGGAAGCATTGCAGATACTGGAGGCGGAGGATGCGCGCGGACACGTGCACCACGCCTTCTTCAAAGACGCCATGCTGGGGAGATTCTACGCCATCTGTAATTGCTGCTCGTGTTGCTGCGGCGCCATGCAGGCACACCAGCAAGGCACGCCGATGCTGGCTTCATCAGGATACCTGGCTGAAGTAGATGCGGACTTATGTATTGGCTGCGAGAGCTGTATGGACTACTGCCAATTCCACGCGATATCCGTTCCGGAAGCGACCGCCATCATCGACCCGAATGCCTGCATGGGCTGCGGGGTATGCACATCGCATTGCAGCCAGGATGCCATTCACCTTGAGCGAAATGCCGACAAGGGAATCCCATTGGAGCTGGACGAATTGATCAATTCGGTGATGAAGCCGGTATCAGCTTCGTGATTTTTTCAGCCTGCGCAAATCGCCTGCCCGGACAGTTACCCCCATCTGATCGAGATATTCCAGAAAAGCCTGAGCATATTTACGGCTGGTCTGAAAGTGATCGCGCCATTGTGCCAGCGATAAGCCATCCGTCTCGCCCAGGATGGCGATAGTCTTCTCCACCATCTTTTGGTAGACATCCTCGGCAAAGACCACGTCGGGCGAGACCTGACGCAACTGGCGGGTACTTTGCAAGGCCTGGTACAACGGCTCACCAACCCCGGCAATGACATCCTTCACCGAGGGAGGGGAATAGGGATCCTGCCGCATGGCAGCCAGCAACCGGTCAGCCTGCTGCTGCTGAACGGTGGTGAGGGAAATGGCAAAACCGGGTAAACGAATGATGTTGGCTTCCTCCGCAAGACTGCCATCTCCGACCCATTGCCTGAGCAGGCTGGCAAACAATTTGGGCGGCAGTTTCAACCGGGTCTTCAACTCCTCCCGCGGCACCCCGGCCTTCAACGGATTCTCGCGGTGATAACCGGCAAGCACATCCAACGTCTTGCGCAGCAGGTCTGACAAATACGCCGTTTCGAGCACATAGATCGTATCGGGTGAATTCCCGGTTTGCAGATACAAACAACTCTCATCTTCGATCAAAGGCGCAAGCAGCCCCTGCAATTGAGGCACATCCATATTCGCGGATTTCGCCAGTTCAGTCAGCAGGGCGGGCGCCTCACTCTGGATGGCATGCAAAATCCGCTGCAGCGGGTTACCATCCTTTTGCGTATTCAACCAGGAAAGGACCTCAGGCGCGAAGCGCTTGTAGCGTTTTTCCGCAGGGGAATGAATGACCATTCCGCCGCCGATGGTCTCGGCAGGTGAAGGGCGGCGCAAGATAAAACGATCACCGGGAAAGGCAACCACTTCATCACGTAATTCAAACTGGACCAACCCCTTCTTACCCGGGGTGAGGACATCCTGATCGAGCAGACGAATGCGCCCGATGGTTTCCATGGTACCGAGGAAGAACTTCACCTCGGCATGGTGATCGAGGGGCAGAGAGGCATCCGGCAGCAACCTGACCTCGGCATCCAAGCGGCGACCGGGCGGGTAACTACCGAGGATGGCAATCACATCTCCGCGTTTGACATCCTCCAGGTCGACGCCGCTGAGATTGATGGCGGTGCGCTGTCCGGGGTCGGCGAATTCTTCCTTCGCCTTGTGCGTTTGCAGACCGCGAATGCGGGCTTTCCTTTTCGAGGGCAGAACGACAATCTCATCGCCCACATGGAACGTGCCATCCAACAACGTTCCGGTGACCACAGTGCCAAACCCGGTCATGGTAAAGACGCGATCCACTGGCAGGCGCGGGCGGCGGGGGTTGGGTCGTTTCGATTTTTGCAACAACACACGGTGAATGGCATTTACCAATGCCGGCAATCCATCGCCGGTCCTGGCGGAAACACGGATAATTTCCGCATCCGCCAGGCAGGTATTCCGTAAAACCCTGCCGATATCCTCTTCGACCATTTCCAACCAGCCGGCATCATTTACCAGATCACATTTGGTCAAGGCAACCACACCGGTGGGGATTTGCAACAAATCAAGAATCGCCAGGTGCTCACGGGTCTGGGGCATCACCCCTTCATCAGCAGCAATCACCAAGACAGCTGCATCGATCCCGCCCACGCCGGCGAGCATATTCTCAATAAAATCACGATGACCGGGGACATCGACCACACCGACCGGGGAACCATCCGGCAGATCAAACCAGGCAAAGCCGAGGTCGATGGTCATCTCCCGGGCTTTTTCCTCCTCCAACCGGTCGGGGTGGATCCCGGTCAACGCGGCAACCAGCGTCGATTTTCCATGATCCACGTGACCGGCGGTTCCAATTACATACATCGATTAATCCGTATCGTTGAGTTTGCCAAACAATCTTTCGTATGAGGAAACCCAGTTATGGGTCAGATCGAGCATGGCACGCAGTCTCTTCTGGGTTTCATCAGAGAACTCATTAAACTGATCGCTCATCTGCTGGGAAAGGTCTTCCATTTGAACCAAGCGCTGGTCGAGCTTGTCGTGCTGGCGCTGCGCATCCTTTTGCTGTTCTTCCGCCACCAGGTTGTAATTGGTCCAGCGTTTTTGATCGTCAGCCTTGAAGGCAGTCCACTCCTGACGGAAGTGATCTTCATTCAGGCGGTGCATCTCGGTGATCTCATTCACCCGGCGTTCGATCCGCTGCATCGAATCATCCAACTGATCTTTTGCCTTCTTCACGTTGCGCAGCATCTCTTCCAGATCGTGGACATGCATATCCATCGTTCCGGCGGTCTTCTCAATGGAAGCAAATTGCATCTGCATTTCCTTCCAGGTACGATCACGTTCCACCTGCGCCTGATTCTGGCGCTCGATGAACGCCACCTGCGCCTGGCGCCGATCTGTTTCAGACTGTGCCAGATCCGTGAGGCGGCTTTCCACCTTCTTGATATTTTCCATCAATAGGTCCAGGCGGCTGCGCTGCTCATCCGAGCGCTTGCGGAAGGCTATAATCTCCCCCTGCATGTCGGTCATGCGCTTGTTGTCAGCCTTGCGGGATTCGTCATTCAGTTTCTGTGTGCGCTGGAACTCTTCGTACATCACCCGCGATTGAAGCACTTTTTCGTCAATTTCCGGGATCATACCGGCAATCTTATTATGGTCATCTTCCAGATGTTTCAGGCTCTTGCGCATGTCCTGCAAAGAATCGTACCCCTTGCGCAGTTCAAGCAGGGACCTGTTCATGGCATCCGCTTCGGAACGCCGTTTGGCTTCCTGTTCGTATTCGATATCGGTGCGGATTTTTTGAAAAGATTCAACCGTGCGCCCCAACTCGATCTTCAACGAACCGAGCGATTCATCCATCTGGTCCAGGCGCCCCTGCAGTGTATTCATCAGGGCATTTTCCTTGCGCAGATCTTTAATTTCCTTTTGCGCAGTGCGGACCGTGCCATCCAAACGCTGCAGTTGATCTTCCAAAGTTGCTATCGTCGTTTTATCCTTACGACGTTCTTCATCCAGCCATTCCAGTCGTTTTACTACCTGTTCAATTTCCATGGATCATCTCCATCGGGAGTTTATTATCCTGCCATTATACCATTCAGGTTTTTTCTCACGGAATGATCAGCAACCGCGGAAAAGCATTCAACAAAGAGACCATTACCGGAGAGAACACCTGCGGGAACAACCCCAGAAATACCAGAAAAGCAATACCGACCGCCATCAATACCGATAACGAGCGGGGGACATCAAGCGACTTCCGGGACTGCTCCGGCTTCAACAACATGACGTATAAACTATATAAACCACCAGCCCATATCCCCGCCATACCGGGGATGATCAGCCACGCCAGCGTAGTGGATTGCATCGACAGTTCTTCGATCAAGGCAATACGCAGCGGAAAGCCCGCCAACAGGGGCAAGCCGCCAATGGTAAACTGGGCAATCAGGATGGAGACAGCCAGCATGGGCTTTACCCGCGCCAATCCCTGCACATCCGCCAGCAACAGTGAACCGCGCGACCGCTTGATGGCTTCGAGAGCGATGGTCCACAGCCCGAACGAGAACATGCGCGCCAGGAGCATATTTGCAAAAATCTCATTCCCGCGCAGAGTCATCAACCCCATGGCAAGCACCGCAAAACCATTTTCCACAATGACCGCATAGCCGAAAATCCGCGCCAGATTCTTTTGAAAACCGGCGCCGATACCTCCGGTGACAACCATCAATACACCGGCATATTGCATAAAGGCAGGGAGGTTGACCGAGGTTCTCAGCCAGGCGTAGCGATCAATAAAAGTGAGCAGGAACAACATCACGGAGGTCGGCAGCACGAGCAAGATAAAGCCCACCAGATAGGGTTCCTCATCCTCCGCGAGCATCGGTATCCAGGAGTACAGCGGGAAAATCGCCAAGGTAAAAGCGAAGCCGACGCCCAAAAAGATCAAAATCTGCACCGTCTGGTCCACATCCAACGGGGCGGATTCCATCCCACCCAACAGCCAGCCGGTCAACAATAAAAACGGCATGCCAATGGTCTGAAACACCAGGTAGCGAACCACGCCTGGACGGGGTTCGGAAAACGGCGCGGATAAAAGCGGTATGCTGACCAGCACCATGCCTTCGATCAGCAGTGCAGAATATAAAAACGGTTCAACGGCAAGGGTGGCAATGGACAAGGCAGGAATCATCAAAGCAGCCGGGGCAAGGATGCTGGAGACGCGGGAATACAAACCACCTATCAGCCAGAACAAGGCGAACAGATTGATCACCGCCAGGATGGTTTGATCGAACTGATCCAAGACCAACCGGCGCCCAAGAATGGAAAACGACGGCTCAATTTTGAGGCTGGCAATCCCCAGTTCAATCGGCACATTGATGGTGACAGTTGCCGCCAGAATTGCCAGCAAAGCGGTGACCGCGGCGGCGACAATGTAAACCATGCGCCGGTAACGCAGCAAAGGCAGCAGTACAACGCCCACTCCAAACGGGAACAAAATCCAAACCAGGGCGGCGCTCATCCGAAAAGCCCCTCCTCGGTCTCGGTTTGCGCTTTCATCCAATAAGAAGCGATGAATGCCAGCCCAAGTTTTACGGCGCCGAACAACCCGATCACCAGCAGGGAAATTTCCAACGAGAGGAAGAGCGTTTCAAACCCAATGAGAAAGACCAGCAAACCAATAATCACCTCATGGCTGGTCTTCGAATAGGCGATCATGACAATCCCCTGGAAAACAGCGATGAGGGACAGCGCGGCAGCCGAGGGCGAAACCGCAGGGAACCAATCGGTAAATCTTTCGATCAGCACGATCGCGGCAGCCACCGAAAAGAGATAAGCAAGTAAATAGAAAATCGCTTCGGGTCTTGCCAACGGAATGCGCAACAAATTGCGCGCCGGTTTGGTGGCACCGATCGCCGCGCTTGTCATCCATCCCAGGACCAGCAGTATGAGCGAGAAAAAGACAGGCACCTGATAATAAAATACCGCGGCCTGGAGGAGATACAGGATCGCGAGCATCATGAGCTGTGAAAGCAACTCACGGCGGACGATCATCCACCCGCCCGCCAAGATGGAGAACAAAAGCAGAAACAGGGAAACAATTTCCGGCATTTAGCCCCCACTCAACTGAATGATCGCCAGGAACAGTACAAAGACCAGGGCTGCCCACAAAAATCCGCCCTGCCCTTCCAGAATCAGCTCCACGCGGGAAACGACTGCGCCCAACCCCCTGAGCAGTGTCTGTACCAGGTTATATACCCATTGCAAATTGATGACACGCTGAATGATACCCATTAATCCGGCAGCACCTTCAGGTGCATCGACCATTTCGCTGAGCCCGAACAGGAACGCTTCCACCCGCCTGGTCCGCCAATTCCAGACCAGCAACCCCAACCCGACCAGCACCAACGGAATCGAAAACCACCATATGCCTTCCACCCGAGAACCGCGCCAGCCAAACAAGCCGGTGACGATGAAGGCAGAAACCAAAACCAACATTGCCAGGGGGTAGGTAAGGTAAATAATCTGCTCTTGATTGGCAGCTACACCAGGCTTTACGCTGACCTTGTCGATAAAGCCATAGAGGAGAAAGAGCATGGCGAAGAAAGCGGGTATCAACCAGTAGAAGTGCCCTTCGGCTGCCAGCGCCTGCATTCCGCTACTGTTGGCGCTGTAAGGCAAGCCGGCAAGGCTCAAGATGGCGAGCCCCACCAAGATACGCATAAAGCGATTGTATGAATCGAATATGAACAATGCCCCGCTCAGAAAAATCAGGGATATTCCCCACGATAGCGATAAAAAGGGATTGCCGGTTAACACACAGATGATGGCGCTGGCGGAGAAGCTGATGGTCCAATAAGGGCGGGCAAGCAGTTCATCCTTCTGCAACAACCAGCGGATACTGGCATACATCAATGCAATGGCGGCGAGAATAGAAAGCCAGACTTCAAGACGGGAACCCACCGTGGAGGACGGCAAGCGGGAGAGGACTACCAGGGCGGAAGCCGCCGGCGCCATACGCAACAGGGTACGCTGCCCCCGGCGCACATTGGTTTCGGAAGTGAAAGGAAGATGGAGAGGAAACACTCCCAGCCGCAACCCAATTGCTATCAGCAGGAAAATGCCCACCTGAGGGGAGATATTATCAAAACTGGTATTGAAACCCGATTCGCGGCTGCCGACAACGAAGGTCCAAAATGCGAGGATCAGACCGGCAACCCGTGAAGAATAAACCCGCAGGGTGTGCCGCAGCCGGTCAGGCTGCTCTGCCGAGTGGGTAAAAATCAACAACTCGACAATATCCATTGCCGCCCAGCCGAGAAAGAGGGTAAGCGGATTGGCAGCCAACACCGCCACCAGTGCCAATCCCCCAAATGCCAGGCTGCCGGAGAGATTGATCACCTCGGCACGCGAGCGCATATGCCCGGGCGACACGAGGACGATCACCAATACAAGGGTGACCAGCGCGAAGCCATAGCCCCAGGACGAGTAATCCAGCACCAGGGTCGGCGAAGCATTATAAATGGCGGCGCTGCTCCAATGCAGCAACATCAGGCTGCTGGGCAGTTGAAGCCGCAATACAAGCATGGACAGCCAGGCAATAATGCTCCCGGCGGAAGCGATCAGCCACAGGGCAGGAAAAGTGGGGCGTATGATGCGAATACCCAGGATCAGCACCGCAGTCAGCAACAACAAAAAAATCGGAATGGCAAGAATCATAAGGTGTGAAAGCCAGAATTATAAAACGGGGTTATGCGAATCCCTATGGATAAATTTTCCCTCTCCGGCTTTGCCGAGCCAACGGTCGCCATCAACGATCAGTTTTCCGCGCAGGAAAACCTTCTCAGGCATACCGACCACCTCCCAACCCTCGTACAGGTTGTAATCAGTGCGCATGTGCGCCTGGTTGACGCCGTAGGTCAATCGTTTCTCCGGGTTCCAGATAACAATATCGGCATCAGCGCCAGGCATTAATGTGCCCTTTTTGGGATACATGCCAAAGATCCGGGCGGGATTGGTACAGTTCAAGGCGACAAATTGATTGGCGGTGATCCTCCCCTGGCGGACACCATAGGTCCACAGGATGGGCAGGCGATCTGCAATGCCGGGCAAGCCGTTGGGAATTTTGGTGAAATCATCCCGGCCCAATTCCTTGCCGGGGATCGCCACTGGTTTTCCCTCATAGATGATCCCGCGGGTGCCATCGTAAAAGAAAGAACAGTGATCCGTGCCAATAGTCTGGATGGTCCCATTCTGGACGCCCTCCCACAAGCGGGCATTATCCGCAACGGTGCGCAGCGGCGGAGAGCAGATGAATTTGGCGCCATCGGGCTTATCGATTTGGTCTTCGGTGAAGAAAAGATACTGCGGGCAGGTCTCACCCATCACCTGAACGCCCATGCGGCGTGCGTAAGCCAGTTGATCCACTTCACCCGCGACATTCATATGAACCACATACAAAGGCGCCTGCGCCTGTGCGGCGAGCGAACAGGCTCGTAACACAGCCTCCACAGCGCCCCAGGCGGGACGGGTTCTGGCATGCCAAATCGGGGAAGTGTGCCCGGCATCCAGGGCTTCCTGGATGAGTACATCGATGACATCACCATTTTCGGCATGCAGCAGAGTGAGAATACCGGCATCGCGAGCGATGCGCATGACTTTGAAAATCCCGCCATCATCCAAACGCAGGCGGTTGTTATAGGCAGTGAACACCTTCAGGCTGGTAATACCCGCCTGCGGCAAGCTGCTGATTTCTTCAGCGATCTTCTCATCGAAGCGGGTGATATTGATATGGAAGCCAAAGTCGATCGCGGCGTGATGATCCGCCCGGCGGTGCCAGGCAGCAATATCTTCGGCGAGGGTGACATGTTCCTGGGGGATAAAATCGAGGGCAGTGGTTGTGCCACCAAAGGCCGCAGCCCGATGCCCGGTGTAGTGATCATCCGAGGTGACCGTATCGAACATGGGAAGGTCCAGATGGACATGCGGATCCACACCGCCCGGCATGACCAGCATGCCCGAGGCATCCACCACAGTCGCGCCATCCGCCGGCAAATCCTCCCCAATTTGCTGAATCACCTCCCCCTCGACCAGAATATCCGCAGCAAAGGTTTCGGCTGCCGTTATCAGCGTACCATTTTTAATCAGGAGTGTCATCGCCACCTCCGGCTCGTTCCATTTTGTCATTCAAGTACAAATATCCCAACCATTGGGCAAGCTGCGGGTCCAATTCAGGCACCGTGGCGTCATACAGCGACGCATCCACACTGCCGGACAGTCTTTCCCGAAGCGACTGCCAGAGCATACTTCGATCTTCTGAGTTTACCACCAGATCATGCATGGTCTTTGCATTATAAAAGTATTCCCCGGTGGTGTAGAAAAACGTGACGCGCTTCCAGTGACCGGCAGCCAGCGGGCTGGACAGGGGCAGCAAGGGCCCCAACAGGAGCTTGTAATATTCCTCGTTACGGCGGGCGGGAGGGCAATCCTCACGGAACAATTCACCGCGCGTGGTAAGCTCGTGTCCCATGACTTGCGCAAGGTAGTTGATCCTTCCGCCTTCGGGGAGCGGAAAGCTTCCCGGCTGATAGAACGCCAGGTAATCAACATCGACGACCTTGGGGGCGCTCTTCAGCGGAATGCGATACCAGCCCAGCAAGCGGGCGATCTGGAGATCGCGGGGTTGGGGGAGCACCGCCACCATCACAAGCGCGTAAGGCTGTAATTCGACCGTCATCGTATGCTTTCCGTAGTAAAAACCATATCGCCATTCAATTATATGATAGAAAAAGGGCGAGCTTATCCAGCCCGCCCCGAATGTAACCACACGGTGGCTAATAGTTCTTGATCAAGCCAACTTTTTGGTTGAATTCGTTGATCAGGCTGTCGATTTCCGCGACCTGACCCTGAACCTCGGTGAAGAAATTGCGGTTGTACCACATATCCTGAATCTCTTCGTAGGTCTTGCCCTGCTGTTCAACCCAGGTGAAGTATTTCAGGTTGTGCACCCTGCGGCGATCCGCATAAGTCAGTTCGGTCATGTTATCCGTGGACTGTCCCATCAGATAGCGGGAGAAATCCGCAACCGCATCGCTGGCAGTGTATTCACCAAATTCCTGGTGCATTTCCGTCAGGCGGCTGGAATACAGTTCCATCGAATCGGTGAGGACGGTTAAAACAACATCATTTTCGGTGAGTTCCTGATACTTGGCAAACTTGATGGCGGAGAGAACATTGGAGATGCCCGAGAAGCCCAACAGATTCAACTGCGAGATGATCGCCTCAGGTACGCCCTTCTTTGCAAGAAGTTTTTTGCCTTCCGGTTCATTGAACAGGCGGGACAAATTCACCACGGCGTTGTCATCGATCGCCACTATGATATCCGTATTCTTGGCGTTGTGAATCCACGGAACATGTTTGTCGCCAATCCCTTCGATACGGTGCGCGCCAAAGCCATTCTCAAGCAGGGTGGGGCACTGCAAGGCTTCACTGGCGACGATCTTGCTGCCGGGGAAAAGCTGCTTCATGTAATCGCCGGAAGCAATTGTGCCGGCAGAACCGGTGGCAGATGCCATACCTCGATATTCATCACCCGGGCGCATGACCTTCTTGAGCACTTCTTCCATAGCATGACCGGTAACTTCGTAGTGCCACAAATAGTTACCGAACTCATCGAACTGGTTGAAAATCATCAGATCTTCGCCGGATGCCCGTAATTCCCAGCATTTATCGAAGATCTCTTTGACGTTTGATTCCGTACCGGGAGTGGCAATCACCTCGCCCGCCACCTTGGACAGCCATTCAAAGCGCTCTCGGCTCATTCCTTCGGGCAGGATGGCAACGGACTCACAGGCAAGTAATGCGGAATCATACGCGCCACCACGGCAGTAGTTCCCGGTGGATGGCCAGACCGCCTTCTGGGTAGTGGGGTCGAACTGTCCGGTGACCAGACGGGGAACCAGACAGCCGAAAGCCGCACCAACCTTATGTGCACCGGTGGGGAACCATTTGCCCACCAATACAATGATGCGGGCTTTCGTACCGGTCAACGAGGAGGGAAGCTCCAGATAATTCACATCGCCATATCCGCCGCCGTGGGCTGCGGGCTGGTTATGCCAGGTTATGCGATAAAGATTGCGAGGTGTGATATCCCACAAACCAATATTTTTCAGTTCATCCTTAATCTTGGCGGGAATCAGGGAAGGATCCTTCATTTGAGCAAAGGTCGGGATGATGATATTCCTTTCCCTGGCACGTTTGACTGCCCGCTCCAGACGATCTGCCATAATTGTTAAGTCAATCTTTGCCATACATGAATCTCCTTGGTTTAGTTTTCAAAATCTTTTGGCTCTTCACGAACAATGTACAACGGACGTCCCTTGACCTCATCATAAATCCGGCCAATGTATTCACCCAGGATGCCCAGCGAAATGAGCTGAACGCCACCCAGGAATAAAACCGCAATCAAAGTTGTCGCCTGTCCAAAAAATGCCCCCGAGCCAGTCAACCTGCCGATGACTACCACCGGTATGGCAAGGATGCTGATGCCTGCAGACAGGAAGCCCACAAAAGTTGCCAATTGCAGCGGGAAATACGAGAAACCGGTAATTGCGTTCAATGCCAGCTTCATCATCTTGCTGAAGGGATATTTGGTCACCCCGGCAAAGCGGGCTGCCCGGCGATAGGGCAAACCAATTTGCTTGAAGCCGATCCAGGATGACATTCCCCGCAGAAAACGATGGCGTTCGCGCATACTGTTCATTACGTTGACGACCTTGCGGTCCATCAGACGGAAATCACCGGTATCCAGCGGAATTTTTACATCGGTGATCTTGTAGATCAGACGGTAGAAAATCGACGCCGTGGTTTTCTTGAACCAGGTTTCGCCTTCCCGTTCAGCGCGAACCGCATAAACCACTTCGTAGCCTTCCTTCCACTTTTCGATCATTTCGAGAATGACTTCCGGCGGATCCTGCAAATCGGCATCAATAATCACAATTGCGTCGCCCCGGCAATAATCCAGCCCGGCGGTGACGGCGATCTGATGCCCAAAGTTGCGGGCAAAAATGACCGGCCGGATGCGGTCATCCTTTTTCGCCATTTCACGAATCAACTCGGTGGAGCCATCGGTGGAACCATCGTCAATCAAAACCAGTTCCCAGGCTTCCCCGGTTTTTTGCATGGTCTCGATCATGCGGTCGTGCAAGACCGGCAGACTTTCCACTTCGTTGTAAACAGGTGCAATTATCGAATAACGTGGTTTTTGCATCTTCTCGCTCATAGAATTTTTTTCAAGGCGGTCAGGCTGGGCTCAATGACAACCGCTTCAGGTACAGCCTGCATGGCAGCGCGGATATCCTTTAAGCCGCTGCCGGTATTCATCACCAAGACATCGTCATCCCTGCCGACGACGCCCATCTTTACCGCAGCTTGCAGACCGGCATAAGCGGTCGATCCGGCAGGTTCGGCGAAGATGCCCACCTTTCCCAGGGCAGCGATGGCGGCAATGATGTCGGCATCGGGGACGGTGATGTAGCTGCCATTCGTCTCGCGGGCAGCACGAACGGCACGCACGCCATCGCGCGGGAGATCCACAGAAATGCTATCCGCGATGGTGGTCGCCGATACCGGGATGATCTCTTCGGTTCCAGCGGCAAAGGCATTGGCGATGGCGGCGGATTTTTCGGATTGGATGCCAAATATGCGGGGCATTTGATCCAGCCAGCCGAGTGCGACAAGATCCTTGAAGCCCTTGTGCATACCCGAGATGATGTTGCCATCCCCCACCGAAACAAAAACGCACAGTGGGCGGGCGGAAGGTTTGCGATGGAGCAGGAGCTTTTCCCAAATCTCCAGGGCGGCAGTCTTTTTGCCTTCCGCGGTGAAAGGATTGAACCCGGTGTTACGGCAATACCAGCCAAATTCCCGGGCGGCTTCGATGGTGAGGTCGAATGCTGAATCGTAATTTCCATCCACCAGAATCACTCGGGCGCCAAACACCAAAAGCTGCGCCACTTTTGCCTGCGGCGCGGTTTTGGGGGCAAAAATCACCGCCGGCTGCCCGATGGCGGCAGACATACAAGCCAATGCCGCCCCGGCATTACCGGTGGAGGCAGTCACCACCACCTCGGATTTTAGTTCACGCGTCCGGGCAACCACCACTGCACTGGCGCGATCCTTGAAGGAAGCGCTTGGATTTTTGCCTTCATCCTTAACCCAGAGTTTGTTCACACCCACTTTATGCGCCAGATCGAAAGGTTCCAAAATCGGCGTGCCACCGGCTATACGCAGCGGTGTGCCGACAAAACCGGGATCCCCGACCGGAAGAATAGGCAGATAGCGCCAGAGGGATTGATCGGCGGATGATGTGATCGCGTCAATGGATACTTCACGGTGAATGCGCGCGTAATCCAGCACCACATCCAGATTCCCTCCATCCGCCGGACAGGTGTATGTCACCTCTTCCGGACCATATTCCCTGCCACACAGCGAGCAACGATACCCAATGAATTTTTGCATTGAACTATTCTCCGAAGATAATTAATCAAAGACCGCGTTGACCGCGAATGTATGGAATACCCAACGCGCCCGGCGCACCGATACGTTTACGAAGAGCATCCCACGACCCCAATACCAGCACGATAATGGTAAATGCGTAGGGCAGCATCTGGAGGAAAAATCCCAAATAGGGGTTGTAATAAAACGGATTCCTGAAGAAAAGCAAGGTGGTCGGACCCTGAATATCCAATATCAACCGCCGCAGAGCCCCAAAGATATAGGCACCAAACATCGCCCGCACCGGATCCCATTGAGAGAAGATCACCAACCCAATTGCAATCCAGCCCTGACCACCGGTAGTGAGTTCACTAAACCAGCCGGGAGAAATCGCCAGACTGATCGTTGCACCAGAGAGTCCGGCGAACAAGCCGCAGACAAACACATAGATATAGCGAAGCCGGTACACATTGATGCCCAAAGCATCGGCGGCAGCCGGGAATTCCCCCACCGCCCGCAAATGCATGCCGGGACGAGTTCGATAAATAAAGTACCAGCTCAACGGAATGACCAGGTATCCCAGGTACACCAGAACGCTCTGGTTCAAAAAGAATATCGGACCGATGACCGGAATCTTTTCCAGCAGGGGGATGGAGAACACGGGCATCAACGAGATGACACCCGCTTTACTTAGATTTTCGCCAAACACCAGACTGATGCCGGTACCCAAAAAGGTGAGTGCCAACCCACTGACCACCTGATCCGCCTGCAGATGAATGGTGATAAACCCATGAATCTGGCTCAACAAACCACTGGCCAGCATGGCGGCCAGCATACCCAACCAGGGGCTCCCGGTAGCGATAGTTACACTGAAGGCGGTCATCGCCCCCAGGAGCATCATACCCTCCATGCCCAGCTGCATGATGCCGGCGCGCTCAGAAAAAATACCCCCCAATGTTGCGAATAAAAGTACGGTTCCAGACGCTACACCGGCCTGCAAAATAATAATCAGGTCCATGGTTATTTATCCTCTTCTTCGCGTTTTACAATGCTGAGCCGATAACGAAGGAAAAAATCGCTCGCTATCAAGCAAACCAGGATGATGCCCTGGATCATCTTGGGAACACCGGATGGCTGTATTTCACGCCCGGCAAGGATGAGCGCGCCAAATAGTATCGACACAATGACGACCAAAAATGGATTCAACTTTGCCAGCCAGGCGACGATGATGCCGGTAAAACCATAACCGGGAGAAATTGAGCCCTGCAAGCGGTGCACCACGCCTGAGATTTCAGACATGCCAGCCAACCCGGCCAATGCGCCAGAGACCATCAGCACCAGAACAATATTTTTTCGAATGGATATGCCAGCGTATTCGGCTGCCCGGGGATTATCACCAATCAAGCGGATCTCATATCCCCATTTACTCTTATACATAATGAACCAGATGATTACGGTGGCAATTAGAGCGAGCACCAGCCCAAAGTGCGTTGTTAATCCGCGAAAGATGGGGAACTGGCTGCTATAATCCAACAATCGTGGCAGCCAGGCGGCTTTTGGGAAAACCTTCGACATCTGAAAGCCCGCTTCAGACCAGACGCCATAGATGAAGAAATTAGTCAATGCGATTGCGATATAGTTCATCATCAAAGTAGTGATGACTTCATTTACATTGAATTTCGCCTTGAGATAGCCCGGAATAAACCCCCAGATGGCGCCCATCAGTATTCCGGCTATCATCATCACGATAATAAAAAGCCATTGGGGAGATGTTTCAGGAAGGACCGGAATCAGAACAACGGCAGAAGCGCCCAGGGCGCCAACAAAGAATTGCCCCTCCGCCCCAATATTCCATAATTTCATGCGAAAAGCGATGGAACAAGCCAAGCCCACCAGGATCAGCGGGATTGCCTTTACCATCGTATCCGAAAACTGACCGAGGCTGCCAAAGGATGCCTTCGCGATATGGACGTATACAGCCCAGGGATTACCGCCCACGGCGGCAAGCAGAATGGCGCCCAACAACAATGCAACAACAATTGCACCCAGGGATAACAGAGCAGACATCCACCACGGAACATCGGTAAGCCGGGATTCAAATTTGATGATATATGGAAATCGATACTTGCGTTTTGGGTTAGATGCTAGTTCAGCCATTTTATTCCGCTGCCTTACTTTTTTGGATTTCTTCCATGGTCGTTCCGGTCATCATTAAACCAATTTTTTCTATATCGCCATCGTTTACTTCGCCCATGATCCTGCCGTCGTAAATCACATAAATCCGGTCGCTCAGAGCAAGCAATTCCTCCAGTTCCTCTGAAACCAGAAGGACGCCTGCGCCGGCTTCCCTTTGCAGGAGCAACAGTTTTTGTACTCCTTCAATGGCGCCGACATCCAGACCGCGGGTCGGCTGCATGGCAACCATAAAATCAGGCTGGGATGAAATTTCACGCGCGAGAATAACTCGCTGCAAATTTCCGCCCGAAAGCAATCGGACCGGCGTCTTGATCGTGGGTGTGATGATATCGAAAGCTTGCCGAAGTTCAACGGCATATCGTTCCGCTTCGGATGTGTCTATCAGCCAACCCTGTCCGATAGGTTTGGACTTGTAACTTTTCATGATCACGTTATCCGTCAAAGACAGATTCGGCGCGGTGCCGACGTGCGTACGGTCTTCAGGAACATGCGATACGCGATGTTTGATGCTGGTACCAGCATCTTTGTTGGTGATATCGGCATTGTGAACGATGACCTTTCCGCTGGAACTTTTGCGCAGCCCGGTGAGCACCTCTGCCAATTCACGCTGTCCATTCCCCGCCACACCGGCAAGCCCGACAATTTCACCGTGCCGCACACAAAGGGAAACGCCCCGCAAGGCCGGAAGCCCTTTGTCGTTCTGGCAACAGAGGTCTTCGGCGCAAAGGACCAGTTCACCCGGCTTTACCTGTTTTTTCTCCAGGTTGAAGATCACATCACGCCCCACCATGAGACGCGCCAGTTCTTTGATGCTGGTCTCGCTCGTTTTTATTCCGGCGGCGGTGACCTTTCCTTTTCGCAGGATGGTCACCCGATCGGCGATATTCACAACCTCATTGAGTTTATGGCTGATGAAAATAATCGATTTTCCGAGAGAAGTCATGTTGCGCAGCGTAGTAAACAACACCTCAATCTCTTGAGGTGCCAAAACAGCCGTTGGTTCATCCATGATTAAAATGTCGACGCCGCGATACAACATTTTAAGAATTTCAACGCGCTGCTGTTCTCCAACCGACAGTTGCCATATTCTGGCAACCGGATCAATGGGTAGTCCATACCTGGCGCCCATATCAGCAACGATCTTATCGTATTTCTTCAGATCAATAAAAAACCGGGGTTCCGATAAACCCAGGAGAATATTCTCAGTAACTGATTGGATCGGTACCAGCATAAAATGCTGATGCACCATTCCAATTCCATTTTCAATCGCCTGTCTGGGCGACGAAAAATCCACTTCGTTTCCATGTACGGCTATCGTTCCGCTGTCAGGATGATACAACCCTGCCAGGATATTCATCAATGTGCTTTTTCCAGCACCATTTTCCCCCAAAAGTGCATGGATCTCCCCTTTTCGCAAAGAAAAATCAACATGGTCGTTTGCCAAAACGCCAGGGAATTTTTTTACAATCCCTCTCAACTCAACTACATTTTCATTTGCTTGTTCAACACCAGGTGATACCATCTGCCCTCTGTAGGATGTGAATTGATCTATGGGACAGGGGGCAGGTTGAATTGATCGACCTGCCCCCCAACATCATCGGATACTATTCAGGCAATTCAGCGGTAATACCGTCAGCCCACCAATGCATACAATACTTGCATTCCAGACCTTCAGCACCCGGAGGGAATTGATCCAGATCAGCCTGAACCATCTTTTCGCCTTCCGGTACAACCACGTTACCCTGGTTGTCCTTGATCGGACCAGCGAATACATCAAACCGAGTGAATTCACCAGCCTGCATCTGAGCAAGGGTTTCTTTTACAAGTGTAATCACGGCGGGGTCGAGTTCCTTCATACCCTGGGTCAGTTCCTGACCTTCCATGAACCCGTAAATTCCCAGAGAGCCGGAATCAACATCGAAGTAATCCCAACCGGGGACATATGTCTTATCCATGATGCCCTTCACCACGCTGGCATAAATCGGACCCCAGTTCCAGTAGATCGTCGTCAAGCAGCGTTCGGCTTTGCAGGAACCAACGAAGTCGTAAGTGATTCCCCACTTGCCTTTTTCGGTCGCAACATCTGCAACAGCGGGCGTATCAGCACCGGTCAAGACGACATCAGCGCCGGCATCGAACAAGGAAGCAGCGGCGTCCTTTTCAGCTACAGGATCGTGCCAGGTATTGATCCAGCGAACATCCATGGTGCATTCGGGGCAGGTCTTCTTTGCGCCCAGCATAAACGCGTTACCAAGGCGTAATTCCTCGGGGATGGGGAAGGTAGCCATGTAACCCAATTTCGGAGTGCCATCCTGTTTCGCGCGGGCACCAGCGATCATACCGGCGAGGTATTTCATGCTTTCCATGGCGCCGAACAGATTGCCAAAATTGGTACCATTGGCTTTGTAGCCACTGACGTGAATAAACGTGACATCCGGGAATTCACCAGCTACGGTCTCCATGGGATCCATGTAACCGAAGGAGGTACCAAAGATGACATTGAAGCCTTTTCGAGCCAGGCTGCGGAAGACCTGTTCGGAATCCGCGCCTTCAGGAACGTTCTCGATATAGGCAGTGTGAACATCAGACATGGTTTGATCAATGTATGTGATGCCGTTGTAATGTGCTTCAGACCAGCCGCCATCATTGTGGGGGCCAATCAGCACGAATGCTACATTGAATTTTCCGTCTACAACATCAGGGATTTGCAGTGAACCAGAATCTGCAGGGGCAGCTTCTGCGGGCGCAGCAGGTTCAGCGGTCGCAGCAGGTTCGGCAGCAGCCGCAGGTTCCGCAGTAGCGGCAGGTTCGGCGGGAGCCGATTGAGTGGCTGCCGGGGCACAAGCGGTGAGCACCATGCTGGCTAAGAGCAATACAGTGGCAATACGCCAAAACTTCGTATTCATGTAAACTCCTCCAATTTCGACAATTATGGTTAGTGGTTACAGAATATCAGAACAGCCAGATCCTTTCAGAACGTCACCTCCTTTCAAAAGCCTGATTAACTAAAAAACCTGTTTCGCAACCTTTTAAAACAAAACAACTGGTCAGGTTTCATATCAGGTGGATGCTTTTATTGTACACGATACCTCAAAAATTTCCTTTTCTTCTGTGTCATTAATTGAGACAAATCTCTCAAATTGTCTATACAATTTATTACCCCCCGTACTATAGTGCACGGGGGGTAACGGTTTCATCAGGGTACGATCCAGGTACCAGTTTCACCACGAAGCGCGGCACCAATGTGCGGCGGATCCGTGACCAGAGCCTGTTTCCCGCCGTTTTCCAGGAACCAGATGATTGCCTGAACTTTGGGAAGCATTGAGCCTTTGGCAAAATGACCTTCTTCGATGTACTTCTTGGCTTCTGCAACGGTCATTTTATCGATCCATTTCTGATCGGGTTTGCCATAATTGATGGCAATCTTTTCCACTGCGGTGGAAATAACAAACAGATCAGCGTTGATCTCCTGTGAGAGGAGGCTGCTGGCGAAATCCTTGTCGATCACGGCAGCCGCACCAACGCAACCGCCCTTGCCATCATCCACTACGGGAATACCACCACCACCCACGGTGATGACGACAGTACCAGCTCGCAGCAGTTCTTTGACGGCTTCGATCTCAACAACCTCTTTTGGAATGGGTGAGGCAACCACACGCCGCCAACCGCGACCGGCGTCTTCCACCACGTTCCAGCCAAGTTCCTTTTCACGGCGCTTGGCATCGTCTTCTTCCATAAAGCCACCAATGGGTTTGGTGGGATTCTGGAAAGCCTTGTCGTTCTTATCCACTTTCACCTGGGTAACCACGGTTGCAACGGATTTCTTGATTCCACGTTGAATCAGTTCATTCTGCAGGGTCTGCTGAAGTGCATAGCCAATGGCACCCTGGCTATCCGCACCACAGACATCCAACGGTACTTCGTGCATGCCTTCGGTTTTGGCTGCAATTTCTGAGCGGCGAAGAATAAAGCCAACCTGAGGACCGTTGCCGTGTCCGACTGCCACATCCCAACCAGCTTCGATCATATCGGCGATATGCTTCGAAGTTTCGGCGGCGGCAAGGTATTGATCCTCCACGGTTACCTTCTTGGGATCCAGAATTAATGAATTACCACCTACTGCTACTACTGCTACTTTTTTTGCCATTTCTGAAAAAACCTTTCTGTGATAATAAAAACTACATTGTTAAAGCCATAACGGCTTCCTGTACGTGCATGCGGTTTTCCGCCTCATCGTACACCACAGACTGCGGACCATCAATGACCGCATCCGTTACTTCAATATTCCGATCCGCCGGCAACGGGTGCATATAAATCGCATCCTTTTTTGCCAGAGACATCCGTCGCTCATCCGTAATCCAGCTTTCGTATTTCTTGATGATCTTTGCGCCTTCATCAGGATCCGGGGTGTGAACCATGGCACCCCAGCTCTTGGCGTAGACGATATCGGCATCCTTGAAACCGGCATCCATATCATCCACCACCTCAAAGCTGGTGCCGAATTTCTTTGCCTGTTCGCGAGCCTGATCCATGATCTCGGGCATCAGTTTGAACTCCGGCGGGTGCGATAAAACCACATCCATTCCGAAGCGGGGCATTTGCAGAATCAAACTTTGCGGCACAGACATGGGCTTTTGATATGAAGCAGCATAAGCCCAGGATACAACCATCTTCTTTTTGCGCAAGTCGCGACCTTTCTTTTCAACGATGGTCAGCAAATCGGCCAGGCACTGAAAAGGATGGTAAATATCGCACTGCATATTCAAAACCGGAACCCGTGAGGCTTTTGCAACATCGTTCAGATATTTGTTGCCCACGCCCCAATCGACATGGCGAATTGCGATCCCGTCAAAATAGCGTCCAAAAATCTCACCAATTTCCTTGGGGGTGTCACCGTGGGAAATCTGGGTTGTGCGGGATTCAATAAAAGCTGCATGTCCACCGAGATGGGCCATACCGGCTTCAAACGACCCACGAGTGCGGGTGCTGCTGAAGAAGAACAGCATCGCCAACACTTTGTCGCGCAGGTAGGGTGTCAACTCGTTCAGGGCACGTTTCCTTTTCAGGTCCAGTGCGACCTCCAAGACGGTCTCCACCTCTTCCTTTGAGAAATCAAGATCACCAATCAGATCTCGCCCATGCAAAAATGTTTGCATATATCTACTCCTTTAATTTATTGAAGTTTATTCGGTTGCACCCAAAACCAGGGCAAGCAATGCCATCCGCATGACGACACCATTATAAGCCTCCTGCCAGTAACGAGACCAGCGGGTGATATCGACATCCGAAGGGATCTCATCCATTCTGGGCAGCGAGTGCAGCAAAATCGCATCGCTTTTGGCTTTTTTGGTCAGCAATTCGCGGGTGATCTTGTAATTTGCAGGGGTGAGCCCGTGTTCGCCAGCTTCCTGGCGTGACTTGGTGTAATCCGGCTGCACGACCGGTTCCACCAAAATAACATCGGCATCGGCGATAGCCTGCTCTACGTGCTCAGCTTCTTTGAAATTGACGGCGTATTGGGTTAATTCGCCTTTGAATTCATCGGTCAATGACATTTCGGGCGGAGCAACAAAGGTGACGGGGCAATCGAATTGAGATAGGGCATAACCCAATGAGTGCATGGTGCGCATGCGCATATCGCCCACGGCAAGCCATTTCAGCCCATCGATATGACCCTTCTCCCGGTAAACCGTGTAGAGGTCGGTGAGGATCTGCGTGGGGTGCTCACCCCAGCCATCACCACCGTTAATAATGGGCACAGAAGCCCACTTGGCTGCCTCTTGCGGGGCACCCTGCTGGAAATGGCGCATGACGATCACATCACCGTAGAACTCGAGCATTTTGACCGTATCCTTGATGCTTTCCTGGTACCAATCCCCGGCACGGGTCATCTTCGCATCGGAGAAACCGGTTACGTGACCGCCCAGGCGGTGCATGGCAGCTTCATGTGCCAGTCTTGTTCGTGTGGAAGGCTGGTAGAAGGCAGTAACCAGGGTTTTGGAAGCCAACATATCACTGTTCTGACGGCTGCGAACGATAGGTTCCATTTCTTCTGCAACACCAAACACATGAAAGAATTCCTGACGTTCAAATTCTTTGAGAGAAAGAATGTCACGACCCAAAAAACTACGCATAGAGTACCTCCTTCAAAAATGGTTGATGAAAATCATGATGATGATAATTCGTAACGAAGACCAAACTTCGAACTTTTTTCGATTCTCCTCCTACCCGGATTAAACAATCCGTCTTATTAATTTTCCTTACCGACAACGCTACGAAGTACATGAAACCGGAAATATCCTGGCAAAAAGTACGAATACGAGTAGCAAATTGCCTTGCCAGAGGCATTGAACAACCGGGCGACAAACAAGAGCAACCCATCCCCGCGTTGAATCTCCAGCTCGCGGGCAATTTCCGACGTCGCATCCATCACCCGGATTTCCGTATCAGAGTAAGAAAGCGGTGGGTAGCCACGCCTTAACAGCAGGTCCAATACGGAGCCACTAAAATCCCTGGAAATTTCCTCCAGCGGCAGGGTATCCTTTACCAAAATATCCACCAGATAGGCGACCGGGCGGTTCTCCGCGCGGATAGTGCGGGATACCTTGATCACCTCTTCACTGGTAGAGACATCAAGCGCACTGGAGATTTCCTCATCCGCCTGGATGATGTGGACCCACAAATCATCCATGGAGACTTCCAGCCCGATACGATCCGCCAGGGTTTCGATGCTTTCCAGCACTTCCAGCCCGGTGTCGATCACCTGGGAGCGCCCCACAACAAATGTGCCGATGCCCTGACGACGGCGAATTAATCCCTGGCTTTCAAAAGAACGCATTGCCTCACGCAAAGTTGCCCGGGATACGCCCATCTGCCTGGCGAGCAACGGTTCCGTGGGTAATTTTTCGCCCGGCGCAGCCTGTGCGATCAGATTGGCGAGTGACACGCGAAGATTTTCGTACGGATGATTTTTTTCAGCCATGTTATTCCACAAGATTAATAAACTGCATTGTGGTTACATCCACGAGACCCATATCTGAGATGCGAATTTCAGGGATGACCACCAAGCCCAACAGGCTCAACTGCATGTTGGGATTATTCAACTCACAACCACATTCCATGAAACCGGCCAGCACATTGGCGGCTTTGCGGGCTACCGCCTGACCGCTGTCACCGGACATCAACCCACCGATGGGCAGTTCGACCAATCCTGTCACTTCACCGGCAATGATCACCACCTGTCCGCCGCCACATTCCGCCAGGGTATTGACCGCCTTCGCCATGCAGGCTTCGTCAGTACCTACCACGATCAGTTGATGGCAGTCATGGGCGACCGTGGTGGCAACAGCACATGGACGGCTGAAGCCAAATCCCTGCACCATACCCAGCTGGATCTTTCCAGAGCCATGGTGCCGTTCGACCAGCGCAATCTTTGCCAGATCGCGCTTTAAATCCGGTTTTAATTCACCATTCACCACCGGCATGGTGGTGCGTATGCGGTGAGTGGGCGCCTGGTTTTCGATGATGCCGATCACGTTTACATTGACCTCACCAGTCTTATCCGTTTTGATGGCGAAATCCGACGCCGACAGGGGGTGCGGAATATTGATTGACCGTTTCGCCCACTCGGGAAAGCTGTATTGCGGCAAATCGATCAGGGTGTGTCCAGCCTGGCTGATGATCCTGCCCTGTGAAACGACCATCTCAACCGAAAAATCCTTCAGATCGGGCACCAGCAAAATATCCGCATAGCGACCCGGGGCAATCTGACCTATCCGATCCGCCAGACCAAAATGCTCGGCGGTGTTGATGGTGGCCATCTGGATGGCTTTCAGGGGCGACAAGCCCTGCTCTACCGCATGCCGGATCACCCGATCCATATGTCCTTCGTTAAAAAGCGTATGGGAATGAGAGTCGTCGGTGCAGAGGATAAAGTTCCTGGCATCCAGCCCATGCTCGGTGACAGCCTTCACCTGTGTGGCGACATCGTGCCACGCAGAGCCGTAGCGCATCATCACCTTCATCCCCTGGCGGGCACGCTGAATGGCATCTTCGGTGGTGGTGCCTTCGTGGTCATCCTCGGCGCCTCCCGCTACATAGCCGTGAAACGGTTTACCCAGGTCGGGCGAAGCGTAGTGCCCGCCCACCGTTTTACCGGATTCACAGGTCAATTCAATTTCCTGGAGCATTTTCTCATCCGAGTTGGCGACACCGGGGAAATTCATCACCTCACCCAGACCGATAATACCATCCCAGGTCAGAGCTTCGGCGACATCCGCAGGAGTCAAGGTGGCGCCGGGCGTTTCCATGCCGGGCGCGGAAGGCACACAGGATGGCACCTGCACCCAGACGTGGATCGGCTGCTCGGCCGCTTCGTCGCGCATGAGCCTGACGCCTTTCAACCCGAATACATTGGCGATTTCATGCGGGTCCACAAATATCCCGGTGGTTCCATGCGGGATGATGGCGCGCACAAATTCCGTCACCGTCAACATGCCGGATTCCACGTGCATGTGCCCATCCAGCAATCCGGGCACCAGATACTTCCCGGCGGCATCGATCTGTTTGGTTTCCGGGTCGATGGTGTGGCTGGCATCCGCACCGACGAAGGCGATTTTTCCATCGATGACGGCGATATCAGTGCCGGGAATGATCTCACCGGTCTGAACGGATACCCAGCGACCGTTGCGGATGACAAGATCAGCCGGGATGCGACCCATGGCACAATCTACGCGACGTTTCCTTTCCTGGTAGTCGATTATTTCCGGCATTGCGTTTCTCCGATCATGCTGCGAGCAAACGACGCGCTGCATGGTTGTGTTTTTGGATGAGCGCATCCACATCGATAGTGGTGACCCGTCCATTGGCAACGACCAAATTCCCGTGAACAACTGTATAATCCGCTTTTTGCGGTGAGCAAAATACCACTGCTGCGACCGGATCATGCAACGCTCCGGCATAATCCAGACGATTCAGGTCGATGGCGAAGAAATCGGCACACTTGCCCACTTCCAACGAACCGATATCGTTCCTGCCCAGTACCGCAGCTCCGCCACGGGTGGCGAGTTCCAATGCTTCGCGGGCGGTCATAATGGTCAGCGGCGGATTGGTGGACAGGGAAGCGCCCAATACCCCGGCTCTTATCCGTGCCAGCAGCATTGCCTGCCGGACTTCTTCCAACAGGTGCGAACCATCATTGGATGCCGAACCGTCGACACCCAAGCCAACTTTGACCCCCGCTTTGCGATATTCCCAGATGGGGGCAATACCGGAAGCAAGACGCATGTTGGAGGATGGGCAATGCGCAACCCCACAACCCGTATCGGCATATATCTTAACTTCGGCTTCATTTATGTGCACCGAATGGGCAAACCAGACATCTTTACCGACCCAATCCAGCGATTGCATATAGCCCAGCGGACGGTAACCGAATTTCTCCTGACAGAAGACCTCTTCATCCTGCGTTTCCGCCAAATGTGTGTGCAGATGCACACCATGTTTTCGTGCCAGGCGGGCAGAATCGCGCATCAACTCGCCGGTTACGCTAAACGGCGAGCACGGCGCCAATACAATTTGTGTCATCGAACCGGGTTTAGCATTGTGATATTTGAGGATCAACCGTTCGCTATCCGCCAGGATATGATCTTCGCCGTCGACCACACTATCCGGCGGCAAACCGCCCTTGCTTTCCCCCAGGCTCATCGATCCACGCGAGGCATGCAAGCGAAGACCAACCTCTCGGGCAGCCAGAATTTCATCATCCAGCCGCGAGCCGTTGGGGAAAAGATAGAGGTGATCGGAGGCGGTAGTGCATCCAGACAATGCCAGTTCAGAAAGCGCCGTCTGGGTGGAGATGTAGATATCCTCGGGCGTCAAGCGCGCCCAGATGGGGTAGAGCGTTTTCAGCCAATTGAACAGGTTGGCATTCTGAGCCGCCGGGACCACACGGGTAAGGGTCTGGTAAAAATGATGATGGGTATTGACCAACCCCGGAAGGAGAAGGTGGTCGGTTAAATCCAACACCTGATCAGCAGAATCAGGGAGTTCAGAAGTGGAACCCACCTGCTCGATGAAACCATCTTTAACAAAAAGACCACCATCCGGTATTTCCCGGCGGCGGTCGTCCATCGTTACCAACGTGTGGGCGTGCTTGACCAATAAGCTAGTCATATGCCTCTTTAGTTGAAAGTGGTTGTATGACAACTATAACAAGAACGGAGGTTCTTGTCAATTGTCTGACAAAGTTAAAAAGCACTTTTTTGTAATTATTTCAAATTACTTTTGTCCCAAAAAGAAAGACAAAACCGCCCCAGTAGAACAAAGGGCGGTTCCATACATCCGGTCTTTGACAGTATGACATTACATCAGGCTTTTCCCATCCGGGCAGATTTGAGCGTGTTTTGCAGCAGCATGGCGATGGTCATGGGGCCGACCCCACCCGGCACCGGTGTGATCCACGATGCAACCTCTTTGGCTTCATCAAATGCCACATCCCCCACCAGGCGATATCCCCGCGGACGGGAGGCGTCATCCACATGGTTGATACCAACATCAATGACAACCGCACCCGGCTTTATCCAATCGCCCCTGACCATTTCGGCTCTGCCAATGGCTGTCACCAGAATATCCGCAGAACGGACCACGCCCGGCAGATCCTTGGTTTTGGAGTGGCAGATGGTGACCGTGGCATTGGCACGCACAAGCAACAAAGCCACCGGCATGCCTACAATGTTCGACCTGCCCAGGACGACCGCATTTTTCCCCTCGGGTTTGATGCCGGTCTCTTCAAGCAGCACCATGCAGCCAAAAGGCGTGCAGGGGATGAATAACGGCTCCCTCCCTTTTTGCGCCAGGCGACCAATATTCAAGGGATGGAAACCATCCACATCCTTCTCGATCTTGATCTCACGCAGGACCTTTTCCTCATCCAGCCCGGAGGGCAGCGGAAGCTGCACCAGAATACCATTCACCCGGGAGTCGGCGTTCAATTGTCGAACGAGAGCCTCCACGTCCTCCTGAGTCGAAGCGGCGGGAAGATTGTAGCCGAAAGATTCAATACCAGCCTCGGCGCAGGCTTTTTGCTTGGAGCGCACGTAAACTTGAGAAGCCGGGTCGTCACCCACCAGTACCGTCGCCAGCCCAGGCGCCGGATTACCGGCTGCAACCCAGGCTGCTGTTTCAGTTTTAACTTCCTCCCGGATGCGCCGGGCGATCGCTGCACCATCAATGATATTCGCTGTCATCAGGGCTCCTTTTTATTCACTTCGCATTCATTCATACACCTAAATCATAGATGAGGAAGCAAAAATTTTCAACCGGTTTTCATTTATGTTATGATTAACCCGTTCAACTATTTTGTTTACAATCTCATCAAATGGAGAATATTCAATGAGTCACATCTGCGTTATCGGAACGGGATATGTTGGGCTGGTTACCGGTACCTGTTTTGCCGAACTGGGCAACCAGGTCACCTGCCTGGATATAGACCCCGACCGGATCGAAAAACTGCACAAGAATATCATGCCCATTTACGAGCCGGGTCTTGAGCAGTTGGTTTCGCAAAACGTGAAAGCCGGCAGATTGCGCTTTACCACCGACTACGCCGAGGCGCTGAAGGAGGCACAGTTCGCCTTCATCGCGGTCGGCACCCCTTCCGGCGTGGATGGCGAAGCCGACCTGCAATACGTCCGGCAGGTGGCAGAAGCCATTGCCGACTTGGTGGAGAAGCCGATCATCATTGTGAATAAATCCACCGTACCGGTGGGAACCGGCGATTGGGTGGCAGATATAGTGATCAAACGCCGCTCGGGGAAGCCGTTGGACTTTCAGGTGGTCTCCAACCCCGAGTTCCTGCGCGAAGGCTCTGCGATCAATGACTTTATGATGCCGGACCGGGTGGTATTGGGATCGGTCAACCGCACCGCCGCCGAAGAATTAGCCAAGCTCTATGCCCCGCTGCGCTGCCCGGTGCTGATCACCGATCTGCGCACCGCTGAAATGATCAAATACGCTTCCAACGCCTTCCTGGCAACCAAGATATCCTTCATTAATGAGATCGCCAGCATCTGCGAGGAACTGGGAGCCGATGTTACCATGGTCTCGAGAGGCATGGGGCTCGACAAGCGCATCGGACCCAACTTCCTGGATGCCGGTATGGGCTGGGGCGGATCGTGCTTCCCCAAGGATGTGAAGGCGCTGGCACACATGGCTGTGCTGCATGGGTCTCATCCCCAACTGCTGCAGGCGGTGATGGATATCAACCGCAACCAAAGGCGCCGCATCGTCCTCAGACTGCGCAAGATCCTGGGCACATTGAACGACAAAACCATCGGCATTCTGGGGTTATCCTTCAAACCCAATACCGACGACATCCGGGACGCACCTGCACTGGAGGTTGCCTATCTTCTCGAAAATGAAGGCGCACACGTTCAGGCATACGATCCGCAATCCATGGAACTGGTCAAGAAAGTGGACAAGAAGATCAAGCTTTGTGAGACCCCCTACGATGTGGCCAAAAACGCGGATGCACTCATCCTGGCAACCGATTGGAACGAGTTCAAGCAAATCGACTTTGCCAAGATCAAAAGCACAATGAAGAACCCGGTATTGATCGACGGGCGGAATCTTTACGACCCTGAGACCATGAGTGCCCTGGGCTTTACTTACCAAGGCATCGGGCGCGGTAACAAGAACAACCACAATTAAGAGTTACGTGGATTACACAAAAGGACTTCCTGTGAGGAAGTCTTTTTTATGCTACCAACGGGCGTGATGTTCTTCCGCCCATCCGGGGATTTGCGAAACCGGATAGACATTCCCGGCTTCATCCCGTATCGTCCCGGCGTAATGCCCGATCATTTGATGCACTTCCGAGCGGAGGATCAGCGCCTCCGTTTTTGCCACCCTTTCAAAAAAGGGTGTAAAGGTCAAATCCAACAGATCCGTCTGACGGGTACGGATGTGCCAGGGCTTCATGAAATCCGCCGGATCATACTCAAACTCGATCTCCTCGCCGATCTTGATCAGGCGACCGTTCAGCACAATGCCATTCTCGGTATACCCGGTGCCATCCGTCCATTTGCCGCCCAGATTAACACCCACGCAATTGTCGCCAGACCATCCGGAGAAAGCGCCCCAGTTCCACGAACTGGCATACTTCCAAACGCCCCTGCCAAAATCAAGGCAGGCAAAACAATCCCTGCCGGCGAAATCAATTTCCCTGTCCCCCATTTGAACTTTCCCTTCCGCCGGAAGGCATTCCTGCTTGGAGGTGAACTGGAAACGGGTTTTACTCCAGGGGATGATCACATTCAAGGTCTGGTGGTCTTTCGGGCGCGTGACACGGAAAGTGGCGGACAGGGGCATGCCGGCAAAATTCTGCGCATTCACCCGCAGATCAATCCCCCCTTCCTTTTCGACAAACTCAACCAGCATCTCTTTATGATTGAAAACAACGGAATCCTGCACATGATCGGGCATGGCAAATCCACTGCCCAAAGCCGTCATCACGGTCTGTTCGTGAAATTCCCTGGTGGCGAAATCGAGGTAATAAATAAAAGCCAGCCCCATATAATCCACATTGGACAGGGTAACGGAAAACAGATGAGTCGGTGTTGTGATGCACCAATAATTCCAGGCTTTCTTGCGGAGCGGATGCCCGTGCAGGTTACAGCGATGAAACGGGGAACGCGACCAACCCGCCGCGGACGGATTCAAATTCCCCTGCGAATCACAAAGATCGACGGGCCGGGTCAGCTCAATCTCGTGGGTCGTATTCATATTCCCTCCCAATGCTATTCGGTTTTCGGTAGTAATTATTGGTTAAAAAACACCGCAGCCCACACCTGCCAGTTTTGCAGCACTTCCCTGGTTGCCACCACCTGTGGAGTGGGTTGAGGCGTATAACTTTTATCGGGGAGCATGATAATGGGATGATCGCCGGAGCGCGCCATAAAAGCTTCTTCACGCGCCCACTTTTCCACGGCGGCATCGGAGTTAGCAAAGGCAATCTGCGTTTGAATTGCCTGCTCCGTGGTTTGCAGGACTGCCACCTGGGTGGCCATCGTATCGCGCTCAGCAGATAAACGCAAATATTCCTCCACCCGGTGATTCATATCGAGCAGAAGGTACGCAATGAGGATCAACCCTACCACTGCCAGCGCTTTCTTACCACTGGAGATAAAGTTCTTCATATAACCAATGTTACTCCATGGGATTGGGGGATGCAAGTTGTTTACCAAGAAAAAACCCCGCTTTCGCGAGGTTTGTGCCGAAGGAGGGATTTGAACCCTCACGAGGATAATCCCACTACGCCCTGAACGTAGCGCGTCTGCCAGTTCCGCCACTTCGGCTTGCGCTTAGAATTTTACGCGGTTTTACCCATTTGTCAATGCTCGCAGCGGGATGTGTTTTCCTATACGCAATTTGGCATAAGTTTTGCAACTACACGCATAACAGGTATACGCATATGGATTTTACGGCAGTGGATTTGCCCATCAATCAGCCACTCTCCGGCGTCGCCATGCACGCCTTTTTGGCGTTGTCGGCAGAGAACCGCCCGGAGAAAATTCCGCTGGCAATTGCGCGGGCGACCGCACACGCGCTGTTGGCTGACCTGTGCTATCTGATATCTGCACCGGAAGATGGCAAGCTCACCTGTTTTGACGGTTTCAACCGGGTAAAGGAAGAAATTCTACCGGGATTTGTACTGCCCTGTGATCAGTTCCCTGAATTGAATAGCGCTTTCGAGCAAAAAAAGCCCCAAATTTACAATCAACCGGACGAACTCTCCAAGGCATCGCAAAAAAGTCTGCACATTCTTGGGCAGGTAAAAGCAGCCCCCTTCTGTTTTGCACCGATCATTTCACACACACAAGAAACACTGGGAGGGTTGCTGATCTTATCGCCCTACTCCGGACGCACCTGGACAACCGAAGATACCATCGGGCTCGAGGCGCTGTGCGATTCCGCCGGAAAGATATTGCAGCGCGTATTGGATATGGTGGACCTGCAGGACCAGTTACAGCATTACGATGCACTGCCGCGCCCCAAAGTGGAAGAGCCGACCAACTGGGTAATCGAGGCTACCGGAGAACTGGTGCCGCACAGCGAGCAGGCGCCTGCCGCCGGGGAGAAACTGCCGGAAACCAGACTATCCATTTTTACCCGCCCCACCACCAATCTTTCACAAATCTACCAGGCAGAAAACGGGCTTCTGCTGGAAGAAATTGCCCACCTGCGCGACCAACTGGAAGACCTGGCGGCAACCGCCAACCGTGCCGCAGCAGCGCAATCGGATGACGGCGCCCGGGCTGCGCTCGAAAGAATCCGGGAGGAACTGCACCATCTGGTCTCCCCGTTATCCGCGATCACCGGCTACCACGATCTGCTGATCAGCGAATCGGTGGGCAACCTGACGGAAATGCAACAGCGCTTCCTGGATCGAATTCAAAACGCAGCCGAGAGACTCCACCAAACCATCGATGAGATCGAACAGGTCGCTCAAAACGGCATCCCGGAAATAGAAACGCAAACAGCCGACCTGCTTCCATTACAGGATGTAGTTGAAGAATCCTTCAAGTCATTCCACCAACTCATCCATGACCGCAAACTTGAAATCAAGATGCTTTCGCCGAATGACATCCCCAAGGTGAAGGGAAAGTACCAGGAAATCCAACCCATCGTTCACCGCATTCTTAATTCATTGCTGGCGATCACCCCGATCGGATCCAGCATTCAAAGCAAAATGGCGCTGCAGGTTGAAATGGACGGCAAACGCAATGTGTTATGGAAAGCCACCAGCAATGCCCAATTAGTCGATCAGCCATCCCGTGAGCTGGATGAATTCTCGGAATACCTGCAGGAAAACGTCTTCAGCCTGACGGAAAGGCTGGACTGCCAGTTGTGGATGGATACAGCAGTACACACCGAACGTCAGATCAATCTTTTGTTTGCGGCAGAGTGAGAGAATGAGCAAACGTAGCCTGTTTTCACTCATCTTCTTGATCGGCGGCGCCCTGCTGGGCGGATGCGGGCTATTTGCCAACCGTCCACAGACGGGCAACCCCGTCCAATTGTGGGGGCTGCCGGTGAAGCAACCAGCCACTCAGGATGCAATGGCAACCGCCACGCCGACGCCCTTCCGACCGGTAAATGCGAAGCCCACAGATACGCAGAAAAGCGGCCCGACACCAACCAGAATGTCGATCCCGCCGACCGCCACCGTGACCCCCTCCACTTATTTCGAAGGCGGCGTGGACCGCATTCCGCAGCCGGATGGTCAAATCAACATTCTGCTGCTGGGTTCGGATTACCGGGTGGGGGCAGGCTTCCGTACCGATACGATTCTGCTGATTACGCTCAACCCGCACACCGGAAAAGGCAGCATGGTCAGCTTTCCGAGAGACTTATACCTCACCATCCCCGGCAAAAACCAGCAGCGGATCAACACTGCCATGCAATCGGGCGGATTCGAATTGATGCAGGATACCTTTGCGTTCAACTTCGGCATCCGTCCCCAATATTATGTCATGACCGACTTTCAGGGTTTTGAGGGCATTGTGGATACGCTGGGCGGTGTGGAAGTAAATGCCGCCAAGGCGCTTTCCGACTGGTGCGACCTGCCTTCGGGAAAGAAGGGCTGGTGCACCATCAAGCAGGGGGAGAACCTGCTCAACGGTGAGATGGCACTGTGGTATGCCCGGTCACGCGGTTCGAGCAATGATTTCGAGCGCGGCAAACGATCACAGGAAATCATCCGTGCATTTTTCGACAAGCTCATTTCACTCGACGCACTCACCAAGGCGCCTGCACTGTATGAGCAGGTGAAAGGAAGCGTTGAAACCAACATCGACATTTCCACGGTGGTGTCTTTATTACCGCTGGCAAGCCAGCTACCCAAAGATGGGAATTTTCGCCAGTATGCGATCGGACCCAACGAAGTATCCGTCTGGATACCCGCTTCTGGCGCGTATTTACTTCTTCCAAGAGACAACAGCATCCAATTGTTGCTGGAAGAAGCTTTAGACCTGGAATAATAACCGGTGTGTAGTTGCCATTCCCGATACACAGCGGAATTAGATGGAGGAAGAACATGAACCAAACCTTGCAAACCGCCCATATCACACCTTCCACGACTTTATCGCCGGCAATCATTGCCTGGAGATATTACCTGGAGGATCAAAACCGATCGATACACACCATCAAGGCATTTGCCGCAGACCTCGCCCTGCTTGCGCAATATCTGCCCCCCGACAAAACGGTTGGCGCCATCACCACCGAGGAACTAAACCAGTACATCCAATGGCTGGAAAAAGGGCGTAACATTCCCTGCAGCCCAAAGAGCCTGTCGCGGCGCATCACGGCGATCAAGTCCTTCTTCTCGTGGCTGCATAAAAATGCGGTGCTCACCGTCAACCCGGCGGAAAAGGTGGTGCAGCAATCCGTGATCAGCCCGCTGCCGGAAGTTTTGACGGAAGATGAAGTGGGGCTGTTGTACGATGCCGCCAATAATCTGCGCGAGGCGGGCAAGGCGGATGCACGACCATACCTGTTGTTCGGATTGATCCTGGAGACAGGCATGAAGAAGGGCGAATGCCTGGGCGTGGATATCAAACACCTCGATCTTGCCGATGCACAGAACGCCACCGTATTCATCCGCTACCCCAACCCCGCCAACAGGTTCAAAGAAAGAAAAATAAACCTATCCGAAGACTGGGTGAAGGCTTACTACGAGTACTTGGGACTATACAAACCGCAGGATCAACTCTTTCCCTGGTCGCCCAGACGCCTGGAATACATCCTCGAAGACCTGGGGGAAGCCGCCGGATTGACCAACAAACACGTCTCATTTGACATGTGTCGCTGGACAAGCGCCCTGCAGGATTACCTGGCGGGCGAAGACACCGAAAAAATCCGCCAAAAACTGGGGATCTCCAAAATACAATGGCGCGAAGTCAATATGAAACTCAAGGAATTGGCGGCTAAAGCCCGGTAAGAACTGCCCGATCAAGAAATACGGTCAGCAATTTAACGATCTGCCCTGAACAAACGGATCCGCAGGATCCGTTTTGTATTGATCGTCACTCGGACCCGGTGGGCAATGGTCGACCCCGGCAGCCAAATAATGCCTTTTGAATCGCGCAGGATGGGATGCTTTGCCCGCGCTTCAGCCGGCACCTTCTCATTCAACCAAATATCGGATACCCGCGCGGAATGCGCCTGCCAGCCCAGGGGCACAAAACGATCTCCGGGCTGTTTCCAGCCCAGCTGCGGCTCCCCCTCAATACAGTCCAGATCCAACCAGGCTTCCCAGCGGGGGGCATGCAACACATACTCCATTGGAACAGCCTGCCGGTCGAGCACCTCGGATTGAAGCACCCAGGGGGCATTCAAACTGATGCGCGCGGGAAAGACCAATTTCGCCGGTGATTCCAGCTGGGGATAGCCCTCGATGGGAACATCCACCCCGCGGCGCAGAAAGTAGGTATTTTCGCGGATCACCCGGGCAATGCTGCCCCCCACCAGATCAATCTGCCCGGTGGGATGCTCCTGCGTGAGCCAGTCCGCCACCCTGCGGGTCGCCGCCAGATCGAAATCACGAACCTCCGGTTCCAGGTACTGCACCAGACGGCGGATGATCCGGTATTGCAATCCGGGAGGCAAGAGCAGCAGATTTTTGTGCAGGAAGCGAATGTATCCACCGCCGCGGTACACATCCAATTGTTCCCAATGCTCATCCACCTGTTTTTCAAGCAGCCGCCAATCATTGGCGAGCGTTTCGGATGCATGCAGCACGTTGGAGGTAAATTTTGGATTGAACGCAGCAATCTGCGGGATCAGTTGCAGCCGCAGCCAGTTGCGAAAAAATGCCGGGTCGGCATTCGTTTCGTCTTCACGAAACGATAACTGATTTTCCCGGCAATACTGCAAAATTTGCGCCTTCTCCACCATCAACAGCGGGCGGATGAGGGGAATGGATTGACTGAATGCGGGGAGCAGCACCCGGGGAAGCATGCCCTTCAACCCATCGAGCCCCGCCCCGCGGATGAAGTGCATCAATATGGTCTCGAGCTGATCATCCGCATGATGGGCAACCGCAACTGCGGCACAATCATGCCGTTCGGCGGCGCGGAACAACGCCTGATAGCGTGCCATGCGGGCAGCTTCCTCCATGCCCAATCTGTGAGCGGCGGCAAATTCAGGGACATCCACCGAACCGATCTCACATTGAATTCCCAATTCACGGCAAGCGCCGATGACAAATTCCGCATCGGCTGAAGAAGAGGGCCGAATTTTGTGATCAAAATGATATACCACCAGCGGCACGGCAATGGACCTCAACAAATGCAATAGCGCCATGCTGTCGGCGCCACCGGAAACACCAACAAGAATGCGCTCCGCAAGGGCAATCTGGCACTTTTCTTGCAAAAAACTGGGGAGATTCATTAGATTCATGCGTATGGATTATAGCATTATCAAAATTCTTTCATATAATAATTAAAAATGTACCATTCGAAATCAAGTTCGGTGAGGAAGCCATGCCAGAAAAAATTTTGATAGTTGATGATGATATTGAGACCCTGCGTCTGGTAGGGCTGATGCTGCAGCGCCAAGGATACAAGATCGTTGCAGCCAACAACGGGCAACAGGCACTATCCATGTCAAAAATGGAGCTGCCTGACCTGATCCTTTTGGATATTATGATGCCGGATATGGATGGTTACGAAGTAACCAAGCAGCTCCGTGCAGAAGAAAGCACCAAGAGCATCCCTATCATCATGTTTACCGCCAAGAGCATGGTGGATGACAAGGTCGCCGGTTTCGATGCCGGGGTGGATGATTATCTGACCAAACCCACCCATCCGGCGGAATTGACAGCACACGTCCGCGCACTGCTAGCCCGTAATGTGAAACGCGCGGCAGCAGAAACGCCCAGCGCAAAAGGTCTGGTCTGCGGCGTGATGGCGGCCAAAGGCGGCATCGGGACCACCACTCTGGCGGTCAACGTGGGTGTCGCCCTGCGCCAGCGTACCAAGGCGGAAGTGGTGGTGGCGGAATTGCGTCCATCGCAGGGAACGCTGGGAATCGACCTGGGGTATACCAATGTGACCGAACTCAGCCGGCTGCTCAAGCACGACGCGGGCGAGATTACACAGAGCATGGTAGAAAACGAATTGATTCTGCACTCTTCCGGCGTTCGCCTGCTGCTGGCATCCTATCAACCGCAAGACATCGAATTCGTCAATGCGACAGACAAAATCCAGACAATCGTGAAACACCTTTCAGCGATGGCGCAATATGTCATCCTCGACCTGGGGGCGAACATGCTGCCGGGCGCGGAAAGCATTTTCAATCTGTGCTCCGAAGCCGTCCTGGTAGTAGAACCCATGCCGAATACCATCACCCGCACCAAGGTGCTGCTGGATGATCTTGCAGACAAGGGCTTCAGCAAGTCGAGAGTGCTTACGCTGGTGTTGATCAACCGCATCCGATCGGATATTCAAATGTCTTGGACACAGGTTCAAGAAGCATTGGGGATCCCGATCACCTCGATCATCACGCCCGCCCCCGAGCTTGCCTACCAGGCATGCACGCGAAATACCCCGATGATCCTGGCGCAGCCGGATGGCATTGTTGCCCAGCAGTTCGTGAAGATTGCCAGCGCCATTGCCCAGAGAGGTCCGCAAAAATAAGTGCGTGAATCAAGCCAAGGCGAAGAAATTTATGAAATAGCTGCCAGTTTGTTGCAACAGGCACGTCTGGCAGTTCTTTTTTCGGGCGCCGGTTTTTCCACCCCTTCCGGAATTCCAGATTTCCGCAGTCCAAGCACCGGATTATGGACACAAAACAACCCGATGGAATGCGCATCACTGACCACCTTCATTCAGTCACCGGAGAAATTCTTTGCATGGCTGCATCCCCTGGCAAAGCAAATGTACTACGCCAAACCCAACCGGGGGCATATGGCAACCGCCGAATTGGAGCAAAAAGGCTACCTGAAAGCCATCATCACCCAAAACATCGACCGGCTGCACCAGGTCGCCGGATCACTGAATGTATTCGAACTGCACGGTTCGATTGACAGCGCCAGCTGTTTTCAATGCGGAAAACGTTTCCCCGCCGATGTATACCTGCCGAAATTCATCGAGAGCGCAGAAATACCGCGCTGCCCTACCTGCAGCGGGATACTCAAACCGAACATCACCCTCTTCGAAGAAATGCTGCCCATGGAAGCATGGCAAAATGCAGATGAATTGAGCAAAGAATGCGACCTGATGATCGTTGCCGGTTCATCCCTGGAAGTGGTTCCGGCAGCAGCCATTCCGCAGCAGGCTGCCAGAAACGGCGCCAAGACCATCATCATCAATTACAGTCCAACCCACCTGGACCAGGATGCCGACTGCCTGTTCCGGGATGATATTCAGAACGTTTTAGCCAAGATCAACAGGATGCTTGCCTGATGGACAACGTCAATTCCGTCCTACTGTTGGAGCATTATCAAAAACTGGTGGAGATCACCCGCGAGTTGGTGATCAACCATGACCTGACGAGCCTGTTGAACAACATCCTTGAGGCAACCTGTGAATTGAGTGACGCAGAAGCTGCATCGATTCTGCTCTACAACGAAAAGGCGGAAGAGCTTTACTTTCAGGCTGCCATCGGGCTGGACGACCCGCTGATGCGCGGGCTGGCAATTCCGTTGGAGGGAAGCCTGGCGGGGTGGGTGGTCAAGAACAATACCATCGTCAACATCCCAAACGTTGAGGAAGACCCGCGCTTCTTCTCCAGGGTGGATCAAGCCAGCAGCGTAAAGACAAGATCACTGGCGGGGCTGCCGATGACCCTGCAGGGCAAAGTCATCGGTGTGCTGGAAGTCATAAACAAGCGGGAGACACATTTTTCAGGGTACGACCTCGAAGTGCTGAGCGTGCTGGTATCGCTGGCTGCCCTGGCAATCGAAAACACACGCCTGTTCCAGCAATCGGATCAGATCGCCGAACTGGTGCACGAACTGAGGACACCGTTGTCTTCCATCAGTACGGCCGCCTATCTGTTGCAACAGGAGAACCTGGCAGAAGAACAACGAAAATCGCTTGCCAAAACCATCTACAACGAGGCACAACGGCTCAGCGACCTGGCATCCACCTTCCTGGATCTTGCGCGGTTGGAATCGGGCAGGGTATCATTCAAACCGACCAACTTCCCGCTCAAAGATCTGGTGGAAGAGACGGTCGAACTCCTGATCCACCGGCTAAAGCAACTCTCCATCCAGGTCACCCAAGAGATACCGGCCAACCTGCCGAACCTGCACGCAGACCGGGACAAGATCAAGCAGGTGTTGCTGAACCTGCTGACCAACGCCATGAAATACAACCGGCTGGGTGGAAAAATACACATCCAGGCAACCGAGTTCCCGAATTCTATCGAAGTGGCGGTATCCGACAACGGGATCGGGATGGCGCCCGAAGTGGTGAACCACCTATTCGAGAAGTTCTACCGGGCAAAACCAACCGAAGAAAGCATTACGGGAACGGGTCTGGGACTTTCGATTTGCAAGAGCATCATCGAAAGCCACAACGGGCAGATATTCGTCGAATCCACCCAGGGCAGCGGTTCAACTTTCACCTTTCGACTGCCAAAAAAAATACTGGATTAACGCGCCCCTCTGCGCCCGAACTGGCGTTCCAGCAAATCCACAGAGAGATGAATCATGGTTGGCCTTCCGTGCGGACAGGTCCGCGGAGAAAGACACCCTTCCAGGTCGGCAAGCAGCTGCGACTGTTCCTGATTGGAAAGCACCTGTCCGCCTTTGACTGCCGCCCGTTTGCAAATCCGGGCGATCATCCGCGCTTCCTTTTCCGCCTGCATGGGCGTTTCATCCTCTTCGAAATCTTCAACAAGCACACGGATGGCAGCTTCAGGGGAAAGGCTGGTGAAAAGGGACGGAATGGCACGCACCAGGAAGCTGAAAGAACCGAAAGACTCCACCTGAAAACCAAGTGTATTGACGACATCCAATTGTGAGGTCAAGATCCCCGCCTGGACTGCATTCAAATGGACCAACGCAGGTTCAAGCAATGCCTGGGAAGGGATGTTCTTGCCAACCTGGCGTTGAAATTTTTCAAACAATACCCGCTCATGGGCGGCATGCTGGTCGATCAAATACAACCCGTCCGGTCCCTCGGCAACCAGATAAGTGGCACCCACCTGCCCCACCAAACGCAACAAGGGAATGCGCACCTCCCCTGTAGCAGGGGAAGGCGTCTGAAAAACCGCCTGGACGGGAAGAACATCCGCTGTCGCATCAGCTGACGGGATAAAATCCGGCACCGACAGAGCAGGTTGTACAGCCTCCAGGGTTTGCCAGCCCGGGGTGGGGACGATTTCCGGCACCGGGGAATGCATCAGCAGCGACTTGCGGACAGCCCTTTGAAGCAGGGAAAACACCCGGTCGGCAGACCTGAAACGCACTTCCGCCTTTGCCGGATGTACATTCACATCCACCTCTTCCGCCGGCAAGTGGATGAACAAAAAGGCAAGCGGGTAGCGCCCGACCATCAGATAAGTGTGATAAGCCTGCATTAACGCCGCAGACAATGCGGCATCCTGTATCCAGCGCCCGTTGACAAAAAAGGTCATCTCGCGGCGATTGGAGCGGGTGAGGGAAATGGGGCTGGTAAATCCCGTTACGGAATAACCATCATCCTCATGGGAGACATCCATCATCTGGCGTGCCAACTCCATGCCATAGACAGAAGTGAGCGCCTCCCGGTGGTCTCCCGAACCGCTGGTACGAAGCGTGGTGGCATCATCCTGGGTTACCCAAAACTGCACCTGCGGGTACGCCAGCGCGTAGCGGAGCAGAAAGTTTTCGTTATTCTGGCGCTCGGTGGCATCTTTTTTGAGGAATTTCAGGCGCGCGGGGACATTGTAGAAAAGATTTTCCACCCGAATGGTGGTACCGGGGTTGTGGGCGACCGTCTTTGCCGGGTAAGTCTTGCCCCCCTCCACACGGATCTCGGCGCCGGTGGCGGCATCCCGACTGCGGCTGAGCACGCTCATCAATGAGACGGAACCAATGGATGCCAGCGCCTCCCCCCGAAAGCCGAGGGTCTGTATTTTAAACAAATCCTCCGCCGTTGAGAGCTTGCTGGTGGCATGACGCGCCACCGCCAGCGGCAATTCATCCACCGACATACCCCGCCCGTTGTCCTTGATCTCGATATACGGCTGACCGGAGCCCTGGAGGTGAATCTCGATCTGATCTGCGCCGGCATCCAGCGCATTTTCCAGCAGTTCCTTGACCACCGAGGCAGGGCGTTCCACCACTTCACCGGCAGCTATCTGAGATGCCACGTCATCAGGCAAAACTCGAATCGACATAGAACGATTATACCTTAGCCAAAATCAGCCGGGATGAGGCGATCAACACTAAAAAATTAATTAATCTCTTAATAATTCAGAGTATACTCATGGAATGTCATTGAAAACAATCTTGTTCGACCTCGACGAAACATTGTACCCTTCCGAAAATGGGCTCTGGCAGGTGTTGCGCGACCGTATGGATGATTTCATGCGCGACCGGTTGAACATCCCTAAGGAAATGATCAACGGCATGCGCCAGAATTACTATGAAACCTATGGAACCACATTGCGGGGACTGGAGAAGGATTACCAGGTGAAAGCCGAAGATTACCTGGCGTTTGTTCACGATGTTCCCATCCATGAATATGTCGCCCCCGACCCCGCCCTGGGTGAGATGCTTGCCAAGCTGCCCTACCGCAAAGTGATCTTCACCAACGCCGACACCAACCACACCCAACGGGTGCTGGCAGCATTGGGGATCACCACCTGTTTCGAGAAGGTGATTGACGTGATGGCGATGGAACCTTACTGCAAGCCGTTTCCCGAGGCGTTTCAAAAGGCAATGGAAATGGTGGGCGATGATAACCCCTCCAGCTACCTGCTTTTCGACGATGCGCCCAAGAATGTGAGCGCAGCGCTCCGGGCGGGAATGCAGGCAGTGCTGGTATCCAAACATCCGTCGGGGCTGGATCATCCAGTCACCCAGATAGATAACATTCATCAATTAACGGATGTGTTGTCAAAAATTACAGGGTAACCCATGTACCATTCGAATCCCACCCTCTTCTACATCATCGTCGGCGCCATGGTTTTGTTGATCGTGTTTATCAACGTCAGCCTGTTTTCGATGATCAAGAACAGGAATGCCGAACGGCAGGCAAAAATGTTCAAAGATGCTTTTTCCATAGCCAAATCACCCTGGGGAGAAGAAGAAAAACAACTCAGCGAGCTTTCGCAACTGGTTGAGCAGATCAAACGACCGACAGATCAGATATCCGCCGGCGATGACGACCCAGAATCTCATCCATAATATTTATCGGAGAAAAGAATGTCAAAAGCTGTAAAAATATTCCTAGCCATTTCAGCCGCAGTGATCCTGTTCTTAGGATCATTTTCCGGCGGTTTTGTTTCAGCCATGCTGCTCAAGCAGACAAATGGTCTGCCATTCCTCAAGACAGACTCCCTGGTCCCTTCCCAGACTGAGGCAACGCAAAGCGCAACCAGCAGCAGCCAGTCAAGTTCCGACCTGCAAGTTCTGTTTCAACCGTTCTGGCGGACCTGGGACCTGGTGCACAATATATTCGTCGATCAACCGGTGGACGATACAACGCTCATGCGCGGAGCGATCAAAGGCATGCTCGAATCGCTGGGGGATGAGCATACCTCCTATATTGACCCCGACCTGCTCAAGCAGGAAAGCATGCAACTGGAAGGTGAATACGAGGGCATCGGCGCATGGGTTGATTCAAGCGGCGAATTCCTGACCATCACCAGCCCCATGCCGGATTCACCCGCCGAGAAAGCCGGGCTCAAACCCGGCGACCGCGTGATGGCGGTCGATGGCGAAGACATGACCGGGAAAGATGGCAATTATGTATTGAGCAAAATCCTGGGACCTGCCGGCACCGATGTGGTGCTGACCATCCAATCGGAAGGCGCCGAGAAAACCTTTGACGTAACCATTACCCGTTCCAAAATAGCGGTGCCCAGCGTCGAAAGCAAGGTGCTGGACGGCAACATCGGCTATGTGCAAATTTCCACCTTCGGTGACAATACGGGAGCAGAACTGAAGAAAGCCCTCAAGGATCTGCGGGATCAAGACGTCAAGGGGCTGGTAGTAGACTTACGCTACAACGGCGGCGGGCTGTTGACGGCAGCAGTGGATGTGGGCTCACAGTTCCTCAAGAGCGGTGTGCTGATGTATGAAGAATACGGCAATGGCGATACGAAAGAACTGCGCATTCGTCCGGGTGGACTAGCAACCGAAATCCCGCTGGTGGTACTGGTCAACAAAGGTACGGCGTCCGCATCCGAAATCGTGGCGGGAGCAATTCAGGATATGGGGCGCGGCAAACTGGTGGGTGAAACCACCTACGGCAAAGGCTCCGTGCAAAACTGGGTCGAATTCGACAATGACCAGGGTGCAGTGCGCATCACCGTGGCACGCTGGCTGACCACCAACAAACGACAGATCAACAAAGTAGGGCTGACCCCGGATGTGGTGGTTGAGATCAATGAAGAGAACTACAAGGCAGGCACCGACCCGCAACTGGACAAGGCGATTGAAGTCCTGCAGGAAGCCATCCAGCAGTAAGACCGCCACCCTGACAATTCAGATCAAACTTTCGCTACCCCTTCTTACGGATGGGGTAGCGAATTAATGTGCGCTGCTCCTTCGCATCCATGCGGGTCAGATAATGTTCTTCGTGCTCTCCGGCAATTCCATAACCATTCTGAACAATAAAATCATGCAGGCGCTGCACCGTCGGCCCCTCGGTGGAGAATGGACCCAGATGGAGTATTTGCGCCACCAAACCGTATTCCCAGGTCTCCAGCCTCACCTGAACGGCGGGGACCTTCTGGGTTAATTCGCCGGTGGCATCCGGCACCGGCAGTGCCCAATGCGCTTCCCAATTCTCCTTGCTCACCAGATGGGCATTTGGCCAGCGGGCTCGGAGTGCGTCGACCTTAAATTCCACGCCCTGTTTCTTCAAGGCAAATTTAAGCGAATATGCGGCACCGTATAATGCCTTCATCGCATCCTGGCTGACGGAGTTTGGGTCGCCAATCGTGGTCACCACCGCCATTCTTTGGGCAGGCATTTCGACAGCTTTTGGTTCGAGAAATTCAAATTCGGGTTTTCGAGGCATAGCATACTCCTTTAAGATCAATGATCATCAATTTCGTTGCAACCGATGCAGGGTCCTTTCCAGCCAATCCAATTCCGCCTGCATGGCGGAGAGGGACAGATCGAACAGAATTTGCACGTGATCGGGGCTACCGGCGGTATCGCCAGCACGCAGCTTTACCTGCCGATACTTTTCGGACAAATCCCGCCGATACCCCTCCAGCATTTCGATGGCAGCCTCCAACGGCAAGCCCGGCAGATTTGCCAAACCCAATTCCAAATTTCGATATGCCCGGGTGGGACTGCGCAATGCATTCAATGCAGCCTGTGTCAATTCGCTGCGCCCGGCATCGGTGATGGTGAACACCTTCCTGTCGGGGCCCTTCCCTTCCGCCGATTGCACCTGTGCGGTCACCCATCCCTTTTTGCGTAGTTTCGCCAGCCCAGCATAGATCGACGAAAAACCGATCTCGGTCCAATCACGCATTCCCCGTTCCTCAATGATTTGTTCGAGATCGTAGCCATGCCGGGGCGCTTCGGCTAGCAGAGAAAGAATGGCAAATTCGGTGTTGGTCATTTTATATTCCATATAAATAATATTCTATATATAGAATATTATCAATAAATCACTTTTTTTGCAAGAGTGAAAAGTACAGACACAGAGAACTTTCCGGTATAATCTGCTTAATGCGTAAATTCATCCTGGCAATTGCATTGCTGTTTGGCATTGTATTCCTCTTCACCCGTTTCACCGAAATGCAGTCGGTGGTGGAAACCCTGGAGCGGGGAGTGATCAACTTCATCCTGGCGGCGCTGCTGCTGGTTTTTGTGCTGTATGTAAATATCGCCGCCACCTACCGGGCAATCTACGAAGTGGTCGGGATCAAAGAAAGCATCAGCCGCCTGTTGGCGCTTTCGATGGGCGCCTATTTCGTCAACGTGGTAGCCCCTATCGCCGGAATGAGCGGGATCGCCATGTTTGTCTCAGATGCCCGCAACAGAGGCATGTCCACCGCCAAAGTAACGGTCGCAACCGCCCTGTTTGTTTTGTTCGATTATGTGGGCTTTTTATTCGTGCTCACCCTGGGACTGGCAGTGCTGGCTCGCAGGAACGAGTTGGACTGGCCGGAGATATCAGCATCCATTATCCTGGTCATCATTGCCCTGTTCATCACATTCCTGCTCTACCTGGGGGCGAAATCCGGAGAAACCCTGGCGAAATTCCTGACCGCGGGAGGAAAGATCATCAACGCAATGGTGCGACCTTTCATTCACCGGGAATACCTCTCCCTGGAGCGCGCCCGCTCATTTGCCCTAGAGGTCGCCGAAGGTTTATCCGCCATGCGGTTTACACCCCGCTCCTGGATCAAGCCCATCATTCTGGCAGTCAACAATAAAGCAATCCTGATCACCATTATGATGATGTGTTTTTTGGCCTTTCGGCAGTCCTTTACCGCCGGGACAATCATCGCCGGATTCAGCATTGGGTATCTGTTTGTGATCGTCTCACCCACACCATCGGGCATCGGTATTGTGGAAGGGATCATGACCCTGGTGCTGAAGTCACTGCGCGTCCCACTGGAATCCGCAGCGGTGATCGTGCTGGCATTCCGGGGGGTGACCTTCTGGTTCCCGCTGCTGCCGGGTATGATTGCATTCCGCTGGCTTTCACGCGAAAATCCGCCCGCCGAACCAGCCACCTGACCGGTATTTTGCTTTTCCCCACAATACGGAAAAAACTTGTGCATTATCCCAAATGGTTTGACAGAACCCCTCCGTTCGGGTATAATCCTCCTTCGCGTCAATTTTAAGTACCTGGGAGTGAAACGCTATGGATTCAAGCGTTAATCAATCAAACGAAATCAAAACCAAAACACATTACACCGGCAAAGTGATCAAGACATCACTGGCAGGCGCACTGGTAGATATCGGGTTAGAATCTCCAGCCTACCTGCACGTGTCACAAATCGTTGCCAGTGACCCCTCTCAGCCGATCAAACGGGTTGAAGATATCTTAAAGGAAGGTCAGGAAGTCGAAGTCTGGGTAAAACGCATTCGCGAAGGACGCGTTGAACTGACCATGATGAAACCCCTAGACCTGGACTGGAAGGATATCAAACCCGAAATGGTCGTCAAAGGCAAGGTTGTCAAGCTCGAAAAATTCGGCGCGTTCGTCGAAATCGGAGCGGAACGACCCGGTTTGATCCATATCAGCGAAATGGCTCATGGGTACGTCAAAGCACCCGGTGATGTCGTCAAGGAAGGCGATGAAGTTGACGCGCAGGTGCTGGAAGTAAACCGCAAAAAGAAACAGATCAAACTCAGCCTGAAGGCACTGCAAGAAGCCCCCGCCAAGGAAGACATGCCCTCTTCCCAGCCGATGGAGCGGAGCGAAGGCAAGGGCGGAGATACCCGCCGCCGCAAAACCGGTGGAAAAAACTTCCGCCGCCGCGATGATGCCGGAGAAGGCTCATACCGCGATTACATGGAAACACCTTCCGAACCCGAACCCACCACCATGGAGATCCTTCTGAAAGAAGCCATGGAAAAAGCCAAGGGCAAGAAGAACTCGCAGGGAGACCGGCAAAAGAGCAAAAAGAAATACCAGCAGGATTACGAAGAAATCTTCGCCCGAACCCTCGAACAGAAACAGAAAGACTAAACAGAAACCAGCACCCGTCCCTAAAAGACGGGTGTCTGATTGATATCTGAAGTATGATTAAACCTGATGGTATCCAGCAAGTGAACGGAGGTTCGTATGGCAGCCACTAAATATATTTTCTTTACCGGCGGTGTGGTCAGTTCTGTAGGCAAGGGAGTAACGGCTGCAGCAACCGGAAAGCTTCTCAAGGCACGCGGCTACAAGGTTGCCATTCAAAAGCTGGACCCCTATATCAATGTGGACCCGGGTACCATGAGTCCCTACCAGCACGGAGAGGTGTACGTGCTGGATGACGGCGCCGAAACCGACCTGGACCTGGGGCATTACGAGCGATTTATCGACACCCGGCTCAATCGGGCATGCAACGCCACCACCGGGCAGGTTTACGCGGAAGTAATCGCCAAGGAGCGGCGGGGAGATTTCCTGGGCGGCACGATTCAGGTAATTCCACATATCACCAATGAAATCAAGCGACGCATTGCCGCCGTTGCCAAATCCACCGGCGCAGAGTTTGTGCTGGTGGAGGTCGGCGGAACGGTGGGCGACATCGAAGGACAACCCTTCCTCGAAGCCATCCGACAGTTAAGAAGCGATCTGGGGCGGGAGAACACGCTTTATGTGCATGTTACCTGGCTGCCCTATATTGCCGCCAATGGCGAGTTAAAAACCAAACCCACCCAACATTCGGTCCGGGAACTGCGCTCCATCGGCATTTCTCCCGATATGATCGTCGCCCGATCCGATTTTGATATCGAAGAAAACCTGCTGGAAAAGATCGCCCTGTTCTGCGATGTACAGAAAAAAGCAGTTGTGCCGCTGGTCACCAGCAACGTGCTCTACGAAGTACCCCTGCTGCTGGAAAATGCCGGCGTGGCTGAATACATCCTCGAAAGGTGCGGACTCCCACCCCAGCCCAAACCCGACTGGAGCAAATGGAAGGCTCTGGTGGACGAGGTACGCAAGCCCAAACCCAGTGTAAAAATTGCACTGGTCGGCAAATATGTGGAGCTGCACGACGCATATATGAGCGTTTATGAGGCGCTTAAACATGCCGCCATCCACCTGGGGGTCGAAGTGGATGTGCAATGGGTGCATGCGGTTGAATTGGAAAAGGGCAAGAATTGGGACCTGGTGGAAAACGCAGGAGGCATTCTGGTGCCGGGCGGATTTGGCAGCCGCGGGATCGAGGGAAAGATCAAAGCCATTCGCCAAGCCCGCGAAAATCAAATTCCGTACCTGGGTCTGTGCCTGGGCATGCAGTTGATGGTGGTGGATTTTGGACGAATGGCTTTGGAGAACGAAGCGGCCAATTCAGCCGAGTTCGACCACCAGACTCCACACCCGGTGATCGACCTGATGTTGGAACAACGCGAAGTCACTGACATGGGCGGAACCATGCGGCTGGGGTTGTATCCCTGCCATCTGCAGAAAGGATCCATCTCCGCGGAGCTTTATCAGGAGGAGATCGTGGAAGAGCGTCACCGCCATCGCTTCGAATTCAACAACGACTACCGTGAGATATTCCAGGAAAAGGGACTGGTTTATGCCGGCCTTTCGCCGGATGGAAAGCTGGTGGAAATCGTGGAAAATCGGAACCACCCGTTTATGATCGGCACCCAGTTTCACCCCGAGTTCCTCTCTCGCCCGGACAGACCTCATCCCCTCTTTGTAGGTTTTGTGAGAGCAGTCTGCCAGCGAATGGGAATTTGCACCGACGGAAAATAGCAGCAGAATCCCGCCCGAATACGCCGTTCAGGTCAAAATCGGGTATACTCAAACATACTTGTCTGGATATGTTAAAACTATTTTACCCAAATCAAAGGTGAATTATGAGCACAATTGAAGATGTCATCGGTCGCGAGGTACTTGATTCCCGCGGCAACCCCACTGTGGAAGTGGAAGTATATCTGGATGATGGCAGTTTTGGATCAGCCATCGTCCCCTCCGGTGCATCCACCGGTATTCACGAAGCCCTGGAAATGCGTGACGGCGACAAGGGCCGTTACGGCGGCAAAGGCGTATCCAAAGCGGTGGAGAACGTCAACACTACCATTGCCGAGGAGCTGTTCGGTTTCGAAGCCACCGAACAGATGGAAATCGATCAGACCTTGCTGGAAATCGATGGCACGCCGAACAAATCCAAACTGGGCGCCAATGCGATCCTCGGCACCTCCCTGGCAGTCGCCAAGGCAGCTGCGGATTCGCTGGGAATGCCACTCTACCGGTACATCGGCGGCGTCTATGCCCACGTACTGCCCGTGCCGATGATGAACATCCTCAACGGTGGGGTTCACACCAACTGGCAATCCACCGACGCACAGGAATTCATGATCATGCCACTGGGCGCACCGACTTTTGCAGAAGGTCTGCGCTGGGGAGCCGAGATCTACCACACGTTGAAAACCGTGTTGAAAGCCCGCGGCTATGCCACACTGGTCGGCGATGAAGGCGGTTACGCTCCGGCATTGAAAGCCAATGCGGAAGCGATCGAAGTGATCCTGGAAGCTGTGACCAAAGCCGGTTACAAACCCGGTGAAGAGATCGCGATTGCCCTCGACCCGGCAGCATCAGAACTGTATGACGAAGATGCCAAGAAATACAATCTGCGCAAGGAAGGCAAAATGCTTTCCAGTGATGAGATGGTGAAATTCTGGGTCGACTGGGTCAAACAATACCCGATCGTATCCATCGAAGACGGACTTGCCCAGGATGACTGGGACGGCTGGAAGAACCTGACCGCTGAAGTCGGCAATCAGCTGCAAATTGTAGGCGACGACCTGCTGGTGACCAATCCCACCCGGGTACGCAAGGGTATTGCCGAAAAAGCATGCAATGCGCTGCTCGTCAAACTCAACCAGATCGGCTCACTCACCGAAACCATCGAAGCGGTGGAAACCTGCCATCGCAATGGCTGGCGCGCGGTCACATCCCACCGCTCCGGCGAAACCGAAGACTCAACCATCGCCGACCTGGCAGTCGCCCTGAACATGGGACAGATCAAGACCGGCGCACCCGCCCGTTCAGACCGGGTTGCCAAGTACAACCAGTTGCTGCGCATCGAAGAAATGCTGGGAGATACCGCCCAATATGCGGGCTGGTCTGCCCTGGCGCAACGCAAATAGAAAACAAGGGATTGTGAATTTTGAAAAGGAGCCGGGCAATTGTCCGGCTCCTTCTTTTCTTACCACTCGATCTGGATGCTCTGTTCCGGTTCCCCGGCAACATCCAGCCGGTAGATGTTTTCGTCCATCTGTTCGGTCTTGACCGGCTGCCCCATGCACAGCACATTGCGGGGTTCGCCGGGGAGATATAAATCGATGATGCCATCCATCCGCAATGGTCTGCTGACCTGGATGGCAAGGCTAGATTTATCCACGTCGAACCTGGAAAGCTCAAGACCCTGCGAAATATGCAAATTCGAGCCCAGATATGCCGGAAGGTCTGGCGAAACCGCCCTGGCACTGATCAATTGAGTTCCATGCGGCAAAACCGTAAAGGTGAATTCACCCTGCGAAATATCGATCCCCTTTTCCGTCCAGAAGGAGCGCAGGTACCAATTGCTTTCCGGCGACAACTTGAATTCTTCGAGGCAGAGGGTTTTCTTCACCGGGCGGTTGCTCCAGTTGGTGTAGCTCAACAGGTGCCAATTCCCTGAGGCATTTTGCAGATCCAGGCGCATCATACAGGGGTGTTCCGCATCCGCCCAATCGATCACCACGGGGCGCAATCCCATGATGGGCAGCAAAGCCTGGGCAATGCGGCGCCGGTAGCTGAAGACTTTATCCATCTCATCCGAGATCAACATCAACCCGCCGGTCATGCCGATGATGGATGCCATTGTCTGCACTTCCGCCAGGCTAAGATTGCTGCTCTCCCTGAGCAGCAGACAATCGGGGTCGTTCTGCCACCAGCGTTGATGCATCATCGCACGGGTAATGGCATTGTGCATGGCATTCTTTACCGAAGGAATATCCGGCTCGTTGGGGAAGAGCAATTCGATGCCGTTATATTTTGGCTCCCAATCCGGGGCGACATCGGTGCCAATGCGCATTCCGTCGACAAGACCCAGCATGGGTCCCAGCGGCGCGCCACAGCCCAGGATATAGGTATCCTTCCCGGCGGCATCACGAATGATCTCCATTCCCCTGCGCAGTGCCTGCGCACGGGTCAGGTTGGGGTCATGGCGGACGCCCTGTAACGCCCCGGCATACAGGAAATCCAGCTTCAAATAGGTATAGCCCCATTCCCGAACGGCATTCTCGATCACCTGGCGGATATAAATCTGCACCTCCGGGTGGGTCAGATCCAGCCCGGCACAGAAACGGTTCCAGTTCCAACCGGCATTTACTACTTTGCCCTTTTCATCGCGAATAAGCCATTCGGGATGTTCCTTATAAATTCGTGAGCCGGGGTGAACGATAAATGGAGCAATCCATAGCCCCGGCTTGTAGCCCTGCTCCTTGATCTCCTCCGCCAATACGTCCATCTGGGCAAAAAAGCGATGCTTTGTATCCAGCCAATCACCCACCACACTCTCGTAGCCATCGTCAATTTGCACGCAATCCAGCGGCAGCTCATCCCGCCGGGCAGTGAGCACATCGAGATTCATTCGGATGACATCCGGCGTGATCCCGGTGAAATAATGGTACCAGGAGCACCAGCCGGAAGGAATGTGATTGGAAATCCTCACCTTGTTCTCCCTGCCTACTTCCTGCAGGTAGCCCTTGAGCGGATCAGGATCATTTAGGTCAAGGAACTCGACAACCAGCCAGTCAGTGCTGATGGTCCTGCCGGTGGTGAGTACAGCCCGGTCGCCCGCAGCCTGAATGGATATGGCATCCGGCTTGCCCGGTTTCAATACAACATGACCAAAATGATTTTGCTGGGACAGGAATCCTGCCAGCAGACCCACCCGGTTGGTCCGGTCCAACAGAACGCCGAATTGATCGCTGGCAAACACGCCCGCCCGGTTGGTTTGCGGAGAGGCGGCATCATACAATTTGGGACCCTGAAATGGTTTTAATCGGGAGAGCAGCGGTTTTTGCCCGGCTGAATAACTTGCGGTGTAGCTCCACGATTGCCAGCCATTTTGATAGGCACCCCAATCGATACTGCCGGAATGTTCAACGGCAGATTGCAAAGCGGCTGCTTCGCCGAAGGAGATTTTTCCGATCTGTAATGGGTCCAGACTGAGATTGGTGATATGCAGCTTGAGCAAGGCACCCGCATAATGCGCCCGGCTGGAGATTTCCATTTCGAAGTTTACGAACTCATTCTGCAAGAGCGCCATGTGGATATGCCCGGAATTTTTACCGGAAGTAGCCCCCGCCGCCTTTGGATTAATCGTCCCCTGGAAAGTTTTTTCCCCCTGCGGCGTAAATATCTGCAAACCCGGTGCAGACAGCACAAGGAATAAAGAAGGATTGCGCAAGGATAAGAATTTTAAAGTATTATTTTCCCCCGGAGAAACGGCGAGTGAATGACTTTCAAGCAGCATCGATCTTCTCCCAAATAGAATAATCAACTATATCACGAAAACTTCAGCTTAAAGCAAAACCACGTCGGTAAGCCGCTCAGCCCGGGACGTGGAATTGAAAGAGAATGCATTACTATTATATGTGAATTATTATGAAAATAACATTGGATTAGTATTAAAATAACTTAAGAAAGTAGTTTGTTGCAAATTAATACCATCATATTAGTATTTTTGGAACCAGACCCTGCGGATATCCGTTTCGCTGACCGGTCCCTCGCGCAGGATCACCGGCGCATCTCCGGTGCAGTCGACCACGGTGGATGACTGCCCCCCCGGTGATTGACCGCCATCGATTGCCAGCGGAACTTTGTCTCCCAACTGCTGCACTACTTCGGTAACGCTCGTGGCGCTGGGTTGCCCGGAAAGGTTGGCCGAGGTAACCGCCATGGGACCGCAGGCACGCAACAAAGCGCGGGCAAATGGATGGTTGGGAATACGGACGCCTACGGTGGGCAACGAGGATAATTCGCGGGGAATACCCGGTTGCTTGGTCACCACCAGAGTAAGCGGACCGGGCAGGAAGCGTTCGGCAAGATGGAACGCACCGGCGTTCAGCGCAGCTGCCGCTTGATCCATCTGTTCAAGGTCAGCCAGCAGGACCGCAATGGCTTTTTCAGATTCACGCCCCTTGACCTGGTACAGGGATAGGATGCCGGCGGGTGAGAATAATCCACAACCCAGCCCATATACCGTATCCGTGGGAAAAACCAGAATGCCGCCTGAACGGACATGCTCGATCGCCTGATGGAGTGCAGCCGCTTCGTGTTGTTTATAGATGCGTATCGTCATCATCACCCTCTATACAAACCACTCTGGATTGACCGGACAAATCACGCAAAACATTGACCTCAGCCATGGGGAAAATCTCCCGGGCAATTTTCATCACCGCATCCGCCTGACGATATTCGATCTCCAGCAGCAGACAATAAGGCTTGACCAGGCGGGGGGATACCTGTTTTAGCAGTTTGTGGATGAAGCGCATGCCATCCTCTCCGCCATCCAGACTGACGAGCGGCTCATAACGCGACACATCCAGCTTCGCGACATCGGCGGATGGGATATAGGGAAGGTTGGCGCAAAGCAATTGGACCGGCTGCTCCGCTATGCTGCTCAATAAATCCGAACGGTGCAAGACCATCCGGCTGGAAAGACCCAGGGTTTGGGCATTCGCGCCGGCAACCTCCAACGCGGCAGGGGAAATATCCACGGCGTGGGCGTGCAGGTCCGTTTTTTGACTCAGCAAGGCCAGGGGAATACAACCGGAACCCGTGCCGATATCCCAGATTTCCCGCACGGAGGGGTGCTCATCCAGCCAGGCGAGCGCCATCTCCACCAGCAATTCTGTTTCCGGGCGGGGGATCAATACGGCAGGTGTTACCTTAAAACGCAATCCAAAAAACTCCCACCAGCCCAGGATGTAAGGCAGCGGTTCACCATTTGCAAGGCGTTCGCGCTTTTGATCCAGCCCGAGCAAAACATGGGGTGGCAACAAAAAATCGGGATGGGCGGCAAGCCAGGCAGTATCCTTGCCGAGATGATCCGCCAGGATGACCCGGCTGTCGGAAAGCGGCGTTTCGGTTTTCCCCTTCAGACATCCGCTGGTCTCTTTAAGCCATTGGATGACCGGCTTGCTCTCAGTCGTCATCTACCTCACCCACGGAAAGTCTTTCCGACTCACTCCGTAAAGCCAGTTCTTCGATGAATTTATCCAGATCGCCTTCCATCACCGCCGGAAGATTAAAGTTGGAAACATTGATGCGATGGTCGGTGACCCGTGATTGAGGATAGTTGTAAGTGCGGATCTTTTCCGAGCGTTCGCCGGTGCCCACCTGAGAACGACGGGCTTCTTCCAATTCCGCCTGTCGTTTTTCCTCTTCGATCTCGTACAAACGCGCACGCAGGATGCTCATCGCCCGCAGACGGTTCTGCAACTGCGAGCGCTCATCCTGGCAGGCGACCACCATTCCAGTGGGCAGATGGGTGATGCGGATCGCGGTGGAGTTCTTCTGCACGTTCTGACCGCCGGCGCCAGCCGAGCGGTAAATATCTATGCGAATATCCGAATCAGGAATATCCACATCCACATCCTCCACCTCCGCCAGTACGGCGACCGTGACCGTGGAGGTGTGAATACGCCCCTGCGCCTCGGTGGCGGGCACGCGTTGCACACGATGCACACCCGATTCAAATTTCAGCTTCGAATAAGCGCCCTTGCCTTTAATCTGAAAGATGATCTCTTTGTAACCGCCAATGCCGATCTCATTCTGGGAGAGAATTTCATACTTCCAGTTCTGACGCTCGGCATAGCGAACATACATGCGGAACAGATCGGCTGCAAAAAGGGCTGCCTCATCGCCGCCCGTGCCAGCCCGAATTTCCATGATCACGTTCTTGTTGTCGCGCGGGTCTTTGGGCAGCAGCATGGAGCGAAGATCACCCTCCAGTTTTTCAATCAGGGGATCCAATTCCTGCAATTCAGTTTCAGCCAGGGCGCGCAACTCCTCATCAGATTCCGACAACAACTGGCTGGCTTCCTCTTTACGAGCCAGCGCTTTACGGTAAGCCTCGGTTTTCTGGACGATCGCTTCGATATCAGAGCGTTCCTTCGCCAGCTCAACCGCTGCCTGGTAATCTTCGCCAACCGATTCAAGCTGACGGGTAAGTTCCTGATAGCGTTCTTCAATGGAAATTAATTTTTCGAGCATACCAAACCTTATACTTTGAAAGTGTATCCGCCAACCAGCACAGGCTTTTGGGATATACTATTTTTAATCACAAATTAATCTTGGCAAAATTTTGCTCGCAAGGAGGGAAGGTATGGATGTTCTTGCATTATCACAATCCCAGTTTGCAATCACAACAGTATATCACTTTTTCTTTGTTCCCCTGACCCTCGGGCTATCCATCCTGGTCGCCATCATGGAAACCCTGTATGTACGCAAAGGCGATGCTGTTTATAAGCAGATGGCAAAATTCTGGGGAAAACTCTTTGTAATCAACTATGCCATGGGCGTGGTCACCGGTCTGGTAATGGAATTCCAATTCGGCATGAACTGGTCGGAGTACTCCCGCTTCGTCGGCGACATCTTCGGCGCGCCGCTGGCAATCGAAGGGCTTACCGCTTTCTTTCTGGAATCTACCTTCATCGGGCTGTGGCTGTTCGGTTGGGACAAGTTATCCAAAGGACTGCATGCCCTGACCATCTGGCTGACCGCCTTTGGCGCGACGCTGTCGGCGCTCTGGATTTTGATCGCCAATTCGTTTATGCACTACCCGACCGGTTACACCATGGTGGATGGACGCCCGGTGCTGGACAACTTCTGGGCTGTCATCTCCAACCCGCACGTCTGGACGCAATTTCCGCATACGGTCTTTTCCGGTTACACCACCGCAGCCTTCTTTGTAATGGGAATTTCGGTGTACCACATGCTGCGCAAAAACAATACCGAGTTCTTCAAGAAATCATTCATCATTAGTAACATTTTCGGTATCATCGCCATCCTGGGATCCATCGGAATTGGACACCAGCAAGCACAATTAATGGTAAAACAGCAGCCCATGAAAATGGCTGCCGCCGAATTATTATGGGACTCGGAAAACCCGGCAGCGCTTTCCATCTTCTCTTCACCAGACATGGCTGCACGTAAGAATGTGGTCGATGTTCGTATCCCCGGGGCACTCAGCTTCCTGGCGTACAACAAATTCAGCGGAGAGGTCAAAGGCATGAATGACCTGCAGGCCGAGTATACAGCGCAGTACGGGCCAGGCGACTATACGCCTCCGGTAATGTTATCGTACTGGACGTTCCGCATTATGGTCGGTGCAGGTTTTCTGATGTTGTTCCTCACATTACTGGGCTTGTGGATGTGGAAATTCAAGAAACTGCAACTCAAGAAAAGCCTTTGGCTGGGCATGACCGCTGCCATTCTGCTGCCTTACCTGGCGAACACCGCCGGCTGGCTGCTGACCGAGATGGGCAGACAGCCGTGGGTGGTGTACGGTCTGCTGCGCACCGCTGATGCCGTCAGCCCCAATATCACCGTTCCACAGGTAATGACCAGCCTGATCGGTTTTACCGTGATCTATGGCATCTTATTGATCGTGGATGTTTCCCTGTTGGTAAAATTTGCCAAAGCCGGTCCCGCAGATGAAGGGACCGCTCAGGCAAACAAGACCGAAGCAGCAGCCGCTTGAGGAGGGAAAAATGGATCTGAATATTCTCTGGTTTGTGTTGATCGCCGTACTTTATACCGGTTTCTTCGTACTCGAAGGTTTTGATTTTGGCATCGGCATTCTGCTGCCCTTCCTTGGCAAGAACGATGCAGAACGCAGGGTCATTCTCAACACCGTCGGCCCCACCTGGGATGCCAACGAAGTCTGGCTGATCCTGGCGGGCGGGGCGACCTTTGCAGCTTTTCCGCACTGGTATGCCACCCTGTTCGCCGGATTTTATCTTCCGCTTTTCCTGGTGTTGGTGGCGCTTGTCTTCCGCGGTGTGGCTTTCGAATTCCGCAGCAAGGTCGACAAGCCGGGCTGGCGCAACTTCTGGGATTACGCCGCGTTCGGCGGCAGTCTGCTGGTTCCGCTGCTGTTCGGCGTGGCTTTTGCCAACATCCTGCAAGGTGTACCCATCGACCAGGAAATGAATTATACGGGCGGGTTCTTCAACCTGCTCAATCCGTTCGCGTTGATCGGCGGAGTTACCTTCCTGTGCCTGACGGTACTGCTTGGAGCCCTATTCCTAAAAATCAAGACATCCGGCGATGTACAGGAAAGAGCCGTGCGGACGGTGAAGACCATGTGGCTGCCTTCCATCTTACTGGCAATCGCCTTTGGCATTTTTGCCACCATCGGGCAGAGCAGCCAGGGCAGCATGAATCCTGTAGGCGTGGGCATCACCATCCTGGCGGCGCTCGTGCTGCTGGGCGGATTCTTTGCCCAGCGCAGCGGTAAAGTCGGCTGGGCTTTTGCGCTGGGCGTTGCGGGCATGGCGGCGGTCTCCGCCATCGTTTTTGCGTTACTGTTCCCCAACGTCATGGTATCCAGTACCGACCCGGCATTTTCCCTGACGATCTATAACGCTGCATCTTCTGCAAAGACACTGCAAGTGATGTCGATTGTTGTGTTGATCTTTTTGCCCGTCGTTCTGGCATACCAGGCATATAATTACTGGGTATTCCGCAAACGCATTACCACCCAGAGCGAAGACTTACACTACTAAAGGCATGTCAGTACAAAAAGACTTGATGCGCCAGGCTCGCGTAAGCGGTCTGGCGCTCTTTTTCAACATCGCCGGCGGCGCATTCACCGCCGTATTGATCATCCTTCAGTCATATATTCTGGCGGAGATCATCGTCCACACCTTCATCCACGGAGAGGACCTGCAATCCGCTGCAGGACGATTGGTGCAGTTGGGGGTGATCATCCTGCTGCGGGCGGGGTTAGCTCTCCTCAATGAAATCAGCGCCAAGAGCATCGCCACGCGGGTAAAGGGGGAATTGCGCCACCAACTGCTGCAAAAGATATGCAGGCTGGGTCCGGTCTTCCTGGGCAGCGAAAAACACGGCAGGCTGTTGAACACCATTTTCGAAGGGGTTGAAGCACTGGATGCTTATTACAGCCAATACTTGCCACAAATATTCCTCTCGGCGCTCATTCCGCTATTCATCTTAATTGCCGTCTTTCCCCGTGAACCGCTGACCGGCTTTGTCCTGCTGGTAACTGCTCCGCTGATCCCGATCTTCATGGCATTGATCGGGTTGATGACCGAGCAGCGCACCCAGAAGCAATGGCAATTACTGAACAAGCTCAGCACCCGGTTTTTCGACACCCTGCAAAGCCTGGAACTAATCCGGCTGCTCAACCGGAAGAAAATAGAAGCGGAAATCCTGAAGGAAAATGACCGCGCCTACCGCGAGGCGACCATGGTGGTGCTGCGCTTCACCTTTCTATCGGCATTCACACTCGAACTGGTCGCCACCATTTCCACAGCAATTGTCGCCGTGGAAGTCGGTCTGCGACTATTGTACGGCAGGCTGGAATTTCTGCCGGCGCTGTTCATTCTGATACTCGCACCCGAGTTCTATCTTCCATTGCGCCAAATGGGCGTGAAATATCACGCCGCCATGACCGGTATGGAAGCCGCCGGAGAAATATTCGCCTTATTGCAGCACACCGAGGGCGATCTTCCGGCAGAACCACCCGTACCCGTCAAAGCGACCCAATTCTTCCCCATCCGATTTCATGGCGTGTCGGCACAATATCCGGGCGCAGCCGGTCTGGCGCTGAAGGACGTCGAGTTGAGCATCCGCGGGGGGGAACAGATCGCCATCGTGGGACCCAGCGGGGCTGGGAAAACCACACTCACGGCGCTGGTCATGCGCTTTCTCACACCGGTCTGTGGTGAGATCACCGCGGCAGGCAGACCGCTTGCCGAAATCCCGACTGATTTATGGCGCGCACAGATCGGCTGGGTGCCGCAAAATCCACACCTGTTCTCGAACACAATCGCCTGGAACGTGGCTTTCAGCGAGGCTGAAATAGATTACAACCGGCTGGAGAGCGCACTATCCGATGCAGAATGCCTGGAGTGGGTCAGCAGTCTGCCAGGCGGTTGGAACACCAAAATCGGTGAGCGCGGATATGGCATCAGCACCGGGCAGATACAAAGGCTCGCGATTGCCAGAGCCTTCTATAAAAACGCCCCCCTGCTGATACTGGATGAACCCACCTCATCACTCGATCCCATTCTGGAGGCGTCACTGCAAGCCGCCACGCAGCGGCTGATGCAGGGCAGAACGGTGATCACCATTGCCCATCGCCTGCCCACCATCTACCAGAGCACGCGCATTCTATTCCTTAAAGAAGGCAGCATTATCGAAGCAGGCACGCACGCGGAATTGTTGAAACAAGATCAGGAATATGCCGGATTTGTGAGGAGTTACCAACATGCCGCCTGATCATCCGCTGGCATTCCTGCTGCGTTTTCTGAAAAAATCTGTTTTCATGGCAGGTTATTCCATTCTATTGTCGTCGGCGACGATCCTGCTGGGTGTGGGGCTGATGGGCACCTCGGCATACCTCATCTCTTATGCCGCGTTGCAGCCATCCATAGCCGCACTGAACATAGCCATTGTCGGCGTCCGCTTCTTTGGGATCAGTAAAAGCGTTTTCAGATACCTCGAACGGCTGACCAGCCACGATGTCAACTTCCGCCTGCTGGAAGACCTGCGGGTGTGGATCTACCAGCAGTTAATCGAGCGCATCCCTTCCAGAAAGGATGCGACCCGCTCCGGTGATCTGATGGCAAGGCTGGTGGAAGATGTGGAAGTGCTGGAGTTTTTTTTCATCCGGGTGATCAACCCACCCCTGACAGCCATCCTTACGATTCTGGTGGTCGGCTTCTTCCTGGGCACGATAGATCATTCCCTGATCGGCATATACCTGGGGCTGGCTTTTGCCAGCTGGCTGTTGATGCTGGTTATCTCCTTTCTGGCGGCAAAACAATCTTCCCGGCAATATGTAAACATACGGGCAGAGGTGCACGCCGAAACGGCAGACATCCTCGACGGACTGGGGGACATCTTGATGCACCAGCAATTGGACAACCAGCTGGCAGCCTACCATCAGGCGGAAGAAGCCTACCGGAAAACCCAAATGCAAGTGGCTACAACCAGCGGCTGGATCAATGCCTTACTGGTGCTGCTGACACAGGGCAGCATGGTCGGGATGCTGATCGCGGGCATCTCTCTGACCGCACAGGGCGCCATCCCGGGTTTGCTGCTGGCAACCATCCCGCTGATCACCATTGCCAGTTTCGATGCCATGCAACCGCTGAACCTGGCGGCACAGCAATACTACTTGAGCAGTCAGGCAGCCTTCCGCATCCAGGAATTGACTTCCAAGCACGACACGCGCCCCCCACAACCCAACGAAACAATCAAAGCCGCCGCCCAACAAGATGCAGTACTGCGCAGCATCCAACTGCGCCAGGTGAGCTTCCAATACGAGGAAGGCGGCAGCGAGGGATTATTCGACATCTCGATAGAAATCACGCCCGGCAAAAAGATCGCCATCGTGGGTCCCAGCGGTGCCGGGAAGACCACGCTTGCCAGGCTGCTGATGGGAATTCAAGCTCCATCTGCGGGAACGATCTTGCTCAACGGGCAGCCCTACCAGGAATATGCGCAGGAATTCATCACCGCAATCACGGCTTACACCGGACCATCCCCCTACTTTCTGAATGCTTCGCTGCGTGAGAATTTTCAATTCTTTGTGCCGTCGATCACAGATGAGGAGATCAGGCAGGCATTGCAACACGCGCAGATGAGCGCCTGGCTGGAAGGGCTGGAGAGCGGTCTCGATACTCCGGCAGGCGAACGGGGATTGAAGATGAGTGAAGGCGAACGCCGGCGGTTGGACCTAGCGCGTATGCTTGTACTGAAAAGGCCGGTATTGATCCTCGACGAGCCCTTCGCCAACCAGGATATCGAACACCAACGCATGCTTTCGCGCCAGATACACCTGGTTGCAGAAAACACCGCGCTGGTGATGATTACCCACCGCCTGATGGATTTGGAACAGTTCGATGAGATCGTGGTGTTGGAGCAGGGTCGTATTGCCGACAGGGGGAGCTATGTGCGCCTCAAACAGCGCGAAGGTCTCTTCCAGCGCATGCTGGCACAACAGCAGGAATTGATTTTCGAACGGGGAATATCCAATGGTTGACGGACGCCCGACAACCTGCTATATTCTACAAAGCAATGAAGGAAACAAATCTCACCGCCTTTGATCGAATCAAAAAATTCATCAGGAGAGAAGCCCGATGGCTGATGCCGGGAATCGGGGTTAAACGCTGGATGCTCCTGATCCTGGCGGGGATTACGCTGCTTGCGCTTGGTCTGGCGCTTATTCTGATCAACATTTACCGGACCGCGCCCAACAACTGGCTGCTGCCCATTATTTCCACGGTATCGCTGCAATCATTCGCCCGCATCACCAGGGCAGTCATCTTTGGCTTGCTCGGCTTCGGGCTCACCGCGTATGGAATGTGGGGATTGAACCGCGCCTTGCTGCGCCCGTTCATCCAACCTGGAAAACCCATCATCGACGCCGTTTCGTCCTTCCGCAAAAAGGAACGGGGGCCGCGGATTGTGGTGATCGGCGGCGGGCACGGTTTGGCTACACTGCTGCGCGGATTAAAAAATTTCTCCAAAAATCTTACCGCCATCGTCACGGTAGCCGACGATGGCGGGTCTTCCGGAGAGTTGCGCCGTTCGCTGGGGGTGCTGCCCCCGGGCGACATCCGTAACTGTCTAGCCGCACTCTCCAACGATGAGGAACTGCTGACGCAATTGTTCCAGTATCGTTTTTCCGATGAATCCGGACTGCATGGACATTCGCTGGGAAACCTGTTCATATCAGGGCTGGCAGAAATAACCGGCTCTTTCGAAGAAGCAGTGGCAGAAAGCGGACGGGTGCTTGCCGTGCAGGGACAGGTACTGCCCTCCACGCTGACCGACGTCAGGCTGGCTGCCAGCATCGAAACCGTGGAAGAGAAACGGAAAGCACGCTGGGTACGCGGGGAAAGCAAAATCCCCAAGGCGCATGGACAGATCAAGCGCATCTGGCTGGAGCCAGATACTCCGCCGGCATATCCGCCTGCGATACAGGCATTGCTGGCAGCCGATCTGATCCTGATCGGTCCGGGCAGCCTGTACACCAGTCTGCTACCCAACCTGCTCGTCCCGGATATTGCAGAGGCCATTCGCGCCAGTAAAGCCATGAAGTTCTTCATCTGCAACCTGGCATCCCAACCGGGGGAGACGGATGAATACTCCAGTTACGACCATCTGACCGCGATCGAGAAACATATCGGCAGCCGATTGTTCGATCTGATCATCTGCAACAATCGTTACAGCGGCGACCTGCCGGAAGGCGTCAAATGGATCGAGGTGGATGACGACCTGGAGAGAAATTACCCGGTTTACCAGACTGATCTATTGGACATGGATCATCCGTGGCGACACGATGCAAACAAGCTGGCTCAGACGATCATCGACATTTATTTCGACCGCACCGGTCCACTAACCGACCGGGACGTAGTCTCGGACGAATTCTAACCATCCTCCCCGGGCAGTTGGAGGGGGGGTTGTCTATTCATCCCACCAATTCATTCGTTTGTGATAGAATCATACGAATTTGGTTTGATCTTATTACACTCTCAGGAGGTGTTTCAATGACAGTAAAAGTTGGTATTAACGGTTTTGGACGAATTGGTCGCCAGGTTTTGAAAGCCATGATCGAAAAACAGGCTGGCAATTTGGAAGTGGTTGCCATCAATGACCTCTTCGATATCAAAACAAACGCTCACCTTTTCAAGTACGACTCCAACTATGGCATTTTTCACGGTGATGTCAACATTGACGGGAACGATCTCGTGATCAATGGCAAAAAGATCCAGGTATTTGCTGAGAAAGACCCCGGCGCCCTTCCCTGGAAGGACCTGGGTGTGGATATTGTGATTGAATCCACCGGTGTCTTCACCGATGCTGTGGGCGATCCCGCCAAGGGCAAAGCCGGCGCGAACGTGCACATCACGGCTGGCGGCGCGAAGAAAGTGATCATCTCGGCCCCGGCCAAGAACGAAGACCTGACCATCGTGTTGGGCGTCAACGAAAGCAAATACGACCCCGCCGTCCACCACGTGGTCTCGAACGCTTCCTGCACCACCAACTGCCTCGCCCCGGCAGCCAAGATCGTCCACGATAAATTCAACATCCTCAACGCGGTGATGACCACCATCCACAGCTACACCAACGACCAGGTGATCCTCGACCAGGGGCATCGCAAAGAAATGCGCCGCTCCCGCGCTGCCGGTTTGAACATCATCCCGACCACCACCGGCGCCGCCAAGGCCGTATCCCTGGTCATCCCCGAGCTGAAGGGCAAATTCGACGGTTATTCGCTGCGCGTCCCGACCCCGACCGTTTCGGTGGTCGATTTCGTCGCCACCATCGAGAAGGGCACCACCAAGGAA